>NZ_AP018338.1:600000-1200000 GCF_002356415.1 Streptococcus oralis subsp. tigurinus
CTATCTGGCCGTCGCGACACTAGGTGTTTCAGAAATCATTCGTATCTTTATCATTAATGGTGGAAGTTTGACCAACGGTGCTGCTGGTATCTTGGGTATCCCTAACTTCACAACTTGGCAAATGGTTTACCTTTTTGTGATTATCACAACTATTGCAACCCTCAACTTCTTACGTAGTCCGATTGGACGCTCTACTCTATCTGTTCGTGAGGATGAGATTGCTGCGGAGTCTGTTGGGGTAAATACCACAAAGATCAAAATAATCGCTTTTGTCTTTGGTGCCATTACAGCAAGTATTGCTGGTTCACTTCAGGCTGGTTTTATCGGATCTGTTGTACCAAAAGATTACACCTTTATTAATTCTATCAATGTGTTGATTATCGTAGTATTTGGTGGACTTGGTTCTATTACAGGTACGATCGTTTCTGCGATTGTTTTGGGAATTTTAAATATGCTCCTTCAAGATGTGGCTAGCGTACGTATGATCATATATGCTTTAGCTCTTGTATTGGTGATGATTTTCAGACCAGGTGGACTTCTTGGAACATGGGAATTGAGTCTATCACGTTTCTTTAAAAAATCTAAGAAGGAGGGACAAAACTAATGGCATTACTTGAAGTTAAACAGTTAACCAAACATTTTGGCGGTCTAACAGCTGTTGGAGATGTCACTCTTGAATTGAACGAGGGAGAATTGGTTGGTCTGATTGGACCAAACGGGGCTGGTAAAACAACCCTTTTCAATCTCTTGACCGGTGTTTATGAACCAAGCGAAGGTACTGTCACATTAGATGGTCACCTCCTAAATGGGAAAACTCCCTATAAGATTGCGTCACTTGGTCTCAGTCGTACTTTCCAAAATATTCGTTTGTTCAAGGACTTGACAGTTTTGGAAAATGTTTTGATTGCATTTAGCAATCATCATAAACAACATGTCCTTGCGAGCTTCCTACGCCTACCAGCTTTTTATAAGAATGAGGAAGAATTAAAAAGCAAAGCTTTGGACTTGCTGAAGATTTTTGATTTGGATGGCGACGCAGATACTCTTGCTAAGAATCTGGCCTATGGCCAACAACGTCGATTAGAAATCGTTCGTGCTCTGGCAACTGAACCTAAAATCCTCTTTTTGGATGAACCGGCAGCTGGGATGAATCCTCAAGAAACAGCTGAATTGACAGAACTGATTCGCCGTATCAAAGACGAATTTAAAATTACCATCATGCTCATCGAACACGACATGAATTTGGTTATGGAAGTCACTGAGCGTATCTATGTTCTGGAATATGGTCGTTTGATTGCTCAGGGAACTCCTGACGAAATTAAGACGAATAAACGTGTTATCGAAGCTTATCTAGGAGGTGAAGCCTAATGCCTATGTTAAAAGTTGAAAACCTCTCTGTACATTATGGTATGATCCAAGCAGTTCGTGATGTGAGTTTCGAGGTTAATGAAGGAGAAGTTGTTTCCCTTATCGGTGCCAATGGTGCTGGTAAAACAACCATTCTTCGTACCCTTTCAGGTTTGGTTCGCCCAAGTGCTGGTAAAATTCAGTTTTTAGGAAAAGAAATTCAAAAGTTGCCAGCGCAAAAAATCGTGGCAGGTGGCCTCTCACAAGTTCCTGAGGGACGCCATGTTTTTCCAGGCTTGACTGTTATGGAAAATCTAGAAATGGGAGCTTTCTTGAAGAAAAATCGTGAAGAAAATCAAGCCAACTTGAAAAAAGTTTTCTCACGCTTCCCTCGTCTGGAAGAGCGTAAAAACCAAGATGCGGCAACTCTTTCAGGTGGTGAACAGCAGATGCTTGCTATGGGACGCGCTCTCATGTCTACACCTAAGCTCCTTCTCTTGGATGAGCCGTCAATGGGACTTGCCCCAATCTTTATCCAAGAAATTTTTGATATCATTCAAGATATTCAGAAGCAAGGAACAACGGTTCTCCTAATTGAACAGAACGCTAACAAGGCCCTTGCTATCTCTGACCGAGGTTATGTCCTTGAAACAGGAAAGATTGTCCTATCAGGAACAGGAAAAGAACTTGCCTCATCAGAAGAAGTTAGAAAAGCATACCTAGGTGGCTAAAACAATCCAGTGGATTGTTTTAGTCGGCAGATAAGGACTGCGCAAGCAATTCTCCTCTAGTCTGGGAGACTAGTTTAGGTTGCAGATGGAGATTACGAAGTAATCATCAATATAGTCCGGGGGACCTTTTTAGTCGGCATATAAGGATTGTAAAGAGATCTTCTAAGTGATGAAATAAAACCGAATGAGGATTGCTAATCCCTCATTCAGAGAGCTCGAAACCAGAGCTCTTTTTTGTAAAGAGATTAGATTTTTTAGTGTTTTGAAAAAAGCTGAAAGCGTTTGATAGATTTTCTAAGAAAGTGTATAATAAAAGTAGCAATATAGAAGGAGAAGTCTCATGGCAGTTAAAGATTTCATGACCCGTAAGGTAGTTTATATCAGTCCAGATACGACTGTAGCACACGCAGCAGATTTGATGCGCGAGCAAGGTTTGCACCGTTTACCTGTTATCGAAAACGATCAATTAGTCGGATTGGTAACAGAAGGAACCATTGCGGAAGCCAGCCCATCTAAAGCAACCAGTCTCTCTATCTATGAGATGAATTATCTTCTGAATAAAACCAAAGTAAAAGATGTCATGATTCGAGATGTCGTGACTGTTTCTGGCTATGCTAGTCTAGAAGATGCAACCTATCTGATGCTGAAAAATAAAATTGGGATATTACCAGTCGTAGACAATCATCAGGTCTACGGTGTCATTACAGACCGCGATGTTTTTCAGGCTTTCTTGGAAATCGCCGGATACGGAGAAGAGGGTATTCGTGTTCGTTTCATTACAGAAAATGAAGTCGGAGTACTGGGAAAAATTGTAGCTCTAATCGTAGAAGAAAATCTAAATATCTCGCACACAGTTAATATTCCGCGTAAGGATGGGAAGGTCGTCATTGAAGTTCAAATTGATGGAAAAATCGATTTGACTTCATTAAAGGATAAGTTTGAAAAAGAAGGAATTCAAGTGGAGGAGATCACTCATACCTCTGCCAAAGTCCTTTAAACCAGAGGCTTTAGGGCCTCTTTTTTTCTGCCACAAAAAGCGGCGAAAAGCAAAATATGGAAAGAAATGAGAGATTATGGTATAATAAAACGATATGAAAAGGAGTATCTATGGACATTTCAGAAATTCGTCAAAAAATTGACGCAAATCGTGAAAAATTAGCTTCTTTCAGGGGGTCTCTTTGACCTCGAAGGCTTAGAGGAAGAGATTGCCATCTTGGAAAACAAGATGACAGAACCTGATTTTTGGAACGATAATATCGCGGCCCAAAAAACGTCGCAAGAATTAAATGAATTAAAAAATACCTACAACACCTTCCGTAAAATGGAAGAGTTGCAGGATGAAGTTGAGATTTTGTTGGACTTTTTAGCAGAAGACGAGTCAGTCCATGATGAACTGGTCGAACAGTTGACAGAACTGGATAAGATGATGACCAACTACGAGATGACTCTTCTCTTGTCAGAACCTTATGACCATAATAATGCCATCTTGGAAATTCATCCAGGATCTGGTGGTACTGAGGCTCAGGACTGGGGCGATATGTTGCTCAGGATGTACACTCGTTATGGAAATGCCAAAGGCTTTAAAGTAGAAGTCTTGGATTACCAGGCTGGTGATGAAGCGGGTATCAAATCTGTGACCTTGTCTTTTGAAGGTCCCAATGCATACGGCCTACTTAAATCAGAAATGGGTGTTCACCGTTTGGTCCGTATTTCACCATTTGACTCTGCCAAACGTCGCCATACTTCATTTACATCCGTAGAGGTTATGCCTGAGCTGGATGATACTATCGAAGTGGAAATTCGTGAAGATGATATCAAAATGGATACCTTCCGTTCAGGTGGTGCTGGTGGACAAAACGTCAATAAAGTTTCAACAGGTGTGCGTTTGACACACATTCCTACGGGAACTGTCGTCCAATCAACGGTCGATCGTACCCAGTATGGAAATAGAGATCGTGCCATGAAGATGTTGCAGGCTAAACTCTATCAGATGGAGCAAGAAAAGAAAGCTGCGGAAGTTGATTCCCTCAAAGGTGAGAAAAAAGAAATTACATGGGGAAGTCAGATTCGTTCTTATGTCTTCACACCTTATACTATGGTAAAAGATCACCGTACAAGCTTTGAAGTTTCCCAAGTAGATAAGGTTATGGATGGAGACCTTGATGGTTTCATCGATGCCTACCTCAAGTGGCGAATTAGCTAAGAAAGAAAGGAACTCATATGTCAATCATTGAAATGAGAGATGTTGTCAAAAAGTATGACAATGGAACGACTGCCCTGCGTGGTGTCTCTGTTACCATTGAACCAGGAGAGTTTGCCTATATCGTAGGACCTTCTGGGGCAGGTAAGTCAACCTTTATTCGAGCTTTATACCGAGAAGTAAAGATCGAAAAAGGAAGCCTATCAGTTGCAGGCTTTAATCTAGTTAAAATCAAGAAGAAAGATATCCCGCTTCTACGTCGTAGTGTCGGGGTTGTCTTTCAAGATTACAAACTCTTGCCTAAGAAAACGGTTTATGAGAATATTGCCTACGCAATGGAAGTTATCGGAGAGAATCGCCGTAACATCAAAAAACGTGTTATGGAAGTATTGGACCTAGTAGGTTTAAAACACAAGGTTCGTTCTTTCCCGAATGAACTCTCAGGTGGAGAACAGCAACGGATTGCGATTGCCCGTGCGATTGTAAACAATCCTAAAGTATTGATTGCTGATGAACCAACAGGAAACTTGGACCCAGATAATTCGTGGGAAATTATGAATCTGTTGGAACGCATCAATCTTCAAGGTACAACTGTTTTGATGGCGACCCACAACAGCCAAATCGTAAATACCTTGCGCCACCGTGTCATTGCCATTGAAAACGGCCGTGTCGTTCGTGACGAAGCTAAAGGAGAATATGGATACGATGATTAGTAGATTTTTTCGCCATTTATTTGAATCATTAAAAAGTTTAAAACGAAATGGCTGGATGACAGTAGCAGCAGTGAGTTCGGTTATGATTACCTTAACACTCGTTGCCTTGTTTGCATCTGTAATTTTTAATACAGCAAAACTGGCTACCGATATTGAAAACAACGTTCGTGTTATGGTCTACATTCGTAAGGATGTAGCAGATAACAGTGAAACGATTGAAAAAGAAGGTCAGACAGTTACCAATAATGACTACCACAAGGTCTATGATGCTTTGAAGGCGATGCCTGCTGTAAAAAGTGTTACCTTCTCAAGTAAAGAAGAACAATACGAGAAACTGACGGAAACCATGGGTGACGATTGGAAGGTCTTTGAAGGGGATGCAAATCCTCTCTATGATGCCTATATCGTCGATACAAATTCTCCAAGTGATGTTAAAACAGTAGCTGAAGAAGCGAAGAAAATTGAGGGAGTATCAGAAGTTCAAGATGGTGGAGCCAACACTCAACGACTTTTCGAACTGGCTTCCTTTATCCGTGTTTGGGGATTGGTTATTGCAGGACTCTTGATTTTTATCGCAGTCTTCCTCATTTCCAATACCATCCGTATTACCATTATTTCACGTAGTCGTGAGATTCAGATCATGCGTCTTGTTGGAGCGAGAAATGGTTATATCCGTGGCCCATTCTTGCTAGAAGGTGCTTTTATTGGCTTGCTTGGCGCAGCGATTCCCTCAGTTCTTGTATTCTTTGTTTACAATATCGTTTATCAATCGGTCAATAAATCCTTGGTAGGTCAAAACTTATCAATGATTACGCCAGATGTGTTTGTCCCTTTGATGACAGTTCTACTATTTGTAATCGGAATTTTCATTGGTTCAATTGGTTCAGGAATTTCGATGCGTCGATTCTTGAAAATCTAATTGGATATAAATGCAAATTGCAGAACAAATCAGAAAAATGATACATTTTTAAAAGAGAAGTTTTCGTAAACTTCTCTTTTTTCTTCTAAAAATTAAAAAAAGTAGACAATTTTTTTATAAAAGCCTTTACAAAAAAAAATAAAGTGGTATAATTGAATTATAAATAAGTGCAAACGTTTTCGTAAAACGTTTGCCTAAATAAAATAAAGGAGATTTGAATGATGAAAGCTACATTCAAAAATGTCTTGTCTTTCGAATTTTGGCAAAAATTCGGTAAGGCATTGATGGTGGTTATCGCTGTTATGCCAGCGGCTGGATTGATGATTTCAATCGGTAAGTCGCTTGCATTGATTGACCCAAATCTTGCCCCACTTGTTATTACAGGTGGAATTCTTGAGCAAATCGGTTGGGGAGTTATCGGTAACCTTCATATTTTGTTTGCTCTTGCTATCGGTGGTAGCTGGGCTAAAGAACGTGCAGGCGGTGCTTTTGCAGCAGGACTTGCCTTTATCTTAATCAACCGTATCACTGGTACTATCTTTGGAGTTACAAGTGATATGCTGAAAAACCCTGAGGCTATGGTCACTACTCTCTTTGGAGGCTCAATCAAAGTTTCTGATTACTTCATCAGTGTTCTTGAAGCACCAGCATTGAACATGGGTGTTTTTGTAGGGATTATCTCTGGTTTTGTAGGGGCAACTGCCTTTAACAAATACTACAACTACCGTAAACTTCCTGATGCGCTTTCATTCTTCAATGGGAAACGCTTCGTACCATTCGTTGTCATCCTTCGTTCAGCTATTGCAGCAATTGTGCTTGCAGCTTTCTGGCCAGTTGTTCAAACAGGTATCAACAACTTTGGTATCTGGATTGCCAATTCACAAGAAACAGCACCTGTTCTTGCACCATTCTTGTATGGTACTTTGGAACGTTTGCTCTTGCCATTTGGTCTTCACCACATGTTGACTATCCCAATGAACTATACAGCTCTTGGTGGTACTTATGACATTTTAACTGGTGCAGCTAAAGGTACTCAAGTATTCGGTCAAGACCCACTATGGCTTGCATGGGTAACAGACCTTGTAAACCTTAAAGGTACTGATGCTAGTCAATACCAACACTTGTTAGATACTGTTCACCCAGCTCGTTTCAAAGTTGGACAAATGATTGGTTCATTTGGTATCTTGATGGGTGTCATCGTTGCTATCTACCGCAATGTTGATGCTGACAAGAAACACCAATACAAGGGTATGATGATTGCGACAGCCCTTGCAACATTCTTGACAGGGGTTACTGAACCTATCGAGTATATGTTTATGTTTATCGCAACACCTCTTTACCTAGTGTATGCTCTTGTTCAAGGTGCTGCCTTTGCTATGGCGGATATTGTTCACCTTCGTGTGCACTCATTCGGTTCAATTGAATTCTTGACTCGTACTCCGCTAGCTATCAACGCTGGTCTTGGTATGGATATCATTAACTTTATCTGGGTAACTGTCCTCTTTGCAGTCATCATGTACTTCATTGCCAACTTCATGATTAAGAAATTCAACTATGCAACTCCAGGACGTAACGGAAACTATGAAACTGCTGAAGGAGCATCAGAAGATGCAGCTCCAGGAGAAACAAAAGTTGCAGCGGCTTCTCAAGCTGTAAATATCATTAACCTTCTTGGTGGTCGTGCAAACATCGTAGATGTAGATGCATGTATGACTCGTCTTCGTGTAACTGTTAAGGATGCAGATCGTGTTGGTACTGAGGAACAATGGAAAGCAGAAGGCGCTATGGGGCTTGTCATGAAAGGACAAGGTGTCCAAGCTATCTACGGACCAAAAGCTGACGTATTGAAATCTGATATCCAAGATATCCTTGACTCAGGTGAAGTAATTCCTGAAACTCTTCCAAGCCAAATGACAGAAGCTCAAAAGAATACTGTACACTTTAAAGGTGTAACTGAGGAAGTTTACTCAGTAGCTGATGGTCAAGTTATTGCCTTGGAACAAGTGAAAGATCCAGTCTTTGCTCAAAAAATGATGGGTGATGGTTTTGCAGTAGAACCAGCAAATGGAAACATTGTATCTCCAGTTACAGGTACTGTATCAAGTATCTTCCCAACAAAACATGCACTTGGACTTGTTACTGAATCAGGTCTTGAAGTACTTGTTCATATTGGTTTGGATACTGTAAGTCTTGAAGGAAAACCATTTACTGTTCACGTTTCTGAAGGACAAAAAGTGGCTGCTGGTGACCTTCTTGTGACAGCTGACTTGGATGCTATCCGTGCAGCAGGTCGTGAAACATCAACAGTGGTTGTCTTTACAAATGGTGATGCTATCAAATCAGTTAAATTAGAACAAACAGGTTCTCTTGCAGCTAAAACAGCAGTTGCTAAAGTAGAATTGTAATATACTCGAGGTTGGAAGCTGTTTTCCAACCTCTTGTTTTAGGAGAAAAGCATGAAATTTTTAACACTCAATACTCATAGTTGGATGGAAAAAGAAGCAGAGGAAAAATTCCAGCTCTTGCTCCAAGATATTCTTGACAAAGATTATGATTTGATCTGTTTTCAAGAAATTAATCAAGAAATGAGTTCGCCTGAGGTAGAGGTTAACAATCACTATCAAGCTTTACCATCAGCAGAACCTATTCATCAGGACCACTATGTACGACTCCTGGTTGAAAAATTGGCTGAGAAAGGGAAAAACTACTACTGGACTTGGGCTTACAATCATATCGGCTATGACCGCTACCATGAAGGTGTAGCCATCTTATCCAAAACACCGATTAAGGCGCGTGAGATTTTAGTGTCAGATGTAGATGATCCAACGGACTACCATACTCGCCGTGTTGCCTTGGCGGAGACAGAAGTTGAAGGTAAGGAGCTTGCTCTTGCAAGTGTCCATCTCTCTTGGTGGGATAAAGGTTTCCAAGAAGAATGGGCACGATTTGAGGCTGTACTAAAAGAGTTGAACAAACCTTTGATTTTAGCAGGTGATTTTAATAATCCAGCTGGTCAGGAAGGCTATCAAGCGATTTTAGCTAGTCCATTAGGATTACAAGACGCATTTGAAGTTGCGAAAGAAAGAAGTGGTAGCTATACCGTTCCACCAGAAATTGATGGCTGGAAAGGCAATACCGAGCCGCTACGAATCGACTATGTCTTTACGACAAAAGACTTAGAAGTAGAAAGTTTGCATGTAGTTTTTGATGGTCAAAATGATCCACAAGTCAGTGACCACTATGGTTTGAATGCTATTTTAAACTGGAAATAAAAATGAAAGGAAGTAATTCCTTTCATTTTTTGATTCTCGAACTGGACTACTGAAAATGTTTAAAATATGGTATAATGGTTAGATGAATAGAATCGAGGATAATATGTCATTTACGAAATTTCAGTTTAAAAACTATATAGAAAAGGCATTGGAGGAGTTGAAGTTTACGACTCCTACCGAAGTTCAGGAAAAGTTGATTCCTATTGTCTTGGCAGGTCGTGACTTGGTAGGGGAATCAAAAACAGGTTCAGGAAAGACTCACACTTTCCTCCTACCGATTTTCCAGCAACTGGATGAAACAAGTGATAATGTGCAAGCAGTGATTACTGCTCCAAGTCGTGAGTTAGCTACTCAGATCTACCAAGCGGCTCGTCAGATTGCAGCCCACTCAGATGTCGAAGTCCGTGTGGTCAACTATGTGGGTGGTACGGACAAGGCTCGTCAGATTGATAAGCTCGCGAGCAATCAGCCCCACATTGTCATCGGGACTCCAGGTCGTATCTATGACTTAGTCAAATCTGGTGATTTGGCTATTCACAAGGCCAAGACCTTTGTCGTCGATGAAGCCGATATGACCTTGGATATGGGATTCTTGGAAACCGTTGATAAGATTGCAGGTAGCCTTCCAAAAGACTTGCAATTCATGGTCTTTTCAGCAACTATTCCACAAAAATTGCAACCGTTCTTGAAAAAATACTTGTCAAATCCTGTCATGGAAAAAATCAAGACCAAGACAGTCATCTCAGATACGATTGATAACTGGTTGATTTCGACCAAGGGCCGCGACAAGAATGCTCAGATTTATGAATTGACTCAGTTGATGCAGCCTTATTTGGCAATGATCTTTGTTAACACAAAAACGCGTGCTGATGAGTTACATGCCTACTTGACTGCTCAAGGATTGAAGGTAGCAAAGATTCATGGAGATATTGCCCCTCGCGAGCGCAAGCGAATCATGAATCAGGTGAAAAATCTGGATTTTGAGTACATTGTCGCAACGGACTTGGCGGCGCGTGGAATTGACATTGAAGGTGTCAGCCATGTTATCAATGATGCCATTCCGCAAGACTTGTCCTTCTTTGTTCACCGAGTTGGACGAACTGGGCGCAACGGACTGCCTGGTACGGCTATTACCCTTTACCAGCCTAGTGATGACTCGGATATCCGTGAGTTGGAGAAATTAGGAATCAAGTTTACTCCTAAGATGGTCAAAGACGGAGAGTTTCAAGATACCTATGACCGTGATCGTCGTGCCAATCGTGAAAAGAAGCAGGACAAGCTTGATATTGAAATGATTGGCTTGGTTAAAAAGAAAAAGAAAAAAGTCAAACCAGGCTATAAGAAGAAGATTCAATGGGCAGTGGATGAAAAACGTCGCAAAACCAAGCGTGCTGAAAATCGTGCTCGTGGCCGTGCAGAGCGGAAAGCCAAACGCCAAACATTTTAAGAACAAAATTGGAGCTGAATGGCTCCTTTTTGTACCTTCGTTTTATAAATTTTCGAAAAGAATGCAAAAATGAGTAAAAAGTGGTATAATGATAAGGTTATATAGTCCCGATAAGATGGTAGAAATTTCTATCAGTACTTTGTAACTCTATAACAATATTTTTTAAGGGGGGACATTTTTATGTCAGAACGTAAATTATTCACGTCTGAATCTGTATCTGAGGGGCATCCAGATAAGATTGCAGACCAAATTTCAGATGCGATTTTGGATGCTATTTTAGCAAAGGATCCAGAGGCGCACGTTGCTACTGAGACAGCTGTCTACACTGGTTCTGTCCATGTTTTTGGTGAAATTTCTACAAATGCTTATGTGGATATCAACCGTGTGGTTCGTGATACCATTGCAGAGATTGGTTATACGAATGCAGAATATGGTTTTTCTGCGGAGACGGTGGGAGTTCATCCGTCACTTGTTGAGCAGTCACCAGATATCGCCCAAGGTGTTAATGAAGCCTTGGAGGTTCGTGGGAATGCAGATCAAGATCCGCTTGACTTGATTGGTGCTGGGGACCAAGGTCTTATGTTTGGATTTGCGGTGGATGAGACAGAAGAACTCATGCCATTACCAATCTCACTTAGCCACAAGTTGGTTCGTCGTTTGGCAGAACTTCGTAAGTCTGGTGAAATCAGCTATCTCCGTCCAGATGCTAAATCACAAGTTACAGTTGAGTATGATGAAAATGACCGTCCGGTACGTGTGGACACGGTCGTTATTTCAACTCAGCACGACCCAGAAGCTACTAATGAACAAATCCACAAAGATGTGATTGACAAGGTCATCAAAGAAGTTATTCCATCCTCTTACTTGGATGAGCAAACAAAATTCTTTATCAATCCGACTGGCCGCTTTGTAATTGGTGGACCTCAAGGAGACTCAGGTTTGACTGGTCGTAAGATTATCGTGGATACCTATGGTGGCTATTCTCGTCATGGTGGCGGTGCCTTCTCTGGTAAGGATGCGACGAAGGTGGACCGTTCAGCCTCTTATGCGGCTCGCTACATTGCCAAGAATATCGTGGCAGCGGGTCTGGCTAAGAAAGTAGAAGTGCAATTGGCCTACGCTATCGGTGTGGCGCAGCCAGTTTCCGTTCGTATCGATACCTTTGGTACAGGAACAGTAGCTGAAAGCAAACTTGAAAAAGCAACGCGTCAAATCTTTGATCTTCGCCCTGCAGGAATTATCCGAATGTTGGATCTTAAACGTCCAATTTATCGTCAAACAGCGGCCTATGGACACATGGGACGTACAGATATCGATCTTCCATGGGAACGTTTGGATAAGGTAGATGCTTTGAAAGAGGCTGTGAAATCATAACCACCCGTTAGGTGCGAGACGGACTAATAGTCACATAATAAAAAAGATTGGTAGTTGTGTATTACCAATCTTTTTTATAAGTGAAAACCAGCTTTTAAGCTGGTTTTCTTATTTTATAGGGATTGAAATCTCAATCAATTTATCCGAATAGAGGGTTTTGATATTGGCTTCATCGATGCTTCCTTTGTCAATTTTACGTTTCAAGAAGAAGTCTTGGATGGTTTCAATTTCGGGTTCACGAATAGCACGGTGTTTGTTCGAAATGAGGATTTCATAGTGAAGTGGGGCTTGTGTGAAAACCACATCTGTATTCCCGGCCGAATAGACCTCGACAAGAGTTGCATCAGTACTTTCTAATTGGCTTTTAACAAGTTGCGAGTGTGAATTAGTCGTGTTGATAAGCTTCATAACAGTTCCTCCGATTTTCTAACTCTATTATAGCACTTTTTGGATAAAATCGTGTATTTTAGCCAATTCCATGCTGGATTTTCCAAGCTTCAATTCCCCATTTATGGCTACCGCGTTTGAGTTTTTCAATTGCTTCATCAATAGGAAACCAAGCAATATGATTAAAATCTTCCAATGGTTTTTGTACTTCTTGAAAAGAAATAGCTTCGTAGAGATAAGCTGGATTGTAGTAGTAGGTATCACGGTGGCGAGAGTAGAAATACTCATCAGCTTGCCCATAATAGGTTCCAATCTCAGCTGTAAAGCCAAGTTCTTCGATTAGTTCTCTCTTCAGTGCTTCTTGATGATCTTCGCCTGCTTCAATCTCTCCGCCTGGCAAGAACCAAGCACCATTGGGGGCTTGAACTAGGACAATTTGTTTTTTCTCCGCATCCGGAATAACTGCGTACACACCATAGCGGGACTGGTAGGTCACATTCTCTTTTTTTTCACCAAAAGTTGGGTTTGCCATTGCATTTTCCTCATTATCTAGTATCTTTATTATTATCATAATGGACAAGGGGCTAGCTGTCAAGAATAAACCAACGAACTTGTGTAGAAATAGCTACTTTGTCTTGATCAATACTTGTCTCGTTAAACTTTCCAGCCCTAGCACTATAACTGGTATAATAAAAGAGAGGTGATTTTATGGCAGAATCAAGACTATTTCGTATCCTATATCTACTTTTAGAAAAAGGTAGCATAACGGCTCCTGAATTAGCCCGATTATTTGAAGTATCTGTACGAACGATTTATCGCGATATTGAGCGGTTGAGTATGGCGGGAATCCCTCTATATTCAGTACCTGGAAAGGCGGGCGGAATCTTTTTAATGAAGGACTTTGTTCTGGATCGTACTCTCGTATCGGAGGATGAAAAATTAGAACTTCTGTCAGCTTTGCAAGGGATTCAATCCCTGACCGATGATAGGCAAGACCTGTTCCTTGAAAAGTTGGAATCTATTTTTCAAGTTTCTACTAGCCCTTGGATAGAAGTAGACTTGACTGACTGGAGGAAGCGAGAAGGTCAAAAAGAATTATTTGATAACATCAAACAAGCTATTCTAGAGAAGAGGCGACTGGTGGTCACTTATCTGGGTGGGAGTGGTCAGAAAACGGTTCGTACAGTTGAACCTTTTAAACTCATATTTAAAAAGAGAGATTGGTATCTTCATGCCTACTGTTGTTTGAAAGAAGAGTGGCGTTTTTTCAAATTGTCTAGAATTAGGAACTATCACCTAACAACTGAAACTGTGAAGCAGAAAAATGTGCTGGATTGCGTTGATGGTTCAGATCAAGTGGCACATCAAATCGAAGTTTCCTTGAAGTTTAGCCCCAATCTTGCTTTCCGGGTTTATGAAGATTTTTCAGAAGATGAGATTAGCTTGGGGAAAGATGGATATTATTATGTCAAGACTGTCCTACCTGACCACGAAAGCATGTATACTTACCTCCTGTCTTATTTAGATGGAGTGGAAATACTCGCCCCCAATCATCTGAAGAAGGAATTGCTTTCTAGAGTAGAAAAAATCCAAAAACTTTACAAACCTTGACAAAAGATGTCAGGGTTTTGGTGCTATACTAGAGATAGAAAGGAGAAGAACCAAATGAAATACGAATGGAGAAAAGAAGCGAAAGATCTTTATCAAGTGAAAGCTAGGCCCAGCATCTTGCAGGTGCCAGGTCAATCCTATATCGTGATTGATGGTAAAGGTGATCCAAATCAAGAAGATTTTTCAGAACGCGTAGGGGCCTTATATGCCTTAGCTTATGCGATAAAGATGAAGTATAAAAAAGCTCCTCTGGATGAGGTTTACACGGATTTTACAGTCTTTCCTTTAGAAGGTGTATGGAAAAAGGAGAAGGAGGGAGAACTGGTAAAAAGTGAGCTTTCTTATAGCATTATGATTGGGCAACCCGATTTTATTACGAGAGAACTATTTGAAAAAGCTTTGGAAGAGGTCAAAATCAAGAAGCCAAATCTTCTTTATGAAGCTATTCGTTTTGAAATGATAGAAGAAGGCAAAAGCCTTGCTATGATTCATGTAGGACCTTTTGATACTGAAAATGAGACTTTTGCAGAGATGGAGCATTTTTGTCAACTTCATAAACTCAAAAGAACTTCGGAAGTCCACCGAGAAATTTATCTCAATAACCTTCATCGAACGGAGCCAAGCAAATTGAAAACAATTCTTCGCTATCAAGTTCAAGAAGAGAATTAAAAAAAGAACAGGAAATCTTGTTTCCTGTTCTTTTTATGAGATTTATTCTTCTATTTCAGAAGCAATCTCTTCTGTTTTCTCAGTTTTTTTGGCAGATTTGATTTGAATATTGCCATTGCTTGTCATAACTGCCTTGAGGTCTTTTTCACTTGGATTTTCAAGGTAGAAGTCTGTTATGGCATCCTCGATATGGTCTTGAATGGTACGGCGGAGTGGGCGTGCTCCCATTTTTGGATCATAACCTAAGTCAACCAACTTTTCCTTGACCTTGTCTGTCACATCGAGATGGATGTTGTTGCTAGAGAGGCGTTTGTTGACATCCGCTAGCATGAGTTCGACGATTTGGAGAAGGTTGTCCTTGCTGAGAGGTTTAAATTCGATGATGCCGTCAAAACGGTTCATAAACTCTGGGCTAAAGAAGTTACCGAGCTCACCGAGGACAGAGTTGGTTCGACCTTCACGAGCAGCTCCAAAACCAACGCTGGCTTCGGCCTTACCGGTACCCGCATTTGAAGTCATGATAATGATAGCATCTTTAAAGCTAACTGTTCGTCCTTGCCCATCAGTCAAACGACCATCGTCCAATACTTGAAGGAACATGTGCATCACATCTGGGTGGGCTTTTTCAACTTCATCGAGAAGGATGAGAGAGTAAGGATTGCGACGAACTTTTTCAGTCAGTTGACCAGCTTCGTCATAGCCTACATAGCCTGGAGGGGCTCCGACCAATTTAGCCACACTGTGTTTTTCCATGTATTCACTCATATCAAAGCGAATCATGCTGTCAGCAGAACCAAAGAGCTCAATGGCTAGTTGTTTGGAAAGTTCTGTCTTACCGACACCAGTTGGTCCGACAAAGAGGAAGCTTCCGATTGGGCGGTTAGGAGTTCCAAGTCCAACACGATTACGACGGATGGCCTTAGCAATCTTATCGACAGCTTCATCTTGACCAATGACATGAGCTTTGAGGTCGTCTGCTAGATGGATAAGCTGAGACTGTTCTTTTTCTTTGAGTTCTCCAACAGGGATATTGGTTTTCTGCTCAATGATATGTTCAATAGTTTTCTCGCTGATGATTGGAGTATCCTGATCGATCACCTTGTTCTTTTGCATTTCCTTGTACTTGGCAATCTGATCGCGGAAATAAGCAGCCTTTTCAAAATCTTCCTCTCGTGTAGCTTGAGCCTTGAGATTCTCAGCTTCAATTAAACGCTGATCAATCACTTTAGGGTCAACAAAGTTCAGTGTCAGATTCATCTTAGAACCAGCTTCATCCAACAGGTCAATAGCCTTGTCTGGCAGGAAGCGATCTTGGATGTAGCGGTTGGAAAGATTTGCAGCAGCTTCGATAGCAGCATCAGTATACTTGACGTGATGGTAGTCTTCGTATTTCTTTTGAACCCCTTTGAGGATGGTAATGGTTTCTTCGACAGTTGGTTCATCTACCTTGACAGGCTGCATACGGCGTTCGAGGGCAGCATCTTTTTCAATGATACGGTATTCATTGAGAGTAGTGGCGCCGACCAGTTGCAATTCACCACGGGCAAGGGCTGGTTTGAGGATATTTCCTGCATCCATATTGCCATCGCCAGCAGATCCAGCGCCAACAATTTCATGGATTTCATCGATAAAGAGGATGATGTCCTCGCGTTTGCGAATTTCTTCCATGAGTTTTTGCATACGTTCCTCAAATTGGCCTCGGATCCCTGTCCCTTGGACTAGACTGACTACATCCAGACGGATGACCTGCTTGCCTTGGAGTTTGTGGGGAACATCACCATCGACAATCTTCTGAGCTAAACCTTCGACAACGGCAGTTTTACCAACACCTGGTTCTCCGATAAGGACAGGATTGTTCTTGGTTCGACGGTTGAGGATTTCGATAACGCGGATAATCTCCTCATCTCGACCTATAACAGGGTCAATATCTCCCCGACGAGCTATTTCAGTCACGTTGATACCATATTCCTCTAGGAGCCCTCTTTCTTGGCTAGGAGGAGGTGTTTGAACAGGTCCGCGGTTTTGAGGTCCGTATCCCCCATTACCTCCGTATCCCCCACCGGATTGAGTTGGAGGGACGTTATTTGAAGAAGCCCTGAAATTGTTCAAATCATTGAAAAAGTCTCCAAAAGGATCAAAGTCACGATTGTTTAAGTCAGTCATTCCTTTAAAGAGGGTATTATTTGGATCTGTTTTGATAATTTTATAGCAATTTTGACAGAGATCAATTTGTTTTTGCTGTCCATTGATATTGGTATACAGATGAATTGTTGAGTCGTTAATTTTACAGTTTTGACAGAGCATACATCTACCTCATTTCATTCGTATTCTTGACCTAAGAAAAAGGTCAAGAATAGTCAAAGTTTTATACTCTCATTATAGCATGATTAAGGTGTAAAGCAAGTAAAAAGATTGGGAAGTGGTCATTTTTAAAAGAAGGATTTATGGAGGATTAAGCGACTTGAAGGTAAGAAAAAAATCCCATTTGTGGTGACAAAAAGGATTCTCATTCATCAAGCAGGGGTCTCTCTGCTGTTTGTATATTAGTAAAGGAGTTCGTAGATCTCCATTGCAATCAAATCAATGCTATCAAAGGTATAGGTTTCACGAGCTTCTACATCGCGAAGAGTGAAGAGTGATCCGTTTTCTTCGTCGTGGCTGTATGCAACTTCTGCGACAACAACACCTTCACGTTCAAAATTACGTTTTAGATTTCCACCATCTTTTGTCATTGCTTCTAGGCGGTTAATGATTCTAACCAAATGTGATTCCATTTTGATTCTCCTCCATTTCTTATCGTTTCTATTTTACCATAAACAAGAGGTAGTTGACTAGAAAAAAACTGTGATTTCTCTCTATTTCTCTATTCTATCAAGTTAATTGTTAAAATTAGAGAAAAATATTGCATTTTAATTCAATTCGTGTTATAATCATACAATCTAATACATAGAAAGTTGATTGAATATGAATTTTTCTTTTTTACCAAAGTATTTACCATATTTTAACTATGGTGCTCTGATTACCGTATTGATTTCTATCCTTGTTGTCTGCTTAGGGACCATTATAGGTGTCTTACTGGCCTTTGCTCAACGTTCACGCTTTAAACCGCTCGTTTGGTTTGCAAATGTGTATGTTTGGATCTTCCGTGGAACTCCGATGATGGTTCAAATAATGATTGCCTTTGCTCTTATGCATATCAATGCTCCGACTATTCAAGTGGGAATTTTAGGAGTTGATCTTTCTCGTTTGATTCCTGGTATTCTGATTATTTCTATGAACAGTGGAGCTTACGTTTCAGAAACTGTTCGTGCTGGGATCAATGCGGTTCCTAAAGGGCAGTTAGAGGCCGCATATTCTCTAGGTATTCGTCCGAAAAATGCCATGCGTTATGTCATTTTGCCACAAGCTATCAAGAATATTCTTCCAGCGCTGGGAAATGAATTTATCACCATTATCAAGGATAGTTCCCTCTTGTCGGCAATTGGGGTGATGGAGTTGTGGAATGGTGCAACGACTGTAGCAACAACAACTTATTTACCGTTGACTCCCCTTTTATTTGCAGCCTTTTACTATTTGATTATGACCTCTGTTTTGACAGTGGCGTTGAAAGCATTTGAAAAACATATTGGACAAGGAGACAAGAAATAATGACAGAAACCTTGATTAAAATTGAAGAACTACATAAGTCTTTTGGGAAAAATGAAGTTTTAAAAGGCATCAATCTTGAGATTAAACGTGGAGAAGTTGTGGTCATTATCGGACCGTCAGGGAGCGGGAAATCAACCCTCCTTCGTTCGATGAATCTCCTTGAAGAAGCAAGTAAAGGTAAGGTTATCTTTGAAGGAGTTGATATCACTGATAAGAAAAATGACCTTTTTGCTATGCGTGAAAAGATGGGTATGGTATTCCAACAATTCAACCTCTTTCCTAATATGACGGTCATGGAAAATATCACTTTGTCCCCAATCAAAACTAAAGGTGAAAGCAAGGAAGTTGCGGAGAAAAGAGCACAGGAACTGTTAGAAAAAGTTGGTTTGCCAGATAAGGCGACGGCCTATCCTCAGAGTTTGTCTGGTGGTCAGCAACAACGGATTGCTATTGCACGTGGACTTGCTATGGAACCAGATGTTTTGCTTTTTGATGAGCCGACTTCAGCCCTTGACCCTGAGATGGTTGGAGAAGTTCTAGCTGTTATGCAAGACCTTGCCAAGTCAGGGATGACTATGGTGATTGTGACGCATGAAATGGGCTTTGCGCGTGAGGTAGCAGACCGTGTTATCTTTATGGCGGATGGAGTTGTTGTCGAAGATGGAACTCCAGAAGAGATTTTCAATCAAACAAAAGAACAACGGACCAAGGAATTTTTGAGTAAGGTTTTGTAATACCTCATTTTTAGAAGAAGCGGAGTAGGCATCATGGCTTCCAGTAAAGAATATTTAGATTTTATTCTCGAACAGCTATCAGAGCTAGAGGAGATGAGTTATCGTCCAATGATGGGAGAGTATATCCTTTATTATCGTGGGAAGATTATTGGGGGAATCTATGATAATCGTCTGTTACTGAAGCCTGTGAAGGTGGTCATGGATCAATTGGAACAGACTAGGCTTGAACGTCCTTATGAAGGAGCTAAGGAGATGATTTTGCTAGAAGATCTTGAAGATAAGTCATTTCTAGCGAAACTAATCAAGGATATGTATGAAGTCTTACCGGCTCCTAAAGTTTAAAAAGAAAGCATGACAGATTCTCCTAATATAAATAGGCATAAAAGCTCGATAAGGGCTTTTTCTTATAGTTTTTGACTATAAGGTCCATTAGTCAAGAAGTGTTAGAATGACAAGGTATTTTTTGTTATAATAGAGGATATCTGATAGAAAAGAGAAGAGATATGGCACAGATTATTGATGGGAAGGCTCTTGCGGCTAAGTTACAGGGGCAGTTGACTGAAAAGACGGCTAAACTAAAAGAAGAAACAGGTTTAGTTCCAGGCTTGGTGGTGATTTTGGTGGGAGATAATCCAGCCAGCCAAGTCTACGTTCGCAACAAGGAACGCTCAGCTCTCGCTGCTGGCTTCCGTAGTGAAGTAGTGCGAGTTCCAGAGACCATTACCCAGGCGGAATTGTTAGACTTGATTGCCAAATACAATCAAGATTCAGCTTGGCATGGGATTTTGGTCCAGTTACCTTTACCAAAACATATTGATGAAGAGGCAGTTTTATTAGCCATTGATCCCGAAAAAGATGTGGATGGTTTCCACCCGCTAAACATGGGTCGCCTCTGGTCTGGTCATCCAGTTATGATTCCTTCGACACCTGCAGGAATTATGGAGATGTTTCATGAATATGGGATTGAGTTGGAAGGTAAAAATGCGGTTGTTATCGGTCGCTCAAATATTGTTGGTAAACCGATGGCCCAGCTACTTTTGGCTAAGAATGCAACAGTAACCTTGACCCACTCACGCACCCATCATCTTGCCAAGGTGGCTGCTAAGGCAGATATTCTTGTCGTAGCTATCGGTCGCGCTAAGTTTGTGACTGCTGACTTTGTCAAACCAGGAGCGGTTGTCATTGACGTTGGGATGAACCGAGATGAAAACGGCAAGCTTTGTGGAGATGTTGATTATGATGCCGTTGCACCACTTGCTAGTCACATCACACCTGTACCGGGTGGAGTTGGTCCTATGACCATTACCATGCTGATGGCGCAAACCTATCAGGCAGCGCTTCGAACACTAAACAAGGACTAGTAAGATGAAATTCGTATTTGATCTGGATGGGACGCTGTCTTTCGACTATATGACCATAGATGAGGAGATTAAGCAGGTTCTTTTAAAGGCTGAAGATTATGGACATGAGCTTGTGTTTGCCTCAGCTCGCTCTTATCGGGATTGCTTGGGTTTATTAGGCCCTGAACTCAGTCAGCGCTTGGTCATAGGGTTGAATGGTGGCGTAGCCTATCATCTAGGTAAGGCTATCTTCGAAAGGAATCTCGATGCTAGAGTTTATCAGGCGCTAGTGGATTACTGCCAGACCTATAATCTCCCTTTCTTTGTAGATGATTGCTTTGACTATAGTGGTCAGATTGTAGAGAAGATTCCATTTATTTCCAGTGTGGATCCTCTAAAGGTAGCTCGTCATCAGAAACTCGAGGACTTAGGTACTCCGATTAAGGTAGTCATCTATATGGGCGACCATGAGGAGTTGCTTGATGATTTGCTTGGTCAGTTAGAAAGACTAGGACAGGCTCATCTCTCCTATCATGCGCATGAAAAGTGCCTTTATGTCAACCCCTTGGATACTCATAAGGCGACAACTGTTGAAAAGTTATGCGGGGAGAACTTCATCGCTTTTGGAAATGACCAAAACGATATTGAATTGTTTAAAACGTCTCTTTATTCAGTCCAGATAGGAGACTTTGCTGGCCTTACTCCATATGCAGATGACACGTTAGAGCTAAAAGGAGAACCTTCTCCAGCAGTGGCAGCTAAAATCTTACAGATCTTTGCGGAATTTAAGGGAAAATAGTGTAGAAGGAGGTCTGAACCTCCTTTTGTAGTATAATGGAGTGAGAGGGAAAAAACGATGAAAGTGATTGATCAAGATTTATTAGAAAAAATCATTATTGAACGTTCTCGTACCAGTCATAAAGGAGACTATGGCCGTCTGCTCTTGCTTGGTGGGACCTATCCTTATGGTGGAGCCATCATCATGGCTGCCTTGGCAGCAGTCAAAAGTGGGGCAGGGTTGGTGACTGTTGGCACGGATAAGGAGAATATTTCGGCTCTGCACAGTCATTTACCTGAGGCCATGGCATTTTCTCTTCAAGACCAGCAATTGTTAAAAGAACAGTTGGAAAAGGCAGAAGTTGTCTTGTTAGGTCCGGGTTTGCGAGAGGATGCATTCGGAGAAGAAATCATAAAACGGGTCTGTGACAGCCTTAGAAAAGACCAGGTTTTGATTGCAGATGGCGGTGCTTTGGGCATCTTAGCAAAAGGCCAGTTACCATTTCCTTCCAGTCAGCTCATCCTAACTCCCCACCAAAAGGAATGGGAAAGACTGTCTGGTATAGTTCTTGACCATCAAAATACAGAGACGACTACTAGGGCTCTTTCTGATTTTCCTCAAGGAACGATTTTAGTTGAGAAAGGTCCGGCAACTCGTATCTGGCAAGTCGGTCAGCCTGAATATTATCAGTTACAGGTTGGAGGCCCCTATCAAGCAACTGGTGGAATGGGAGATACACTTGCTGGAATCATTGCAGGTTTTGCAGGTCAGTTTGACCAAGTCAGCCTCTATGAGAGGGTAGTGGTAGCAACCCACCTTCATTCAGCTATCGCGCAAGAACTTGCTCAAGAAAACTACCTTGTCTTGCCAACAGAAATTAGCAAGGCTCTTCCGAAAACAATGAAAAAAATATCTCAAAAAGGCAGCTAATACCTTAGTTGTCTTTTTATGTTGATGTAGCTTTGTTGATAAGGTTTTCAAATACCTCAGAACCAGGAATCAACTGCTGAACTTGCGTGAAATTCTCACTTTTAAGGTCTGGGTTTTTACTCAAACTCACAAGGAAAGTGAGATTGTTATCAAAGTTGAGGGGTGTCAAATCATGCTTTTTTTGATATAATTTTTAATGATGAATGCGAGAAATGATCGGTATGTGGTCGTTGATTTAGAGGCGACCAGCACTGGAAGCAAGGCAAAAATTATTCAAGTAGGCATTGTGGTGATTGAGAATGGTGAAATCATCGATCAGTATGCGACCGATGTCAATCCCCATGAACCCTTGGATTCTCATATCAAAGAATTAACGGGTCTAACCGATCAGCGTTTGGCTGCGGCACCAGAGTTTTCTCAGGTGGCCGGAAAAATTTTTGAATTGGTTAAGGACGGTATTTTTGTTGCGCACAATGTACAGTTTGATGCCAACCTTCTTGCGGAATTTCTCTTTTTTGAAGGATATGAATTGCGCACCCCGCGGGTGGATACTGTTGAGTTAGCCCAAGTTCTATATCCTCAATTTGAAAAGTACAATCTAGGTATTCTTTGTCAAGAGTTGGGCATTGAGCTGGAACATGCCCATACTGCCCTGTCAGATGCTCAAGCAACAGCTGAACTCTTGCTTTACATGCGTCAAAAACTTTTTGAGCTACCTAAAGGGCTTTTAGAAAGCTTATTAAACCTTGCAGACAACCTTCTCTATGAAAGTTATCTGGTGATTGAGGAGGTCTATCAGCAACAATCTCTCTTGTCTTCGCCAGACTTGATGGAACTTCATGGGCTTTTCCTCAAAAAGGAAAGCAAAGCCTTAGTCCCACGAAAGTTATCCAAAGATTTTGATAAAAATATTTCTTTATTGGGGCTGGAGGAGCGACCGCAACAGTTGGAATTTGCGGAGAAGATTGAGCAATTATTGGAAGAACACCAGACTTCCTTTATCCAAGCTCAAACGGGACTGGGCAAGACTTATGGTTATCTCCTCCCAGTTTTGAACTTGGAGAGTCAAGCAGGTATCCTAGTGAGTGTTCCGACCAAAATTCTTCAAAATCAAATCATGCAAGAAGAAGGTCAGCGATTAAAAGAGGTTTTCCATATGGAGATTCATAGTCTCAAGGGGCCTCAAAATTACTTGAAATTGGATGCTTTTCACCAAGTCCTCCATCGGCCGGAGTCCAATCGTCTATTTACTCGATTTAAAATGCAACTGCTTATCTGGCTAACAGAGACAGAGATAGGTGACTTGGACGAAATCGGTCAACTTTATCGCTATCAGCATTTTCTACCAGAACTAGTCCACGATGGCAAGCTTTCAAAGAAAAGTTTATTTGCTACAGAGGATTTTTGGAAACGAGGGCAGGAAAAGGCCAAGACCAGTCGTGTTCTTCTGACCAATCATGCCTATCTGGTCACTCGTTTGGAAGACAATCCAGAGTTTGTCGACAATCGTTTGGTGATTTTGGATGAAGCTCAAAAAATGCTGTTAGCTCTCGAAAATCTAGCCCAGCAGGCTTATCGCCTTGAGGAACTTGTAACCCAAATTGAAAAGTCCTTGGAGTCAGAGGAAGATTTGGTTCAGAAACGTTTGCTTGAGAGTATCGGCTTTGAATGTCGTTACTTGATGGAGCACTATCAGTCAGGTCTGAAGAATGGAAAGTGGTTGGATTCTCTCGAACACTTGCGCCAGCATTTTTCGGAGTTAGCTCTCCCAGAGTATCGAGAACTTGCAAACTTTTTCACCTCGGACCGTGAATTTTGGCTTGCTACAGCAGAGAAATCGAGCAAGGATGTCTTGATTTGTTCAAGTAAAAAAGGCCGCTTTATACTAGCAGACTTATTGCCAGAAGATTGCAGGCTCCTAGGAGTATCGGCTACTCTTGAAATCAGCAATCGGGTTTCCTTAGCAGATTTATTGGGATTTCCGGATGCTCCACTTGTTAGGCTTGATGTAGCAAAACAGGAGCAACAAGAAGTCTTTCTAGTCAATGATTTTCCTCTTGTGACAGAAGTTTCGCCTGTTGACTATGCTAGTGAAGTGGCTTCTGTTATCCGAAGGTTACAAGCCTTTCAAAAACCCATACTGGTCTTGTTTACCTCAAAAGAGATGTTGCTGGCAGTTTCAGACCTGCTCGACCAACCGCATCTAGCTCAGTATAAAAATGGGGAACCTAGCCAACTGAAAAAACGTTTTGAAAAAGGCGAACGTCAGATCTTGCTTGGAACAGGTAGTTTCTGGGAAGGGGTTGATTTTTCAACCCATCCTTGCGTGATTCAAGTGATTCCGAGATTGCCTTTCCAAAACCCCCAAGAACCCTTAACCAAAAAATTAAACCAAGAACTGCGTCAAGAAGGAAAAAATCCTTTCTATGATTATCAGTTGCCGATGACTATCATTCGGCTAAAACAAGCCCTGGGTCGTACTGTTAGACGGCCCAACCAAGGTTCGGTTGCTGTAATCTTAGACAGTCGTGTTGTCAGCAAGCGTTACGGCAAACAAATCGCTCAGACCTTGTCAAAAGAAAGGACTGTTCAGGTTCTTTCTAGAGACCAGCTAGAGTCTGCTGTAGCTGATTTTCTCCAATCCCGTCGCAATAGAATGAAAGAAAAATCCAAGAAAGAGAAGAGGTAAAAAATATGAAACGTTCCTTCGACTCTCGAGTCGATTATAGCCTTCTCCTACCAGTGTTTTGTTTACTGGTGATTGGAGTAGTGGCCATTTATATAGCAGTTAGTCATGACTATCCAAATAATGTACTTCCAATACTAGGCCAGCAAATCGCTTGGATTTCCTTGGGCCTTGTCATTGGTTTTGTGGTCATGTTCTTCAATACCGAGTTTTTATGGAAGGTGACTCCCTATCTTTATGGTCTAGGGCTAGCTTTGATGGTCCTACCTCTTGTTTTCTACAATCCGAGTTTGGTAGCTTCTACAGGTGCCAAGAACTGGGTATCGATTGGTGGAACGACACTCTTTCAGCCATCGGAGTTCATGAAGATTTCCTATATCTTGATGTTGGCTCGAGTCATCGTACAATTCACGCAAAAACACAAGGAATGGCGACGGACTATTCCCTTGGATTTCCTATTGATTGGTTGGATGATCGCCTTTACCATCCCAGTCTTGATCCTCTTAGCCCTACAAAGTGACTTGGGGACTGCCTTGGTCTTTGTAGCTATTTTTGCAGGTATGGTTCTCCTTTCAGGTGTTTCGTGGAAGATTATCATTCCGGTCTTTGCGACAGGAGTGACTGCAGTTGCAGGCTTCATGGCCATCTTTATAAGCAAGGATGGACGTGCCTTCTTGCATCAGATTGGAATGCCAACCTACCAGATCAACCGCATCTTGGCTTGGCTCAATCCCTTTGACTTCGCGCAAACAACGACTTATCAACAGGCGCAGGGACAAATTGCGATTGGAAGTGGTGGCTTGTTTGGGCAAGGTTTCAATGTGTCCAATCTCCTCATTCCAGTACGTGAGAGTGATATGATTTTCACGGTGATTGCTGAGGATTTTGGCTTCATTGGTTCGGTCTTTGTCGTTGCCTTGTACTTACTTCTCATCTATCGGATGTTGAAGATTACTCTCAGGTCAAATAACCAGTTCTACACCTACATTTCGACTGGTTTTATCATGATGTTGCTTTTCCATATCTTTGAAAATATCGGTGCCGTGACAGGCTTACTTCCTTTGACAGGGATTCCTCTACCTTTCATCTCTCAAGGGGGCTCTGCAATTATTAGCAACCTCATCGGTGTCGGTCTCCTCTTGTCTATGAGTTACCAGACAAACCTAGCGGAGGAGAAAAGTGGAAAAGTTCCATTCAAACGAAAGAAAGTCGTCCTAAAACAAATCAAATAAGGAGGCCACTATGGCAAAAGTAGCAGTTATTTTAGCCCAGGGTTTTGAAGAAATCGAAGCCTTGACAGTAGTCGATGTCTTACGTCGAGCAAACATTTCTTGTGATATGGTAGGATTTGAAGAGCAGGTGGCAGGATCACATGGCATTCAGGTAAAAGCCGACCGTATCTTTGATGGTGATTTGTCCGACTATGACTTGGTCGTTCTTCCAGGTGGCATGCCAGGCTCAGCTCACCTACGGGATAATCCAGCCCTCATTTCTGAGATTCAAGCCTTTAATCGAGCAGGAAAGAAAATTGCTGCCATCTGTGCAGCCCCAATCGCTCTTCATCAAGCAGGTGCCCTGAAAGACAAGCACTTCACCTGTTATGACGGTGTTCAGGAGAACATCAGTGATGGAATTTATCAAAAGCAAACAGTGGTTGTGGATGGCAATCTAACAACTAGCCGAGGACCGTCAACCGCACTTGCCTTTGCCTATGAGTTGGTAGAGCAATTGGGAGGAGATGCTGGAAGTTTACGAGACGGCATGCTCTATCGAGATGTCTTTGGAAATCAACAGTAAGACGAGAGTTCGGCTCTCGTTTTTGCTTGGAAAAATCTAGGAAATCATCGCTTTTTTCGTAAAAAAATGGTATAATGAACGGTATGAAATATCGTGACTATATATGGGATTTAGGTGGTACCCTATTGGATAATTATGAGACTTCTACAGCGGCCTTTGTAGAGACCTTAGCCCAATACGGAATAGAGCAAGAACACGACCGTGTTTACGAAGCCTTAAAGGTTTCGACAGCTTTTGCCATTGAGAAGTTTGCCCCAGACATCGAGAATTTTTTAGAAAACTACAAAGATAATGAAGCGCGTGAGCTAGAGTATCCAGTTTTGTTTGAAGGGATTCCAGAACTACTCAAAGACATTTCTGACAAGGGTGGCCGTCATTTCTTAGTTTCTCATCGAAATGACCAAGTTCTAGAACTTCTTGCAAAGACTCAGATAGCTGACTATTTCACAGAAGTCGTGACTGCTAGTTCCGGTTTCAAACGAAAACCAGATCCTGAGTCTATGATTTATTTACGTGATAAATATCATATCTCATCCGGTTTGGTCATTGGAGACAGGAATATTGATGTAGAAGCAGGGAAAGCTGCCGGCTTAGATGCCTATCTTTTTAAAAACGTTGTGACACTGAGACAAGCAATAGACATGTAAGAAAAGGGAAAAAATGACAGAAAAAATCAAAAATCAACAGGCACAGGATTATGATGCCAGCCAAATTCAAGTTTTGGAGGGGTTGGAAGCCGTTCGTATGCGTCCAGGTATGTATATTGGATCGACTTCAAAAGAAGGCCTTCACCATCTAGTCTGGGAAATCGTTGATAATTCAATTGATGAAGCCCTAGCAGGATTTGCCAGCCATATCCAAGTCCTTATTGAGCCAGATAATTCCATCACCGTTGTGGATGATGGACGTGGTATTCCTGTTGACATTCAAGAAAAGACAGGACGTCCTGCTGTTGAGACCGTCTTTACTGTTCTTCACGCTGGAGGAAAATTCGGCGGTGGCGGGTACAAGGTATCAGGTGGATTGCACGGTGTGGGTTCATCAGTAGTAAATGCCCTTTCAACTCAACTAGATGTTCGGGTTCATAAAAACGGAAAAATTTATTATCAAGAATACCACCGTGGGAATGTCGTTGCTGATCTTGAAGTGGTTGGAGATACGGATAGAACCGGAACAACAGTTCACTTCACGCCGGATCCAGAGATTTTTACAGAAACAACGACCTTTGACTTTGACAAATTAAATAAGCGTATTCAAGAACTAGCCTTTTTGAACCGAGGTCTTCGAATCTCCATCACAGATAAGCGTGAAGGTCTCGAACAGACTAAACATTACCACTATGAGGGCGGGATTGCTAGCTATGTTGAATATATCAACGAGAACAAGGATGTTATCTTTGATACACCAATCTACACAGACGGTGAGATGGATGATATCACAGTTGAAGTAGCCATGCAGTACACAACCGGTTACCACGAAAACGTCATGAGTTTCGCCAATAACATTCACACCCATGAAGGTGGTACGCATGAGCAAGGTTTCCGTACAGCGCTGACGCGTGTTATCAATGATTATGCTCGCAAGAATAAGCTACTAAAAGACAATGAAGACAACCTAACAGGGGAAGATGTCCGTGAAGGCTTGACTGCTGTGATCTCTGTCAAGCATCCAAACCCGCAGTTTGAAGGACAAACCAAGACCAAACTGGGCAATAGTGAAGTGGTTAAGATCACCAATCGCCTTTTCAGCGATGCCTTCTCTGATTTTCTCATGGAAAATCCACAGATTGCCAAACGCATCGTGGAAAAAGGAATTTTGGCTGCCAAAGCTCGTGTGGCTGCCAAGCGTGCACGTGAAGTCACTCGTAAAAAATCTGGTTTGGAAATTTCCAATCTTCCTGGAAAACTAGCAGACTGTTCTTCAAACAACCCTGCTGAAACCGAACTCTTCATCGTCGAAGGAGACTCAGCTGGTGGATCAGCTAAATCTGGTCGTAACCGTGAATTCCAAGCTATCTTGCCAATTCGTGGTAAGATCTTGAACGTTGAAAAAGCCAGCATGGATAAAATTCTTGCTAACGAAGAAATTCGGAGTCTCTTCACAGCCATGGGGACAGGCTTTGGGGCAGAATTTGATGTCACTAAGGCTCGTTACCAAAAACTCGTTTTGATGACCGATGCCGATGTTGATGGTGCCCACATTCGAACCCTCTTACTGACTCTGATTTACCGCTACATGAAGCCAATCCTAGAAGCTGGTTATGTTTATATTGCCCAACCACCGATTTATGGGGTTAAAGTCGGAAGTGAGATTAAAGAATACATCCAGCCGGGTACAGATCAAGAAATTAAACTCCAAGAAGCCTTAGCACGTCATAGTGAAGGGCGCTCAAAGCCAACTATCCAACGTTATAAGGGATTAGGAGAAATGGATGACCACCAATTGTGGGAAACAACCATGGATCCAGAACATCGCTTGATGGCGCGTGTTTCAGTAGATGATGCTGCTGAAGCAGATAGAATCTTTGATATGTTGATGGGCGATCGGGTAGAGCCTCGTCGCGAATTTATCGAAGAAAACGCTGTTTACAGTACACTTGACGTCTAAAAAATGTGGGAAATAGTTCCCTTGGTTTAAAAAATATGATATAATCATTACGATTGTTTCTAGTATAAAAGGAGTTTGATATGTCTAATGGACAACTAATTTATCTAATGGTTGCGATTGCGATCATTTTGATTTTAGCTTATGTAACAGCCATTTTTCTACGTAAGCGTAATGTAAGCAGATTAACGGCGCTTGAAGAAAGAAAAGAAGAACTCTACAATCTTCCTGTAAATGATGAGGTTGAAGCCGTTAAAAATATGCACTTGATTGGTCAAAGTCAGGTAACCTTTCGTGAATGGAATCAAAAATGGGTTGATTTATCTCTGAACTCATTTGCAGACATCGAAAATCACCTCTTTGAAGCTGAAAACTACAATAATTCTTTCCGTTTCTTTAAAGCAGCTCACAAGATTGATCAAATTGAAAGCCAGATTAGTTTGATTGAAGAGGATATCGCAGCTATTCGCAATGCCCTTTCTGAACTCGAAAAGCAAGAATCTAAGAACAGTGGTCGTGTCCTACATGCTTTGGACTTGTTTGAAACCCTTCAACATACCGTTGCAGAAGATTCAGAGAAATATGGAAAAGCTCTTCCTGAGATTGAGAAACAATTGGAAAACATCCAATCGGAATTCTCTCAATTCGTTACCCTTAACTCATCAGGTGACCCAGTTGAAGCTGCAGCAATCTTAGATGATACTGAAAATCATATTCTTGCTCTAACGCATATTGTTGATCGGATTCCAGCTCTTGTTGAAACCTTGACAAAGGAATTACCAGACCAATTAGCAGATTTGGAAGAAGGCTATCGTAAGCTTTTGGATGCCAATTACCACTTTACTGAAACAGATATTGAGTCACGTTTCCAACTTTTGCATGAATCTTTGAAGAATAATCAAGAAAACATTCGTCAGTTGGAGTTGGACAATGCAGAGTATGAAAATAATCGCATTCAAGAAGAAATCAACGCACTTTATGATATTTTCACTCGTGAAATTGAAGCTCAAAAAGTCGTTGAGAATCTTCTCTCAACACTTCCAACCTATCTCAACCACTTGAAAGAAAATAATCAGGTGCTTGTTCAGGATCTTGAACGCCTGAATAAAACTTATCTTCTTCCAGAAAGTGATGGAAATCATGTTCGCCGACTTCAAGAAGAATTAGCTGCACTTGATACCGCTATTTTAGAAGTAACAGAGGATCAAAGAGAATCTGCTCAAGCCTATTCTGTTCTTGAAGAACAGTTGGAAATGCTTCAAAGCAATCTCAAAGATATTGAAGATGAGCAAATTTCTGTGAGCGAACGACTTGCGCAAATTGAAAAAGACGACCTCAATGCTCGCCAAAAAGCAAATGTCTATGTGAATCGTTTGCACACCATCAAACGTTACATGGAAAAGCGAAACTTACCAGGAATCCCTCAAAGTTTCTTGAAACTCTTCTTTACTGCAAGTCATAACACTGAAGATTTGATGGCGGAGCTAGAGCAACCGCAGGTTAATATTGAATCTGTTAAGCGAATTCTTGAAATTGCAACGAATGATATGGCAGTACTTGAGACAGAAACATACGATATTGTTCAATATGCAACCTTGACTGAGCAACTTCTCCAATACTCAAATCGCTACCGTTCATTTGATGAACGCATCCAAGAGGCTTTCAACGAAGCACTTGAAATTTTTGAGAAAGAGTTTGACTATCGGGCATCATTTGAGAAGATCTCTCAAGCCTTGGAAGTTGCAGAACCAGGAGTTACAAATCGTTTTGTGACTTCATATGAAAAAACACGTGAAGCAATTCGCTTTTAAACGAGAAGCTTAGATATTGAATTATATCCCGAAAGTTAGATAGGAAATACTAACTTTCGGTTTTTTTGAGCATTGTAATGACTGGATTGAGGAAATTCACTCTAAGTGAGTAAGGCTGGCAATACCAACACGATTCTTATCATCGGTTCCTAGAGAATAAGGACATTCAAGCATCCATGTTACGAATGGGAAACAGTCCAGGTAATGGAATGATGGAGTCCTTCTTTGGCATCTTGAAATCGGAGATGTTTTATGGTTATGAGGAGTCGTTTCAGTCGCTTAAGCAATTGGAACAAGCCATTGTAGACTATATTGATTATTACAACAACAAACGAATTAAGGTAAAACTAAAAGGACTCAGTCCTGTGCAATACAGAACTAAATCCTTTGGATAAATTATTTGTCTAACTTTTTGGGGTCAGTACACCTCTGGTCTTTTTAGGTAAAGGAGTAAAAGAAAAACCCGGTAATTAAATACAGGGTTAGTGATCATTTTATCATCATCAATTCGACAATCATTTCTATATAGATGATTAAGGTTAGGAGAAAACCAGCTCTCCAGAAGAATTTGATGAATTTAGGGTAATAAAAACTTCGTTTTTTGAGGAGGAAAAAGACAACTAGGAGGATTGCTAGGAGTGAAAGTGCTAGGCCAAGTCGCGGTAGAAAGTTGTGGGTAAAGGCTTTAGCAGTGATAAGGTAGTACTCGAATACCAAAAGTGGAAAAGCTAAATCCGCGAAATTAATTCTTAGTTTTTTCAGTCCGAAAAGCTTGGTGACAATAAAGCAAACTACCAAGGTTAAAATCAATAATAAAATAGACGCTATTTTCATTAAAATCATACCCATATTGTATCATAAAAAATCACTAAAGGAAACGAGAAACAGAGGATTTTATGGCAAAGTCAGGCTTTTGAGATTGTGGGTATTTTTTGTTATAATGAAAGTTATGAAATCTTATAATACCTTGAATGATTATTATCGAAAACTCTTTGGAGAAAAGACTTTTAAAGTTCCTATTGATGCGGGGTTTGACTGTCCCAATCGGGATGGAACTGTGGCTCATGGGGGCTGTACCTTTTGTACAGTTTCGGGTTCTGGAGATGCCATTGTAGCACCAGATGCTCCTATCCGTGAGCAATTTTATAAGGAAATCGACTTTATGCACCGCAAGTGGCCGGATGTTAAAAAGTATCTGGTTTATTTTCAAAACTTTACCAATACCCATGAAAAGGTGGAAGTGATTCGGGAGCGTTATGAACAAGCAATCAACGAACCAGGTGTAGTGGGAATCAATATCGGAACACGCCCAGATTGTTTGCCAGACGAAACCATCCTTTACCTAGCTGAGCTAGCAAAACGCATGCATGTGACGGTGGAATTGGGCTTACAGACTACATATGAAAGAACCTCTAACTTGATTAACCGTGCCCATTCCTATGAATTGTATGTAGAAACGGTCAAACGATTGAGGAAATATCCTAAGATTGAGATTGTTTCCCATTTGATCAATGGTTTGCCCGGTGAGACTCATGAGATGATGGTCGAAAATGTCCGCCGCTGTGTCACAGATAATGATATTCAAGGAATTAAACTGCACTTGCTCCATCTCATGACCAATACGCGTATGCAGCGAGATTACCACGAAGGACGCTTGCAACTGATGAGTCAGGACGAATATGTCAAGGTCATTTGTGACCAATTGGAAATCATTCCCAAGCATATCGTCATCCACCGAATCACGGGAGATGCGCCTAGAGATATGTTGATTGGTCCCATGTGGAGCCTCAATAAATGGGAAGTGCTAAATGCTATTGAAACTGAAATGAGACGACGGGGCAGTGTTCAAGGATGCAAGGCTGTAAAACAGGAGTTTAAAAATGAAAAGACCATTTGAGATGGCACATGAATTTTTGGCTGAAGTCGTGACAAAAGAAGATATTGTTGTGGATGCGACCATGGGTAATGGTCACGACACGCTTTTTTTAGCCAAACTAGCAAAGCAAGTCTATGCCTTTGATATACAGAAACAAGCTTTGGATAAAACCCAAGACCGTTTAAATGAGGCAGGTTTAGAGAATGTCCAGTTGATTTTGCAAGGGCATGAGACGCTCGATCAGTTTGTGACAGAAGCTAAGGCAGGAATTTTTAATCTGGGTTACCTGCCATCTGCTGATAAGTCTGTTATTACCCGACCTCAGACTACCATTGAGGCACTTGAAAAGCTTTGTCATTTGCTTGTCAAGGGTGGACGGATTGCCATTATGATTTATTATGGTCATGAGGGAGGAGATATTGAAAAGGATGCTGTTTTGGACTTTGTGAGTCAGTTGAACCAACAAGAGTACACAGTTGTGATTTATCGAACCCTCAACCAAGTTAACAACCCCCCGTTTGTAGTTATGATTGAAAAATTAGAAAGATACAGGCATGGATAAACAATACCTACGTGAGAAATTAGAGGCTATGCGCCAAAATTTTGTTGAGTCAACGCAACATGAGCGAGCAGTTGGCGTGCTCGACGAAGCACATATGAGCAAGAAAATGCTCAAAATCAAGAAAAAGTTAGTGGCTCTTGAAATGGAACGGTGCCAGAAAAAAATTGAGCACAAAGACTGTTCCAAGATTGATCAAAAAATCCAAGAACAGAAGGAGATATTTGAATCTTGCTGTAAAAAAGACTAAGGAGGAATTGCGTGGAATTACTCATTTACCTGATTCTATTTTTATTTGTCTTAATTGTTTCCAGTACGACTAATAAACTCTTGCCTTTTTTGCCTCTTCCCCTAGTACAAATCCTTTTGGGAATTGTGATTGGTCTCTTTTTGCCAAATACCGACTTTCATCTCAATACCGAGTTATTTTTAGCACTGGTTATCGGGCCCTTGCTTTTCAGAGAATCTGAAGAAGCAGATGTTACGGCTATTTTAAAACACTGGCGCATCATTGTTTACTTAATCTTTCCAGTGATTTTCATCTCGACCCTGAGTTTGGGTGGCTTGGCCCATCTTCTTTGGCTCAGCCTTCCCTTGGCGGCTTGCTTGGCTGTTGGGGCAGCCCTTGGTCCGACTGATTTGGTAGCCTTTGCTTCTCTTTCTGAGCGTTTTAGTTTCCCTAAACGGGTTTCCAATATCCTAAAAGGGGAAGGACTTTTAAATGATGCTTCTGGTTTGGTAGCCTTTCGAGTAGCTCTGGCTGCCTGGACAACAGGTGCTTTTTCTCTTAGCCAGGCTGGGACTTCTTTAGCCCTGTCTATCATAGGTGGTTTTGCGGTCGGCTTTGTGACGGCAATGATCAATCGTTTCCTGCATACATTTTTACTGAGTATGCGAGCGACAGATATAGCGAGTGAACTTTTGCTTGAACTGAGTTTGCCTCTTATGACCTTCTTTATCGCCGAAGAAATCCATGTTTCAGGGATTATCGCAGTTGTAGTTGCAGGGATTTTGAAGGCCAGTCGTTTCAAGAAAATCACACTCCTCGAAGCCCAAGTTGATACCGTTACTGATACTGTTTGGCATACCGTGACCTTTATGCTCAATGGATCTGTCTTTGTCATCTTGGGGATGGAATTGGAAATGATAGCAGAACCTATCCTGACTAATCCCCTTTATAACCCCCTACTCTTACTAGTATCTGTTGTTTTACTGACATTCTTACTTTTTGCCATCCGCTTTGTCATGATTGTTGTTTTTTACTTTGTGAGGACGCGTCGACTTAAGAAAAAGATAAATAAGTATATGAAGGATATGCTGCTTTTGACCTTCTCTGGTGTCAAAGGGACAGTATCTATCGCGACCATTCTCCTCATACCAAGTCATTTGGAGCAGGAATATCCTTTGTTACTCTTCCTTGTAGCAGGCGTTACACTGCTGAGCTTTTTAACGGGTTTACTAGTCCTCCCTCATTTATCTGAGGAACAAGAGGAAAGCAAGGATCATTTGATGCATATTGCGATTTTGAATGATGTAGCTGCAGAATTAGAAAAAGAGCTAGACCATCACAAGAACAAACTTCCTCTTTATGCAGCTATTGATAATTATCATGGTCGGATTGAAAACCTCATCCTTAGTCTGGAAAATAAGAGAGTCCAAGAGGACTGGGAATCTCTCAAACTCCTTATCTTGAGTATTGAGAGTGACGGTTTGGAGCAAGCCTACGAAGAAAATAGAATCAGTGAGCGTGGCTATCGAGTTTACCAACGTTACCTAAAAAACATGGAGCAGAGTATCAATCGGAATTTCGCTTCTAGAGTGACTTATTACTTCCTAGTTTCCTTACGGATAATGCGCTTTCTACTTCATGAAATATTTACCTTTGGCAAAACTTTCCGTAGTTGGATGAATGAAGAATCTCGTAAACTATTAGCAGTTGACTATGATCAGATTTCAGAGTTGTATTTGGAAAATACAGAGCTGATTATCGAGAGTTTGGAAAACCTCAAAGGGGTTTACAAGAGTTCACTGATTAGTTTTATGCAAGAGTCTCGTCTACGCGAGACGGCCATTATCGGAAGTGGTGCCTTTGTTGAGCGGGTTATCAATCGCATCAAGCCAAACAATATCGATGAAATGCTACGAGGCTACTATCTCGAACGTAAGGCAATCTTTGAATACGAAGAAGCTAAACTGATAACAGCCAAGTATGCCAAAAAACTACGTCAAAATGTGAATAATTTGGAAAATTATTCTCTGAAAGAGGCTGCAAATACCTTGCCTTATGATATGCTAGATTTAATCAGAAGAAATTAGATGATGAAGAAAATGACGGAGGATGGGATATGAAAAAGTGGTGGAAGGAGCTATTGGATAAGCCATTATTGAAAGCTTTTTTGCATTATTATCAAGCATCGGATAGTGAGTTGACCAGTGTTGCGGTTGCCTACTATTGGTTGATTTCAATCTTTCCTTTGCTAATGATAATGGTCAATATTTTGCCTTATTTTCAGATTCCGGTCTCAAATTTCTTACTTACGATCAAGGAATTCTTGCCTGATACAGTGTATGATGTGGTCGCCAAGATTGTCCGAGAAGTTCTGACACAACCATCAACTGGTTTGCTGAGTTTTGCCGTTTTATCTGCACTCTGGACCTTTTCAAAATCAATGGATTTCCTTCAAAAAGCCTTTAACAAAGCCTATGGAGTGACCAAGAGTCGAGGGATTATCTCCCATCAGTTGATGAGTTTGCTTGTTAGCCTTGGCTTGCAGATTCTTTTTGCCCTAGCCTTGTTTTTGAGTATGTTTGGTCGCATGTTGCTCAACCTCCTCAAAACTTACTGGCAATCAGACAGCTCGCTATTTTCCTACTTGCAAGATTTTACAGGCCCTCTAGTCTATGCTTTGATCTTTGCCATTCTGGTTATGATTTATTACTTCCTTCCAAAAGTAAAAACACCACGAATCCGCTACGTTTTACCAGGAAGTGTCTTTGTCTTGCTAACTCTTATCGGTTTATTGAATATCTTTTCTGTTTATTTTAATAACTATGTCAATCACCTAGTCGATGTCCGATTTTTCAGTTCCATCATCGTGGTAGTCATGATGTTCTGGTTTATTCTTATTGCAAAGATTTTGATTATCGGAGCGGTTATCAATGCCAGTGTTCAGAGTTTGAAAGATCCAAAGTTTAGTATGGAATGATTAGAAAAATCCCTATTAGGTTTCCTAATAGGGATTTTTCTAATAGATAAACATGGCATCGCCGAAACTGAAGAAACGATAGCGTTCTTGAATAGCGTGCTGGTAGGCATCTAAGACTAATTCACGGCCGGCAAAGGCAGAAACCAACATGACGAGAGTTGATTTGGGTAGGTGGAAGTTGGTTGAGAAAGCATCCACGACCTTCCATTGGTATCCAGGTTTGATAAAGATATTGGTCCAGCCAGAATCAGCCTGAATTTGCCCATCAAACTTGGAACCGATGGTTTCCAACGTACGGATAGAAGTGGTACCGACAGCAATGACGCGACCTCCCTTTTCCTTGACAGAGCTAAGAGTGGCTGCTGCTTCCTCAGAGAGCTGGTAGAATTCTGAGTGCATTTCGTGTTCGTCTAGATTATCCACAGAAACAGGTCTAAAGGTTCCGAGTCCGACATGGAGGGTCAGATAAACCAGATGGACCCCCTTAGCTTGGATTTCTGCTAGCAGTTCTTTGGTGAAGTGCAGTCCAGCAGTTGGTGCTGCAGCAGAGCCACTTTCCTTGGCGTAGACGGTTTGATAACGTTCACGGTCATCCAGTTTTTCATGGATGTAGGGTGGTAGTGGCATTTCACCTAGACTTTCCAAGACTTCTAGGAAAATTCCTTGGTATTCGAAGCGGACAATGCGGCCTCCGTGGGTCAATTCTTCTGTAACGACAGCGCTGAGGCGACCATCGCCAAAGTTGATACGAGTGCCAACCTTGAGGCGTTTGGCAGGTTTAGCCAGAACTTCCCACTCATCACCACTAGTATTTTTGAGCAGGAGAAGTTCCACATGGCCTCCTGTCTCTTCCTTTTGGCCATAGAGGCGGGCAGGGAGAACGCGAGTGTCGTTCATGACAAGGGCATCACCAGGTTCCAACATATCAATAATAGAGTGGAAGTGTTTATCCTGCATTTCTCCCGTTTCCCGGTTTACGATGAGAAGCTTGGAGGCATCTCGTTTTTCAAGTGGCGTTTGGGCAATCAATTCCTCAGGCAAGTGGAAATCAAAATCAGCTGTATTCATTTTTTCATCATTCTTTCTAAGTTCTAATCTTATCCATTATAACATGTTTCAAGTTTGGGCGCTCTTTTTTTAGAAATTAAATCGTTTTCACTTGACAAAAATTGGTCTATACCATATAATAAATATAGATTAAAACGGAGGATGAAAAGATGAAAGTTATTAAAGTTGAAAATCAAGTTGAAGGTGGAAAAGTTGCTTTTGAGATTTTGAAGGAAAAATTGGCCAATGGTGCTCAAACATTAGGACTTGCGACAGGGAGCAGTCCGCTTGAGTTTTACAAGGAAATCGTTGAGAGTGACCTTGATTTTTCAAATCTAACCAGTGTAAACCTTGATGAGTATGTAGGACTTGACGGAGACAATCCTCAGTCTTACCGTCATTTTATGCAAGAACACTTATTCAACCAAAAACCATTTAAAGAAAGCTTCTTACCTCGTGGAATTAAGGACAATGCTGAGGCTGAAGTTGAACGCTATAACCAAATTTTGGCTGACCATCGAGTTGATTTGCAAATCTTGGGAATCGGCCGCAATGGACATATCGGCTTTAATGAGCCAGGAACTGCCTTTGATAGCCAGACACACCTTGTAGACCTAGACCAGTCTACAATTGAAGCCAATGCTCGCTTCTTTGACAAGATTGAAGATGTTCCAACTCAAGCCATCTCAATGGGGATTAAAAACATCTTGGATGCCAAGTCAATTATTCTCTTTGCTTACGGTGAGTCGAAAGCAGAGGCCATTGCTGGCACAGTATCAGGCCCAGTGACTGAGAACCTTCCAGCAAGTAGCCTACAAAACCACCCTGATGTGACTATTATTGCAGATGCTGAAGCGCTCAGCTTGCTTGAAAAGTAAAATGACAAGAACCACTTGCTCTTTGGAGTGAGTGGCTTTTTACTTCAAATGTTCACTATCCTGCTAAAGTGGTATAATATAGCTATACGGGGAGGCTCGAACTTTGATTTATATAATCGGTTTTATTTGTTTTTTACTTTTAATGTTTCTGTTTAGTCGCTTAATTCAGCAATCAAAGAGTCCTTCGGGCTTTCTAGGAAAACGAATGATGAAATTGTGGAATCGAGTCTATCTCCCCATGTTTGTATGGGCAATTCGTTATCTGGATAGGACATTTTACCCTGTAATCTTAGATGTAGGAGTTGGGAATGGTCGTTCAACCATCCTGCTAAAAGAAACTTTTCCGCAAAGTACCATAACTGGAATCGATATTTCAGATACTGCAATAGCTCAAGCCAAACAGGTAGAGATGACTAATCTAAATTTTGAACGAAGAGACGTTAGGGAGACAGGCTTTTCTGATGAAAGTGTTGATTTAATCACAGCCTTTCAAACTCATTTTCATTGGCAGGACCTAGAGGCTTCTTTTATGGAACTTCGAAGAATACTCAAATCAGGCGGGATGCTCTTACTGGCTTGTGAATATAACAAGTTGTCTTACTTTTTACCAGAGGTCCAAAGCGAAGAAGCATTTAGACGATTCTTGTTATCAGTAGGGCTTGAGCTCGTAACTAGTCAAAGAAAGGGATCATGGATCCTTTATAAAATTGTTAAACATTAATGGAGGTACAATCATGAAACAATTATTTCTATGTTCATACTTTGCTGGAGTCAAAAAGCTTTTTAGCGATTATGCAAAGGAAAAGAATCTAGAAAACAAGGTTTTATTTATTCCTACCGCTGGGAACAAAGAGGACTATACTGCCTATATCGATGAGGCTCAGCAAACATTCAGGGATTTAGGATTTGAGATAGAGGTTCTAGATATTGCTTCTTGTGATCGAGAAACTGCTCAGGCAAAGATTTTCCAAAGCAAAATTCTTTATATCTCTGGCGGGAATACCTTTTATTTATTACAAGAATTAAAGAAAAAACAACTCCTATCTCTTATCAAAGAACAAATAAGAGATGGGCTGATCTATGTGGGAGAATCATCAGGGGCTATCATTACAGCCAAGGATATTGACTACAATAAACTCATGGACGACAAGACGGTAGCGACAGAGTTATCTGATACAACGGGATTGGATGAAGTGGATTTTTACATCCTTCCACATTATGGTGAGGAACCTTTTACTGATAGTAGCAAAAATACCTTTGAAATGTATAAAAAGCAGCTTGAATTGCTACCGCTTCATAACCACCAAGCAATTATCGTTAACGATGAGCAAATAGATATCTTGACAATAGAATAAAAGTGTGGTTGGAAGAACATTGATATTTTACCACTAAAACGATTAGCGGTTGATAATTCACTTAGTGGGAATCTGCCATGGATAGATTAATTTTATGAATTCAAGAAGGGAAAAGTTATGAAAATAAAAACGTTAGATAAAATAGGTGGGATTGTTTTCTTGTTTCTAACGATTGCTACCATTGTCGTTTTTTTATCAGATACGAGCTTCTTTGAGTGGGCGTTTACTAGACACCAGAATACTCTGAGTTGGTATATTCGCCCTCTCTTTATTATTCCAATTGTAATGGGAGCTTATAAAAAATCCTATAGCCTGATTTTCTTTTCTATATTTTGCCTATTTACTAGCATGTTTTGGTTCCCAAATCCGGAAATAGTTGATGTAAAAGTAATTGAGTTTTTGAATTTTGAGAAGACTTATTTTACGAGCGGATGGAGTATTGAAAAAGTTATCATTCTGGCGACGATTCTAGCATTTTTTACGGCGATTATATCCTTAACATGGAGTAGACGTTGGTATGGATTATTAGCAACAGTAGTGATCGGAGCGTTTCTGAAGGTTGCCCATAGTCTTTTATTTAGTGGAGGAAGTGGTATATCGATTGTAAAACCAGCTGTTTTGGGCTTGATTCTCTGCATCTTAGTGATTTATTTCATCTTCAAAAGAAGAAAGTAAAAATAATAGAAGTTTATGGTTGCTTTTCTCTTGACAATTATTCACTTTGTGTGTAAAATGGAATAGATCTTGAACTTGAAGGGAGTGAAAAAAATGTCTAAAACAGTAGTACGTAAGAATGAATCTCTTGACGATGCACTTCGTCGTTTCAAACGTGCGGTTACTAAAGCTGGTACTCTTCAAGAAACACGCAAACGTGAATTCTATGAAAAACCTTCTGTAAAACGTAAACGTAAATCAGAAGCAGCTCGTAAACGTAAAAAATTCTAATTTGAAATGAAAGGCTAGACTTGTCTAGCCTTTTTTCTTTCCAAATAAATACTGTAAATCCTGCAAAAAAAGGAAACTTCCTACCACAATTTGATATAATAGTAGGGAGAACTCGATTGAAGGAGGAAATTATGTCGGTTTTAGTAAAAGAAGTCATTGAAAAGCTCAGATTAGACATTGTTTATGGTGAAGGCGATTTACTTGAAAAAGAAATCAATACTGCGGACATTTCTCGACCAGGTCTTGAAATGACAGGCTATTTTGATTACTATACTCCGGAGCGACTTCAGCTGTTGGGAATGAAGGAATGGTCTTATTTAGTCTCCATGTCTTCTCACAACCGTTATAAGGTGTTGACCAAGATGTTTCAACCAGAAACACCAGTGGTTATTGTTGCGCGTGGTTTAGTAGTTCCAGAAGAAATGTTGAAAGCTGCCAGGGAATGTAAGATTGCGATTTTAACCAGTCGAACAGCTACTAGTCGCCTGTCAGGAGAATTATCTAGCTATTTGGATTCTCGTTTGGCAGAACGGACCAGTGTTCATGGTGTCTTGATGGATATTTATGGCATGGGTGTCTTGATCCAAGGGGATAGCGGTATCGGTAAGAGTGAAACTGGTCTGGAACTTGTGAAACGTGGACACCGTTTGGTGGCAGATGATCGTGTAGATATTTTTGCAAAAGACGAAATGACCCTTTGGGGAGAGCCAGCTGAAATTTTGAGGCATTTACTTGAGATTCGTGGAGTGGGGATTATTGATGTGATGAGTCTCTACGGAGCAAGTGCAGTTAAGGATTCTTCACAAGTTCAACTAGCAGTTTATTTGGAAAATTATGATACGCATAAGACCTTCGATCGCTTAGGAAATAATGCTGAAGAAATCGAGATTTCTGGTGTAGCCATTCCACGTATCCGCATCCCAGTAAAAACAGGACGCAATATTTCTGTTGTCATTGAGGCGGCTGCCATGAACTACCGTGCTAAGGAAATGGGCTTTGATGCGACACGTTTATTTGAAGAACGCTTGACAAGTCTGATCGCTCAAAATGAGGTGAAAAATGATTAATCCAGTCGCATTTGAAATCGGTCCTTTTTCTATTCGTTGGTATGCTTTGTGTATTGTGGCTGGTTTGGTTTTGGCAGTCTACCTTGCCATGAAGGAAGCTCCTAAAAAGAAAATCCTGTCAGATGATATTTTGGATTTCATTCTGATTGCTTTTCCAGTTGCGATTTTAGGTGCTAGACTATACTACGTACTCTTTCGCTTAGATTATTACCTGCAAAATCCAGGTGAAATCATTGCCATCTGGAATGGTGGTTTGGCCATTTATGGAGGTTTGATAGCGGGCGCTATTGTCCTTTATATCTTTGCAGATAGAAAGCTGATTAATACTTGGGATTTCTTAGATATTGCAGCACCGAGCGTCATGGTTGCCCAGAGTTTAGGACGCTGGGGGAACTTCTTTAACCAAGAAGCCTACGGTGCAGCAGTAGATAGTCTGGATTATTTGCCAGGCTTTATCCGTGACCAGATGTACATTGATGGCAGCTACCGTCAGCCGACCTTCTTATATGAGTCGGTTTGGAATCTGATCGGATTTGCTTTGATTCTGATTTTTAGACGAAAATTAAAGGGAATCAGACGTGGTCATATTACGGCATTCTACTTGATTTGGTATGGCTTTGGTCGTATGATTATCGAAGGCATGCGGACGGATAGTCTCATGTTCTTTGGTCTGCGAGTTTCCCAGTGGTTATCAGTTGTTCTTATCGGACTCGGTATTTTTATCATACTTTATCAAAATCGAAAGAAAGCCCCTTTCTATCATACTGAGGAGGAAAAATAAATGTTAGAAGTTGCATATATACTTGTTGCGATTGCTTTGATTGTCTGTTTAGTCTATTTGACAATCACGATTCAAAAAGCAGGTCGTATGATTGATGAGACAGAGAAGACCATCAAAATATTGAGCTCAGATGTGGACGTTACCTTGCATCAGACTAATGAATTGTTGGCTAAGGTTAATGTGTTAGCAGACGATATTAACGACAAAGTTGCGACTATTGATCCACTCTTTACGGCGGTGGCGGACTTGTCTGAGTCAGTATCTGACCTCAACCAACATGCACGTGTCTTAGGCAAAAAAGCTTCATCTGCTGGTTCAAAGACCATTAAAACAGGTGCAGGCTTGTCCGCTCTTCGTGTCGCAAGTAAATTTTTCAAAAAATAAAAAAGGAGAAATCTTATGGGAAAACTATCCTCTATCCTTTTAGGTACGGTTTCAGGCGCGGCTCTTGCTTTGTTTTTGACAAGTGACAAGGGTAAGCAAGTTTGTAGTCAAGCTCAGGATTTTCTAGATGATTTGAGAGAAGATCCAGAATATGCTAGAGAGCAGGTTTGTGAAAAACTAACAGAAGTGAAGGAACAGGCAACTGACTTTGTGCTGAAAACAAAGGAACAAGTAGAATTTGGTGAAATTACTTTTGATAGTGTCCTTGACCAAGCTAAAAACTGTGCTCGACAAGCGACAGAAGCGTCAAAGGAAACCTTTAACAATCTCAAGGAGCAATGGCAAGAACAGTCAGCAACTCCAGACGTCGCTGAAAGCCAAGAAGAAATTATCATTGATATTACTGAAATATAATGCATCACCATCTCTGGTTTTTGGAGATGGTGATTTTTATCTGCAAGCCTGTCTTTGTGGTATAATAAGTACTATGCAGAAAAAACCAACGTCCGCCTATGTGCATATTCCCTTTTGCACACAGATTTGTTATTATTGTGACTTTTCAAAGGTCTTTATCAAGAATCAACCAGTAGATAGTTACCTGGAGCATTTGCTAGAGGAGTTTCGTTTTTATGATATCCAAAAGTTACGAACTCTCTACATTGGAGGTGGGACGCCAACGGCTTTGTCCGCTTCGCAATTAGAGGTGCTTCTGGATGGTTTGACTAAAAATCTAGACTTGTCTGTCTTGGAAGAGTTGACCATTGAAGCCAATCCAGGCGACTTGGACGCGGATAAGATTGCGGTTTTGAAACAGTCGCCAGTCAATCGTGTTTCCTTGGGTGTGCAGACTTTTGATGACAAAATGCTGAAAAAGATTGGGCGTAGTCATTTGGAGAAGGATATTTATGAAAATATCGACCGCCTGAAACTGGCTGGTTTTGACAATATCTCCATCGATCTAATCTATGCTCTTCCAGGTCAAACTATGGTTCAGGTCAAGGACAATGTAGCTAAGGCTATCTCGCTTGATATTCCTCATATGAGTCTTTATAGCTTGATTTTGGAGAATCATACGGTCTTTATGAACCGCATGCGACGTGGGAAATTGCCCCTGCCTAAGGAAGAGTTAGAAGCTGAGATGTTTGAGTACATCATCGCAGAGCTGGAGCGAGCTGGTTTTGAGCATTATGAGATTTCCAATTTCTCAAAGCCTGGTTTTGAAAGTCGCCACAATCTCATGTACTGGGACAATGCTGAATATTATGGTATCGGTGCGGGTGCGTCAGGTTATGTGGATGGAGTTCGTTATAAAAACCACGGTCCTATCCGCCACTATCTCAATGCGGTAGAGGCAGGAAATGCTCGCATTACAGAAGAACACCTGAATCAAAGGGAGCAGATGGAAGAAGAAATGTTCCTGGGACTCCGCAAGAAATCCGGGGTTTCCATGACACGATTTGAGGAAAAATTCGGACGGTCCTTTGATGGACTTTATGGCGAAATCATCAGAGACTTGGTTCAACAAGGTCTTATGCAGATCGACGGTGATCGTGTCCGAATGACAAAGAGGGGTCTCTTCTTGGGAGACACTGTAGCAGAACGATTTATTTTGGAGTAGAACAATGGGCTTAACTTATCAAATGAAAATGAAAATTCCTTTTGATATGGCGGACATGAACGGTCATATCAAACTTCCAGATGTGATTTTGCTGTCCTTGCAAGTATCAGGTATGCAGTCAATTGAGCTGGGAGTTAGCGACAGAGATATGTTAGAACGTTACAATCTGGTCTGGATTATTACAGACTATGCGATTGACGTGGTGCGCTTGCCTTGCTTTGCTGAAGAGATTACGATTGAAACAGAAGCATTGACTTACAATCGTCTTTTTTGCTACCGCCGTTTCACTATCTATGATGAAGCAGGTCAAGAAATCATTCGCATGGTAGCAACCTTTGTTCTTATGGACAGAGATAGTCGTAAAGTTCATGCTGTTGAACCGGAGATTGTTGCTCCTTATCAGTCTGAGTTTGATAAAAAACTCATCCGTGGGCCAAAGTATGCAAATCTAGAAGATCCGATCAGCAAAGACTACCATGTTCGTTTTTACGACTTGGATATGAATGGTCATGTCAATAATAGCAAATACCTGGATTGGATTTTTGAGGTCATGGGAGCAGACTTTTTGACCAAGTATATTCCAAAGAAAATCAATCTCAAATATGTAAAAGAAGTGCGACCAGGTGGCATGATTGCTTCAACTTATGAACTCAAGGGACTAGAAAGCAAGCATGAGATTATCAGTGATAGCGAGATTAATGCCCAAGCTATGATTACTTGGCAAGAAATTGAAGCGAATTAGAAAGGACGATATGACTTATAAAGGTTATTTAATTGATTTAGACGGGACTATCTACAAGGGGAAAGACCGGATTCCGGAAGGTGAGGCTTTTGTGCATGAGTTGCAAAAGCGAGAAATTCCCTATCTCTTTGTAACCAATAATACAACTCGTACTCCTGAGAGCGTTCAAGAGATGTTGGCTCAGAATTTTAATATCGACACGCCTCTATCAACTGTCTACACGGCAACTCTGGCAACCATCGACTATATGAACGACTTGGGACTGGAAAAGACAGTCTATGTCATCGGAGAAGCGGGGCTCAAGGATGCCATCAAGGCAGCCGGTTATGTCGAAGACAAGGAAAATCCAGCCTATGTGGTAGTTGGACTGGACTGGCAAGTCGACTATGAAAAATTTGCGACGGCGACTCTAGCCATTCAAAAGGGGGCTCACTTTATCGGAACCAACCCTGACCTCAATATCCCGACGGAACGTGGTCTTTTGCCTGGTGCTGGTTCACTAATTACCCTTCTTGAAGTAGCAACACGAGTGAAACCGGTTTATATCGGGAAACCAAATGCTATCATCATGGACAAGGCAGTTCAGCACTTGGGCTTGAATCGAGAAGACTTGCTCATGGTCGGGGACAACTATCTGACGGACATTCGAGCAGGGATTGACAATGGCATTCCAACGCTCTTGGTGACGACAGGTTTCACCAAAGCAGAAGAAGTGGCGGACTTGCCAATCGCCCCGACTCATGTGCTTTCTAGCCTAGCGGAGTGGGATTTTGATGAAAACTAAACTAACCTTTTGGGGAAGTATGCTCTTTCTCCTCTCCCTTTCTATCCTACTGACTATTTATCTGGCATGGGTTTTCTATCCTTGGGAAATTGAGTGGCTGAACTTAGCGAATCGAGTTTATCTAAAGCCCGAAACCATTCAGTACAATTTTCATATCTTGATGAATTACCTGACCAATCCCTTTAGTCAGGTCTTAGAGATGCCGGATTTTCGTTCATCAGCGGCTGGTTTACATCACTTTGCGGTGGTGAAGAATCTCTTCCACTTAGTTCAGCTAGTTGCCCTAGTGTCACTTCCAAGTTTCTATTTCTTTGTTAAAAAGATTGTGAAAAAAGGCTTTTTGCCCCTATATCGTAAAAGTATCTTGATTCTAGTGCTATTGCCTCTGGTCATTGGGCTTGTAGGAGTGTTGATTGGCTTTGAGCAATTCTTTACGCTTTTTCATCAGATTCTCTTTGTAGGAGATGATACTTGGCTTTTTGATCCAGCAAAGGACCCAGTTATTTGGATTTTGCCAGAGATTTTCTTCCTCCATGCCTTTTTGCTTTTTTTTGCTTTGTATGAAGGAATATACGGTTTCCTTCTTGTCAAAGCTTCAAGGAAATAGAGGATAACATTCTGTATTTTTAATAAAAAACGAGAGAAGTTGCTCTACTCCCTATTTATTGTTAGGTTATCCTAAAGATAAACTTGCAAAGCAGGAGATTTTTGCAGAAAACAGTCTATTTTCTATGAAAAAATAGGCTTTTTTTCTAAAAATACCTAGTCAAGCGCTTTATTTTTTTGTATAATAGAAATAGCAAGTATAGATAAAAGAAGAGAAAAGCATGATTACACTATTTTTATCACCGAGTTGTACATCATGTCGTAAGGCAAAGGCTTGGTTAGAGACGCATAAAGTGCCCTTTCAAGAGCATAATATTATGACTAGTCCTTTAACAAGAAAAGAATTACAAAATATTCTTTCCTTGACCGAAAATGGTACTGATGACATCATTTCAACTCGTTCAAAAATCTTTCAAAAATTAGATATTGATGTAGAGAGTATCTCGGTATCGGAGTTGCTTCAGTTGATTGAGCAATATCCTAGTCTTTTGCGTCGCCCAATTATTACAGATACCAAACGCATGCAAATCGGTTTTAATGAAGATGAGATTCGTGCTTTTCTCCCTCGTAGTTACCGTAAACAAGAATTGAAAGAAGCAACATTGAGAGCTGGTATTGGATAGATGAACAAACAGTATAGTTACCCACTAGATTTGTCGTGGAGCACTGAAGAACTTGCTTCAGTGCTTTCTTTTTTTAATGATGTTGAAGCTGCTTATGAAGATAAGGTAGAAGCAAAAAAACTGCTAGATTCCTACAAGGAATTTAAGACCGTTGTTCCTAGCAAAAGCGAAGAAAAGCGCTTAGGTCGCGAATTTGAGACGGTTAGCGGTTATTCCTTCTATCATGCGGTTCAATTAGCAAAAGAAAAAAGAGAAGGGAAGATTTCTCTTGGAAACTAAATTTGAATTTGCCAAACAGATTGTGCAAGAAGCTGCTGACTATATTTTGGCTCACATGAAAGAAGATTTGCAGGTCGAGCGAAAGTCTTCACCTACTGACTTGGTGACGCGTTTGGATAAGGAAGTTCAGGATCTTTTGGTTGGTAGAATTTTAGCATCTTATCCAGAAGACTTGATTTGTGCGGAAGAGGGCTGTTTGCGTGCTGGAGTCGGTCAAGGTTCCGTTTGGGTGATTGATCCCATTGACGGTACCAATAACTTTGTCGCTCAGAAGGAAGATTTTGCCGTGATGTTGGCCTACTTTGAGAATGGGGTTGGGAAATTCGGTATCATTTATGATGTCATGAAAGGGGATTGTTACCATGGTGGTGGTGCCTTTCCTGTCTATCGGAATAAGGAACTCTTGACTAGTTTTAAAAAGAAACCTCTTCAAGAATTTTTAGTGGCTGGTAACTCAGGCATGTTTGAAAGCAATGAGTGGGGCTTAGCTGATTTAGGACGGGCAGCGTTAGGAGTCCGTGTCTATGGTAGTGCGGCCATTAGTTTAGCCAAGGTTTTATCAGGTCGCCTTCTGACCTATATCTCCTACTTGCAACCTTGGGATTACGCTGCTGCAAGTATCCTAGGGGAAAGTCTGGGCTATCGTCTTCTTACAGTTTCTGGTGACCCTGCTGATTTTAAAACGTGTCAGCCTGTCATGATGGTGCCAATCGAGATGCAAGAAGAGATTCAGTCCTACATTTATGAAAGGAAAGAAAATTAAATGCAATTTCCAGAAGGATTTGTTGAAAAATATGAAGCGATACTAGAAGATGAGGCAAGAGATTTTCTTGCCTCTTTTAAACAGGAAGCAGTATCGGCTTTTCGGGTTAATCCCTTAAAAGAAAGTCAGCTATCATTTGCAGATGCCATTCCCCATACACCTTGGGGGTATTATGGTAAGGTCTCTGGAAAGTCTCCAGAGCACGTGACCGGTTTCGTTTATTCGCAAGAACCTGCAGCCCAAATGGTGGCCCAGGTAGCTCAACCAAGTCCTGGCATGAAGGTCTTGGACTTGGCGGCAGCGCCAGGTGGGAAATCTACTCAATTGGCAGCTTATCTGGCTAATCAGGGTGTCCTTGTTTCCAATGAAATTTCAAGCAAGCGGGCTAAGATTTTAGTGGAAAATATGGAGCGATTTGGAGCTACAAATGTAGTCGTGACCAATGAGTCTGCGGACCGCCTAGCCAAGGTCTTTAAAGGCTACTTTGATGTGATTGTCCTTGATGCCCCTTGCTCGGGTGAAGGGATGTTCCGTAAACAACCAGATGCCATGGACTATTGGAACCTCGATTATCCTAGCCAATGTGCCAATCTCCAAAGAGAGATTTTAGAAGATGCAGTCACCATGCTTGCAGAAGGTGGCCGTCTGGTTTATTCAACCTGTACCTGGGCGCCAGAGGAAAACGAAGAGATCGTTCGCTGGTTATTAGATGCTTATGATTTTGAATTACTTCCTGTTGAGCATGTGAATGGTATGGTAGCAGGAATTGATCTTCCTGAAACTGCGCGGATGTATCCTCACCATTTTAAGGGAGAAGGTCAGTTTGTTGCCCATTTGCAGTTCAAGGGAGAAAATCCAGCAGCCAAATTCAAAGCCAGCAAGACCAATCTTAGTTGTGAACAGCTGGCCTTGTGGCGAGAATTTGCCCAAAAACACTTACAGGTCAATCTAACTGGTATCTTACAAACTTTTGGAGACCAACTTTATCTCTTGCCAGAGATGCTACCTGATCTAGGGAAACTTAAAATTGCCCGTAATGGACTTCATCTGGGTACGTTTAAGAAGAAACGCTTTGAACCAAGTTTTACTCTGGGATTAGCCTTGAAACCAAGTCAAGTGAAACAAAGGGTTGAAATCAAGGATGAGGACTTTGTAAAATATGTGGCTGGGGAAACAGTTCAACTAGCTGAAAGTCTACCAAATGGCTGGTATCAAGTTTTGGTTCAAGGCAATGGTTTGGGCTTTGCAAAGGTGACTGGAAATATTTTAAAAAATTATTTTCCTAAAGGATTGAGATTTAGATAGAAGGGCTAGTCAAAGAAGATTTTCTATGTTATATTGGAAGTATGGGTTTTGACAATAATCAAAAAATATTTGAAAAATCCAGAGCATTCATCATTATGTTCAAGGAGAAAAATAGTGAAAAAAAGAAAAAAGCTCGTCATGTCTCTTGCAGCTCTTTTGATGGCAGGTTCTCTAGCAGGATGTGCTAGCTGGATTGATCGTGGAGAATCCATGACAGCCGTTGGTTCAACTGCTCTTCAGCCTCTTGTTGAAGCGGCAGCAGATGAATTTGGTTCTAGAAACATCGGAAAAACAGTCAATGTTCAAGGCGGTGGATCGGGTACAGGACTTTCCCAAGTCCAGTCTGGAGCAGTTGACATCGGGAACTCTGACGTCTTTGCAGAGGAAAAAGAAGGAATCGATTCTTCAGCTCTGGTAGACCACAAGGTTGCAGTGGCTGGCCTTGCAGTGATTGTAAACAAAGAAGTGACTGTTGAAAATCTCACAACCGAGCAACTTCGCAAAATCTTTACAGGTGAAGTGACCAACTGGAAAGAAGTTGGGGGCAAAGATCTGGCAATTTCAATCATCAACCGAGCAGCAAGTTCTGGTTCACGAGCGACGTTTGATACGGTGGTTATGAATGGCCAATCTGCTATGCAGAGTCAAGAGCAGGATTCTAACGGGATGGTCAAGTCCATTGTAGCCCAAACTCCTGGAGCCATTTCTTATCTAGCTTTTGCCTATGTAGATGACTCCGTGAAGAGCATGAAACTGAATGGGTATGAACCTACGTCTGAAAATGTAACGACCAACAACTGGCCTTTGTGGTCTTATGAACATATGTACACACTTGGTCAGCCAAATGAGTTAGCTGCTGAATTCCTGAATTTCGTCCTCTCAGATGAAGCCCAAAATGGGATTGTTAAGGGAATGGGCTATATCTCTATCAATGAAATGAAAGTCCAAAAGGATGCTTCAGGTACCGTTACAGCAGTAGAAGGAGGTCAATAATGAATCAAGAAGAATTATCTAAAAAATTACTCTCTCCTTCAAAGAACTCTCGCCTTGAGAAGTTTGGTAAAGGTTTGACCTTCACTTGCCTTTCTTTGATTGTCATCATTGTGGCGATGATTTTGATTTTTGTAGCCCAAAAAGGCTTATCGACCTTCTTTGTCAATGGGGTAAACATCTTTGATTTCCTCTTTGGACAGACTTGGAATCCTTCAGGGAAACAATTTGGTGCCCTGCCAATGATTTTGGGTTCCTTTATTGTCACAATCCTGTCTGCCCTCATCGCGACTCCCTTTGCTATTGGAGCAGCAGTTTTTATGACAGAAGTATCACCAAAGGGTGCAAAAATCTTGCAACCTGCCATTGAACTCCTTGTCGGGATTCCTTCAGTTGTTTATGGATTTATCGGTTTGCAGGTTGTGGTTCCATTTGTTCGTAGTGTCTTTGGTGGAACTGGTTTTGGCATCTTGTCAGGGATTTTCGTTCTCTTTGTCATGATTCTACCAACTGTAACCTTTATGACAACAGACAGTTTGCGTGCTGTGCCCCGTCACTACCGTGAAGCTAGTTTGGCTATGGGAGCGACTCGCTGGCAAACCATCTGGCGTGTGAACTTAAAAGCAGCTCGTTCAGGTATTTTTACAGCAGTGGTCTTTGGGATGGCACGTGCCTTTGGTGAAGCCCTTGCTATTCAGATGGTTGTCGGAAACTCAGCAGTTATCCCAACCTCGCTAACAACGCCAGCTGCGACTTTGACTTCTGTTTTGACTATGGGTATCGGAAATACTGTCATGGGTACAGTTGATAATAACGTACTCTGGTCACTGGCCTTGGTATTGCTCTTGATGAGTTTGGCCTTTAACAGTGTGATTAAATTGATTACGAAAGAAAGAGGAAAGAAAAACTATGCACGCTAAGAAATTAGATAAAATTGCAACAGCTGTCCTCTATACGATCGCGGGTATCATCGTGACCATCTTGGCATCCTTGATTCTCTATATCTTGGTGAGAGGATTACCTCACATCTCTTGGTCCTTCTTGACTGGGAAATCTTCCTCTTATCAAGCAGGTGGGGGTATCGGGATTCAGCTCTACAATTCCTTCTTCCTTTTAGTCATTACTTTGATTATCTCTGTGCCTTTGTCTATGGGGGCTGGGATTTACCTAGCTGAATATGCAAAAAAGGGTCCTGTGACAAATTTTGTCAGAACCTGTATTGAAATCTTGTCTTCTCTACCATCAGTCGTTGTGGGTCTCTTTGGTTACTTGATTTTTGTAGTCCAGTTTGAGTATGGATTTTCAATCATTTCAGGTGCCTTGGCCTTGACGGTGTTTAATCTGCCACAGATGACTCGAAATGTTGAGGATAGTTTAAAACACGTTCACCATACGCAACGAGAGGCTGGACTTGCCCTTGGAATTTCTCGTTGGGAGACTGTGGTCCATGTTGTCATTCCAGAAGCTCTTCCAGGCATCGTTACGGGTGTTGTCTTGGCGTCTGGCCGTATCTTTGGTGAGGCTGCCGCTCTGATCTATACGGCAGGACAATCCGCCCCAGCCCTTGATTGGTCTAACTGGAATATCCTCAGTGTTACCAGTCCCATCTCCATCTTCCGTCAAGCAGAAACATTGGCTGTCCACATCTGGAAAGTCAATAGCGAGGGAACCATCCCAGATGGTACTATCGTATCAGCAGGTTCTGCAGCCGTGCTCCTCATCTTTATCTTAATCTTTAACTTCGGAGCCCGCAAACTTGGAAGTTACCTACATAAGAAACTAACCGCTGCCTAAAGGAGAAGCCATGTCAAAATATAACTGGGATGAAAAGCATATCATCACCTTCCCTGAAGAAAAAGTGGCCCTCTCTACCAAGGATTTACATGTTTACTACGGTAAAAATGAATCCATTAAGGGCATCGATATGCAATTTGAAAAAAATAAAATTACGGCCTTGATTGGTCCTTCTGGATCTGGGAAATCTACTTATCTTCGCAGTCTCAATCGGATGAATGATACCATTGATATTGCCAAGGTCACAGGTCAAATACTCTACCGAGGGATTGACGTCAACCGTCCAGAAATCAATGTCTATGAGATGCGCAAGCATATTGGAATGGTCTTCCAACGGCCAAACCCATTTGCTAAGTCTATCTACCGCAACATTACTTTTGCTCATGAACGTGCAGGAGTCAAGGACAAGAAGGTCTTGGATGAAATTGTGGAAACTTCGCTCCGTCAGGCTGCCCTTTGGGACCAGGTCAAAGATGACCTTCACAAATCAGCCTTGATGCTTTCTGGTGGTCAGCAACAACGTCTCTGCATCGCGCGAGCCATCTCTGTCAAGCCAGACATCCTCTTGATGGATGAGCCAGCGTCAGCCTTGGATCCGATTGCGACAGCCCAGCTGGAAGAAACCATGTTGGAATTGAAGAAGGACTTTACCATCATCATCGTTACCCACAGTATGCAACAGGCTGCGCGTGCAAGTGACTACACAGGATTTTTCTACTTGGGTGATTTGATTGAGTATGATAAGACATCCAATATTTTCCAAAATGCCAAGCTACAGTCAACCAATGACTATGTAACGGGACACTTTGGTTAGAAAGGAAGCAGTATGACAGAACCGATTTTGCAGGTTAAAGACCTGTCCGTTTATTACAATAAAAAGAAGGCTTTGAATAGTGTTTCCCTTTCTTTCCAACCTAAGGAAATAACAGCCTTGATTGGTCCTTCTGGATCAGGAAAGTCCACCCTGCTCAAAGCCATCAACCGCATGGGCGATCTAAATCCTGAGGTGACAACAACTGGAACAGTGATTTATAATGGCCACAATATCTACAGTCCACGTACCGATACGGTTGAATTGCGTAAGGAAATCGGTATGGTCTTTCAACAGCCCAATCCTTTCCCTATGTCTATCTATGAAAATGTTGTCTACGGCTTACGTATCAATGGAGTCAAGGATAAACATGTTTTGGATGAAGCAGTAGAAAAATCTTTGCAACGTGCTTCTATCTGGGATGAGGTCAAGGATCGCTTGCATGATTCAGCCATTGGTCTCTCAGGTGGCCAACAGCAACGTGTTTGTGTTGCCCGTGTCTTAGCAACCAGTCCCAAGATTATTCTCTTGGATGAACCGACTTCAGCTTTGGATCCTATCTCGGCTGGTAAGATTGAGGAAACCTTGTATGGTCTGAAAGATAAATACACCATGCTCTTGGTAACACGTTCGATGCAACAGGCCTCTCGTATCTCTGATAAAACAGGCTTTTTCCTAGATGGGGATTTGATTGAGTTTAACGATACGAAGAAAATGTTCCTAGACCCACAAAACAAGGAAACAGAAGATTATATTACAGGAAAATTTGGATAAGGAGTTGAATGATGTTACGATCTCAATTTGAAGAAGATTTGGAGAAATTGCACAACCAGTTCTATGCCATGGGACAAGAAGTGCTCTCACAAATCAATCGTACAGTGCGTGCCTTTGTCACACATGACCGTGATTTGGCAAAAGAAGTTATTGAGGAAGATGCAGAAGTAAATGGATATGAAGTGAAACTCGAAAAGAAATCATTTGAAATGATCGCGCTTCAACAACCTGTTTCTCAAGACCTCCGTACGGTATTGACAGTTCTTAAGGCAGTATCAGACCTGGAACGCATGGGAGACCATGCAGTGTCAATCGCAAAAGCAACTATTCGTATGAAGGGGGAACAACGCATTCCTGCAGTTGAAGAAGAGATCAAAAAGATGGGACGCGATGTGAAAAACTTCGTCGAAGCGGCTCTAGATCTCTATCTGAATGGTTCGGTGGATCAAGCCTACGAAGTAGCAGCGATGGACGAAAAAATCAACCATTACTTTGATAGCATTCGTGATTTGGCTACAGAAGAAATTAAGAAACATCCTGAAGCCATCGTTACAGGTCGTGATTACTTCCAGGTCATTTCCTTCTTGGAACGTATCGGAGACTACGCTAAAAATATCTGTGAATGGGTTGTTTACTTTGAAACAGGGAAAATCGTTGAACTATAAGAAACGGTTTAAATATACAGAATAAAAGGCTGATTGTGATAAATCAGTCTTCTTTTTATGAAAAGAATTATTTTACATTCAAAATCTTTAAAAGGGTTGACAACTATTTTTAAAAGGATTATAATTATTCAGAAATAACAGAAAGGTCGTTTATTTATGAAATTAAAAAAATGGATGTTAGTTGTATGTAGCATGCTTGCCAGCATGGTTTTGGTAGCTTGCCAGTCAGGAACGGATAGCTCCCAGTCTGCTGTGGACGCTATCAAACAAAAAGGAAAGCTAGTCGTTGCGACCAGTCCAGACTATGCACCATTTGAATTCCAATCCTTGGTAGATGGTAAAAACCAAGTGGTTGGGGCAGATATTGATATGGCTCAAGCGATTGCGGATGAGCTTGGGGTTAAACTTGAAATCTCTAGCATGAGTTTTGACAATGTTTTGACCAGCCTTCAAACTGGAAAGGCTGACTTAGCCATTGCAGGAATTAGTGCTACAGATGAGAGAAAGGAAGTCTTTGACTTTTCAATCCCTTACTATGAAAACAAAATGAGCTTCTTGGTTAGAAAAGCCGATTTAGACAAATACAAGGATCTTTCAAGCCTTGCAAGTGCGAATATCGCAGCTCAAAAGGGAACTGTGCCAGAAACCATGGTCAAGGAACAATTGCCAAATGCCCAGTTGACATCCTTGACCAATATGGGAGAGGCAATCAATGAATTGCAGGCTGGAAAAGTGGATGCTGTTCATATGGATGAACCAGTGGCTCTTAGTTACGCAGGCAAAAACTCAGACCTTGTTGTTGCATCTGTTAACTTGACGATGAAAGATGGCGAAGCCAATGCCGTTGCTATCAAGAAGGATCAATCAGACTTGAAAGCAGTAGTAGATAAGGTTATCCAAAAACTAAAAGATGACGGAACCTATCAAAACTATCTTGAAAAAGCAGCGAAACTAACAGAAGTTGAATAATAAGAAAAAACAGAGTTGGACTTTAATCTAACTCTGCTTTTATGTATTCTAATAGCTCTTCTAGATTTTCAAGAGTGACTTTGGCGAACTGATAAGGACAGGCGTCCAAATAAGCCTTCTCAAAAAAGTCTAGTTTGAGTGAGCTGTGTTTCAAACTGGCAATCTTAGGATAGTGTCTCAAATCAAGCAGAAGGCCATCGTGTAGAGGATAGTGGGGCAAGGGACAGGTATTTTTTTCAAGTACTTCCTTAATCTGAGCTTGATAGTTCTCTTGAAGGGTCAGTCTGGCCAATCGATTTTTTTCAAATAACTGGCTATCGATGTAAAGAGAAAGAGCCTTTTGCATGATAAGATTGCTGTCATAGTCCAGGATATTTTTGTAGGAAACAAAGGCCTCTTTTAGAGCATTTGGGAGAATGAGAGCTGTGATACGAAGGGCTGGAAAGAGGCTGGTTGAGAAGGACTTGATATAAATGACGCGATCCTCTGTATCCAGATAGTGGAAGGTTTGGCCCTTTCTAGGATCTAGGTCCCCTAGATAGTCATCCTCTACGATGTAAACACCATACTGGTTTGCTAGATTCAGAATAACCCTTTTTTCCTGATCAGAGTAGGAATGACCTAGGGGATAGTGGAAGCGAGGAATGGTATAGAAAAACTTGATTTTCCCAGATTTGAACTGTTTTTCCAGTTCTTCAAGGTCAATACCATCAATACGGCGTTCAATGGTCTGGTAGGTTAATCCCTGAGCGACCAAGAGGCGGTTCATTCGGTGATAGGTCGGCTGTTCGACCAAAATCTCAGCTCCCTCGCTCGGAAAGTTAATCTGAGAAAGGATAAAGAGAGCTTGCTGGGTACCAGATGTTAGAACCAGTTGGTCGGGTTTGCAGTAGAGAGACTGGTCAAAGAGGAGTTGATGGACAGATTGTCTGAGTTCCTCAAGTCCTTCTTGGTTATCATAGTAGTTGAAGAGGTAGTTTTCTCGACCTATCAGGGTTTCATTGACACAGAGTCGGAAGTCGTCATAGGCACTGGCGTGTTCGTCAGTGACTTCGATTTCCAAGTCTTGGTGCTGTCCTTGTTCCAGAACATAGTAGCCACTTTGGGGTTTGGCATAGAGGTATTGTTCATGGCGTAATTCCAATAGGGCTCGTTGGATAGTATCCTTGCTACAGTGGAAGTCTTGGCTCAGTTGACGGATAGAGGGAAGTCGGCTACCTGTTGGGAATTTTCCTGATTCGATTCCTTTTTTTAGAAAGGAAACAACTGCTTGGTATTTACTTTCTTTCTTCATTCCAGACCTCCTTTGATTTTGTTACATTGTACCTTTTTTTTGCCTCCTTTGCAATGGGAAAAGCATTTCTCCCTTTCACATCTAAGAGCAAATGTGGTATACTTAGAAAGTATAATGATTCATTGAAAAGAAGATAAGAAAGAGAATGGATAGAAAAGTGCAGGAACCAGTAAAATTATTTCAATACAATACTCTAGGTGCCCTAATGGCAGGTCTCTATGGCGGAACCATGACAGTGGGAGAATTGCTGGAACATGGTGACCTCGGCTTGGGAACTTTGGATTCGATTGATGGGGAGTTGATTGTCCTTGATGGCAAGGCATATCAAGCCAAGGGATCTGGTCAAATGCCTGAAATCGTTGAAGTCGCAGCAGATGCTCTTATTCCCTATGCAGCAGTGGTCCCCCATCAGGCAGAAGTGATTTTTCGTCAGCGTTTTGAGATGACAGATAAGGAATTGGAAAAGCGAATTGAGTCCTACTATGATGGGGAAAATCTTTTTCGTTCCATCAAGATTCATGGCGAATTTTCACAAATGCACGTACGGATGATTCCCAAATCCACACCTGATACCAAGTTTGCTGATGTCGCGACTCACCAACCTGAATATAGCCGTGAAAATGTATCGGGAACCATTGTTGGATTTTGGACACCGGAGATTTTCCATGGGGTGAGTGTTGCAGGCTACCATTTGCATTTTATCTCAGATGACTTGACCTTTGGTGGGCATGTGATGGACTTTGTTATCAAAGAAGGAATGATCGAGGTTGGGGCAGTCGACCAGTTGGACCAACGTTTTCCAGTCCAAGATCGCCAGTATTTATTTGCGAAATTTAACGTTGACGAGATGAAGAAAGATATTGATAAGTCAGAATAGGAGAAAAAGATGACAGTACATATTATCCTTACCATGGTTGCTTTGGTTCTCATTCTAGTAAGTGGAACTTGGTATGCCAAAAAACGGTTTAAAATCTCTCTTGCAGTGATGGGCTTAGGGGCAATCGCATTTTTTGTTTCTTCTCAAGTGTTAGAGAAGATGGTTCACCTTCTGGTACTTCATCCGCAAAAAGACGGAACCATTTTACTCGCGCAGGAGCATCCTTTCTTATACGTCCTTTATGGGATCGCTATGGCAGCCCTCTTTGAAGAGACGGCCCGTTTTATCTTTTTTAAATGGTTGGAGAAAAAGAGAAAGTTGGAAGATAGAGATGCTTTGGCTTATGGTTTAGGACATGGAGGTTTGGAGATGCTCTACCTCGGAATGGGAAGTTTGATTAGCCTTTTGATCCTCTTTTCACTCCTACAATCTTCAAACTCTGATGCGGCGAATCTTCTTACAAAGAGTACATTAGAAACAGTTCAGTCTCTATCAGCATGGCAGGTCTATCTACTAGGAGTTGAGCGTGTCCTTGCTCTGGTTCTCCAAATTAGCCTTACTGTCTGGGTCTATCAAAGTGTCCGTCAAAAGAAATGGATCTATCTCGTTGCTGCCTATGGTTTGCATGCTTTGTTTGACTTAGCTCCAGCTCTATCTCAAGTGGGATGGATTACAAATCCACTTCTAGTTGAGTTCATTCTTCTCGCAGAACTTATAGCTCTTGTCTGGCTAACAAAATCTACATTTTGGAAAAAATCATAAAAAGAGGGATGACCTCTTTTTTTATGTGAAGATTGGATACAGAAATTTCCAGTCGTCAAAAATCTTTAAAAATGGTATAATGAAATGACTTTACAAAAGGATGAGAGATATGACATTAGTAACTAAAATACAAGAACAATTAGAAGGAATTGATATTCGTTTTAAGGAACCATTGAAGCTCTATACCTACACTAAGGTAGGGGGACGAGCGGATTATCTGGTTTTGCCACGGAATCGCTATGAGATGGCGCGTGTCGTTCAATTTGCCAATCAAGAGAATATTCCTTGGATGGTGCTAGGGAATGCCAGCAATATCATCGTTCGTGAAGGTGGAATCCGTGGTTTTGTCATCTTATGCGATAAGCTAAATAACGTTTCAGTTGATGGTTACACTATTGAAGCAGAAGCGGGTGCTAATTTGATTGAGACAACACGCATTGCTCTCCGTCATAGTTTGACTGGTTTTGAGTTTGCTTGTGGCATTCCCGGAAGCGTCGGCGGTGCGGTCTTTATGAATGCGGGTGCCTATGGAGGAGAGATTGCCCATATCTTGCAGTCTTGTCAAATTTTGACCAAGGAAGGGGAAATCGAGACCTTATCTGCCAAGGAATTGGCTTTTGGTTACCGCCATTCAGCTGTTCAAGATTCTGGAGCTGTTGTTTTGTCAGCTAAATTTGCCCTATCTCCAGGAAATCACCAGGTTATCAAGCAGGAAATGGATCGCTTGACTCACCTTCGTGAACTCAAACAACCTCTAGAGTACCCATCTTGCGGTTCAGTCTTTAAGCGTCCAGTGGGGCATTTTGCAGGTCAATTAATTTCAGAGGCTGGTTTGAAAGGCTATCGTATCGGTGGTGTTGAAGTATCTGAAAAGCACGCTGGTTTCATGGTCAATGTTGCTGACGGTACAGCTAAAGACTACGAGGACTTGATCCAATCTGTTATTGAAAAAGTCAAGGAACACTCAGGTGTCACCCTTGAGAGGGAAGTCCGAATCTTGGGTGAGAAAGAGTAAAATTTAGGCAGAAAAGCTGCTACTATGTCAATGGAAAGGGGGTGAAAGCCTATCGTTAGCGAAGATGCATGCAGGTGGTTTTACTCCCTGCAAGAGGTAGTATCGGCTTGACAGAGCCCTGATCTGTTAATTTATGAAAAAGAAGGAATTTATGACAATTGAAAAAACCAATTATTGAATTCAAAAACGTCTCTAAAGTTTTTGAAGACAGCAACACCAAGGTTCTCAAAGACATTAACTTTGAGTTGGAAGAGGGAAAGTTCTATACCTTACTAGGCGCATCTGGTTCAGGAAAATCAACCATCTTGAACATCATTGCAGGTTTACTGGATGCGACGACAGGAGATATTTTGCTGGATGGGGTACGGATCAATGATATCCCGACCAACAAGCGAGACGTCCATACGGTTTTCCAATCCTATGCCTTGTTTCCACATATGAATGTGTTTGAAAATGTTGCCTTTCCCCTCCGCTTGCGTAAGATCGACAAGAAAGAAATCGAACAACGCGTAGCGGAAGTTCTCAAGATGGTTCAGTTGGAAGGTTATGAGAAACGTTCTATCCGTAAACTTTCTGGAGGACAACGTCAGCGTGTGGCCATTGCCCGTGCCATTATCAACCAACCCCGTGTGGTCTTGCTGGATGAGCCCTTGTCAGCGCTGGACTTGAAATTGCGAACAGACATGCAGTACGAACTGCGTGAACTGCAACAACGATTGGGAATTACCTTTGTCTTTGTCACTCACGATCAGGAAGAAGCCCTTGCTATGAGTGACTGGATTTTCGTTATGAACGATGGCGAGATTGTTCAGTCTGGAACACCAGTGGACATCTACGATGAGCCAATCAACCACTTTGTTGCCACCTTTATCGGTGAGTCAAATATCTTGCCTGGTACTATGATTGAGGACTACTTGGTTGAGTTTAACGGCAAACGCTTTGAAGCGGTCGATGGGGGGATGAAGCCAAATGAGCCAGTTGAGGTTGTCATTCGTCCAGAGGACTTGCGCATTACCCTTCCTGAAGAAGGCAAGCTCCAAGTCAAGGTTGATACCCAGCTCTTCCGTGGGGTTCACTATGAGATCATCGCCTATGACGAACTCGGAAATGAATGGATGATCCACTCGACTCGTAAGGCCATTGTGGGTGAGGAAATCGGTCTGGACTTTGAACCAGAAGATATCCACATCATGCGTCTCAACGAAACCGAAGAAGAATTCGATGCTCGTATCGAGGAGTACGTAGAAATCGAAGAGCAAGAAGCAGGTCTGATTAACGCGATCGAGGAGGAAAGAGATGAAGAAAACAACCTCTAAACTCTTTGTAGTGCCCTACATGCTTTGGATTGCCCTCTTTGTTCTCGCACCCTTGGTCTTGATTTTTGGACAATCCTTTTTCAACATTGAAGGGCAGTTTAGTTTAGAAAACTACAAATCCTACTTTGCGTCACAAAACTTGACCTATCTTAAAATGAGCTTCAACTCAGTGCTCTATGCAGGGATTGTGACCATGGTAACGCTACTCATCAGTTATCCAACAGCCCTCTTTTTGACCCGTCTCAAGCACCGTCAACTCTGGCTCATGCTGATTATCTTGCCAACCTGGATCAATCTGCTCCTTAAGGCCTATGCCTTTATCGGGATTTTTGGTCAAAATGGCTCTATTAACCAATTTTTGGAATTTATCGGAATCGGTTCGCAGCAATTGCTCTTTACTGATTTCTCCTTTATCTTTGTCGCAAGCTACATCGAGCTTCCCTTTATGATTTTGCCGATTTTCAATGTCTTGGATGATATGGATAACAATCTCATCAATGCCAGCTACGACCTCGGTGCGACCAAGTGGGAAACCTTCCGCCATGTCATCTTCCCTCTATCGATGAATGGAGTGAGAAGTGGGGTCCAATCAGTCTTTATCCCAAGTTTGAGTCTCTTCATGCTGACACGTTTGATTGGTGGGAACCGTGTTATCACGCTGGGAACGGCTATTGAGCAGAACTTCCTGACCAATGACAACTACGGTATGGGTTCTACCATTGGTGTGATCCTCATCCTGACCATGTTCATCACCATGTGGGTGACCAAGGAAAGGAGAGAACGATGAAAAAATTTGCCAATCTTTACCTAGCCTTTGTCTTTATCATCCTTTATTTGCCAATTTTTTACTTGATTGGCTATGCATTTAATGCTGGCGATGATATGAACAGTTTTACTGGTTTTAGCTTGAGCCATTTTAAGACCATGTTTGGTGATGGCCGTCTCATGTTAATCCTAATCCAAACCTTTTTCTTGGCCTTTCTATCAGCCTTGATAGCGACCATTATTGGGACTTTCGGTGCCATCTATATCTATCAGTCTCGTAAGAAATACCAAGAAGCCTTTTTATCACTCAATAATATCCTCATGGTTGCACCTGACGTTATGATTGGTGCCAGCTTCTTGATTCTCTTTACCCAGCTTAAGTTTTCACTTGGCTTTTTGACGGTTCTATCTAGTCACGTGGCCTTTTCCATCCCTATCGTGGTCTTGATGGTCTTACCTCGTCTAAAGGAGATGAATGATGACATGATTCATGCGGCTTATGACCTTGGAGCTAGTCAATTTCAGATGTTTAAAGAAATCATGCTTCCTTACCTGACTCCGTCTATCATTGCAGGTTATTTCATGGCCTTCACCTATTCGCTAGATGACTTTGCCGTGACCTTCTTTGTCACAGGAAATGGCTTTTCAACCCTCTCAGTCGAGATTTACTCTCGTGCTCGTAAGGGGATTTCCCTAGAAATCAATGCCCTCTCTGCACTTGTCTTTCTCTTTAGTATTATCCTAGTTGTTGGCTATTACTTTATCTCACGTGAGAAGGAGGAGCAAGCATGAAAAAACTCTATTCATTTTTAGCAGGAATTGTAGCGATTATCCTTGTCTTGTGGGGGATTGCGACTCATCTAGACAGTAAAATCAATAGCCGAGACAGTCAGAAATTGGTTATTTACAACTGGGGTGACTACATCGATCCAGAACTATTGGAGCAATTTACAGAAGAAACAGGAATCCAAGTTCAGTATGAGACCTTTGATTCTAACGAAGCCATGTATACCAAGATCAAGCAGGGTGGAACGACCTATGATATTGCCATTCCTAGTGAGTACATGATCAACAAGATGAAGGACGAAGACCTCTTGGTTCCGCTTGATTATTCAAAAATTGAAGGAATCGAAAATATCGGACCAGAGTTCCTCAACCAGTCTTTTGATCCGGGCAATAAATTCTCCATTCCTTATTTTTGGGGAACCTTGGGAATTGTTTATAATGAAACCATGATAGATGAGGCGCCCGAGCATTGGGATGACCTCTGGAAACCAGAATACAAGGATTCCATTATGCTCTTTGATGGGGCGCGTGAGGTGCTGGGACTCGGGCTTAACTCACTTGGTTACAGTCTCAACTCCAAGGATCCTCAGCAGTTGGAAGAGACAGTGGATAAGCTCTACAAATTGACTCCAAATATCAAGGCCATTGTGGCGGATGAGATGAAGGGTTACATGATCCAGAGCAATGCGGCTATTGGTGTGACCTTCTCAGGAGAAGCCAGTCAGATGTTAGAGAAAAATCCTAATCTCAAGTATGTCGTTCCGACTGAGGCCAGCAATCTCTGGTTTGATAACATAGTCATTCCAAAAACCGTGAAAAACCAAGATGCAGCCTATGCCTTCATCAACTTTATGCTAAAACCCGAAAATGCTCTTAAAAATGCGGAATATGTCGGCTATGCAACACCAAATAACACAGCCAAGGAATTGCTCCCAGAGGAGACCAAAGAAGACAAGTCCTTCTATCCAGACGCTGATACCATGAAAAACCTAGAAGTTTATGAGAAGTTTGACCATAAATGGACAGGCAAATATAGCGACCTCTTCCTACAGTTTAAAATGTACCGGAAGTAGAAGATATGCTTTCTTGTCAGCTTTCCCAGTTGACGCAGAACCCAAAAAACGATATAATAAGAAAGTTGAGAATTGGTTTTCTCTCCATCTTAGTCCAGAGAATTGGCGGTGCTGCGAGCCATCTAAGGTAGGAAATCATGCTACTCAATCAGACAATTGCATAAGATTATGAGAATGACAAGTTCATTGAATGAAGGTGGTACCGCGGTTTTTCGCCCTTCGTGATGTGAGCTTGTCTTTTGATTTTTGGAGGTGTTTATGAAGACATTTCTCGTGAAACAAAAGTTTCGTCTTGGAGGCGAACGCTTCGATATCAAGGATGATAGAGGAGTGGTAAACTATCAGGTGGAGGGATCTTTCTTCCAAATTCCTAAGACCTTTACCATCTATGACGCCTATGGTGAGCAAGTCAGTGAGATTAGTAAAGAATTTTTCACCTTGCTTCCTCACTTTAATATCCAGTTACGAAACGGTTCCAATTTCGTTATTCGTAAGAAGTTGACCTTCTTTCGAGATAAGTATGAGTTTGATCATCTAGGACTTCGCATCGAGGGCAATATCTGGGATTTGAATTTCAAATTGCTGGATGATCGTGACCAAGTGATTGCCGAGATTCGGAAAGAGATTTTCCATTTAACCTCGACTTACACCGTAACCGTCTATGAAAACTCTTATGCAGACCTGGTCATTTCCCTCTGTGTCGCGATTGACTATGTGGAGATGCTGGAAAGCCAATCAAATTAAACAAGTAAATAAGGAGATATTATGAAACAACTATCTAGTGCTCAAGTTCGCCAAATGTGGCTAGATTTCTGGGCAAGCAAAGGCCACTCTGTAGAACCATCAGTCAGCTTGGTTCCTGTAAACGACCCAACTCTTTTGTGGATCAACTCTGGGGTAGCAACCCTTAAGAAATATTTTGACGGGACTATCAAACCTGAAAATCCACGTATCACCAATGCGCAAAAAGCTATCCGTACCAACGACATCGAAAATGTCGGAAAAACGGCTCGCCACCATACAATGTTTGAAATGTTGGGGAACTTCTCTATTGGGGATTACTTCCGTGATGAAGCTATCACCTGGGCTTATGAACTCTTGACAAGCTCAGAATGGTTTGATTTTCCAGCTGAAAAACTCTACATGACCTATTACCCTGATGACAAAGATTCATACAATCGTTGGATTGCTGTTGGTGTAGATCCAAGTCACTTGATCCCAATCGAGGACAACTTCTGGGAAATTGGTGCTGGACCTTCTGGACCAGATACAGAGATCTTCTTTGACCGTGGAGAAGAATTTGACCCAGAAAACATCGGTCTTCGTCTCCTTGCAGAAGATATCGAAAACGACCGTTACATCGAAATCTGGAACATCGTTTTGTCACAATTTAACGCTGATCCAGCTGTACCTCGTAGTGAGTACAAGGAATTGCCACACAAGAATATTGATACGGGCGCTGGTTTGGAGCGTTTGGTGGCAGTTATCCAAGGGGCTAAGACCAACTTTGAAACTGACCTCTTCATGCCGATTATCCGTGAAGTTGAGAAATTATCTGGTAAGGTTTATGACCAAGGCGGCGACAACATGAGCTTCAAGGTCATCGCTGACCACATTCGTTCTCTTTCATTTGCCATTGGTGATGGTGCCCTTCCAGGAAATGAAGGTCGTGGTTATGTTCTTCGTCGTTTGCTCCGTCGTGCTTCTATGCACGGTCAAAAATTGGGTATCAACGAGCCTTTCCTATACAAACTCGTTCCAACTGTTGGAAAAATCATGGAAAGCTACTACCCAGAAGTGCTTGAAAAACGTGACTTTATCGAAAAAATCATCAAGAGCGAAGAAGAGTCATTTGCTCGTACCCTTCACTCAGGTCAACACTTTGCAGAAACCATTGTAGCTGACTTGAAAGCGAAAGGACAAAGCGTTATCGCTGGTTCAGATGTCTTCAAACTCTACGACACATATGGATTCCCAGTTGAATTGACAGAAGAAATCGCTGAAGAAGCTGGTATGACTGTAGACCGTGAAGGTTTTGAAGCAGCCATGAAAGAGCAGCAAGAACGTGCGCGTGCGTCAGCTGTCAAAGGCGGCTCAATGGGAATGCAAAATGAAACCCTCCAAAACATTACAGTGGAAAGTGTCTTCAACTACAATGCTAGTCAATTGCCTTCTAAGTTGGTGGCTATCGTAGCGGACAATGCAGAAGTTGAAGCTGTTTCAGAAGGAACTGCCTCTCTCATCTTTGCAGAGACTCCATTCTACGCTGAAATGGGTGGACAAGTAGCTGACCACGGTCAAATCTTGGATGCTGTAGGGAACCTTGTGGCTACAGTGATAGATGTTCAAAAAGCGCCAAACGGACAAGCTCTTCACACGGTTGAAGTTCTTGCACCGCTTGCTTTGAACCAAGAATACACCTTGGCCATCGATACCAATCGTCGTCACCGTGTCATGAAAAACCATACAGCAACTCACTTGCTCCATGCAGCCCTTCACAATATCCTTGGAAACCATGCGACACAAGCAGGATCCCTTAACGAAGTCGAATTCCTTCGCTTTGACTTCACACACTTCCAAGCAGTAACTCCTGAAGAATTGCGTGCCATTGAACAACAGGTCAATGAGAAAATCTGGGAAGCAATTGCAGTAGAAACTGTTGAGACAGATATTGACACTGCTAAAGAAATGGGTGCTATGGCCCTCTTTGGTGAGAAATACGGTAAAGAAGTTCGTGTTGTGACTATCGGTGATTACTCTGTTGAGCTTTGTGGTGGTACCCACGTTGGCAATACTTCTGAAATTGGCCTCTTCAAGATTGTCAAAGAAGAAGGGATTGGATCAGGAACTCGCCGTATCTTGGCAGTGACTGGTAAGGAAGCCTTTGAAGCCTACCGCGAACAAGAAGATGCTCTGAAAGCCGTCGCAGCAACTTTGAAAGCAACTCAACTCAAGGAGGTTCCTCACAAGGTTGAAGGTCTTCAAGAACAACTCCGTCAATTGCAAAAAGAAAATGCAGAGTTGAAAGAAAAAGCAGCAGCTGCAGCTGCAGGTGATGTCTTCAAGAATGTTCAAGAAGCAAACGGCCACCGTTACATTGCAAGCCAAGTTTCTGTATCAGATGCAGGTGCCCTTCGTACCTTTGCGGACAAATGGAAACAAAAAGACTACTCTGATGTGCTTGTCCTAGTTGCCGCTATCGGTGACAAGGTCAACATCCTTGTTGCAAGCAAGACAAAAGATGTGCATGCAGGAAACCTTGTCAAAGAATTGGCTCCAATCGTTGATGGACGTGGTGGTGGTAAACCAGACATGGCCATGGCAGGAGGAAGCGACCAAGCCAAGATCCAAGAACTCTTGGATGCAGTAGCTGGTAAATTATAAGACAATAAAGATCTATCCATTTGGGTAGGTCTTTTTGTGCATACAAAAAAGCCAAATCCGACTGGATTTGATTTGTAACTGATAGGTTTATTTTGCTGTCCAGACACTGACTGACCCCGCTGCTACTGGAAATTCTCCATAACCGTCAGCATTGATTGTAACTTGTGCTGAATGATTTTCAAGGAGATCAATAAAGGTTTGGTCAGCCCATTCTTGCCCGACAAACATTGACTTGCTGTTTTCTTGGTCATTTGAAATCAAGACCGCGATTGGGGATTGATCTTCAGCACCTGAACGAACCCAACCGATACAGTTGGCATCATCAAAGTAGTCTGTTTGCTCTCCATAGGCTAAATCTTTTCGGATGGCTAGGAGACGATCAAGAACTTCTCTGAAATCTTCTTGGGCATATTGCCCTGAAATGCCGTAATAATCTCCGTAAAAGACACATGGAAGACCATCTTGGCGTAATAGAATAAGGGCATAGGCTGCTGGCTTGAACCATTCTTCAACAGTAGACTCAAGGGCTTGACCTCGTTGGGTATCATGGTTGTCGACAAAGGTCACAGCCTTATCGGGCTTTAGTTCAACCAAGCTATCTGTGAAAATGCCACGAAGGTCGTAGCTTGCTCCAGCCTGACTAGCTTCAAAGAGATTCTGGTGGAGACGAACATCGACAAGGTCAAAGCGTTCTTCTGTTTTTTCAAGGTAGTCTAGATTAGCCTCCTTGTCTGGGTTCCAAAATTCCCCAAAAACATAGAAATCTTGACCGTATTTTTCCTTCATATCACGGATGAAATTGCGCATAAAGAAAGAGTCAATGTGTTTGACGGCATCCAAGCGGAAACCAGCAATACCAGTCGTTTCCATGAACCAGTCAGCCCAGTCATAGATATTTTTGATCACTTCAGGATGCTTAAAGTCTAGGTCGGCATACATGAGGTAGTCGTAGTTGCCGTTTTCATTATCGACCAATTCCTCGTTTGCCCAGCCCTTGTTGTCCCCTTGGATCAGGTAAATGCCAGATTTACGGCGTTTGGCATCGTAGTCTGTACCTGTGAAGTGGTACCAGTGCCAGTGGAAGTCATTGTAGGTATTTTGACGACCATCGAAAGTAAAGTGAGTCCAACCATTGATGGTGAAGGGCTCGCTTAGTTGAACGGTACGGTCCTCAGGGTCCACTTCAATAACCTGAAAGGATTCCATGTGATCGGCTGCAGCCTTGTGATTGAGCACCACATCGGCCATAGGTCGAATTCCCTGAGCCTTTAGGGCTTGAATGGCTTGAAGATAGTCTTCTTTAACCCCATACTTGGTACGGACAGTCCCTTTTTGGTGAAATTCACCTAGGTCAAATAGGTCATATACCCCGTAACCCACATCTTTTTCATTTGTAGCCTTGAAGGCTGGTGGCATCCATACGTGGCTAATTCCCAAATGGGCTAGGTGCTCTGCATCATTTGTCAGTCGCGTCCAGTGTTGGCCGTCGTGGGGTAGATACCACTCAAAGTATTGCATAAGTGTCTGATTTTGCATGATTTTTCCTCTTACTTGTCAATCTTGTGTTTTATTCTACCATAAAGTCCAGAACTAGGCAAACGTTTGCGCAAAGTTTCTATACTCATTTCTAGAAATGTCTATTTTTAAAGACACTATTTCCTTCCCATTGCTAGAGAAATAATGTTTAGGAGAAAAAATAAATTGAGTAAACTTATTTTTACAAAAATGGCACTTAGTAAACTAAAGTAAAAATGGATAAGCGGTTTCTTTTTTGAGAATTGTCATAAAATTTGCTATAATAGTAGCTATGAATAGAATTAGGGTCAGCAGACGTGTTGAAAAAAAGCTAGCTAAGGGTCTAGTTCTTTTGGAAGCAAGTGATTTAACAGATATTGATCTGACGGATCAGGCAGTAGAAGTTCTTAGTCAAGACGGGAAGTTTTTAGGGAGTGCCTATCTTTCTCAGCAGAACAAGGGCATTGGCTGGTTGGTCAGCAAGGAAAAGGTTGGTTTCAACCAATCCTTCTTTGAAACTCTGTTTCGTAAGGCCAAGGAAGCTAGAAAGCCTTATTATCAAGATGACTTGACCACTGCCTTTCGCCTTTTTAACCAAGAGGGGGATGGTTTTGGTGGTCTGACTGTTGATCTCTACGGAGCTTATGCTGTCTTTTCGTGGTACAACTCCTTTGTTTACCAGATTCGGAAGTTGATAGTAAAGGCTTTTAAGGAAGTTTTTCCTGAGGTCTTGGGAGCGTACGAAAAGATTCGTTTTAAAGGTCTAGATTACGAGTCTGCCCATGTTTATGGTGAGGAAGCGCCAGACTATTTTACTGTTCTTGAGAATGGCGTGCTCTATCAAGTCTTTATGAATGATGGCTTGATGACAGGTATTTTCCTGGACCAACATGAGGTTCGTGGGAGTTTGGTGGATGGTCTAGCCATGGGTAAATCCTTGCTCAATATGTTTTCCTATACGGCTGCCTTTTCAGTTGCTGCAGCTATGGGAGGCGCGAGTGAGACAACTTCTGTCGACTTGGCCAAACGGTCTAGAGAGCTATCAGAGGCTCATTTTCAGGCAAATGGATTCAGTACGGACAATCATCGTTTTATCGTCATGGATGTCTTTGAGTACTTCAAGTATGCCAAGCGAAAAGGCTTGACCTATGATGTGATTGTTCTTGATCCGCCGAGCTTTGCCCGCAATAAAAAACAAACATTCTCTGTAGCTAAGGACTATCACAAGTTGATTTCCCAGAGTCTAGAGATTTTAAATCCGGGAGGCATTATCATTGCCAGTACCAATGCTGCCAATGTTTCCCGCCAGAAATTTACAGAACAAATTGATAAAGGTTTTGCAGGAAGAAGGTATCAGGTCTTGAACCAATATGGCCTTCCAGCAGACTTTGCCTATAATAAAAAAGATGAAAGCAGTAATTACCTCAAGGTGATTAGTATGAAGGTTAGTAAATGAAATTAGTCGTCTCAGTAATGCCAAGAAGTTTAGAAGAAGCGCAAGAACTGGATGCCACTAGGTATGAAGATGCCGATATCATTGAGTGGCGTGCGGACTTTCTTACAAAGGACACTATTTTACAGGTAGCACCCGCTATCTTTGAGAAATTTGCAGGACGCGAACTTATCTTTACCCTTCGGACTCGCGCTGAGGGAGGAGAAATCGAACTTTCCTCAGAAGAGTATGTTCAAATCATCAAGGAAGTGGCGCAACTCTATCAACCAGACTATATTGATTTTGAGTACTACAGCTACAAGGATGTTTTTGAGGAAATGTTAGATTTTCCAAATCTCGTATTGAGCTATCATAATTTCCAGGAGACACCTGAAAACATGATGGAAATCCTGTCTGAGTTGACCAGTCTCTCTCCAAAAGTGGTCAAGGTATCTGTCATGGCCCACACGGAGCAAGATGTTTTAGACTTGATGAACTACACACGAGGATTTAAAACACTCAATCCTGAGCAAGAGTACGTAACCATTTCCATGGGGAAAATGGGCAAGGTATCACGCATTACTTCAGATGTGACGGGTTCGAGTTGGTCATTTGCTAGTCTGGATGAAGCGAGTGCACCAGGTCAGATTTCTCTATCAAACATGAAGAAAATTAGGGAGATTTTGGATGAAGGTTGATGGCTATACACGTTTAGCTGCAGTTGTTGCAAATCCCATTAAACACTCTATTTCACCCTTTATCCACAATAGGGCCTTTGAGGCGACAGCTACCAATGGTGTCTATGTAGCTTGGGAGATTGAAGCGGGTGACTTGGCAGAAACAGTAGCCAATATTCGCCGTTACCAGATGTTTGGGATCAACCTGTCTATGCCTTACAAGGAGCAAGTGATTCCTTATCTGGATGAGTTGAGTGATGAGGCTCGTTTGATTGGTGCGGTCAATACAGTTGTTAATCAAGACGGAACGTTAATTGGATATAATACAGATGGCAAGGGATTTTTTAAGAGCTTGCCTTCTTTTACAATCTCGGATAAGAAAATGACCATTCTGGGCGCAGGTGGTGCGGCCAAATCAATCTTGGCTCAGGCTATTTTGGATGGCGTCAGTCAGATTTCAGTCTTTGTGCGTTCAGCTTCCATGGAAAAAACAAGACCTTACCTAGACAAGTTGCAGGAGCAAACAGGCTTTAAAGTGGACTTGTATGCTTTAGAAGATGTTTCTGAACTGCAAGCACGGATTACTCAGTCAAACCTGCTCGTCAATGCGACCAGTGTGGGGATGGATGGCCAGTCATCCCCAGTTCCGACAAGTATAGTCTTACCAGAAACTCTCTTGGCGGCAGATATCATTTACCAACCCTTTGAAACACCATTTTTGAAATGGGCCAAAGGTCAGGGAAATCAAGCAATCAATGGCCTTGGAATGTTGCTCTATCAAGCTGCTGAAGCTTTTCAACTGTGGACAGGTAAAGAAATGCCGACTGAAGAGATTTGGCAGTCCTTGACAGAAAAATATAAATAGTGAAAAGGAGACCCACCTATGAAAATCAGAATCGATATTCCGCATCATCCTTATGATATTCAGATTGAAAAAGGTTGTCTATCGCAAGCAGGTCAATGGTTGCGAGAACTCTGGCAACCACAAAAGGTAGTCATTGTGACAGATAACCATGTAGCTTCTCTCTATGCAGAGAAGGTTAAACTCAGCCTAGAAGATGCTGGTTTTCAGGTAGCTGTTTTTGACTTTTTAGAAGGCGAAGAACGAAAAAATTTAACCACTGTTCAGAAAGTTTATGAATTTCTAGTCAAGCAAGGTCTGACTCGTAGCGATGGGATCGTGGCTCTTGGCGGTGGTGTTGTTGGGGATCTGGCTGGTTTTGTAGCCTCTACCTATATGCGGGGCATTCACTTTGTTCAGATTCCGACTAGTTTGACTGCCCAGGTTGATTCTTCTATCGGTGGAAAGACGGGTGTCAATACTCCATTTGCTAAAAATATGGTGGGAACTTTTGCCCAACCAGATGGGGTTCTGATTGATCCACTTGTCCTTGAAACTCTTGGGAAAAGAGAGCTGATTGAAGGGATGGGTGAGGTTATCAAGTATGGTTTGATTGAGGATGTGGAACTGTGGGCTCTCTTGACGGAACTGGATGGCTCTATTGAGAGCATATTAGAATATGCAGAGACTTTGATTGAACATTCTTGTCAGGTTAAGCGGAAGATGGTGGTTGAAGATGAGTTGGATAACGGTGTTCGTCTTTACCTCAATTTTGGGCACACTATTGGTCATGCTATTGAAGCGACTACCGGTTATGGCAAAGTCATGCATGGTGAGGCCGTGGCCATGGGGATGGTGCAGATTTCTAAGGTTGCTGAGGAGAAAGACCTTATGCCAGAAGGAATAACCCAGTCCATCACAGCTATGTGTCAGAAATTTGGCTTGCCAGTTGATTATGAAAACTGGGATGTTGAAAAGCTTTATCAGGCTTTGACTCATGACAAGAAAGCGCGTGGGAACACCTTGAAATTGGTCTTGGTGCCAGAGCTTGGTTCGGCGACCATTCATCCAGTTTCTCTGGAAGAGATGAAAGACTACTTGGTAAAATAAGGAGAGCCTATGAGATATTTAACTGCGGGAGAATCACATGGACCCCGTCTGACAGCTATCATTGAAGGAATTCCTGCTGGACTTCCTCTGACAGCAGAGGACATCAATGAGGATCTGAAACGTCGTCAGGGTGGATACGGACGTGGTGGTCGTATGAAGATTGAGAGTGACCAGGTTGTCTTTACCTCGGGTGTTCGCCATGGGAAGACGACTGGGGCTCCCATTACCATGGATGTCGTCAATAAAGACCACCAAAAATGGCTGGATATCATGTCTGCAGAGGACATTGAAGACCGCCTCAAAAGCAAACGGAAAATCACTCATCCTCGTCCAGGTCATGCCGACTTGGTAGGTGGCATTAAGTACCGTTTTGATGATTTGCGTAATTCTTTAGAGCGTTCATCTGCCCGTGAAACCACCATGCGAGTGGCAGTTGGGGTGGTAGCCAAACGTCTCTTAGCTGAACTGGATATAGAAATCGCCAACCATGTTGTTGTCTTTGGTGGCAAGGAAATCGATGTTCCAGAAAACTTAACAGTCGCAGAGATTAAGAAACTGGCAGCCCAGTCAGAAGTTTCTATTGTTAACCAAGAACGGGAACAGGAAATCAAGGATTATATTGACCAAATCAAGCGTGACGGTGATACCATCGGTGGAGTTGTGGAGACAGTTGTTGGAGGGGTTCCAGTCGGTCTTGGTTCCTATGTTCAATGGGACCGAAAATTGGATGCCAGACTGGCCCAAGCTGTTGTCTCTATCAATGCCTTTAAAGGGGTGGAATTTGGTCTTGGTTTTGAGGCGGGTTACCGTAAAGGCAGCCAAGTCATGGACGAAATTCTCTGGTCTAAAGAAGACGGCTATACTCGTCGCACCAATAATCTGGGTGGTTTTGAAGGTGGCATGACCAATGGGCAACCCATCGTTGTTCGAGGTGTCATGAAACCCATTCCCACTCTCTATAAACCATTGATGAGTGTGGATATCGAGACTCACGAACCTTACAAGGCAACCGTGGAGAGAAGCGATCCAACCGCTCTTCCAGCAGCAGGTGTTGTCATGGAGGCTGTTGTGGCAACAGTTCTAGCGCAAGAAATTCTTGAAAAATTCTCATCGGATAACTTAGAGGAATTAAAAGAAGCGGTAGCCAAACACCGTGAGTATACAAAGAACTATTGAGGAGTCTCTATGGCAAAAACCATCTATATCGCTGGTCTCGGTTTGATTGGTGCCTCGATGGCGCTTGGTATCAAGCGCGATCATCCCGATTATGAAATTCTAGGTTACAATCGTAGTCAGGCTTCGAGAGACATTGCCTTGGAGCGGGGAATGATTGACCGTGCAACGGATGATTTTGCCAGTTTTGCTCCTCTGGCTGATGTCATCATTCTGACCTTGCCAATCAAGCAGACCATTGCATTTATCCAGGAGTTGGCAACTATAGACTTGAAAGAAGGCGTCATTATCTCAGATGCTGGTTCGACCAAGTCAGCAATTGTAGATGCAGCAGAGCAGTATTTGGCTGGTAAGCCTGTTCGTTTTGTCGGGGCCCATCCCATGGCTGGTAGCCACAAGACAGGGGCTGCCTCTGCGGATGTTAATCTCTTTGAAAATGCCTACTATATCTTTACTCCATCGAGTTTGACCACCCCAGAAACTCTTTCAGAAATGAAGGACCTACTTTCTGGTCTCCATGCTCGTTTCATTGAAATTGATGCCAAGGAGCACGATAGAGTGACTTCTCAGATTAGCCATTTTCCCCATATCTTGGCATCAGGTCTCATGGAGCAGACAGCAGTCTATGCTCGAGAACATGAGATGACAAGGCGCTTTGCGGCGGGTGGTTTTCGAGATATGACCCGGATTGCAGAGAGTGAACCAGGTATGTGGACCTCTATTCTCTTGTCCAATCGCGAGACCATCCTAGAGCGGATTGAGGACTTCAAGGAACGCTTAGATGAGATTGGTCAGGCTATTGACAAGGGGGAAGAAGAGCAGATTTGGAATTTTTTCAACCAAGCGCGTGAGCAACGTCAGGCTATGGAAATTCATAAACGTGGAGGCGTGGACAGTTCTTATGACCTCTATGTTGACGTTCCCGACGAGGAAGACGTTATCTTGCGAATCTTGGAATTGCTACGTGGTACTTCCCTAGTCAATATCCACATCAATGAGGAAAACCGAGAAGATGTTCACGGGATTCTCCAAATTTCCTTTAAAAATGCTCAGGATCTGGAACGAGCTGAGCACTTAATTTCAGAAAATACGGACTACACAGTCGTCATTAAATAAGGAGAAGATCATGTCAAATATTTACGATAGTGCAAATGAACTCAGTCGCGGCTTACGCGAATTACCAGAATACAAGGCTGTCAAGGCGGCAAAAGAGGCCATTCAAGCAGATGAACAAGCCAGCAAGATTTTTGCAGATTACCTTGCCTTTCAGCAAGAAATCCAAGTCATGGCACAAACTGGACAAATGCCAGATGCTTCTTTCCAAGAAAAGATGCAGTCCTTCAGTAAGCAAATCCAAGAGAACGCTTTTTTGTCAGATTTCTTTGCTAAACAGCAACAATTGTCTATTTACCTTTCAGACATTGAAAAAATTGTCTTTGAACCTGTTTCAGAATTATTGAAATAGTATTTTATCTGTATAAAAGCCAGAAATTTCAGGAATTTCTGGCTTTTTTGTGATAAAATAAGAAATAGTATTGCAAGTATGAGGTCCGCTATGAAACTAAAAACAAACATTCGCCACTTGCATGGCAGTATCCGAGTTCCAGGTGATAAGTCCATCAGCCATCGTTCGATTATCTTTGGAAGTTTGGCTGAAGGTGAGACCAAGGTTTATGATATTTTGCGTGGCGAGGACGTGCTCTCGACTATGCAGGTTTTTCGTGACCTTGGTGTTGAGATAGAAGATAAAGACGGTGTGATTACGATTCAAGGTGTAGGCATGGATGGCTTAAAAGCGCCACAAAATGCCTTGGATATGGGAAACTCTGGCACCTCGATTCGCCTGATTTCAGGTGTTCTTGCTGGTGCAGACTTCGAAGTAGAGATGTTTGGAGATGATAGCCTTTCTAAACGTCCTATGGATCGTGTGACGATTCCATTAAAAAAAATGGGCGTTAGTATTTCAGGGCAAACTGAGCGAGACCTGCCCCCTCTTCACTTAAAAGGGACGAAAAACCTTACACCTATCCATTATGAGTTGCCAATCGCTTCTGCTCAAGTCAAGTCAGCCTTGATGTTTGCAGCCTTGCAGGCTCAGGGGGAGTCCGTTATTATCGAGAAAGAATGTACTCGCAACCACACCGAAGATATGCTACAGCAATTTGGTGGTCATTTAAGTGTAGATGGCAAAAAAATCACAGTTCAAGGACCACAAAAACTGATCGGACAAAAGGTAGTTGTTCCAGGAGATATCTCCAGTGCAGCATTTTGGCTAGTAGCAGGTTTAATTGTTCCAGATTCTCGTGTGGAACTTAAGAACGTTGGTATCAATGAAACACGCACAGGGATTCTTGATGTCATTCGCGCCATGGGTGGAAAACTAGAAATAACTGAAATCAATCCGGTCGCTAAATCAGCAACCTTAACTGTCGAGTCTTCTGACTTAAAAGGAACAGAGATTGGTGGATCCTTGATTCCCCGTTTGATTGATGAATTGCCCATTATTGCCCTTTTAGCGACACAAGCACAAGGTGTAACGGTCATTAAGGATGCTGAGGAACTCAAGGTAAAGGAAACAGACCGCATTCAAGTGGTGGCAGATGCCTTAAATAGCATGGGGGCGGATATCACTCCTACAGCAGACGGGATGATTATTAAAGGAAAATCAAGACTTCATGGCGCTAGAGTCAATACGTTTGGTGACCACCGAATTGGAATGATGACAGCCATCGTAGCCCTCTTGGTTGCGGATGGAGAAGTGGAACTTGACCGTGCTGAAGCCATCAATACCAGCTATCCTAGTTTCTTTGATGATTTGGAGAGCTTGATTCATGGCTAAGGTATTACTCGGATTTATGGGGGCAGGCAAGTCGATAATCGCTAGAGGATTGGACTCAGACTACATCGATATGGATACCTTAATCGAGGAACGTTTGGGCATGTCCATTGCGGATTTCTTTGCTGAAAAAGGAGAAGTGGCCTTTCGTCAAGTAGAGTCAGAAGTCCTAGCTGACTTACTAAAAACGGACCGAGTTGTGTCAACTGGCGGAGGAGTTATCATTTCTCAGAGAAATCGTGACTTGCTCAAAACCAATCCTGATAACATCTACCTAAAAGCAGATTTTGAAACCCTCTACCAACGTATCGCAGCTGATAAGGACAATCAGCGCCCGCTTTTTCTTAACAAAAGCAAGGAAGAACTGGCAGTTATTTTCCAAGAAAGACAAGCTTGGTATGAGGAAATAGCCAGTCAAGTTCTGGATGTGACCAAGCTAAGCCCAGAGGAAATTATAGAGGAACTGAGATGAAAATTGCCTATCTAGGTCCCAAGGGATCTTTTTCGCATCATGTTGTGCAGACAGCCTTTCCCAAAGAGGAATTGCAGGCTTTTGCCAATATCACAGATGTTATCAAGGCCTATGAACAGGGCTTGGTGGACTATTCTGTAGTGCCAGTTGAAAATTCTATTGAGGGTAGTGTCCATGAAAGTTTGGACTATCTTTTTCATCAGGCTCGCATCCAAGCAGTTGCAGAAATTGTTCAACCCATTCACCAGCAGTTGATGGTGGTTCCAGGTCAGTCAAAAATTGAGAAAATCTTTTCCCATCCTCAGGCTCTGGCTCAAGGAAAGAAATTCATCGATGTGCACTATCCAGAGGCCAAAATTGAGGTAACAGCCAGTACCGCCTATGCAGCTCGCTTTATTTCAGAGCATCCAGACCAGCCATACGCAGCCATTGCTCCTAGAAGTTCAGCTGAAGAATATGGCTTGGAATTGATTGCAGAGGATATTCAGGAAATGGAAGCCAATTTCACACGTTTTTGGGTGTTAGGGGTAGAGATACCGAAGATTCCTTTGAACTCACAAGCTGAAAAAATGAGTTTGGCCTTGACCTTACCGGACAACCTTCCCGGTGCTCTTTACAAGGCACTTTCGACCTTTGCTTGGAGAGGGATTGACTTAACAAAGATTGAAAGTCGTCCCCTTAAAACAGCCTTGGGAGAATACTTTTTCATTATCGATGTAGACTATAGTGATAAAGAACTGGTTCATTTTGCCAGACAAGAACTAGAGGCCATTGGGATCCAGCACAAGATACTGGGAACCTACCCGATTTTTACCATAACTGATATAGAAAAGGAGAGTCAATGAGCAAAGAAAATCCTTTAAGTCATCACGAGCAGTTACGTTATGACTATCTCTTCAAAAATATTCATTACCTCAACGACCGTGAACGGAGGGAGTTTGACTATCTCCAGCAAAAAATGACAGGTCCCAAATCTGAAGTTCACCATTTCTACCAAGAAGAAAAAGAAGAAACTTGGGGTAGAGATATTGATCTTCCGACTTATGGCAGTAGAAGCCGATCTAAGAGACGTGAAAAGGTAGCTCCTCTGCCTAAAGTCAAAAAGAAAAAAAGAAGAATTCGCTTCAAACGAATACTGACTTGGTTCTTGCTATTGATAACTTGCCTTGCTGCAGGGATGATTTTCATGTTTCTTCGAGGTTTTCATTCGGCAGCCAATCCAAGCAATAAACCAGCTGATGCCAAGGCAGCCCAAGTAGAAGTCTTTAACGGTCAGGATACCAAAGATGGCGTGAATATCCTAATCATGGGGACAGATGGCCGAATTGGTCAAAATAGTGCGGAGACCCGTACAGACACAATCATGGTTCTCAATGTCAGTGGTTCGGATAAGAAGATTAAGCTAGTCAGCTTTATGCGTGATAACTTAGTTTATATCGATGGGTATAGTAAGATTGTAAATGGCCAGAAACAGACGGATAACAAACTAAATGTTGCCTATGAACTTGGGGAACAAGAAGGTCAAAAAGGGGCAGAAATGGTCCGCAAGGTTCTAAAAGACAACTTTGATTTGGACATCAAGTACTATGCCCTAGTTGACTTCCAGGCCTTTGCAACAGCTATTGACACTCTTTTCCCTGATGGAGTAACAATTGATGCTCAATTTTCAACATTGAATGGTCAACCTCTGACAGAAGCTACAGTCGGAGACGACCTTCATGCAACAGAGACAGAGTCACCAACCCAAACCATTAAAGTTGGAAAACAGCAGATGAATGGATCCACCTTGCTGAACTACGCTCGCTTCCGTGATGATGATGAAGGGGACTATGGTCGTACCAAGAGACAACAACAAGTCATGTCAGCCGTTCTTGAGCAGATCAAAGATCCAACCAAGCTCTTTACAGGATCAGAGGCACTTGGAAAAGTCTTTGGAATGACTTCAACCAATCTACCGTATAGCTTTTTGTTGACCAATGGATTATCTGTCCTAGAAGGTGCTCAAAATGGAATTGAAAGACTCACAGTACCAGAACTTGGTGACTGGGTAGATGCTTATGATGTTTATGGAGGGCAAGGACTTCTTGTCGATCAAAATAAATACCAAACCAAACTCGCTCAAATGGGAATGAGATAAAAGGCGATAAATGAAAATCAAAGTTTGATTCACTAGTGAAATGGTGGTCTGAGCTTTGGTTTTTCTTACTATCTGATAGATTTTTAAGACTTTTTTATGGTATAATAAAATGATATAACTCGTTATTGGATAGAAGAGGAGAGATATGAGTGATTTGAAAGCGATTCAGGCTCGTAGTCTGGAAATGGCTGAATACTTCGTCGCATTTTGTAAAGAACATGATTTGTTATGCTATCTCTGTGGTGGAGGAGCCATTGGCGCCCTTCGTCATAAGGGCTTCATTCCTTGGGATGATGACTTAGATTTTTTCATGCCCCGCAAGGACTATGAAAAATTGGCAGAACTGTGGCCCCGTTATGCAGATGAGCGCTATTTCTTGTCAAAGAGCAAGAAGGATTTTGTAGACCGTAACCTTTTTATCACCATTCGTGACAAGGAAACCACTTGTATCAAGCCTTATCAGAAGGATTTGGATTTGCCACACGGTTTGGCTTTGGATGTTTTACCTTTGGATTATTATCCTAAAAATTCGGCTGAGCGTAAGAAACAGGTTCGTTGGGCTTTGATTTATTCACTCTTTTGCGCCCAAACTATCCCAGAAAAGCATGGTGCTATCATGAAATGGGGAAGTCGCATCTTACTCGGCCTAACTCCAAAATCTCTACGTTATCGCATTTGGAAAAAAGCTGAAAAAGAAATGACCAAGTATGGTCTGGCTGAGAGCGATGGAATCACGGAATTATGCTCAGGTCCCGGCTACATGAGAAACAAATACCCGATCGCATCTTTTGAAGATAATCTTTTCTTGCCATTTGAAGGAACAGAGATGCCCATTCCAGTCGGTTATGATGCCTATCTCAGAACTGCTTTTGGGGACTATATGACACCACCACCAGCGGACAAGCAAGTACCGCATCATGATGCTGTCATAGCTGATATGGATAAGCCTTATACAGAATACAAGGGAGAATATGGAGCATGATGGGAGAAAAAATAAGCGTTATCGTTCCGGTCTACAATGTAGAAGCCTATCTGGAGCGATGTGTGGAGTCGATTCTTCAACAGACTTATGCCCATTTTGAGTTAATCTTAATCAACGATGGTTCTACTGATTCCAGTGGACAGATCTGTGATCGCTTAGCATCTCAGTATGAGAATATCAAGGTTTATCATATCGAAAATGCTGGTGTTTCAAATGCTAGAAATATGGGAATTCAGCTAGCGACGGGTTCTTGGGTTACCTTTATTGATAGCGATGATTTCGTTACCCAGGATTACCTAGCTACTTTAGCAAGTGCAGTTGAAGGGTTGAATGTAGGCTTTGTAATTGCTCCTCTGCACCATATCAAAAACGGCATTGTAACTGATATACCTCCACATTCTGGAAAAACAGAACTCTGGTCAACAGAAGAAACCATGAAGGAACTATTGATGACTACCAGAACGTCATTTTTTCCAGTCGCAAAACTGTTTAAGAGAAACCTGCTTGCGGATGAAAAGTTTAATACAAATTATCATCTAGCTGAAGATGCCCTATTTTTAACTGAATTGCTACTAAAGACAAGATGCAGTAGCGTATTTATTGACAAACCTGTTTATTATTATGATCATCGTGAGGGAAGTGCAACAACATCTGTTAATCAGCATGTGTTTGATACGATAGAAGTTTATCAGCAAATAATCGCTCAAGTTTCGCAAGCCTTTCCTAATTTAAAATACGAATTAATAAACAGAGAATGTTGGTCGTACATCACAGTTTACGATAAAATTATCTTTACTTCACGTGAAGAGTATCAAAAGGAGAAAGCCGAGCTGAGGACTTGGATTGTTCAGCATCGACGCGAAATATGGAAGGATGCTTATTTCACTACTTTTCGCAAGGTAGCGATCCTTTCACTTGTCATTTCTCCATGGCTATATAAGAAAATTGTTGGATTAAAAAACTAATATCATGAGAAGGAGTTGAAAATGAATTTTTCAAAAATGGATGAATACTTTGAAAAATCAAAACTATGGATTGCGTATCTATTTGTTTTCATTTCGATTTTAAGTATGAGTTCACTGGTTTATAAGATAGCAAATCCCCTCTATAAGGGATTGTCAGCGATTGTAGTGCTTTATATTTGCTATACTTTATTGTTTAAGTGGAAAGAAATCACAGTAGATCGTAAATTTCTATCCTTATTTGGACTATTAGCTGGAAGCCATCTGCTATCTGCTATTTTCAATCGCTCGGGACATTTGATTGGAAATGTGATTGAAATTCTCTTCATGGTAACCTATGTTTTACTATTTACCATGTTGCAATCAGGGCAACTTAAAAAATTATTTGACTGGATTGCCTATACGGTTCAAATTGTATCTTTTTCTTCAGCAATTTTTGCGTTTGGTTTATTGGTAAGTAGAGTTCTTATCCTATTTAAGATTGGCGAACAATCTTATTACTATGGTGTCATGAATGGACGTCTGTGGGGAATTGTTAATCCTAATGCTAGTGCGATATTTTCATACATTAGCATTATTTTGGCTATGTATTTGATCCATAAAGGAAGTAAGTATTCTGTTTATCTTAAACTGAACAATGTGATTCAATTAGTTTACTTCGCTACGATGCAAAGTCGAGGAGCCTTACTTTCTTTACTTCTCATGATTGGACTCTATAGTTTCTTTGCTACTAGAGGAAGTATCGTTAAACGATTCCTCACTTTTATAGTTGTTGGTTTGCTGATTACTGCAACTAATATTGGATTAAGCTATGTAACTTCAATCTATATTTCATCTGAAACTACGACTGTCTTAGATTTAAACAAAGGACAATCCTATGCTGAAACAGATTCGTCTGTCGCTAAGAAGAATGGTGAGCTCCATCTGATTGAAACAACACCAAGTGGTAGAACCTATATCTGGAAAAATGCCATCAAGATGGGAAGTACGAAACCAATTTTTGGTTATGGTGTACGAAATGTTCCAGATTACTATACAGAATATTTCAGTAAATTTGAGATTCAAAACTCCCTTATCGGTGGGAATTTCCATAACATTTTTGTGACCATATTTGTCAGTTCGGGAGTTCTAGGCTTAGCATTCTTCTTTCTTATATTGGGATATGTAATCAAGCGCTTTTTAACTTATTTGATTGTTTCCAAGAAAAATACTGATAAATTGATCATGATCCTTTTCTTCGGTATCTTGCTTGGTCAATTATTTGAAAGTCAGATTATGTATTCAACCAACTTTATTAATATCATCTTCTGGCTAGCGATTGGCTATGGACTTGTAGTCTGCAAACAGGATGAAGGAATTCGGTATCAAGAAGTAACAGATGTCAGTGAAATTCAACAGATGGAACTTGGAATCATGGAGTATATTCATGAAGTTTGTCAGAAAATTGGGGTTAAGTATTTCTTAACATATGGAAGTCTAATTGGTGCTGTTCGCCATCAAGGATTTATCCCTTGGGATGATGACATGGATATCTGCATGTTACGAGAAGATTATGAAAAGTTACAAGACTACCTTATCGCTAACCCTGATGAACGTTACGAGGTCATGTCTTATAAAAATAATCTCAACTATGTCTATCCCTTCATGAAAGTGCAGGATAACCATACCTACTTGTTGGAAGAAGATGTTCGCATCGATTCAAATATGGGGATATATGTAGATATTTTCCCTGTAGATGGCTACGAGGATGACGTAGAATTTAAAAACAAGATGACGAAACTGATAAAGAAACGTCAATTGAGTTGCTACACCTTTAAAGGCATTACTAATACGAAAAGTGTACTGAATTCACTGCTACGCTATGTGTCAGTTATTATTTTCTATTTCACCAATACGAACAAATACGTTGCCCAGATTGAAGAGCTTGCAAAATCCCGTAAAGTCTCAGATTATGAGCAAGTGGATTATCTTATCTACAAAGATATGAACAAACCAGTGTGGAGACGTGAATGGCTGGAACAAGCTACTACTGGAACATTTGAAGGTAAGGAATTTACCATTCCGAAAAATTATCATGAAATTTTGACCTCAGACTACGGAGACTATATGCAATTGCCACCGGTTGAACAAAGAGTATCTCATCATGATTTTAAATTGTGGAAGATTATTAAAAGGTCTAAATGACGAGATTGAAATTAAGAAACGTTTAAAAATATAGTCAAATTTAGGAGAATAAAACCTATGTCTGAAAGAACTTTAACTCTTGAAGAAATCAAACAAGTAGAATTGGATATTTTAAAGTATCTACATGAGCTTTGTGAACAACATCAAATCAAATACTTTATTGATTTTGGAACCTTACTAGGAGCTGTACGCCATAAAGGATTCATCCCTTGGGATGATGATACAGATATTTCCTTAGCGCGTGATGAATTTGAAAAACTGTATAAGGTTTTACAAAATGAAAATCATCCCTACTATAAATTGATTTCATTCAGAGAAACAAAGGGATATCCATACAGTTATATGAGAGTCTATGATGTAAGGACACGTCGAGATGCTAACCTCGTAGACCCAACGGTCGTATTGGGAACTTGCGTTGACATTTTTCCATATGATGGTGTCGTAACACAGGAAAGTGACCGTAAGAAAATGAAACTCTACAAATATTTCGTTCGCCTTTCTTCTTTGAATTTTAAAGGGATCAAGTCTGAGAATGGTGGACTTAAAAACCTCCCTCGTTATATGGGATCAGCTATTTTCCGCTTAACTTCTCCACAGCTATGGAATCAAAAATTAGAGAGTCTTGCTTTGAAGTATAGTGTAGATCAAGCAACAGATCTTACTTGTACTATCTATGACCCTTATTATCCAAATGGTATAAAAAAAGAATGGCTCTATGATTTGATTGATATGCCTTATGAAAACATTGTGGTCAAGGTTCCTAAAAAATACCATGAAATACTTGTCTACGAATTTGGAGAAAACTATATGACTCCACCCCCTATTGAGCAGCAAGTCCCAGGAGGGGATAAAAACTACTGGATTGATTAGATTAGTAAAAGTTGCTTATTGTTAAGATAAAGGAGTTTTCAAGATGAAAAATAAATGGTTATTAAAATCAGTTAGATATAGTGTTCTCGCATTCTTTCTATTACTGATTCAGTTATCGCAAGGAGTAGATGCAGATACTATCTCTGCAGGTTCGGGCAATCGTATCCATTTCATAAATACTAAAGCAAAATCTGGAAGTGATGCCATCCTTCTGGAAAGTAATGGTCATTATGCTTTGATTGATATGGGAGAAGACTATGATTTCCCTGATGGGAGTGACCCACGCTATCCAAGCCGCTGGGGAATTTCCATGAGAAATAATCAAGTATTGGAAGATCGCTTGATTCGCCACCTGGATCAAATAGGTGTAAAAAAATTAGATTTTATTCTAGGAACTCATGTCCATAGTGACCATATTGGTGGAGCGGATGAAATACTCAATCGATATCAAGTCGGTAAGTTTTATTTGAAAAAATATTCAGATGATCGGATCACCTCACACTGGGGACTTTGGGATAATCTTTTTAATTATGATAATGCTTTGAGAGCAGCTCAAAGACGCGGAGTTACTCTTATTCAGAATATTTCAGATGAGGATAGCCATCTAAAATTAGGTGATATGGATATCCAACTCTATAACTATAAGAATGAATATGATGCTGATGGGAATCTGAAAAGAGTTCGAGATGATAACTCCAACTCCATTGTTTCAGTGGTGACTGTGGCAGGAAAGAGAATCTATCTTGGTGGAGATTTGGATAATGCTGAGGGAGCAGAAGATAAGTTAGGTCCAGTTATCGGCAAGGTTGATATGATGAAATGGAACCACCATTATGATGCGACAATTTCAAATACGATTAATTTCCTTGAAAACTTATCACCAAAAATGGTTATTCAGACAACTGGTGGAGATATTAATGTTGCTTCAACCAGAGAATACCTTCAGAAGAAAAATATTCAGGTTCTGCATGCCGCTAGCCAAACTCAAGACGCTACCGTTTTTGATATTAGCGATAAAGGATTTGCTAATGTTTCAAATACCTTCCCTGATATCCCTGTAGTTGACGAAAAATGGTATCAAGAAGATGGTTATTGGAAATATCGTTTGACTGACGGAGAAATGGCTATCGGCTGGAGAGAGATTGGCGGAGCCACTTACTTCTTTAACGGAAAGGGACAAATGCAAGCAGGTCGCTGGCTTCATCTTAACGACGACTGGGGAGAAAATGCCAAAGGGAATGATTACTATCTGAACCAAAATGGTAAAATGCAAACTGGTGGTTGGTTCAAACTAGATGACTCTTGGTATTATATCCAATCAAATGGTGCTAGACGATTTAGCGAGCTCTCTGAAATTGGAGGGAAAAAGTATCTCTTTGCGGCAGATGGGAAGATGCTAACAGGACATCAAGTCTATAATGGCAAGAAGATGTTCTTTAGCGAAAGTGGTGCACTCCAAGCAGCAGGTAAGCCTTCAACTTGGCAAAAGATTAATTCAGATTGGTATTTCTATGATGAGGATGGGCTAAAGACTGTCGGTAAAAAGAATATTAATGGAAGCACGTACTACTTTAATCAAGAAGGTGTCATGCAAACAGGCTGGGCCTTTGTTGATGGTCACTGGAACTATTTTGCAAGTTCTGGAGCTATGAAAACCGGCTGGGTCAAGGATCAGGAAACATGGTATTATTTGGATAAAGATGGCATCATGTTAACTGGAAGCCAAGATATTAATGGTGTCCGTTACTATTTGAATGCCAGTGGTGCCATGCAAACAGGCTGGGCCTTTGTTGATGGTCACTGGAACTATTTTGCAAGTTCTGGAGCTATGAAAACTGGTTGGGTCAAGGATCAGGAAACATGGTATTATTTGGATAAAGATGGCATCATGTTAACTGGAAGCCAAGATATCAATGGTGTCCGTTACTATTTGAATGCCAGTGGTGCCATGCAAACAGGCTGGGCCTTTGTTGATGGTCACTGGAACTATTTTGCAAGTTCTGGAGTTATGAAAACTGGTTGGTTGAAAGATGGTGAAGCTTGGTACTATCTTGAAGGAAAAGAAGGCATTATGCTGGTCGGCCTTCATCAAGTAGATGGTAAGCAATATTACTTTAGCAAATCTGGTGCCATGCAAACTGGCTGGAAATGGTCTGATAATCATTACCGTTACTTTGAATCAAATGGAGCCATGAAAACTGGTTGGATAAAAGACAAAGGCGTTTGGTATTATCTAAATCCTGAAGATGGTATCATGTTGGTTGGTCTTCATAAAGTAAATGGTGATCATTATTACTTTGATGAATCAGGAGCTATGCAAACGGGTTGGAAACAGCTTGATGGTAATTGGTACTATTTCCAAGCTAATGGTTCTTTGTTGAAGAACGCAACAACACCTGATGGTTACAAAGTAAACGAAGAAGGTATCTGGAAACAGGCTGTTGCTGCTGTAAATAGCGAGGCAGTCAAGCCAGAACAGAAACAAGAAGCTAATTCCTCTATTGTTGAACAACCTAAACAAGATTCAAATCTAGAAGCCAACGCTTCTGAAAAGAAAGAAAACGAATAAAGAAAAAATCCCCTACTGGCAACTAATTTATCAGTAGGGGATTTTTTTAATTTCGTTTTAATTTAGCAAGTAAAAGGTTCAGTGCATAGTGGAGTGTTTTGTCTTTGGTAATAAAGAGGGTCAAGAGGTAATAGATACCACAAGTTGCCACGGTAGAAAGAACCATGAGAATCATATTAAAGTTTACTGTGTAGGAATTGATTTGGAAAATCATCTTGAAAATATAGAAGATTGGGATAAAACCAAGGGATATGAGGCTATAACGTGTTAAGGTTATAAAAATTTCTTTTAAACTAATCAGTTGGTGTTTCTTGATAAAATGAATTTCAAGTAAAACAACGATAGTTTCTGCGATAATGGTCGTAGCGATGTAATACTCAGGTGCAAAAATATTATTGAAATACAAGATGCTATTTAATAGTATATTGGCACCACCACCAAGGAAGTAGAAGGCAGTTAAGCGATTTTCATGGTCGTTGATAAAGATAATCTGTTTACCAAGAATCAACTCAATAGCCCAAATGATGGTACGAAAAGCGAAGACGCTAGTTACGATACCCGCTTCAAGATATTTTTCAGAAGAATAAATAACAGTTGCGTACCGTCCCAATATCATAATCCCGATACTAGTTGGAACCATAAGGAAATAGAATAGGGATGCCGCTTGATTCACGAGATAATTATAGGACTTGTAATCCTTTTTCCCGAGATAGTAGCCGAGGCGTGGAATACTGACGTTGATAGCTCCACTCAAGACACTGGCAATCAGCATGACGATACTATAGGCAATTGTATAGTAGGAAATATAGTTCTCATCCGGTCCCTTAGTGATAAACATTCTATCTAGCAGGGTATAAAGCATATTAGCGTTCGTTAAGAGAAGCATAGTAAAGAGTGGTTTAGAAGCTTTAGCTAATTCGACGAAACCGATCTTAACAAAAGAAACTTCTCTCTTAATCCAAAGAAAACTGAGCAGGTAGTTGAGGACAGTGGTCGCTGTCATAACGATAGCATAAGGAACGATATCATCTGCCGTTTTAACGAAGGCGAAGATAGCGACCAGCATGGTAATTCGAATAATTAATGTTTTATAGAGGATGAAGGCATAGTTTTCATAAGCTTCGTTCATCCATTCGATATTGAGAAATTGGAAGAGTGCTTGAGCCCCTAGGATGTAGTAGAGGACCTTCAGATTCTCAATGCTGGTGTCAAAGAAGATAATGAGGAAGTAGATACCTGTCGTCAGGAGAGAGGTAAAAACCGAGATATAAAACAACTTAGAAAAGACGTAGTTGATTTTATTCTTGTCATCCTTGACCTTACTGATAGCTCGAATCCCGTAGTTGTATATTCCAAAGGCAGCTAGTGGAATAACGAAACTTGCCCAGGTATTGGCTGTATTGAAATAACCGTAATTGGATTTGCTGAGAATCCGCGTCAGATAAGGATTGGTTATCAGTGGAAAAACGATATTGAGAATATTGACCAGCAAACTGGCCAAGGCATTTACTTTTATATTTTTCATTGAACTTTCTTTCTTAAATCTAAAATCATATCTAGTATTATATCACATTCTCGCTTCATTCTTTTGATAAAATCGTAAAAATCTAGTATAATAGATAGACTGAAAGTATGAGGTTACTAGATATGAAGATGAAACAAATCAGTGATACAACACTAAAAATCACGATGACTTTAGATGATTTGATGGACCGAGGAATGGAGATTGCAGACTTTCTCGTTCCTCAGGAAAAAACCGAAGAGTTTTTCTATGCTATTTTAGATGAGTTAGAGATGCCAGACAATTTCTTGGATAGTGGCATGCTAAGTTTCCGTGTGACACCAAAACCTGATAAGGTGGACGTCTTTGTGACCAAGTCCAAGATTGACCAAAATCTGGATTTTGAAGATTTGGCGGATCTACCAGACATGGAAGAATTAGCCCAAATGTCGCCAGATGAATTTCTCAAAACCTTGGAAAAGAGTATTGCAGAGAAAACCAAGGACGATATTGAGGCCATCCAATCTCTAGAGCAGGTCGAAGCAAAGGAAGAAGAGCAAGAGCAGGCAGACAAGGAGACTGAGAGTAAGAAAGAACCTTATATCTACTATATCCTGCGTTTCGTAAATCTTGCTGACCTAGTTGCTTTTGCAAAGACGGTTAACTACCAGATGGAAACCTCTGAACTCTATAAGATGAATGGACACTATTATTTGACAATCTTAGTCGATGTGGAAAATCATCCAAGTCCATATCCAGCCTGGCTCTTGGCTCGTATGCGTGAATTTGCAGATGATAGTGACATCAGTCGTTCAGTTTTGCAGGAGTATGGGCAAATCTTGATTAATCACGATGCAGTTCTCGGTCTGCAAAAGATTCGTTCATAATTTTTAAAATCAATTTTCATTTATCAGGAAAGACGAATCTTGGGATTCGTTTTTTCTTTTCTAGACCGAAATAGTGATTTACTATAATAGGAATTTTCATAAAATTCTGTTATAATGGCTATATCAGAAAATTTCTAGGAGACAAACATGACAGTTAAAATTGCTTTACTTGGATTTGGTACCGTTGCAAGTGGCGTGCCTTTCCTCCTAAAGGAAAATGGAGAAAAAATCGTTCAGTCAGCTCATTCAGAGATTCAAGTAGCCAAGGTATTGGTCAAGGATGAAGATGAAAAGAACCGCTTGCTTGCAGCAGGAAATGACTTTAACTTTGTAACCAATGTAGACGATATTTTATCAGACAAGGACATTACTATTGTAGTGGAATTGATGGGGCGTATCGAACCAGCTAAAACCTTTATCACTCGTGCCTTAGAAGCCGGGAAACACGTTGTTACTGCTAACAAGGACCTTTTGGCTGTTCATGGTGCAGAATTGTTAGAAATCGCTAAAGAGCATAATGTAGCACTTTACTATGAAGCAGCAGTAGCTGGTGGGATTCCAATTCTTCGTACTTTGGCAAACTCATTGGCTTCTGATAAAATCACGCGCGTTCTTGGTGTCGTTAACGGAACTTCTAACTTCATGATGACCAAGATGGTGGAAGAAGGCTGGTCTTATGATGATGCTTTGGCTGAAGCACAAAGGTTAGGTTTTGCAGAAAGCGATCCTACAAATGACGTGGATGGGATTGATGCAGCCTACAAGATGGTGATTTTGAGCCAGTTTGCTTTTGGTATGAAGGTTGCCTTTGACGATGTAGCCCACAAGGGAATCCGTAACATCACACCAGAAGACGTAGCTGTAGCCCAAGACCTTGGCTATGTAGTGAAATTGGTTGGTTCTATCGAGGAAACTCCTTCAGGTATTGCTGCAGAAGTGACTCCAACCTTCCTTCCTAAAGCACATCCACTTGCCAGTGTGAATGGGGTAATGAACGCAGTCTTTGTGGAGTCTATCGGCATCGGTGAATCGATGTACTACGGACCAGGTGCGGGTCAAAAACCAACTGCAACAAGTGTTGTAGCAGACATTGTCCGTATCGTTCGTCGCTTGAATGATGGTACTATTGGTAAAGACTTCAACGAATATAGCCGTGAATTGGTCTTGGCTAATCCAGAAGATGTCAAAGCTAATTACTACTTCTCAATCTTGGCTCCAGACTCAAAAGGTCAGGTCTTGAAATTGGCTGAAATCTTTAATGCTCAAGATATTTCCTTCAAGCAAATCCTCCAAGATGGCAAAGAGGGTGACAAGGCGCGTGTAGTGATTATCACTCATAAGATTAATAAAGCACAACTTGAGAATGTTTCAGCTGAGTTGGCCAAAGCTTCAGAATTTGACCTCTTTAATACCTTCAAGGTGTTAGGAGAATAGGATGAAGATTATTGTACCTGCAACCAGTGCCAATATTGGGCCAGGTTTTGACTCGGTCGGTGTAGCTGTTACCAAGTATCTTCAAATTGAGGTCTGTGAAGAACGGGATGAGTGGTTGATTGAACACCAGATTGGTAAATGGATTCCCCATGACGAGCGTAATCTCTTGCTTAAGATTGCCTTGCAAATTGCACCTGACTTGCAACCGAGACGCTTGAAAATGACCAGTGATGTTCCCTTGGCGCGTGGTTTGGGTTCTTCTAGCTCGGTTATCGTTGCTGGGATTGAACTAGCTAACCAGCTGGGCAAGCTCAACTTATCTAACCACGACAAATTGCAGCTGGCGACCAAGATTGAAGGGCATCCTGACAATGTGGCTCCAGCTATCTATGGTAATCTTGTTGTTGCGAGCTCTGTTGACGGAGAAGTTTCTGCTATCGTAGCAGACTTCCCAGAGTGTGATTTTTTAGCTTATATTCCCAACTATGAACTGCGTACCCGAGACAGTCGTGGTGTCCTTCCTAAGAAATTGTCCTACAAGGAAGCTGTTGCAGCTAGTTCTATCGCCAATGTGGCCGTTGCAGCCTTGTTAGCAGGAGATATGGTGACTGCTGGGCAAGCAATCGAGGGGGACCTCTTCCATGAGCGCTATCGTCAAGACCTAGTGAGAGAATTTGCGACGATTAAGCAAGTAGCCAAAGAGAATAGTGCCTATGCAACCTATCTCTCTGGTGCCGGACCGACAGTTATGGTCTTGGCTTCTCACGACAAGATGCCGAAGATTAAGGCAGAATTGCAAAAGCAGTCTTTCAAAGGCAAACTTCATGATTTGAAAGTTGACACCCAAGGTGTCCGTGTCGAAACAAAGTAAAGAAATAGAAGATAGGATGGGGAAACTCTTGAACAGAGGGCTTCCTATCCTTTTTTTGAAAAAAAGTCTAGTTAAAAACTTGATAAAGGAGAAATAAAGATGTCAGAAATTTATCTAGCAGGTGGTTGTTTTTGGGGCCTAGAGGAGTATTTTTCACGAATTTCTGGAGTGCTAGCAACCAGTGTCGGCTACGCTAATGGCCAAGTCGAAACGACCAATTACCAGTTGCTCAAGGAAACAGACCATGCAGAGACTGTTCAAGTGATTTATGATGAGAAGGCAGTGTCACTCAGAGAGATTTTGCTTTATTATTTCCGTGTTATTGATCCCTTGTCTATTAACCAACAAGGGAATGACCGTGGTCGCCAATATCGAACGGGGATCTATTATCAGGATAAAGCAGACTTGCCAGCTATCTACACAGTGGTGCAGGAGCAGGAGCGTATGCTGGGTCGAAAGATTGCAGTAGAGGTGGAGAAACTTCGCCACTACATTTTAGCAGAAGACTATCATCAAGACTATCTCAAGAAAAATCCTTCAGGTTATTGTCATATCGATGTGACGGATGCTGAGAAGCCATTGATTGACGCCTCTAACTATGAAAAGCCTAGTCAAGAGGTGTTAAAGGAAAGCTTAACTGAAGAGTCTTATCGTGTTACGCAAGAAGCTGCTACAGAGGCTCCATTTAGTAATGCTTATGACCAAACTTTTGAAGAGGGAATTTATGTAGACATCACGACAGGGGAGCCACTCTTTTTTGCTAAGGATAAGTTTGCCTCAGGTTGTGGTTGGCCAAGTTTTAGTCGTCCGATTTCTAAGGAGTTGATTCACTATTACAAGGACCTGAGCCATGAAATGGAGCGAATCGAGGTTCGTTCTCGGTCAGGAAATGCTCACTTGGGTCATGTTTTCACAGATGGACCTCAGGAATTAGGTGGCCTGCGGTACTGTATTAATTCTGCATCCTTGCGCTTTGTAGCCAAGGATGAGATGGAAGAAGCAGGATATGGCTATCTATTACCTTACTTAAACAAATAATACTCTTCAAAAATCTCTTCAAACTACGTCAGCGTCAGCTTGGATTATATATGTGACTGACTTCGTCAGTTTTATCTACAACCTCAAAGCGTTGCTTTGAGCAACCTGCGGCTAGCTTCCTAGTTTGCTCTTTGATTTTCATTGAGTATAAAACTGAGAGGGTGGGCGCTTCCCACTTTCTTCATTTCCAGAATATGAATAGAAGAGATTTATGAAACATTTACTATCTTACTTCAAATCCTATATCAAGGAATCCATTTTAGCACCCTTGTTCAAGCTACTTGAAGCTGTTTTTGAGCTCTTGGTTCCCATGGTGATTGCTGGGATTGTTGACCAGTCCTTGCCCCAGAGAGATCAAGGGCATCTCTGGATGCAGATTGGCCTGCTCCTTATCTTTGCAGTGATTGGCGTTTTAGTAGCCTTGATTGCTCAATTTTATTCAGCAAAGGCAGCGGTAGGTTTTGCCAAAGAATTGACAGACGATCTTTATCGTCATATTCTTTCTTTACCCAAGGACAGCAGAGACCGTTTGACAACTTCTAGCTTGGTGACTCGCTTGACTTCGGATACCTACCAGATTCAGACTGGTATCAATCAATTCCTGCGTCTCTTTTTACGAGCGCCTATCATCGTTTTTGGTGCTATTTTTATGGCCTATCGCATCTCAGCTGAACTGACTTTCTGGTTCGTGGTCATGGTTTTCATTTTGACTCTTGTCATTGTAGGACTCTCTAGACTGGTCAATCCTCTCTACAGTGATCTCAGAAAGAAAACAGACCAACTGGTTCAAGAAACGCGCCAGCAATTACAAGGGATGCGAGTTATTCGTGCCTTTGGACAAGAAAAACGTGAATTACAGATTTTTCAAACCCTTAACCAAGTTTATGCTAGATTACAAGAGAAAACAGGTTTCTGGTCTAGTTTATTAACACCTCTGACCTATCTGATTGTGAATGGAACTCTCCTCGTCATCATCTGGCAGGGCTATATTTCGATTCAAGGAGGTTTACTCAGCCAAGGTGCTCTCATTGCCCTTATCAACTATCTCTTGCAGATCTTGGTGGAATTGGTCAAGCTAGCTATGTTGATCAATTCTCTCAATCAGTCCTATATCTCAGCTAAGCGAATCGAGGAAGTCTTTGCTCAAGCTCCAGAACACATCCATTCAGAGTTAGAACAAAAACAAGTTACCAGCAATCAGGTTTTACAAGTTCAAGAACTGACCTTTACCTATCCTGATGCAGCCCAGCCTTCTCTAAGAGATATTTCCTTTGATATGACTCAAGGGGAAACCCTTGGTATCATTGGGGGAACGGGTTCGGGTAAGTCAAGCTTGGTGCAAGTCTTACTTGGTCTTTATCCAACAGATAGAGGAAGCATTTCCCTTTATCGAGATGGATCTAGTCCTCGTAATTTGGAGGAATGGCGGTCATGGATTGCCTACGTGCCCCAAAAGGTCGAACTCTTTAAGGGAACTATTCGTTCCAACTTGACTCTGGGTTTTAATCGAGAGGTGTCTGACCAAGAACTCTGGCAGGCCTTGGAAATCGCGCAAGCTAAGGATTTTGTCAGTGAAAAGGAAGGACTCTTAGACGCCCTAGTTGAGGGAGGAGGGCGAAATTTCTCAGGCGGACAAAAACAAAGGCTGTCTATTGCACGTGCAGTCTTGCGCCAAGCTCCATTTCTCATCCTAGATGATGCGACCTCGGCCCTCGACACCATTACCGAGTCCAAGCTTTTGAAAGCTATCCGAGAAAATTTGCCAAATACAAGCTTAATCTTGATTTCTCAACGAACCTCAACTTTACAGATGGCAGACCAGATTCTCCTCTTGGAAAAAGGGGAGCTCCTAGCTGTTGGCAAGCACGAGGAATTGATGCAAACTAGTCAAGTCTATCGCGAAATCAATGCATCCCAACATGGAAAGGAGGACTAGCATGAAACGACAAACCGCAAATCAGACGCTCAAATGTTTGGCCATAGATTTAGCAAGCGATCCCTTCCTCCTTTTCCTAGCCTTTCTAGGAACTATTGCCCAAGTTGGCTTATCAATTTACCTACCTATCTTGATTGGACAGGTCATTGACCAAGTTCTAGTGGCTGGTTCTTCACCAGTTTTTTGGCAAATTTTCATCCAGATGATCTTGGTAGTCATAGGAAATACTCTGGTACAATGGGCCAATCCTCTCCTTTATAATCGTCTAATTTTCTCTTATACCAGAGACTTGCGAGAGCGAATCATTCATAAGCTCCATCGTTTACCGATTGCTTTTGTGGACCGGCAGGGCAGTGGAGAGATGGTCAGTCGTGTGACCACAGACATAGAACAGCTGGCAGCCGGCTTGACCATGATTTTCAATCAATTTTTCATTGGCGTTTTGATGATTTTGGTTAGTATTCTAGCCATGCTCCAAATTCACCTCCTCATGACCCTCTTGGTCTTGCTGTTGACGCCCCTGTCCATGGTGATTTCACGCTTTATTGCAAAACGGTCTTATCATCTCTTCCAGAAACAAACAGAGACCAGGGGGATTCAGACTCAGTTGATTGAAGAATCGCTTAGCCAGCAAACTATTATCCAGTCTTTCAATGCTCAGACAGAGTTTATCCAAAGACTGCACGAGGCGAATGCCAACTACTCAGGCTATTCTCAGTCAGCTATCTTTTATTCATCAACGGTTAATCCTTCGACTCGCTTTGTCAATGCGCTCATTTATGCCCTTCTTGCTGGAGTGGGAGCCTATCGTATCATGATGGGGTCCACCTTGACCATTGGGCGTTTAGTGACTTTTTTGAATTACGTCCAACAGTACACCAAGCCCTTTAATGATATTTCTTCAGTACTAGCTGAATTGCAAAGTGCTCTCGCTTGCGCAGAGCGCGTCTATGCTGTCTTAGAAAGTCCAGAGGTGGCTGAAACAGGTAAGGAAGTCTTGACCAGTGACCAAGTCAAGGGAGCCATTTCCTTTAAACAGGTCTCTTTTGGCTACAATCCTGAAAGGATCTTGATTAAGGATTTGTCTATCGATATTCCAGCTGGTAGTAAGGTGGCCATCGTTGGTCCGACAGGTGCTGGTAAATCAACCCTCATCAATCTCCTCATGCGTTTTTATCCCATCAACTCGGGAGATATCTTGCTAGACGGTCACTCGATTTATGACTATACCCGAGCATCATTGAGACAGCAGTTTGGCATGGTGCTCCAAGAAACCTGGCTCAAGCAAGGGACCATTCATGACAATATTGCCTTTGGCAAACCGGATGCCAGTCGAGAGCAGGTGATTGCTGCTGCAAAAGCAGCCAATGCCGACTTTTTCATCCAACAGTTACCCCAAGGCTATGATACCAAACTGGAAAATGCAGGTGAATCTCTCTCTGTCGGTCAGGCTCAGCTTTTGACCATCGCGCGTGTTTTTCTAGCTATTCCCAAAATTCTCATCCTAGACGAGGCGACTTCCTCTATCGATACACGGACAGAAGTGCTGGTACAGGATGCCTTTGCCAAACTCATGAAGGGGCGAACAAGCTTTATCATTGCCCACCGCTTGTCTACCATTCAGGATGCGGATCTGATTCTAGTCTTGGTGGATGGTGATATCGTGGAGCATGGCAATCATCAGGATCTCATGGCCCGAAAGGGCAAGTACTACCAAATGCAAAAAGCGGCAGCATTTAGCTCTGAATAAGTCATTCCTATCCATTTTAAAATATTAATGACACTAAAAGTTGCCTTCGGGTGACTTTTTTGTTACAATAGCTAGAAAAAATCAAGGCCTTAGAAGGAGAAAAATAATGAAAGTCTATCAGCATGTAAATATCGTGACTTGTGACCAAGATTTCCATGTGCATCTGGATGGTATCTTGGCTGTTAAGAATTCTCAAATCTTCTATGTTGGTCAAGAGAAGCAAGAGATTCTAGATCAAGCTGAGCAGATTATAGACTATCAGGGAGCCTGGATGATGCCTGGTTTGGTCAATTGTCACACCCATTCAGCTATGACAGGCTTGAGAGGGATCAGAGATGATAGCAATCTCCATGAATGGCTCAATGACTATATCTGGCCAGCAGAAGCAGGCTTTACTCCTGACATGACTACCAAGACGGTCAAAGAGGCTCTGACAGAGATGCTCCAGTCAGGAACAACAACCTTCAATGATATGTATAATCCCAATGGTGTGGATATTGAAAGAATTTATCAGGCAGTCAAGGCATCTAAGATGCGTTGTTATTTCTCACCGACCCTCTTTTCTTCAGAGACAGAAACGACTGCTGAGACTATAAGCAGAACACGATCCATTATAGAAGAAATCTTAGAATATAAAAATCCAAATTTCAAGGTTATGGTAGCACCCCATTCTCCATACAGTTGTAATCAAGACTTGCTGCAAGCGAGTTTAGACATGGCAAAAGAGCTGAATATTCCTATCCATATCCATGTAGCGGAGACCAAGGAGGAATCAGGAATTATCCTCAAACGATACGGTAAACGCCCCCTCGCCTTTCTAGAAGAACTAGGTTACTTAGATCATCCGTCTGTCTTTGCTCACGGGGTTGAACTAAACGAGAGAGAAATTGAACGCTTGGCAACTTCTCATGTGGCTATCGCCCACAATCCTATCAGTAATCTAAAACTGGCCTCAGGAATCGCTCCAATCATCCAACTCCAAAAAGCAGGAGTAGCAGTGGGAATTGCGACTGACTCGGTTGCTTCCAATAATAATCTAGATATGTTTGAGGAAGGACGGACCGCAGCTCTCTTACAGAAAATGAAGAGTGGAGATGCCAGCCAGTTTCCAATCGAGACAGCCCTTAAGGCACTGACAATCGAAGGGGCTAAGGTTCTAGGAATGGAAAAGCAGATAGGAAGTCTAGAAGTCGGCAAGCAGGCAGATTTTCTGGTTATTCAACCTAAGGGAAAAATCCATCTTCAACCTCAGGAAAATATGCTTTCTCACCTCGTATACGCAGTTAAATCCAGTGATGTTGATGATGTCTATATTGCAGGAGAGCAGGTTGTCAAGCAAGGCAAAGTTTTGACAGTAGAAATTTAAAAAAATTTTAAAAAAGTTTGCAAAAATCTTGCATTCTTTTTTTGTCTATGCTATACTTATATACGGTTTGAAAAAACTGCCTAAGACAGTAGGGGAGCTCGACTCGTAAAGATCCTACCGAGGACAAAACGTATCATGTAAAAAGAAGCGTATTGTACTTTCGTGTCTAGGTTTGGGCGCGTTTTTCTTTTGAAAAAATTCCCCAAGCAAAATAATTACGGAGGTGAACACACTAATGAGTGAAGCAATTATTGCTAAAAAAGCGGAACTAGTTGACGTGGTAGCTGAAAAAATGAAAGCTGCTGCATCTATCGTCGTTGTAGACGCTCGTGGTTTGACAGTTGATCAAGATACAGTTCTTCGTCGTGAGCTTCGTGGAAGCGAAGTTGAGTATAAAGTTATTAAAAACTCAATCTTGCGTCGTGCAGCTGAAAAAGCTGGTCTTGAAGAACTTGCATCAGTATTTGTTGGACCATCTGCAGTAGCATTTTCTAACGAAGATGTTATCGCACCAGCGAAAATCTTGAACGATTTTGCTAAAAACGCTGAAGCACTTGAAATCAAAGGTGGTGCAATCGAAGGCGCTGTCGCATCTAAAGAAGAAATCGTTGCTCTTGCAACTCTTCCAAACCGCGAAGGACTTCTTTCTATGCTCCTTTCTGTACTTCAAGCACCAGTGCGCAACGTTGCTTTTGCAGTCAAAGCGGTTGCAGAAAGCAAAGAAGACGCAGCTTAATCTTAAGCTACGCAGTGTAGCCTAGCTACGAAAAAAACTATTATAAAATTTAAAACTTATTTGGAGGAAATAACAATGGCATTGAACATTGAGAACATTATTACTGAAATTAAAGAAGCTTCAATCCTTGAATTGAACGACCTTGTAAAAGCTATCGAAGAAGAATTTGGTGTAACTGCAGCTGCTCCTGTAGCTGTAGCTGCAGCTGGTGCTGCTGACGCTGGTGCTGCTAAAGACTCATTTGACGTTGAATTGACAGCTGCTGGTGACAAAAAAGTTGGCGTTATCAAAGCTGTACGTGAAATCACTGGTCTTGGACTTAAAGAAGCTAAAGAACTTGTTGATGGTGCACCAGGTGTTATCAAAGAAGGCGTTCCAACTGCAGAGGCTGAAGAAATCAAAGCTAAATTGGAAGAAGCTGGAGCTTCAGTTACTCTTAAATAAGAGGCATATACCAATTAGAATTCGGAATACTATAGTATCAGCCTTTTAGAATCGTGAACACATTTTAGAAACTGATAAATTAATTTAGTTTCCTGCCAAAAACCCTACCAAAAATTAATTTGGCAGGGTTTTTCTTTTTAATAAAAATATTTTGGAGAACAGTTGAATATTGTTCTCCTTTTTTTATTTTCTGGAGGGAAAATGACAAAAGAATTACAATCATCACGCTATATCGTCATTTCATTTTTAGTACGTGAAATGGGAATTGACATTGTTGAAGCCATCTCTCTTATGGCTGAATTAGAAAAAAGTGGCTTGGTTCGCTTGGAATCAAATGGCGATTTAATACTCAAAGAACTTGGAGGAGAGCTATGAAACGAATTACCGCAAATCAATACCAAACTTCAGAACGGTATTATAAATTACCTAAAATTCTTTTTGAGGATGAGAAATATATGGATATGAAACTAGAAGTAAAGGTGGCTTATTCTATTTTAAAAGATCGTTTAGAATTATCTCTCAGTCGTGGTTGGATAGATGAAGAAGGCGCGGTCTATTTAGTATTTTCTAATTCTAAACTGATGAGGCTGTTAGGTTGTTCGAAGTCAAAATTACTGTCCATCAAAAAAACTCTTAAAGAATATGACTTAATTGATGAAGTTCAACAGTCTTCAAGTGAGAAAGGAAGACTAGCTAATAAGATTTATTTAGGGGAATTATCTTCTACCCCAGTAGGTAATTCAAACAGGCCTAGTGTTAAAAAAAGACTAGGGCAGGTTGAAAATCAAACGGCCCCCGTCTCACATTCAGCCCCTAGTGAGACTGAAGTTAGTGAGACTAAATATAGTGAGACTGATTCTTTATTTATTGAGGATGAGGAGGATAGGAATACTCAACCTATCTTGAAAAGAAAAGTAGAAAAGGTCACAAAATATGATCGAGATTATATTTGGGGATTGGTACAAGATCAATTTAGACGCGAAGGTTTTTCTGAAACAGCCAGTGAAATTGCTATGACTGATTTTGAGAAAATCTATCAGTATGCTCTAGATAATGTCCGCTTTGTTAGACGTGCGGAAGTGCTTGCTGAATTTGTGTTTAACGGCTTGTATTCTGTTTGGAATAACCGTGTTAGAAAAGGAGGTGGTTAAATGTCGCCAATCGAGTGGATATTAGTTATGCTCATTTTCATTTCAAGTGGTTTGACTCTTTGGACATTAATAGTCGATCAGAAAGGGGTAATCAAGAAATGAAATTTATTGATTTATTTTCAGGTATCGGTGGTTTTCGACTAGGAATGGAAAGTGTCGGACACGAGTGTATTGGATTTTGTGAGATTGATAAATTTGCTAGAGAATCTTATAAATCCATTTTTCAAACGGAAGGAGAAATAGAATTTCATGACATACGAAATGTTTCAGATGATGAATTTAAAAAACTTAGAGGGAAAGTCGATATCATCTGTGGGGGATTCCCTTGTCAAGCATTTTCAATCGCAGGAAGACGATTGGGATTTGAAGATACTAGAGGAACTTTGTTCTTTGAAATTGCTCGGGCGGCCAAACAAATCCAACCACGTTTTCTTTTTCTTGAAAATGTTAAAGGCCTACTCAATCACGATAAGGGACGGACGTTCACCACAATCCTTACCACACTTGATGAGTTGGGGTTTGATGTTGAGTGGCAGGTGCTTAACAGTAAGGATTTTGGCGTTCCCCAAAACAGAGAGAGGGTGTTTATTATCGGACATTCTAGAAAGAAAGGTACCAGACTCTTATTTCCTTTCAGACGAGAAGGTCAAGCAACTAACTCTGAGATTTTAAAAACATTAGGAAATTTGAATCCATCAAAAAGTGGAATGAGCGGTAAAGTTTATTATTCAGAAGGTCTTGCGCCAACCTTAGTTCGTGGGAAAGGAGAAGGATTTAAGATTGCGATTCCTTGTATGACACCAGACAGATTAGACAAGAGACAAAATGGTAGACGCTTTAAGGAAAATCAAGAGCCGATGTTTACTTTAAATACTCAGGATCGTCATGGCATTGTCGTTGTTGGAGATTTACCCACTAGCTTTAAGGAGACCGGTCGCGTCTATGGAAGTGAGGGCTTATCTCCAACACTGACTACGATGCAAGGAGGAGATAAAATTCCCAAAATACTGATTCCAGAACCAATCCAATTTTTAAAAGTCAGGGAAGCAACTAAAAAAGGATACGCTCAAGCAGAGATTGGAGATTCAATCAATTTGGAAAGACCAAGTTCTCAGTATCGGCGTGGTAGAGTTGGAAAAGGTATAGCGAATACGTTAACAACTAGTGGTCAAATGGGAGTAGTGGGTAGCTATGAAGGAGAAGATAAACAAGTTTATCATGTAGCTGGTGTCTTGATAGATGGACAATTTTACCGTCTGAGGATACGACGAATCACTCCTAAAGAGTGTTTTCGCTTGCAGGGCTTTCCTGATTGGGCTTTTGAAGCTGCGAGAAAAGTCTCTAGTAATAGTCAGCTCTATAAACAAGCTGGTAATAGTGTAACCGTTCCTGTGATTGCCGCGATCGCAAAGAAATTAAAAGAAATAGAGGAAAAAGATGAAAGCATTAAATAAAGAATCAATACTAGATTGTGATGAATTAGAAACAGAATTACATGATGCAGAAATCAAACAGCTGGATGAACAATTATTTTTGATGCCCAATTATCCATGTGAGTTTGAAGTAACATTTTTAGATGATTACCATAAAAAACACAACTACCCACTATTTTACGAGTCCTATCTTCAAAACGTTATGGAATTCCTTGAAAGTCAAGACATAAAGAATGGGGTTGATGCCTTTGTAGATGATAATCAGAATCTTGTTTTTGTTTTATATGGACAAGGCTATCGAGCCGAGGGAAAAGAAGGAATACTTACAACCCAAGTAACTGTAAAAGCTTATGATGAAGACAAGAAATCGATTAACTTCTCAAATTCATTAGATTCCTTAATCGTCTCAGAATATCAAATGGAACCGAATCTTTGGGAGGTCTCCCATGATTGATCTCTATCTAAGTAAAAATAGCCAAAGAAATCAACTTCTTTTGGATTTCTTTCAAAAGTATGGCATCGAGGTGTCTTGTCATTCGATTTCTGAAATGACAAAGGATAAATTAATTGAGATGATGAGCTATTCTTCAGATTGTTTTGAGTTTCTATCTCCCAATTTATTACGATTTAAGAACCGTGACAATCTAAGATTAACGGATTTCATTGAAATGATATTAAAAAATCCTGAACTATGCATCAGGCTTCCTCTTGCGGTTTCAAATAAGAGAGTTTATCCAAATCTGAATTTGGAAGAGGCTAGAGCTCTATTGCCAAGAGATACGAAACAATTGATTTACATGGCACAAACACATTATTTATCTAGTTAAAGGAGAAGCAATATGGCTGAACGATTTTGGGAGAACTTGTCCATTATTTTGGCTGAAAGAAATATTAGCTGGATTGAGTTAACCAGAAAAATGTTTGCGGGAGAGTTTCACTATCCAAGTGAATTGAATCGTTTGTATCAAAAAATACGCCACTACAAGATGGAACAACGAATGCCTCAAAGTCCATGGGTAGAAAGGATTGTGCAGGTATTAGATTTAGATTATGAAGATTTATTTCGGAGGTAACTATGAAAAGAATAATTCCAGTTTATATATTCCAACAAGTAAATGTCTTATTGGTATCCCTATACTTACTGAAATTGCTTTGTATTGGTGAGTTAACCATACTACAGATTCTCTATTGTGCGTCGCTCATTTCTTTTTTATGGATGTATGGCCAACGAAAACAAGTGGTCAAGGTCAATATGAAAACTAGGATGAAATGGCTTGGTATTGGATTCGTTAGCCTACTGATTATAAGCCTATGTTTTAGTCTGATTCATGCTCAAGGAACCACGAATCAAGCAAACTTAATTGGACTTCAACATCAGGTTCCTTGGTTTTCATTTTTATTGTTCTTAATCAATGCGAGTATGGTTGAAGAATTTCTGTATCGAGAAATTTTATGGAACCTGGTCAGAAAATTAGATATTCGAGTTGCTTTGACAAGTGTTTTATTTGCCTTAGTACATCATCCAGGAACCATTCTAGCTTGGTGTTTATATGTTTCACTTGGGATCTTTTTAGGGATGGTGCGCTATAAATCGGACTTATGGGGAAGTATGGGTCTACATTTGGTGTGGAACCTACTAGTTTATAGTTTGCTGCTTTTTTAGACAAACAAAGTATAAATTTCTAATTATCTTTTTATATTTTCTTAAATGCTCGTAAAGCCTTATTCTATGTGCTTTCGAGTATTTTTACTGTAGGAAGATACTTCACGTTTCTTTGCATATTTCCTCATGTCTTAGCTGTCAGAAGTGGTAAATAAGTAGTAAATTCATTTGTACTACTAAGCAACAAGACGCTCCTGTTGCTTCTCTTTATTCAAGCGTTTCATTTCTGCCATTGCAGAATCGAATGTTGCATGTGCGTAATAGTTCAGCGTCATGGCTATATTAGCATGTCCCATAATGTACTGTAATGCCTTTGGATTCATTCCTGCATTTGCATAGTTGGTACAGAATGTATGTCGCAAACTATGTGGAGTGATGTGTGGCAATTTATCCTCGTTATACTTATTGTATTTCTTAACAAGACCTTTCATCATGCCGTTGTAATCACTTGCCACTTTTGGATAGTTCTTTCTATTAAGAAAGAGGAAATCACTATATCCATCAATCTCAACACGCTTATCATTCTTTCGATTCGCTAACACTCGCTTAAATGCTTGATAGGCTTCTTCAACCATAGGAACTTGACGTTCGCCACTTTTGGTCTTTGGTGTTTCAATGTAGTACCCAATTTCAGTATCTCTCAATAGCTGATGGTCTATATTGACAAGACGATTCTCAAAATCTAAATCTGGAAGTGTCAAACCACCAAACTCTGAAATACGAAGACCTGTTTTTAAGAGTATCAGAATTTCATCATAATTTTTGCTGTAGGTTTTATCAGCTTTTGCAAAGGCTAACAGTTTTTCTTCCTGTTCTTCTGTTAGTACGGTCTTAGGGACAGTATCATCATCAAGAACTGCTTTCAGTTGAAAGTCAAATGGATTCTTCCGAACACAATCATCTTGTATAGCAATATAGAATGAAGCCTTTAAAGAACGTTTGTAGTTATTGATGGTTTGATAAGCATAACCATTTTCACTCATTCTAATAGCCCATTCTTTAGCGTCTGATGGCTTAATACTGTCAATACTTCTTACACCTAACTTGTCTTTCTTCAAAATATCCATAAGATATTTGCGTCCAGTTTCAGTGTTTTTTCTAACCTTTGGTCTTTGAGCGTTCTGTTTTGCGTAAAGCTGGCAGAGTGTCATTTTCTTTCCTACAACATCAATACCATCATGAATGTCTTTCTGTAACTCTGCGATTTTCTCTCTAAGTGAGATACAATCACGCTTTCCTGCTGGTACTCGGTCTGTAGCCACAAGTTTCCACGAGTAAACAAATTGCGGTTCTCCAAATGAATCTATATATTTGTATAAGTATCTTCCGTCTTTTCGTTGGCTCTCTCCAGTCTTTAAGATTCGACCTTTATTGTCACGTCTTTTTTCTGACATGGCATTTGCTCCTTTCCTTTATGGAAAGAGCCTTGATACGACTTAATACTATTTTATCATATACAAGACCCTTTGGCGACGCTAGATTGCGTCCAATGTATCTATAATTTTTTCAAATTGTTTTCGTTTAATCTGAATACGATTGCCATTCATAATCAGCCAATTTGCATTTTTATTTTCCTCTGCCAAGCGTCGTAGCTTGTTTTCGCCAATACGAAAATATTTTGACGCTTCTTCAATGGTTAGGGTATAACGTTCCCAAATAGGAATGTCAGTCTGCTTCATAAAATCCTCCTTTCCAAATCACTTATTTGGATTTCATAAAAGTTGTTTTACCAGCAATCGAACAGCTTTAGCAAAGCTCACGGGAGTTCCACCCCTGCATGGTTCTCATGTAGCCATACTCATTGCCTGCGACGGTTTTATCACGCTCGGACTATTGACTGTATGGGAGTATCATTATCACGATAAGAATGTCGTTGCAGGCAATCCTGCTAAAGATTGCTTCTCGGATCACTAACATGAATCGCTCGCTATCTTTATAAGATAGGTCATGGCGGTTAGTTCCGTTGGCTCTTTTCTTATCGAAACGTATTCGATTACTTTTATTCAGTTTTCAAAGAACAATGGCTCGTTAGCCTATCAAAACACATTGAAAGCTCAATATGCTTTGGTGGAATAACAAACCTCCCTGTTCGGGAAGCGTGGAATGGTTTAGCACGCTTCCACGAAAGGAGAGAGGATATTACTTAATTTCAAATGACAAAATCTTTGTAATCAGTCTGGTTTCCATTCTTCCACGTAAGACTTCATCAACGACCATACTTTGATTGCCATATTCATCTTTCATAAGTCGTAGGGAACGCTTCGTTATGTACCCTCTGTAATGATGTAGAATCTGGTTAATCGCTTCGGTATCGCCATCTGTTGCCTTTACAATGAGAGGAAAGGGAATCATAGGATATTGTGTTTTCATTCTTCAAATTCCTCCATAAACTTTTTAATTAAGGCTAGTCCACTGGTTCTATGCCGATAGACAGTAGAACGGTTCAATTTCAACAGGTCTGTAATTTCTGAATCGCTCATGTCCATAAAGTAAAACAGCAGTAGAATTTCACGTTTCTTGTCTGGCAACTCACGTAATGCTTCACTCAACAAATCATTTTCAACGCCTACTGATAACCCATTGAGTGTAAAAATCTGAAAGTCAGTTGAATAGTTATCTGTTGTCGCAAACTGGCTAACAAGATAATCGCCAACATCCGAAAAGGACACCTCACGCTTTGCAATCCTTGAAAGATAAAGCATATAATTCTTTCGCTCGTCTTCCATAGCACGTTTACAGATATAGTCAAACTGATTTTCTATTGTGGTCTGAAAAGAAGATGGTTTCATGTTTCTCACCCCCTTTCTGTCTAGGAAAGGAAGTGAGCCTTGCTCGTTTATCTCCTTTCACTCTTAGTCCCAATGTGAAAGGGGGATTTGTTGCATTACTGATAAATAAACTTTGTAAAAAAGTTCTGAATAGCCAAAAAAGCATATAAACAGATTTATTTCTCTGTTTACATGCTTCTGTTATTCTATCTATATGATTTATAAAACCACATTGGTGGACGTACTTATCTATTGCAGATAGACGACTTTTTTTGACAAGAACCCAATGTAAGGAAATTTATTGTATATGATGTACTTCATGGCGACGTTGACCTCCAACAAACCGCCATTTGGAAGTAATATACAATATTTTAACAGCGTAAATAGCACTACCATATAACGGTTTTTTTATTGGCGTTTAGTAGTGCTTTTTATTAAATATAAACCTATAAACCATATAACACGTTTTTCTATACCTGTTTTTAATTCAGTAGGAACAATAAAATGTATAGAGGTGGTCTACTATGCGTAAAAAAGAAGATAAATATGATTTTAGAGCCTTTGGTTTAGCCATTAAAGAAGCTCGATTGAAACGAGGTTTAACTCGTGAACAAGTGGGAGCATTGATTGAAATTGACCCACGGTACTTAACTAATATTGAAAATAAAGGGCAACACCCCAGCATACAAGTTCTTTATGACCTTGTATCGTTACTTCATGTTTCCGTTGATGAATTTTTCTTACCTGCTAATAACTTGGTAAAAAGCACCCGACGATTACAGATAGAGAAATACATGGATAGCTTTACAGACAAAGAACTATCCTTAATGGAATCTTTAGCCAGCGGTATCAACGAAGCAAGAAACATCGAAGACTAATTAAAAGAATCCATACATAACGGAAAGAGCCGATAAAATGAGATTGTATTAATCTCATTTTATCGGCTCTGCGTCTTTGCGTCTGGCTCTGTAATCACAGTTACTTTGAACTGCTTTATTTCAATTAAATTTTCTTGTCTGCATTTCGGACAATAGAGGGGGAATTTTTTTAATTCAGTATCTTCCCTTATCTTTAATCGTGTTTTATTTCCACATACAGGACATGTTGAGGCGGTAAGTTTGCTAGTCAAGGAGTAAAACGACGAAGATTAGCATTTACTTCCGCCCATGCGATAGCTGTCCGTGATTGACAAGTGCTAGCACGCAGACAGAACGGAGATAGCGAACCGCTGAGTGTGTCGCTCTGCTCGTAAAAGCTTAGAAACCTTTGAACGAAAGGGATAATGAAAGCCTTGATTGCAAGGCTTTTTGCTTTATGGTGGGTAAGTATCAGAGTGAGAAAATTTTTGGAATGAGTAGAAGTGATAGCTAGAAATTATCAGTTTCTATTTCCATTTACCCTGTGGGTACGTGTTTGTTTCCATTGACAAGGAGTTTGTGGGAATAGAAATGTACCCACCTTGTTTGAATCAAGTGAAGTGTAGTTGAAGGAAATCTGTTGAAAGCAATACTTCATTTTACCGAATAAGTAATAATTTAGGCAACTTCAAATCGATTAAAAAAAACTATTTTAAAGGTTAAGAGTAGACAAAAATTGTCCACTCTTTTTTGCAAACTCAATTTATCAATAAATGAAATGAGGGAATGTAAAATGAAATATTTTGAGGTTGAGTTAGAAAATCCTGATGAATTTTTAAAACTACAAACAGAAGATTTTGTGAAAGCTAATCGCTTGCTACTAAGGAAGATAATCCAGAGCGTTACAGTCTATGAAGAAAACTTCGTCATATCCTTTAAATCTGGCATCGAATTGGAAGTATGAGTCTCATTCCATAACTTTTATATTGAACATATCATCTTGTTGTGTTATACTATAAATTGATATAAACAAAGATGTAGGAGGAACCGAAACTATGACAGCCTCAATGCGTTTAAGATAAGCTGGCAATAAAAAAAGCAGAATCTATACCCGATGATAGGCTTTTTTGTTGTGCTTATTTATACGATATTGAGCATTCATTAGTTACGGTGAGGATATTGGTTATTTAACTATACCTTTATTTAACTATGTCTTTAATATGAATGTTTCCAAATTGTATGTATGCAGACCAAAAGCCACATTGTGGGGTTTGGCCTGCATTTTTTATTGCCTAGAATGCTATTCAAAATAGAAATTCAAGCAAAATAATATGCAGGAGATAATATAAATGGAAAAATACAACAATTGGAAACGAAAATTTTATGCAATATGGGCAGGGCAAGCAGTATCATTAATCACTAGTGCCATCCTGCAAATGGCGATTATTTTTTACCTTACAGAAAAAACAGGATCTGCGATGGTCTTGTCTATGGCTTCATTAGTAGGTTTTTTACCCTATGCGATTTTGGGACCTGCCATTGGTGTGCTAGTGGATCGTCATGATAGGAAGAAGATAATGATTGGTGCCGATTTAATTATCGCAGCAGCTGGTGCAGTGCTTGCTATTGTTGCATTCTGTATGGAGCTACCTGTCTGGATGATTATGATAGTATTGTTTATCCGTAGCATTGGAACAGCTTTTCATACCCCAGCACTCAATGCGGTTACACCACTTTTAGTACCAGAAGAACAGCTAACGAAATGCGCAGGCTATAGTCAGTCTTTGCAGTCTATAAGCTATATTGTTAGTCCGGCAGTTGCAGCACTCTTATACTCCGTTTGGGATTTAAATGCTATTATTGCCATCGACGTATTGGGTGCTGTGATTGCATCTATTACGGTAGCAATTGTACGTATACCTAAGCTGGGTAATCAAGTGCAAAGTTTAGAACCAAATTTCATAAGGGAGATGAAAGAAGGAGTTGTGGTTCTGAGACAAAACAAAGGATTGTTTGCCTTATTACTCTTAGGAACACTATATACTTTTGTTTATATGCCAATCAATGCACTATTTCCTTTAATAAGCATGGAACACTTTAATGGAACGCCTGTGCATATTTCTATTACGGAAATTTCCTTTGCATTTGGGATGCTAGCAGGAGGCTTATTATTAGGAAGATTAGGGGGCTTCGAAAAGCATGTATTACTAATAACAAGTTCATTTTTTATAATGGGGACCAGTTTAGCCGTTTCGGGAATACTTCCTCCAAATGGATTTGTAATATTCGTAGTTTGCTGTGCAATAATGGGGCTTTCGGTGCCATTTTATAGCGGTGTGCAAACAGCTCTTTTTCAGGAGAAAATTAAGCCTGAATATTTAGGACGTGTATTTTCTTTGATCGGAAGTATCATGTCACTTGCTATGCCAATTGGGTTAATTCTTTCTGGATTCTTTGCTGATAAAATCGGTGTAAATCATTGGTTTTTACTATCAGGTATTTTAATTATTGGCATTGCTATAGTTTGCCAAATGATAACTGAGGTTAGAAAATTAGATTTAAAATAAACAATATTGGAGGAATATTTATGTATCTTATTTTCATGTAACTCTTCCTGCTAAAATCGCAGGGTTTTCCCTGCATACAAGCAAATGAAAGCATGCGATTATAGACAGGAGGAAATGTTATGGAATTAATATTAAAAGCAAAAGACATTCGTGTGGAATTCAAAGGACGCGATGTTTTAGATATAAATGAATTAGAAGTATATGATTATGACCGTATTGGTTTAGTAGGAGCAAATGGTGCTGGAAAAAGCACTTTACTCAGGGTACTTTTAGGAGAATTAACTCCCCCAGGATGTAAAATGAATCGTCTGGGTGAACTTGCCTATATTCCCCAGTTGGACGAAGTAACTCTGCAGGAGGAAAAAGATTTTGCACTTGTAGGCAAGCTAGGTGTTGAGCAATTAAATATACAGACTATGAGCGGTGGTGAAGAAACAAGGCTTAAAATAGCACAGGCCTTATCGGCACAGGTTCATGGTATTTTAGCGGATGAACCTACGAGCCATTTAGACCGTGAAGGAATTGATTTTCTAATAGGACAGCTAAAATATTTTACAGGTGCACTGTTAGTTATTAGCCATGACCGCTATTTTCTTGATGAAATAGTAGATAAAATATGGGAACTGAAAGATGGCAAAATCACTGAGTATTGGGGAAACTATTCTGATTATCTTCGTCAGAAAGAGGAAGAACGTAAGAGCCAAGCTGCAGAATACGAACAATTTATTGCGGAACGTGCCCGATTGGAAAGGGCTGCGGAGGAAAAGCGAAAACAGGCTCGTAAAATAGAACAGAAGGCAAAAGGTTCTTCAAAGAAAAAAAGTACTGAAGACGGAGGGCGTTTAGCTCATCAAAAATCAATAGGAAGTAAGGAAAAAAAGATGTATAATGCTGCTAAAACCCTAGAGCACAGGATTGCGGCCTTAGGAAAAGTAGAAGCTCCGGAAGGCATTCGCAGAATTCGTTTCAGGCAAAGTAAAGCATTGGAGCTCCATAATCCATACCCTATAGTCGGTGCAGAAATTAATAAAGTATTTGGGGATAAGGCTCTGTTTGAAAATGCATCTTTTCAAATTCCGTTAGGAGCAAAAGTGGCGTTAACTGGTGGTAATGGAATCGGAAAAACAACTTTAATCCAAATGATCTTAAACCATGAAGAAGGAATTTCTATTTCGCCTAAGGCAAAAATAGGTTACTTTGCACAGAATGGTTACAAGTACAACAGTAATCAGAATGTTATGGAGTTTATGCAGAAGGATTGTGACTACAATATATCAGAAATTCGTTCAGTGCTAGCATCTATGGGGTTCAAACAGAACGATATTGGAAAAAGTTTATCTGTTTTAAGCGGTGGAGAAATTATAAAATTGTTGCTTGCTAAAATGCTCATGGGTAGATATAACATCCTAATAATGGATGAACCCAGTAACTTCCTTGACATACCAAGTTTAGAGGCTTTGGAAATACTAATGAAGGAGTACACCGGAACTATCGTGTTTATCACCCACGATAAACGATTACTCGAAAATGTAGCAGATGTAGTTTATGAAATTAGAGATAAGAAAATAAATCTGAAACATTAAATTTAAGGTAGTCGCTGGTCAGTATAGTCTGTTCTGGTTGGCGACTCCATTGTTAAAGAGTATAAAGACTTTAGATTTTATGAATATTAAAAATAGGAACAGTCAATTGAACTGCTCCTATTTTTCTGCTAAATATATTGTAGTTTTCTTATATGTATAATGATAGATTAGCGGATTCTCATCTACGGTACTTACTTCAAATATGAAGAAGTGATCGCGGTTATCTCTGGACTTTTCCTTATTGAGGACAAAGTAATTCTTACGTGAAGTCGCCATTGTTTTTAGGATATCATCAGTTAGGAAGGTCAATGGAATATTCATGTTAGAGTAGCGGTAGAAGTCACGTTCAAAATCTTGGTAGCTCTCGCTATAATAGTCCATTTGTAGGTGATTACGCTGAAACTCAAGCTGATTCATAGAGCACCTCCTCGACAAGTTCAATACTAATAATGTCTTTTAATTTCAAATTGATGTGACCTGTTGTAGTTTTTATCAAAATGAAATCTTTGGTCAGACTTGGTATTGTTCCAGTGTAGGAAACACGCTTGTTTTTTTCAATCACTTGAATGCGTGTGCGTAGCTGCCCGGCGTATACTTGACTGAGGAGTAATAATTTCTTCTCTAGTGATAAGTCAGACATGTACGTTACTTTGTTTGTATCATCAGAGAGTGCTGATGCATGTTCAGATAGGAAAAAGCCCATCCATTTTTGCATCTTTGTATCCTGGTACTCTCTTGCTGATTGAAATGGTAAATATGAACGGTCAATCATATCAAATCCTTTCTATGCAGAGGCAAGGGTATTTTTATCAAATTGAATCGTAAAACCTTGAATTCCCCCACCTGTGTAACATTCTTTAAAGCGATTGATTACCTCAGTATAGATTATCACAGATGAGCTTGTTGGCTTAATGCTAAATGTAAATTCCAATGGTAATCGGTTTTCAGATTTAGCATGTACTAGTCGTATCGATATTTCAGTTGTTTTGAGTTTTCTCTGACGAAGTTTTGAAGTTGCTGTTTCAACGATTCCATGTAAAAATCTTTCAAGCATTTCAATATCATTACATCCTTTGCTACGGATTTCTGAAAATTGTACTGTATTTTTTTCTTGTTTCATTTTAATCCCTCCAATCCACCCGCGGAATGACCACCGATAAGTTTACTGCGTTCAATATTTCTGGAACCTTCAGTTAGGACGGTTCCTTTTTGTATGGCTAAAAAACCAAACTGTTCTCTGACAACATCAATAGCTGTCTGAAGTCTATTATCTTTTTCAATTTGTTCTACATCATCAAAGAGTGATAGTAGAGTATAGCTTTCATCTACGAAGCCACTATAAGATACACCAATTTGTCTCACTGCACCAGAGGTGTATTTTTTCGGAATAATACAAGTACATGACTCACCATTGTTTTGGGGAGATTTGCGGGTTCAATTTTATTCTGAGCATTTATAGATTTTTTCATCTCAGTCCTAGAATAGCCAATATGAATAGAAACGACAGTAGTCAATACTAGGGCTACTGTTCCGTTCCACAGTATCATTTAAAAATCATTTTCACACCCTTTCGTCTATTAGTATAGAAGAAAGCTCTCAGCACACAATATCCACTTGTAGTTTATAATAACTATCTCCTCCTTTACACTTTAATTCAAATCTTTATTAAAAAATATTTCATCTTATTTAACAAGAAACCATATTTATATAACAACATAAAATACACTAAGTTATTTTATTGAACATATATCGTACTTTATCTATCCGACTATTTGGACGACGGGGCTGGCAAACAGGTTCACCGGTAGTAACATGGTACCCTTTTAACTCTGTTAAACAAACACTACGTCCATTTGTAAAGAAAGTTAAATCACTACGATATTCTTGAATACACCGAGCAGGGATTTCTCCACTAAGAATGACCTCATTATTTTTCAATTGAGTGTCTACGATGTTCGCACAATATTTAGGAGCATCGGTGTATGCTCGTGAAAGATATTCCTGTGGCGCATAAATTTTAAAACTAAGATATGGCTCTAACAATTCTGTTCCAGCTTTTTTTAAGACTTGTTCCAATACAATAGGAGCAAGCATCCGAAAATCTGCTGGGGTACTAACAGGGCTATAGTATAAGCCATACTTAAAACAGATTTTACAGTCCGTCACATTCCAACCATACAATCCTTGTTCACAGCCATAGCGTATCCCTTCCATAACTGCATTTTGAAATGATTGATTTAAGTATCCAAGAGAAACCGAGCTCTCATACTGCATTCCACTTCCCAACGGAAGCGGTGATACAGATAAACCAATGGAAGCCCAGAAAGGATTCGGTGGAACTTCGATGTGAATGGTATACTCTGCTTTTTTTAACGGTCTTTCCATATAAATGACTGCAGGCTCTTTTATTTCTATCTCCACATGATACTTTTCTTGCAGCAGAGCACAAGTCACTTCCATTTGTACTTTCCCTAAGAAAGAAAGTATGATTTCATGTGTCGCAGAATCCACATAATATCGCAGAAGCGGGTCACTGTCGGAGATTTCTAAAAGTGCATCAAGTAACATTTCCCTTTGTTGAGGTTTGCTCGGTTCAACAGTCGTTTGCAGCAGAGGGAGGGGATTTTCAATTCTCTCTCTCTGTGGCAATAGCTTTGTATCTCCAAGAACACTATTTAACTTCAAAAACTCATTCTGCAAAATAACAATTTCCCCGGAATAAGCCTTATCGATTTTACATAATTCACCATTTATTGAAGTATACATTTCTGTAATTTTTATTTTTTCCTTTTCCGATATTCTAACCGAATCTCGCAAATGCAGTACGCCACTATAAAGACGTATATATGCAAGACGCTGTCTTTTTTCCGAATACTCAATTTTGAAAACTTTTCCGCAAAGTTCAGACTGACCTCGATGTGTTGATGAATAAAATTTATTCGTAATCACTTCTATAAGGTTATCAATCCCTATATTGTTTTTTGCACTTCCGTGATAAACAGGGAACAGAGAACAATTCTGAAATCTTATGCTTTCCTCTTGTTCGAGTTCCAATGCTTCTAATGATTTACCGGACATATATTTCTCTAAAAGGTCATCGTTTCCCTCTATTACCGTATCCCATTGTTCAGATTCGGTAAAGTTCGTCACACACATATTAGGATACAGTTCTACCTTCTGTTTGATTACAATTTCGGCAGAAAGTTTCTCTTTAATATCCTGATAAACCGTTGATAAATCAATTCCATTTTGGTCAATCTTATTGATAAAAAAGATTGTGGGAATCCCCATTTTCCTAAGTGCATGAAATAATATACGAGTTTGTGCTTGTACGCCATCTTTTGCAGAAATCAGTAGAATTGCCCCATCTAAAACTGATAATGAACGATATACTTCTGCTAAGAAATCCATATGTCCTGGCGTGTCTATGATGTTCACCTTCGTATTTTCCCACTGAAAAGAGGTTATTCCTGTCTGAATTGTAATTCCTCTCTGACGTTCTAAAAGCGTATTATCCGTCCTCGTTGTACCTTTGTCCACGCTTCCTAATTCTGTAATCGCTCCACTGTTATATAATAAGCTTTCTGTTAAGGTAGTTTTTCCTGCATCAACATGAGCTAAAACTCCAATATTAATAATTTTCATGTGATTTTCCTCCATTCAAAAACCCAAAAGGGCATAAAAATCCCAGTGATAAATACTTTTATCACTGGGATTTTTATGCATAACCATAGGTATACAAAGCATACAGATATTCTCTGGATACTTTAGAATCACATGATAAAGGTATTCTTAAACTGGGTACAAAAAACTAAGCCCTCCTAAAAAAGGACATCCAATTATTTGTTCCCACTATCAAATTGACAGTTTATTTAAGAATACCTTGCCGCATATTTATTAACTCCTTTTAAATAGATACTTAAATTATAGCACGTAAGAGCATATTTGTAAAGGAATCTCCAATTTTTTATCAAAGAGAGTACGTGATTACAAAATAGCTGTAATAATGTACCAATATTTGTTATTCTATAATCTTCCAATTACTCCCGTTCTTTTCAAGTACCAAATCAAATTGAGATACCTGCGTTGCTTTGGTCTGCTGGTCGATATACTCCACTGTCAGCGATACCGTGACTTGATTATCCTTACGATTGTGAATAGGATTTACCAGTTCTTGAAAGATGTACTCTTTTCCGATTGGTTTTAATATCCCGTCATTCACATAGTAGGAAAGTTCACTGGCTGTCGCTGTAGGATAGAGCTTGAAGAACGTCGTTAAAAACTCATTGATTTCATTGGTTGTAATGGAATCAACCGTCCCCTCACTTTCAATGGCTTTTGGTTTATAACTTGATTTCTTAGGTATGTTGGTAATGGTCGGATTCTTAACCAGTACCATATTTCCAGAACCATCTACATAGACACTCACTATATAAGCAGAGTGGACGGTCTTTGTATTTTCTCCCTCTGTAATGAGCTGGTCTACACTGTAGGTTACATTAAACTCATTGTCGCCAGTTGGCTCTACCGTCCATATCTGAAATCCTCTTACAGAAGACGATACAGGAATATCTTTGCGTACTGTATCAACATTGAGAGCTTGAAGTTCATCTGTCAGATAGCCTTTTAGACTTTCCATTCGATTATCAATGGACTTATCGGATTGCTCCCATGAATAGTAGACTTTCGCAAAGTTCTCTACAAAATTTTCTACATGATGAGTATCAACGTATTCCTTTTCTATGATAGTTGTTTCGTGAATAGTATGAGTATCTATAGCTGTAAAGTGCTTGAATATCGCAAAGCTGAAACTAAGCCCTAAAAGTACCCACAAGGCAATCACAACCTTTTTATGAGGATTGACCTTATAGTAGACACGAGGTTTCTTTTCCTTTGGTATCTGTTTTTCTTTATTCTGATTTTTTCTAAATTTCATCATTAAATCTTCCTTTCTCATTGTTTGATTCGTCCTGCTCCCACTAAATGCTGTTGCCAGTAGGGGCTTGTTAAGTCGGCATAACCGATTGGGTCGCCTGCATGAAACATACGGTTATTGCCAAGGTATATCCCAACATGAGTAATATAAGAGCCAGCGTTATAGGTAGAATGAAAGAAAACCAAATCGCCAGCTTGTGCTTCCGATAGTGGGATATGCTGGGTCACATCATATTGCTGTTGTGCGGTTCGTGGTAAGTTAATTCCAGCTTTTCCATACGTCCATTGTGTCAGTCCGCTACAATCAAAAGAAGTAGTCGGGGAAGCTCCACCGTAAATGTATCGCCAGCCCTCATATTTCAGTGCTTCGTCCATGATGGCTTGTACCGTATCATCATCAAACTCTGTTGTGACAAGATACTGCGTTACCAGTTGCACATAAAACATATTGCCATAGTTGTATCGCCAGCCCCCATTGATAGGTATGGCTATGGGATTGGGGTAAGACACTTTTTCGCCACCTGAATACTCTTTTGAGAAACTTTGAGCCAGTTCAAAGGTATATTTATTTCCACGATTAGCCACATACCCTAAGAAACCACCACCATAATTGTAGGACTGGATAACCGATTCTAAATCTACACTGAGCCTTTCGCTACTGGCTAATAATTCACTGAAATACTTCACACCTTGCTTAATGGATTCTTCTGTACTCAATGAATTAGGTGGAAGACCGAGGGATTCCGAGGACTGCATAACATCTTCCGCAGTACCGCCCGATTCCACCTGTATAATCGCAAGAAGTATGTTGACATATTCTTCAACGCCATATTCTTTGGCATATTTTTCTACCATAGGCTTATGAGCCAGCACTTCTGCGGAAACATTCACACCTCCATAATGAATATTGGAAATTCCGCTGTCCTGTTCATCTGAAAATAAAATGGCAACAAACAGAAGCAGTGAGAAGACCATCAAGAATAATCCAGAACCACCAATCACTAAAGTTTTCAACTTCATGGTTTCTTACCGACTTTCTTAATGGTGGCGGTTTTGATTGGTGGTCTACTTCTTGTATTTTGTAGTGGTACTCTTTGAACAGTAGACGGACGTTCTTTTGTGATTGGACGTTGTGAAGTTCTATCTGCTGTAGTGGTTGAAGTTGCTGGCTTTTGAACGGTTTTTTCTTGAACGGTATTGCCTTGGCGTTCCACTTTTGGACTTGAAAAATCGGACTTAACTGCTGGACGCTCTTGTTTGGCTTGTTGAGATTCCTTATATGAAGTCTGAATATTAGACTGTTTTGAGGTCTGTTCATCATGATATTGTTCTTGTCTTGTAGTCGGTCTTTCATGAACAGAAGAAGCAGGCTGTTTTTTCTGTTTGACCTGTTCCATTTCAGAGCGACGCTTCGCAATGGTTTTTCGCCTTTGTTCCTGCTGTTCCTTGCGTCCACTGGCTCTGTCCGCTTTGGTTTGAGAAATACTACTGGTTAAATCACGGACATTCTCTTTTACTTTGGATTTTCCTTGATATACTGCATATCTTGCATTGGTCGGCAAATCTTTAACCTGTTCTTTCAAACCACTAGCAGTGTCTACCATTCTGTCTTTGGTATCAGCTACTGTACCGATGGTTTGACCGATACGTTTTCCAAGTGTTGATTTTTCCTTTCCGTCTGGTCGGGAGTGATCTGCTTGTGTCCTTGCAGAACTCCCCGAACCCGACTGTCCTTTTTTACCTGTAACAATGGCAGACCCAGCCCCTAGAGTAGTCATGGAACGTCCAAGTTTCCGCTGTAGACGGTGCATGTGAGCGTGCATAAGCATACGAGGTTTTCTCATCACACGACTTCCCACACTTTGAGAATCGTTACTCTGTAGAGAAAACATACTCATTAAATCGCCCAGCTTGAAGTAGATTCCTGCAAAGGTCACAATCTGTAGAAAAGCAATCAAAAAGAACGGATAACCAGCCGATAAGGTATAGAGCATGGTTGAAATACTAAATGCTGTCGTAATAATCAATGTGATTCCAGCTCGTGTCAAAATGGTATTAAAGAGCTTTGTTATGGCTCGTTTTGACATACCATCAAATGATGGAATCATGCTTAAAATAAAGCTCACAGGCAGAAACATAGCATAGATGATAAAAAGTACCTGCGAGAAAATCATGATTCCTGTTAATAGGAATACAAATATGGAAATCCCAATATTGAAGACAAATAGGAAGAAGACTGTACCTAAACGGTTAATGGTCTTTGTAATGGTTAGATTGGTATTGCTTCTGTCTTCAATTTCTTCCGCAACAATTTTTTCTCTGTCTTCGCCATTGTTGGAATCTGGGCTGGTGGAGAGCAGGCTTTCCACACGGTCAATACCGATACTTTCAATGTCTGAACTGTTGTATTGAAGCAGTAGCCACGGTTGCTGAACCTGTATGGAAAACAGGCTATCTCTGATTAAGTCCACTCTGTCCTTGCCTTGACTATCGGAATGGGGCATGACAATCTTCGTGCCAAGTGATAAACTGGCATTACTGATGTCTGATGAAAAGTCATTGATTTTTTTAATGTAGTCGGGAGCGTAGGCAATAAAGGAAGCCGATAGGATAAACACCAGCACAAAATTCATAATGGCATGAATTGCCTTTGTGGTTTCTCTCTTTATCAGTCCCGTATAGGCAACATAAACCCCAAGAACCAAAATCAAGAGTAAGAGGAATCCAACATAGAAACCCTCTGTTGAAAATCCGTTTGCACTCACACCAGCTAAGGTCTGCATATTCTTACCAATGGAATCTGCTGTAGCGGAAATGAAGTCTAAGGAATAGGCTTCCTGTACTAAGTAACCTGTCGCATTGGAAACATACAAACTGATTGTCCAAATAAAATTGGTAATGGCATATAGTCCATACATGACCTGTTTTCCAATCCCGTCCGACCAGTTCCACGGAAGCCAGCCCCAGCTATTATCCACATAAAAATCCAGTTGATAGTTTTCAAGTGGGTATCGGCTGTATTCATTTGCCACATTGACCGTATCATCTACCAAGCCCGCAGCTTGAACCACCGTTCCCAGCATGGCTAAAAGAAAAATGGCAATCACAAGTGTGAAAGCCACTGTCATTGCCACTTTACCTAGACGTTTCAGCGTCCAGTTTGATTTTATTCTGTTTACTATTGATGGTTTCACATTTACACCTCTTTTCGCACAGGTGGTCTGGTATCAAAGGCATGGAGCAGTTCTTCAAATACAGGGTGGAACTGTATCACACCGACACGACCATATAAATCACTGATAAGGCATTGCCCGTTTTCCAAATCACGCAATCGCTTCTGATTGTTTTCGTCCTCTGGGTCTACACCAAAAAAGGCTAAGGTCTTTTTAATCTCGTTAAGGTCAGTGGAACGAAATGCAAATTTTAAGCCGAGGTTATTTTTCAGTTTTTCATCTAAGAGGTCGTCTGTATTTTGGGTCACGAAATATACCCCAGCGTTCATAGCACGACCAGCCCGAACCAGCTTCATAGATAGTGTTTTTCCTTGTGCTACCTGTAAAAAGCTCCATGCTTCGTCTAAATCTACAATCTTGAAAATGCTTCGGTCTGTATGGATAAAGTCTAAAGCAAAGGTACTAATGACAATCAGCATAGCAACGGATAAAAGCTCCATAGTGGTATATTCCTCAAAGGAAGTTTCCTTGTCGGGAAGTACCAAGTCCGCAACCTGTATAATGTTCAGTTGTTTTTCTAAGCTGATAGACTGCTCCACATAACCATTACTGAATAATAAATGTGCAAAGTCATAGTCTGTAAAACTTTCGATATGGTCGGCTATACTGGTACTTAGTGGCGTATTCTCAACCCGTAATTCCTCAATCACTTTCATCAACCCTCGTACTTCACTATTGGTTACTGCACGAATGGCTTTTCTAAGGATTGGGAAGCGTTCCCCATCACGAGAGGAAATCCCCGTAAGGAATGTCAGAATATCAATAGCCAGTGATTCAGAATCTTTGGGATTTTTCATAATCACATAAGGGTCAAGTAAGCCTTTGTTTTTCTCATCAGAAGTCAGAGTGACGATATTGATTTCATGGGAAATCTCTGGCAAGGTTTCTTTCCATCTGCCACGTTCTGCTTTTGGGTCTACAATCACTGCTTGTGCCCCATAAAGCACCGCATAATAGACGATAAGGTTATTCGCAAAGGATTTACCACCACCCAGCGAACCAACAAAAGCCGACGCTAACGCATTGGTTACTGAACCCTTAACCCCTTGACTGGCAAGAGCAGGTTTCAGATAGACATTGCGTCCAGTATCTAAGCTGTAGCCAACATAAATCCCCTCATTTTCCCCCAGCATTTGAGTAGCACCAAAACCTAAACCAGCGAGGAAATCAGAGGTCACGTATTGAATATAATCATTCATATAACGCTTTCTGGCAGGTAAAAATTCTTCATGTAAGCCGAGCATATCCCCAAATGGTCGTACCAGTTTTACGCTTAAATCGTCATAAAAATCTTTCACTTCATTACAACGACGTTTGAGTTCGTCAAGATCATTTGCTGATACCCTTACCACATAAGACAGCTTGTACATAGATTCCTTGCTTTGGTCTAAATTGGTTTCCAGCTCATTCACACTTTCCAGAGCTTCCGCCACATTGGAGCTGGTTTCATTATCACTTTGCCAAGCGTGGTTATCCAAGTCTTTCAGTTCTTTCTTTTTATTGCGGACAGTAGATAGGGCTTTACGATTCGCTACAATTTCCACATTCATTGACGTATCAATCGGGAATGTAAATTGCTGTTGCTGGTAGTAGAAGATTTCAGAGGACGGGAAGTCCAGTTCTCCGACAATGCTGTTAATGGTAAAGTAAGCTACATAGACGGTTTCATCTTCCTGCTGGATTTTCAAATATCGCTGTTTTTCTTCCACCAAACAGCGAGTAGGCTTAATCAAGTCATAGTATTTAATCAGCGTTTCATTATCCAGCTTTTTCTTTGATAGATGGTACTCATACTCTTCATAGGCAGTGCCTGTCTGTCCGTAAAGGTGTTCAATCAGATAGCCGAAGTCGTCCTTATCTAACCTGCGGATTTTGAAACGACGAGAGATTTTATTTTCTAAGAGCTTTTCCATCTTCTGAAAACGCAGGATTTCATCATTACTCATACTAACAAAATCGTCCATCAGCTTATGGTTCACATCATAGACAAAATCAGACAAAGCATTTTTTGCTTCAACGGTAAGACTTTTCATAGAAAACTCCTGATCGTTGAGAAGCAACTTAAAGCCGATAAAGAAACGGTAGTTCACTTGATTTTCGCCAATCATGGATATTAAAGCGTCTGTCTGTTGGTCGATTTTGTCATAGGCAACCGCTTTGAGCTTGCCAGTGACTTCATTTTTGGAACGCTCTTGTGCAGAACGTATGCTGGATTCTGTACTGATTTGTAAAGCATGAATTTTGCCATCACGATTTTGTGTGATAAGCTGTCTGAAAGAATCATGCACTTGTATTTTCTGTTCTGGACTTAGAAATGAGTAATTGTAAGGAACAAGCTCATAGTAAGCATAACATTCCCCGTCTTTATTCCAGACGAGATTGTTTTCAATGTATTTAATTGGATATGCCATAAAATTCACTCCTAACTGCTGTAATGGCTTCTTGTGGCTGGTTTCTGCCAAGCGTTACTTTTTTTCCTGCATAGGTCAGCTTTGGTCGCAGTGCATAAGCAATGACAGACTTCAAAAATCCATAAGGCTTTTTACCATCAAAAGTTTTTGTAGACATAAACCATGTGAAAGCCACAGGAATCCCAAAGTATTTGAGAAATGCTCCCTCTATCATGGAAAGAGGGGGCAAGTTGCCAAGTATCATCACTGCAAAGAGTGACACGACAAACCATGTCATTTGCGTAAAGGTTATGGGAAACGGAAGTCTAAAATCATTGATAGAATACAGTACCTTTTCCACAGACCAGATACTGGTATAGCTTCGTATTTTCTTCATGTAATCAATCCTTTCATAAAAAATAGGGGTAGCTGATTGAGCCACCCCGTAAAATAGAAAATCTGCCAGTAGTAATGTACCGACAGATTTAATAGACGATTTCAAAAATCCCATGATTGGTTGAGATAAACGTTCCTGAAAGGTCTAAATCCCGACCATAGGCTTGATAATCAATATAGTTTTGAAGACTAGCTGGTACTTCGCCTAAAGCACCCGTTTCTTCAATGTAGTAGCGTGCCACGTCATACATATCATCACAATCGGAATGAATGATAATATCCTCTTGATGTTCGCTTAGTTCTTCAATGCTTGAAAAATGAGTGAGCAGAGCAGATAGCTCCGATTGTAATTCTTCGGGTAATTCCGATACCATTTCCCATAGTCGATTGAGTTCGCCAATGGAAGTGTATTCGTCAACCGTAAAGGGTAACTCGTAGTCATGAATGGCGTATTCCTCATATTCATCATTCAAGCCGATTTTCTCTTTGACTTCCTCAAAGTCAATGGGAAAGGTAAACCACGCACCGACCAATTCGCCCTCATTGTATTTGCCTAAATTCGCAATATAGACTTGCATATCGTCCATATATTCACGTCCTTTCTTTGTAGAGATTCAAAAATCCCTACCGCACTTCGTTTGGTGTACCATTCCTTTGCGGAACATAAGAAAACCACTTATATTCCACAAAAGAACGGTTTTATTTAAGCACCAATAATGCGATTGAATAGCTCTAGTAAAATGTCTTTTACTCCAGCAGCGTTGAAGACTAAGCCAACCGCAATAATCGCAATAATTAAAAAGCCAATCAGTTTGCTAAACTCACGCTTGAAGCCAAGATACAAGCCAATCACAACGATTGCTAAAAGCACCAGTGATTGAGCGTTTGATAGAAACCAGTTATAAAGGTTTTGTCCAAAATTCATAAAAATGTTCTCCTCTCTATATTCAATGAATTTGTATTTGAGTTATTTTTTTGTTGTTATCACGTCCTGTTCTTTTACTGACTGTTGCTTCAAAATCTGCTTGTGTCGGTCTGTCAGTTTCGCATGGTCGAGAATGTCTTTTACAACCTGCGTCTGGTTGATTTCATCAAGTTTAATCGCAACCTTTAAGGTCGGGGCAACTTGATGAGATAGCCAGTTCAGCGTCCTTTGGAAGGAGTAAGGCTCTGGTTTTGTGGTTAGTTTTAATCGTTCACGATTGTTCCCAATAAACCAAGCCCATTCTTCATTCAGTTTCCAATCAGAACGAGGTTTGGAATCGTCTTTATCTACAAAACGGATATACCGATTGATAATTTTAAAGGCGGTATGCTCTGGATTGTCATAGACGAGTAAATCACGGACTGCATAATAGCACGCTCATTTTTCAATCGAATCTCAAAACGGTTTTTTACTTCTGCGTCTTCAATGGGAATATCATTTTTCTTGTACTGCTCGTAGTCCTTTTCATAGATACAGAAATAAACTTCACTTTGTAATGAACCGATATAGAGGGTGTTTCCCATACATTCCTTTTCCTCTTTGCGTACCAGTTCGCCACTGCGATAGCTTTTAAAACTGCGGAAGACGGAGATACATTCTTCCTGTTGGCACTTTTCAGTGAGTACAGGGATATTTAAAATCCCTGTCTTATCGTTAATGGCAAGGTCAAGGCGTTTCATCACACCGCCAGCCACCAAAACGTCCATAAAGAACTCATACCAGCTTCTTTGTTGTGCCAGAAGATAGCTTTCAAATTGTCTGCACCCACGACCTTTCAATTCCACCAGAACTCCTTTGTCCAGTTCATGGGAGCAAAGGACGAATATGTCGCCTAAAGCATAATGCTCTGAATAAGAATAGAAACCATAGTCCTCATGAAGAAAATAGGACAGTTTCAGTTGTAAGATGTTTTCGACCACCTGCTGTACGTCTGTTGTCGGAAAGCGAATTCTTACATAATCAAACAGCATTTCAAGGGGAGCGTCGGGATTGAAGCGTTCCAGAGCTTCCCAAAGGGACTGCTGTAAATCCTCTGATGGCTTGACTTTTCCTGTTTCAATATCGCTTAGATACTGCCTTGTAATACCAGTCGCAACAGCTAAACGGTTTTGAGATAGTCCATAAGCCAAGCGTTTTTCTTTTAAATGCTGTAACCAAGTTTGTTCATTCAGTAAAAATCCCTCCAATCAAAAAGGCGTATGTCAACTTTTAAAGCCCATTTGACATACGCTGAAATTTTGTAAATCCCTTGTAACCAAAGGATTTTCTAATGTTTTTTTGACTGTTTCCTGTCGATTTGTACCCCCCTGTTAGATACGGGGGGTTAAGTGCTGGCGTGGCTATTGCCACACCAGCCAGCAAGATCAGTCCACACCTGCGACTTCCGCTTCGCACGTCGCCTGCGTGGACTGTCTGCTGTTGGATAACTTTTTAATTTCCTCCAAGAAATCATATCCTTTTGGTACAAGGGGAGTATAAAACTCTGATATGACACTTGTTCCTACATCAACATAGCCACGACCTTTGATTCGCTTTAAGAAGAAATCCTTTTGTACGTCACTGCCAAACATCATGCCATAGCCCATTTCAGACATACGACCTAAAGCCACTCTGAAATTAAACTGATCACGGATTCCGTCGCCTAAATATTTTGCGTCTGGACGTTGACAAGCCAGTATTAGAAAGAAGCCAGCTTGACGACCTAACATGACAATCTGTTTCAGCTTATTCATAACTGCGGTGTTTTCTTTTGTTCCCAGCATTTCCATGAAAGCGACGTATTCATCAAAGATTAAGAAGTGTGCCGGGAGACCTAAGTAAGCATAATTTTTGCCAGTCTTATAGTTCTTCATCTGCTTCATTTCCTCACTACGTTTCATCATTTCTTCATAGAATGTTTCAATGCAAGAAAGCAAGTCTTCTTTTCTATAGTAGACATTTGCCATCACAGAACCTAAGTCCGCAAGATCAGCATTTTTCGGGTCAAGAATATACAGTTTTGAATCTGTATGAAGCAAGGCTTCAATCAGTGTCAGTATAAAGTAAGTTTTACCGCCACCTGTACCACCAGCAATCAACATATGAGGGAGCTTATCATATTCCCACCATACGTTTTTCATTAAGCGAAGTTTACCATCTTTAGCTTCTACTTCATCAATAGAAATACGACTGGCTATGGTGTCATAGAGCAAAGTATATTCCACATAGGAATCCTTTAACTCTTTATCCGTCAGCTCACAGTACAAGCCACTCTCTAATTTCTTTTCCAAGTGTAAGAGTTGGTCTTGATATTTTCCCAGCGTGATTTCCACCCGTATCTGTATCAAGCCATTTTTAAGTCGATAATACATTTTAGGGAAGTAGGTTATCTTTTCCTTTGTACGACCAGCACTATCTTTAAAGAAACCCTCTGTTTTGACCTGTTCAGATTCATACCACTTGTTTTCAAGTATCATCTTTGCCAGTTTTTGACGGTGGTAAAGTTGTTTAACCGTATCATAGCGAACCCGTTTGAATACAAACGCTACCAGCAAGCAGATAAGAATTGCGACACTGAAACTGATAATTAAATAGGGAATGTCAATCTTATCTGCTTGTGATAGGTTAAAATCCTGCCAGTTGATCTGCTGGATTGTCTTCACATGAAACAGTCCGACAACCAGCAGGAAAACAGGCAGGAGTGACGCTATCGTAAAATGAAAGACTAAATCTTTACCAGATGGGCGAATCCTTTTACCACGCTGTTTCATGCGAAAAAGTCTCCTTTCTACCTAGCGACTATTTGTCTTGTGTCGGTTCTTTCTTTGCTTGTGGTTGAGCTTTGAATGAACTAGAATCCTTTGTCAGCACAATATCGTCTGCCTTGATATACCAGTCAACATCTGCTCCTTGATAGGTGGCAGTAGCAACGGTGTCCGCAATGGGATTGATAAGTTCCACCCGTGCGTTATAATCAAACTCTTTCAAAGGCACGCTGGCAGGAATACTTACTTGAATCATGCGTCCTTGTCCTTTGGATTTTAAGTCATAGGTACGTTCCTTGATTTCATCTGAAACCGACCCGTCTTCATTTTGGATTCTCACTTCACGACGTAGAGCAGAGAATTTCAATTCTCCAAAAGTCGTGTCTTTATCTAATACAATGCCATTTGCTAATCTCATCATTTTTCCTCTCTTTCTTTATTCTTTTATCATGTCGTCAGCATGTAAAAGGTAATTTGTAAAACCACGAGTGCCGATTTTGTAGCCCTCTGCGGTAATACGTGGATTGACTAACTTCACACGTTCCTCAAAGCCGAAATGTTTTTCGCCAGCTTCAGCAGGAAGCACCACCACAATATCATCTGCTCTTTGAACATCAGAATAGAGATTATAGCTTCTTGATAAGACAGTTAGCCGTCCGTTGATTCTTCGCTGAACGACTTTATCCTCGCCAGCAAATTCTAAATTGCCGAATGTTTTTTCCATGTTGGGAATCACAAATTTAAGTTCCATATTTTTACCTATCCTTTCTTTTTTATTGGCTGAATGAATGTTTGATGGTCTTAAAGAGTGGGGAACGACCTTTTGATTCTTGATTTTTTGTTTTCATAAGTTCACTTCCTTTCAAAATCGGGTAAAAAAATAGACACCTCATTTTTTGAAGTGTCTACCTATTAAATATTCAAATTTTATTGGAAGTATCTTTATATCTTCACTTTTCAAGGATAAATCGTCGTATCAAAGCTCATTCATAAGTAGTAAATTAGTAGTAAATTGAGTGGTTTTGACCTTGATAAAGTGTGATAAGTCCAGTTTTTATGCGGATAACTAGATTTTTATGCTATTTTTTCTGGTAAAAATTAGCTTATTTTAGGGAAATGAAATGCTAACGTTATGTAACAATGTTAGTCTTTTATTTCAAAATCTTTGTTTAGTATGAATTTAGCTCTACAGGAAAATAAAAAATGTGATAAAAATTTCAACTACTCTTATCTATAATAAAGCTACCTGTTCTTTGAAAATTGAATTCACTCCGTCTTGATTAGCGTGCCTGTGTAAGTAGGGACTGAGAGTATTTCCCTGTGAAGGGCAACTGGCACAAGACGTGTGTGAGAATTTTCTAACAGACACGGAGTTTATCGTTACCAGACTTAAACGATGCGACAAACTAGATAAAGGAGTTAATCATGAAGGTAGTAAACTTGTATGATTTGAAACAAATGGGAAATAAAGGTGGTTGTACCATCCAATTGATTCATCACTTTCCTTTTGGTATGGGCTTAGGACATCTCAAAAAAGACTACATTGAATTTAAACGTGTTGGTATCTTTGATGGAAAAGCAGTAGAAGTTACTCTTCGAGAACCTTATTCGAGAGATCTACTGCAGGTTGTCAAGTCGATTAAGCAACGTCAGAAATTGATAGCTTATCGTTATAAAGAAGGAAAGCTGCTATTTGTGAAGAAGGAGGCCTCAGATGTCCTCTGAACAACAGGAACGAATGGCAGTTCAATATGCAGAGCGTAGTCTTTTATTTACTGTAAGAAGTCTCTTAAAGATTCTAGAATGGTCTAGACGTCAGGCTTTAGCACAGGATTCCGCCTATAAGATAGGGGTGCAGAAATTAGAAGAATTGCTACAATCTCCTTATTCGATTGACACGATTAATCTGAAAAAAGATTTTTTAGACAAACCAATTGATATAGAGAAATTTAAAGCTTTTTTAGAAAAAGAAGAGATTCCTTTAGCCATCGCTTGGCAAGGGGATTCTCTACATTTCTATACGAAAGACCGTTCGATTCTAGACAATCATTTAGACCATCTGCTAGAAAAAATGGTTAATGATCCGGAGAAATTAGCTGATTTTACTATGGATAAGTCATTAGACGATGCAATTGATGAGGCGAAATCCCAAATTACCTTTAGACAAGAAGGGGCCGTCAAACAGAAAGAGATGGTGAGATGATGTACAGTGGAAAGAAATTCCTACTATTCTCACTGTTAGGCATCTTACTAGGCTATCTTTTTCATCGTTTGACGCTTTTGTATGATTCCTATACTGGAAATAGCTTAAATAAATGGACTCATCTTCTGATGGAGGGTCAAGATGAAGTTCTTCAGTCGCCATGGAATATTTCTTTTACTGGAAAATCAAGTGCTTTTTTTCTACTAGGCTTTGTGATGATGCTGCTGGTTTATCTCTATTTAGAGACTGGAAAAAAACAATACCGAGAAGGGGTAGAATACGGGAGCGCCCGTTTTGGAACTCTAAAAGAAAAGAAGCTCTTTTACGGTAAGGAATTTTCTCATGATACGATCTTAGCACAAGATGTTCGTCTGACATTATTAGATAAAAAACCAGCCCAATATGATAGGAATAAGAATATTGCGGTGATTGGAGGTTCAGGAAGTGGGAAGACATTTCGCTTTGTGAAACCCAATCTGATTCAGATGAATAGTTCTAATATTGTAGTTGATCCTAAAGATCACTTGGCCGAAAAAACAGGCAAACTCTTTTTAGAACATGGCTACCAAGTAAAGGTGTTAGATTTAGTCAATATGAAGAACTCAGATGGCTTCAATCCTTTTCGCTATATAGAGACAGAAAATGATTTGAATCGCATGCTGACGGTTTATTTTAATAACACCAAAGGTTCTGGCTCCCGTAGTGATCCATTTTGGGATGAAGCTTCTATGACTCTGGTTCGAGCTTTAGCCTCCTACTTGGTTGATTTCTATAATCCACCCAAAACAAGAGAACAGCTCATAGAAGAAAGTCGTTTAAGTCAAAAGGAATACCAAAACTTGTTGAAACGTCAAAAAAAAGAAGTGGAAGAGCGAAAAAAACGAGGGCGTTATCCAAGTTTTGCTGAGATATCAAAACTCATTAAACACTTATCCAAAGGTGAGAATCAAGAAAAAAGTGTCTTAGAAATTCTATTTGAAAATTATGCTAAAAAGTATGGGACTGAAAATTTTACCATGCGAAATTGGGCAGATTTCCAAAATTATAAGGATAAGACTCTGGATTCTGTCATAGCTGTAACCACCGCTAAATTTGCCCTCTTCAATATTCAAAGTGTCATGGATTTGACCAAAAGAGATACCCTTGATATGAAGACATGGGGCAAGGAAAAATCAATGGTTTACTTAGTTATCCCAGATAACGATAGTACCTTTCGCTTTCTTTCAGCCCTCTTTTTTTCAACAGTATTTCAAACTCTAACAAGACAAGCAGATATTGATTTTAAGGGGCAATTACCTCTTCATGTGAGAGTCTACTTAGATGAATTCGCAAATATCGGAGAAATCCCAGATTTTGCTGAACAAACCTCAACAGTCCGTTCTCGGAATATGAGTCTCGTTCCTATTCTGCAAAATATTGCTCAACTTCAAGGACTCTATAAAGAAAAAGAAGCTTGGAAAACTATTCTTGGGAACTGTGATAGCTTAGTCTACTTAGGTGGTAATGATGAAGATACTTTTAAATTTATGAGTGGGTTACTCGGTAAACAAACCATTGATGTTCGAAATACTAGTCGTTCCTTTGGCCAAACAGGTTCAGGATCCCTTTCTCATCAAAAGATTGCTCGTGATTTAATGACACCTGATGAAGTCGGAAATATGAAACGGCATGAATGCTTAGTTCGAATTGCCAATATGCCTGTCTTTAAAAGCAAAAAGTACAATTCAACTAAGCATCCAAACTGGAAGTACCTTGCCAATCAAGAAAACGATGAACGGTGGTGGAACTATCAGATCAATCCTTTGAATCAAAGTCAGGAAAATCATCTTGAAGGCCTTAGAATTCGTGATTTAACTTTTGAATCTAGTTTAAAATAAAAATAGAAAAGAGGAAATAGATGATTACGCATTTTAAAGGTTTTGTTTATGGAGTAGACGCAAGTGCTATGTTTGCACAAGCTATGTCTTTGTTACAGAAGGGATTGATTGCGGTTGGTGCCTTTCTCGTTGTTGTTGGGATTGTCAATCTTGCAACCAACATTAAAGACGGTGGACCAGGTGTTCGAAATGCCATTCTTGAAATTGTCGGTGGTGTTATGGTCGGGGCTGCTGGAGCCTTTGTAACTCAAATTTCAATTTAGGAGGATAAACAATGACATGAATCTTAGTTTAGTCTCACCCTTTGTTTACCTTGCATCTGAAAAAATATCAGCTGAAAATTTATTTGAAGGATTTAATGTGGATTTACAATCTACGGTAGATCTGATTAAATCCCTATCTAGCTACAATCCAACAGTTTGGACTTATATGTCTAGTATTACTAAAAGTGTCATGCAGCCCCTTGGAGTTGCGATTTTATCAGTTGTTCTCATCTTAGAATTTTCGAAGATGGCAAAGAAAATTGCTAACTCAGGAGGAGCGATGACCTTTGAAGCATTAGCACCGATGTTGATTAGTTATATTATGGTCGCAGTTGTAATTACCAACACTACCGTTATTGTAGAAGCTATCATCGGGATTGCGAGTCACGCCATTGAACAAGTGGCCTCGATTGTGGCTCACGGTGGGTCAAAGTATGATACCATCTCTGGATTAAAAGGTTCAGGCTTTATTGGCCGGATGATTGTGGGCTTTTTCGCCCTCCTCATTTGGCTTGTTCGGATAGTAAGTGCAGCCATGGTTAATCTTTTGGTATCTATTCGATTTATTCAACTCTACCTTATGATCCCATTTGCCCCTCTTACGATTCCAACATTTTTAAGTGATGAATGGAAGTCTATTGGTATTGGCTATTTAAAAAATATTATGGTCTATGCGGTACAAGGGGTTCTTATTTTTCTGATTGTTTCTCTTGTTCCTTTGTTTGAATCTGCTGGGAAAATAGCTGTTTCAAATGGTGCAGGAGTCCTGCAATCTCTTGCGATTATGTTTGGTAGTTTAATACAAGCTATCTTACTGATTATTGCCCTCGTTGGTTCTCAACGTACGGCTCGCTCAATCTTAGGTATGTAATTAGATAAAGGCTAGGAAGTGGTTGCTTCTTAGCCTTTTTAGAAAGGAAAGTCATGAATACACGTGTCTTTAAAGACATCTCAAAATACCAACACAGGGCTTGGTTAGGTTTCACCACAAGACAAATCATCTTTGTTTTACCAGCCTTTATTGTCACAATTATTGTTTTGGGCTTGAATCTCTTTTTCTGGCAATTTGGAGATTGGTTTGTTTACGGTTTTGTGTTTGCTTTTACCATCCCCCTCTTGCTTTTTGGAGTCTATAAACCCAATGATTTATATTTTGAACATTATTTGAAATACCGTCTTCATTTTGAACTAACGGTTCCCCTACGCACAATTACAGGAAAGAAAGGACTTGAACATGAAAAGAAAATTAAATACATTAAAGAAACAAAAAACTTCAACGACTAATAAAAAGGAAGAAGTTAAAGATAAAAAAGAGGAAGTGTTACCATCAACGGCTAATACTCTTTCCTATCAAGCCTTGTATCAAAATGGTCTGATGCAGGTGAAAGAAGATTATTTCTCACAAAGCTATTTACTTGGTGATGTCAATTACCAGACCGTTGGTTTAGAAGATAAGGGCGCAATCATTGAGAAGTATTCTGATTTGATTAACTCTTTAGATGACCAAACCAACTTCCAATTGACCATCTTTAATAAAAGATTGAATTTAGAAAAGTTTAGACAAAGTGTTTTGTATGAGGAAAAAGAAGATGGGTACGATAGCTATCGTAAAGAATTGAATCGGATGATGAATCAAAATTTAGATAGTGGTGAAAATAACTTTTCGGCTGTGAAACTGATTAGTTTTGGTAGAAAGGATTCTAATCCCAAACAAGCCTATCGTTCCTTGTCTCAAATAGGCGAATATTTCAAGAGTGGTTTCTCAGAAATTGATGCTCGATTTGGATCCTTGACTGGAGAAGAACGGGTGAACTTGTTGGCAGATATGCTTAGAGGAGAACACCATCTTCCTTTTTCTTATCGTGATTTAACGAGATCTGGCCAGACAACTCGTCACTTCATAGCACCTAATCTCTTGGATTTTAAAAACAAGAATTACCTACAAATCAATGACCGCTTATTACAGATTGTCTATGTGAGAGACTACGGTATGGAATTAGGGGATCAGTTTATCCGAGACCTCATGCAAGGAGATCTGGAATTGATTGTAAGCCTTCATGCTCAAAGTTCGACCAAGGCAGATGCCATGAAGAAACTACGAACAAAGAAAACCTTAATGGAATCCCAAAAGATTGGGGAACAACAAAAACTAGCTCGTACAGGTATCTATTTGGAAAAAGTAGGTCATGTATTAGAAAGCAATATCGATGAAGCTGAGGAACTCTTAAAAACCATGACCGAGACAGGAGATAAACTATTTCAAACGGTCTTCTTGATTGGGGTCTTTGGTCAGGATGAAGAAGAACTCAAACAAGCCCTAGACACTATCCAACAAGTGGCCGGCTCAAATGACCTAATGATTGATAAACTTCCATATATGCAAGAAGCAGCCTTTAATAGCTTGCTGCCATTTGGTTGTGATTTTTTAGAGGGCGTATCACGGAGTTTATTAACATCTAATGTAGCAGTGAACTCACCTTGGACTTCAGTAGATTTACAAGACCGTAGTGGGAAATATTACGGTATCAATCAAATATCAAGTAATATTATTACCATTGATCGCAGCCTATTAAATACACCGTCTGGTTTGATTTTAGGAACATCTGGAGCTGGGAAAGGGATGGCAACCAAGCATGAAATTATCACGACTAAAATCAAGGAATCTGGTGAAAATACTGAAATTATCATCGTGGATCCAGAAGCAGAATACAGTGTCATTGGACGGGCTTTTGGGGGAGAAATGATTGATATTGCGCCCGATTCCCAGACTTATCTCAATGTACTTGACTTGTCTGAGGAAAATATGGATGAGGATCCTGTAAAGGTAAAATCAGAATTTCTTTTATCCTTTATCGGTAAGTTATTGGATAGAAAAATGGACGGAAGAGAAAAATCGATTATCGACCGAGTCACCAGACTCACCTATCAGTCATTTAAAGAGCCTTCTTTGGAAGAATGGGTCTTTGTCTTGAGCCAACAACCAGAAGAAGAAGCGCAGAATTTGGCACTTGATATGGAACTGTATGTCGAAGGTTCTCTTGATATTTTTTCTCATAAGACCAATATTCAGACAGGATCTAATTTCTTAATCTATAATGTTAAAAAGTTAGGAGATGAGCTGAAACAAATTGCTCTTATGGTTGTTTTTGATCAGATATGGAATCGTGTCGTTCGGAATCAAAAATTAGGGAAGAAGACCTGGATTTATTTTGATGAAATGCAGCTTCTCTTATTAGATAAATATGCCAGTGATTTCTTCTTTAAATTGTGGAGTCGTGTCAGAAAATATGGAGCTAGTCCGACTGGGATAACCCAAAATGTCGAAACCTTATTGTTAGATCCAAATGGTAGACGGATTATTGCAAATAGTGAATTTATGATTCTCCTCAAGCAAGCAAAAAATGACCGAGAAGAACTGGTTCAACTCTTAGGCTTGTCAAAAGAACTCGAAAAATACCTTGTCAATCCAGAAAAAGGGGCAGGACTGATAAAAGCTGGTTCAGTTGTCGTACCCTTTAAAAATAAGATTCCTCAAGGTACTCAATTGTTTGATATCATGAGTACAGATCCTGATAAAATGGCTTCTAATTAAGGGGAAGGTAAATGAAGGATAAAAGAGAAATCATACGTGCCCGAAAGGCATTTAGAAGAAGTCTAAAAGATGAGAAGAAATTCTTGAAACAAGGAAAGAAGGAGGTGAAGAAACAGAAAAAAGATTCTGCTGTGCTGGATGAAAAAGCATGGAAAAAAGAGATAAAAGAAAAGCTAGAGGAGATGAGAGAAGCTTCAAAGGCTAGAGTAAAACAAGCAAATGAAGACTACAATCACATCCTTCAAAATACTTCTCCATCTCTTTTGAATCGGAAAGAATTAAGAGACAGACGATTGCCTCATGCTAGGAAACGATTGAAAATAGCCAAGAAGCAATTTAGAGAAGTCAAGGTACAAACAAAAGAAGAAAGAAAAGAGAGTCGTAAAGAAAGAAAAACCAATCCAAAATTTCTCTACGGTCAGGAAACAAAAGTAAAATCCAATTTTTTCTTTCAAGGGAAGAGTGTAGAAGAATTAAAAGCTAAGAAAGAAGTCAAGGCCGCAAAAAAAAATCTAAAATCTACTAAACAAGCCTATAAGTCCAAAAAAGTCAGTAGGAAAGCCAAAACTTTTCTTTATGTTCTTGGACGTGAAGGAGGAGAGTTAGCTTCAGAAAATGAAAATTTAGAAGGCTATCGCACGCTTCAAGAGACTATCAGAAAAGGGAAACGGTACAGTCGCCTTTCTTATAATCTCGGAAAAGCTAGTGTCAAAACAGGACAAGCAACAGGTCGTTTTACCAAGAAAAGACTGACCAACACAAAAGAGCGATACCATCATTTTAAGGATGGAAAAGGATGGAAACTAGCGAAAGATAACCCAAGTTCCTTTAAAAATCGGTTTCGAAAATTAAAGAAACAAGGTCTTACAAGTGTTCGAAATATCTATCAAAAACTAAAAGCAGCCTTTTCCTTCTTTACATTTGCGACTGGGAATCCTGTAACCTGGATAGTTGGAGGAATAGTCTTTCTTCTTTTACTTATAATGAGCTTCTTTTTAGGATTTTCATCTTCTAGTTTGATTCAACAAGATGAATTTGAATTAACAAAAGCTTATACCCACCTAACTTGGGAAGATGCAGAACATACTCGCACAAATGACAAAGGAATTACCTATTACACAAAAGTTGATGATGTGATGGGGTATATGAACTTTAAATTCCATGACTATGAGTTACACAAACCAGTTCACTTATTTAGTACAGAAACTTACAAGGATTATCTATCTACTTTGTGGCATGATTTAAACGATGGGGAAGATTTGAAATCCATGCAAGACCTCTATGAAACTCCTAAGTATAAACTATCGAAAGACGATCAAGAGGAAATGAAGGAACTAAAAGAAGAAGGTGTGTATGCTTCCATGCAGGAATTGGACAATCCATTTGAGGGGAAAAGCAACGAAGATAGTCTAACCATGACTTATCGTTATGGATACTATGATTTAGACGGAAAACCTACCCTTCAGGAGTACATTCTACTAGAAGCAAAGGCTCACCAAACGATTGTCGCACCAATGGATGGAGTTGTATCTCTAGATGGCGACAATGTTATTCTCACTAACGGAAAAGGAGAGAATGAGAGTAGATTGACCTTGTATTCTATTCATAATGGCCGTGCGATTGAGGGGACAAGAGTCCTAACGGGTGATATTATTGGTGAAACACCAGACGATACAGGTTTGAAAGTTTCCTATCAAAAGTATAAGAACAAGAAAGAAAAATTGGTGTATGTCAATCCGCAATTTTATTTTCCAAAGGTCATTCAACTTCAGACCACTATCTTACCTGCCATTGGTCAGTTTGGTGGGGATGAGTTTGAACGTGCAAAACATATTTATGATTTTTTGAAATCTCAAGGGGCAAGTTCCCAAGCCATTGCGGCTATTTTAGGAAATTGGTCGGTAGAATCTTCTATCAATCCAAAACGAGCTGAGGGAGATTATTTATCTCCTCCTGTTGGCGCTACCGATTCCTCATGGGATGATGAAACCTGGTTAGCAATTGGAGGTCCAGCCATTTATAGTGGTGCTTATCCTAATATACTTCATAGAGGTTTGGGGTTAGGGCAATGGACGGATACCGCAGATGGTTCAACACGTCATACAGCCTTGTTAAATTATGCACGCACCCAAAATAAGAAATGGTATGATTTAGACCTCCAACTTGATTTTATGCTTCACGGTGATAGTCCTTACTATCAAAGTTGGTTAAAGGATTTCTTTGGAAATACGGGCAGTGCAGCCAATCTAGCCCAACTCTTCCTTACCTATTGGGAGGGAAATTCTGGTGACAAACTACTGGAAAGACAAACCAGAGCAACGGAATGGTATTACCAAATTGAAAAAGGCTTTAGCCAAACAAATGGAGGACAGGCAAAAAGTGACCCGCAATCCCTTGAAGGTGTTCGTGGAGACTTGTATGATCATTCTGTTCCTGGTGGTGGAGATGGTATGGCCTATGCCTATGGACAATGTACATGGGGTGTTGCGGCTCGTATGAACCAGTTAGGCTTGAAATTAAAAGGAAGTAATGGAGATAAGATTTCAATCATTAATACTATGGGAAATGGTCAGGACTGGGTTGCGACAGCTTCAAGTCTTGGTGGGGAAACTGGCTCTACACCAAGAGCAGGTGCTATTGTTTCTTTTGTGGGAGGAATACATGGAACACCAGCAGACTATGGTCATGTGGCTTTTGTAGAGAAGGTCTATGATGATGGTTCTTTCCTCGTGTCCGAAACTAACTATGGTGGTAACCCTAACTATACCTTTAGAAAAATCTCGCAAGCAGATAGCGCCATTAGTTTTGCCTATACTACGAAATAGAAGAGTTTACACTTGAAATTTTAGCTATTTTCAGGTAAAATAAATAGTGTAGATGAGTGGTCGGCTCATGGTCAATCTGATAGTAATCTTGGACATAAGGGCCAAGCGGTGGCGGACACCAGAACGAAATCCGATAGCAATCTTGGACGTAAGGGCCAAGCGGTGGCAGACACCAGAATAAACCGACTGACTAGGTGGCTTACAGACTCTGTAAACCACCTTTTTTGTGAGGAAAATATGGCAAATTCTAGAGATTATCGTAATCCAAATTACACCGAAAAAATAAAACTTCAGCGTTTTTTTACTCAGTTACAAATTGCGGCTTCTTTTTTTAAAGAGCACTTCGTTGGCAAAATCATGTATTATGAAACTGAAATAGAAAGTGTTGAACTTCATTTTTCACCTACTAATTTCATGCACCTATGTGGTGTTGATTACCGAAAAGGTGCAGGCAGTTTCTTTGACGATTGTTTAAATAGACATGTCATAATTGATGAGTTGAAGATAAAAAAAGATGGAACCACGATGCAAAAGTTACAAGTTTTAGGATCCATTGAGGAGTTATTGGGAAAGCATGTTCATCTAACTGGTTCAGGACGTTATTTGTATTTGGAGTTTGATTATGCTCTACGTACAAGAAAACAGATACTAGCATTAACATTGAAAGAAACATCAAGGAAAATTGTTCCTCAATCTTTATTAGATTTGAAGAGAAAGACAGTATTTCCAAAAGGTCAAAAAGTAATTTCAATTTACTCAAAACATTTACAAACGTCGGAACTTTTTTATTATTCAAAAGATTAGTTTACATATCTTTTGTGGCATAAAATATATTTTTATCATTTTCAGGAGAACGCAGTTTTGGCTCGTTCTCTTTTTTGTTGTGATACTTCTTTCAAGGAATATTTGGTAGGATTGGAGTGAAAAAAGATTAACTAGGAAAGAAGGAAGTATATGGAAGCCATTTATCAACGTGATTCGGATCAAGATGGACTGACTGATGCTCAAGAATTTGCGCTAGGAACCAATCCTCTTAGCGCAGATTCTGATGGTGATGGTCGTTCAGATTTAGTGGAAGTAGAAGAAGGAACCAATCCCTTAGAAAAGGATTTACAAAACATAGATCAAATAAGTATAACTGAACCGTCTTCAGTATTTATGGAAATGAAACAAAAGATTTCAGATATGATGGAGAGTCACTATAAGGAATTTATACAGGCTCTGATTAGTATTGAAACAGGGATTGAAAACCAACAAGACCTAGAAGACTTATATACTTACTACATGAGAACAGATGCCGTTTCTCTTTTGTCTAGTGATTTAGAAACCAGTCCTCAAGAGGTGGAAATGGAGATAGAGTTGTAGGGGAATCATGTGATTCTCCTATTTTCGTATAGATGAAAGGAGCAAGTATGGAAGTAATGCAATTATTGGCTATGTTTCGTGGAACAATTCCAAAAGATAGAGAGAAAATGGCCCTATTTCTTCGTTATCAAGCGCAACATTTTGATGAGAAATGGCAGGATTTGGTAGAGAGTTTTTTGACTGAAGAGGGGAAGATAGAAGAGATACCTCATGTCTATTCGTTTCATCAAGATATTGTTTCTTTTCTAGAGGCCAGTTCTGAAAATAATGACCAAGATCTAGAAAGTTACACAAGAAATTTTGGACAAGTAGGTTTAGATAAATTATCTCAATTAAGTAATTGGGAGAAAAACTTGGTGCTAGAAGTCGCAACCTATAACCTTTCCACTCGATTTTACATCCAATCTGAAAAAGAGAAGCTAACACCATTAAGTGAGCTTGTATTTCATCAGAATCAGGATGTCAATTTAGTCAATGTCTATCGAGTTGCAAATAATCTATCTGACCGCATTAGTAGAGATATAGAGGAGTTTATTCTAATGGTTGATTCCAAAGAACTAAAAAAAGAAGTTCTTGAGATTCATTTTGAAGAAAAAGAAGGAGATGTTCTAGCCTATTTGGGTTCAGAATTGATGGCTACTTTAGATATCGTTACGAATCTTATCCATCATGAAGAAAACTACACACAACTCCCACTGACACAAAAGCTGAAGATTATTACTCATTTTGATGAAGTAAAGGCTATAAGAGAAAAGTCTAAGCAAGTAGAGGAATCCTTATCTCCTTCAAGTGATATTGAACAGGAAACGGAAGAAACTAACTCCTTTTCTAATGTCGATAAAATTGTAGAAGAAGCTTTGAGGGAATATCCAATCGGTTCACAAGTAAGTTATAAAGGACAAGTATTTCAGTTGGTTTCGATTGAAAATGCACAGTTAAATGACTTAGTTCGCCTAGAGCTATTCAATGATTCCAACCAGTTATTTGAAGAGAATCCTATCTTATACTTGAACAGTTTGGAAGAGATTGAACAAGTATTGTCTCTTGTAGAACTTGAAAAAGAAAATTCAGAGATTGAGATTGATTCATCAAGTGAAAGCCAGGAAATAGATTTGTTTTCCTATCTGGAAGAAGATAATGAAAAGGATAAGGAAACAGAAACGCTTATTGTAGGCATAGAAGAGACGGATGTCCCTGTTCTAGATTTTGTTTTTCCAGATGATTTAGAGGACTTTTATCCTAAGACAAATCGAGAAAAAATTGAAACGAATATCGCCGCAATTGAACTTGTTAAAAGATTAGAAAAAGAGGGACGACAAGCGAATCCAGAAGAACAAGAGCTACTAGCCAAGTATGTCGGCTGGGGCGGTCTTGCCAATGAATTTTTCGATGAACTCAATCCAAAGTATGAAACAGAACGTTTAACTCTTAAGAGTTTAGTAAGTAAATCAGAGTACTCCACTATGAAACAAAGTTCTCTCACAGCCTATTATACAGACCCAATGATTATTCGCCAGATTTGGCAAAAATTACTGGATGATGGTTTTGAGGGAGGAAGGATATTAGATCCTTCTATGGGAACTGGGAACTTCTTTGCGGCGATGCCTAGAAGTATACTAGATAAATCAGAACTCTATGGGGTTGAATTAGACAGTGTGACAGGCGCAATCGCAAAACAACTCCACCCCAATACCCATATTGAAGTGCGAGGATTTGAAGATGTTCCCTATCAAAATAATAGTTTTGATTTAGTCTTAACGAATGTTCCTTTTGGAAATTTTCGCATTGCCGATAAAAACTATGATAAACCTTATATGATTCATGATTACTTTGTCAAACACTCACTTGATTTAGTAAGAGACGGAGGACAAGTGTCGATTATCTCATCTATCGGGACAATGGATAAGCGGACAGATAATGTCTTACAAGAGATTAAAACCAACACTCATTTTTTAGGGGGAGTTCGTTTGCCGGATACGGCTTTTAAAAAGATTGCAGGTACTCGAGTGACCACAGACCTCCTCTTCTTTCAAAAGGATCAAGCAAAGAATCTTAATGAAGATGAGCTTGTCTTTGGTGGCTCTATTCCCTTTGAGGAGGATAAGCGTGTCTGGATCAATCCTTATTTTGATGGGAAATACAATACACAAGTTTTGGGTGAATATGAGATACGTAATTTTAATGGAGGAACTCTCAATGTTAAGGGAGTATCAGAAACATTAGCTACTGAAATAATGAAAGCATTCGAGAATGTGGAAGCACCTAAACAAATTGACAATTCTTTGAAAGCACCTGTTTTTATCAAAGAAGAAGTGGATAATTCTATCCCAAGTCGTATACGTGAGGACTTAGCGCTCTATTCTTTTGGATATGAGGGAAATCAAATTTATTACCGAGATACGCATGGCATTCGGAAAAGTTCAAAAGTAGACGAAATTAGTTATTATGTAGATGAGAAGGGAGATTTTAAAGCTTGGGACAGTTCTTTGTCTGAACATAAAATAGATCGATTCGTGCAACTTCATTTGACAGATGAGGAAGCACTAGATGTATACAAGTCAGAAGAAGCGAGTAAAAGAGGGAAATATAAGGGACTGTTCAAAAAAACTGTCTTTTATGAAAGCCCCTTATCGGATAAGGATATTAGTCGTATTAAGGGCATGGTTGATTTGGGAGAGACCTATCAAGCCTTAATTGAAATTCAACGTCATCCAGATTATAGTCGAACAGATTTTCAGGTATTACTTAGTAAACTCAATCGTGACTATGACCGCTTTGTAAGTCAATTTGGATACTTGAATGCCTCAGTCAATCGAAACTTATTTGATAGTGACGATAAGTATTCTTTACTTGCAAGTTTAGAAGATGAATACATCGATTCTAAAGTTCAGAAAGTAAAATATAAAAAATCTTTAGCTTTTGAGAAAGCATTGGTTAGGCCAGAGAGAGTGATTACAAGAGTATCAACGGCTTTAGATGCCTTAAACTCCAGTTTATCGGATGGTAGAGGGGTTGATTTAGACTATATGGTATCAATTTACCCTGAACATAGCCAAGCTGCTATTTTAGATGAGTTAGGTGACCAGGTTTTAATGGATCCAGAAAGCTATTTAAGAGGAGAAAGAAAATATCTTTCTAAGAACCAATTTTTATCAGGAGACATTCTCAACAAGATAGAAGTAGTTCAACTATTAGTGGAGGAAAACAACCAAGAATGTGACTGGTCCCATGCTTTAGATTTGTTAGAATCTGTTCGCCCTCCAAGGATTCATCTGGCAGATATTGAGTTTAAAATAGGGTCACGTTGGATTCCTCAATCCGTTTATGGTAAATTTGCCTTTGAATGTTTTACTAATCGTAAATTTGAATTGTCTTCGCCAGATGTTGAACAAGTCATTGAAGTGAATCCTGTCGATGGCCAGGTTCATTTAAGGACATCATTTGCTTATCGCTATCCAAGTGCCAAAGATAGTAGTCTTGGAGTCAGTGGGTCACGTTATGATACAGGAAGAAAGGTTTTTGAGAATTTACTAAATTCAAACCAACCGACGATTACTATGACTGTTACGGAAGGAGAAAAGAAAAAGACCATCACAGATTTGGAAAAAACCTCTGTTCTAAGAGCAAAAGAGCAGCATTTACAAGAGCTCTTTCAAGACTTTGTCTCACGGTATCCAGAAGTCCAACAAGTCATTGAGGAAAGCTATAATCGTCTTTATAATCGAACGGTTAGTCGAGAGTATGACGGTAGCCATCTAGTCATTGATGGCTTGGCACAAAACATCAGTCTTCGTCCTCACCAAGAGAATGCTATTCAAAGAATCGTAGAAGAAAAAAGAGCCTTATTAGCTCATGAGGTAGGTTCAGGAAAGACCTTGACCATGCTTGGTGCTGGTTTTAAATTAAAGGAGTTGGGAATGGTTCATAAGCCCTTGTATGTGGTGCCCTCTAGTTTGTCTGCTCAATTTGGCCAAGAAATCATGAAATTTTTCCCTACTAAAAAGGTCTTTGTGACCACTAAGAAAGATTTTGTGAAGGCGAGAAGAAAACAATTTGTGTCACGTATTATTACAGGAGATTACGATGCTATTGTCATTGGGGATTCTCAATTTGAAAAAATCCCTGTCAGTAAGGAAAGACAGATGAACTATATAGAGGATAAACTCAATGAACTACGAGAGATTAAAACACATTCTGAAAATAAGTATACTGTTAAAGAAGCAGAGCAATCAATAAGTGGTCTAGAGAAACAATTGGAAGAACTCCAACGCTTTAATCGTGATAGTTTTATTGATTTTGAGAACTTAGGAATTGATTTTCTCTTTGTGGATGAAGCACATCACTTTAAAAATATTCGTCCAATTACTGGACTTGGGAATGTAGCAGGAATTACCAATACAACTTCTAAGAAGAACGTGGATATGGAAATGAAGGTTCGACAGATTCAGGAAGAACATGATTTTAAAAATATTGTCTTTGCGACAGGAACACCTGTTTCCAATTCTATTAGTGAGTTGTACACTATGATGAACTACATTCAACCGGATATCTTAAAACGCTATCAAGTTGATTATTTTGACTCTTGGGTAGGTGCTTTTGGAGAAATTCAAAACTCTATGGAATTAGCTCCTACAGGGGATAAGTACCAACCTAAGAAACGATTTAAAAAGTTTGTCAATCTACCTGAGTTGATGAAAATTTATAAAGAAACAGCCGACATTCAAACACAAGATATGTTGGATTTACCTGTTCCAGAAGCCCATATTATTCCTATTGAGAGTGAATTAACTGAAAACCAGAAACTCTATCTAGAAGAATTGGTTATGCGTTCAGATGCGGTTAAATGTGGAACAGTTGATCCGAGCCAGGATAACATGTTAAAAATTACGGGTGAGGCACGAAAACTAGCAATTGATATGCGTTTATTGGACTCTAGCTATAGTCTAGCAGACAATCATAAACTACTTCAGGTAGTGGATAATGTTGAAAGAATTTATCGTGAGGGAATGGAAAATAAGGCTACTCAGATGATTTTTTCAGATATTGGAACACCTAAGAAAAAGGACAATGGCTTTGATGTTTATTCTGAGGTTAAGGCTTTATTAGTTGATAGAGGAATCCCTAGTAAGGAAATTGCCTTTGTACATGATGCCAATAGTGATGAAAAGAAGAATAGTTTGTCTCGAAAGGTCAATGCAGGAGAGGTGCGGATTCTCCTTGCCTCAACTGAAAAAGGAGGAACAGGTTTAAATGTTCAGAGCAAGATGAAAGCAGTTCATCACCTGGATGTACCGTGGAGACCAAGTGATATTCAGCAACGCAATGGACGTATTATCCGACAGGGAAATGAAAACAAGGAAGTGGATATTTACCACTATATTACCAAAGGTTCGTTTGATAATTATCTATGGGCAACTCAGGAGAACAAACTCCGTTATATTAAGCAAATTATGACTTCTAAGGAGCCAATTCGTGCTGCAGAAGATATTGATGAACAGACTATGACAGCTTCTGATTTTAAGGCACTAGCAACAGGTAATCCTTATCTCAAACATAAGATGGAATTGGAGAATGATCTAACCCTATTAGAAAACCAAAGACGCGCCTTTCAACGCAGCAAGGATCACTATCGTCATACAATCTCTTACTGTTCGGAAAATATACCCATTCTTAAGAAAAGATTAAGCAAATATGATGGAGATATCCAACAGTCTAAAATGTCGAAAGATCAGGCATTTACTATGACAGTAGGTAAGCAAGCTTTTGAGCAACGAGCTGAAGCAGGTGAATCCCTACACCGTCTTATCCGTCATAATCAATCTGACAGCAAAGAATTCCGTACTCTAGGCAGTTATCGAGGATTTGACATTAAAATGCTTAGTCTTCCAACGGATCAGCCTCTTCCTGAAAACTTCTCTGTTAAGATTGTAGGAGAAAATCAGTATTCTGTCAGTTTAGATTTGTATTCTCCTTTGGGGACAATTCAAAGGCTTCAGCATACGATTGATCACATTAAAGAGGATCAAGTGAAAACTCAGAACTTATTGGATGAATTAAAGGATAAATGGACTACTGCTAAGGTAGAAATTGAGAAAAATTTTCCAAAGGAAGAGGATTATCAAACTAAAAAGGCCGAATACGATGTACTCGCGCCATTGATTGAAACAGAAACGGATTTAGATATTATTGATCAGGCCTTACGACAATTCCACGAAAAAGGAAAAGAAAAGCAAGAACAACTTTCTTTTGAATTAGATTAAAAAATATATATAAATAGCGGACAAGAAAAGAAAAGCGCGGTAGAATAAAGATAGAAAGAAACGAGGTAACGATTATGATGGAAGATACCTATTATCAATTAGAAGAGGCTTTGGTACAGGGATTTCAAACACCTGAAGAATACCAAGCCTACAAGGAGTTAAAGGAATATTATGAGGAAGTGACAGGCGATTACAGCTTTTCTATACGAGAACTTACTAGTCAATTGGAAATCGCTCTTCAGAATCATCGAGGTGTGGACTTTGAAGAACATGAGAAAGAGGAGTATTTGGACTTAGTTCAAAAATTAGAAGAGTTTGATTCCTCTCTTGCCACCCATTATCGTCAATTGATTGACTAGAAAGGAGAAAGTCATGAATGATTTACTCCTTATCCCAGTAATTTTTTTAGCAGTAGGAGGAATTTTCATTCTTTTTTGGAGACTCTTTCTTATTGCCAGTGGACTTTTCCTGATTGGTTTTATCAGTTTTCTTATTTTCGTGGAGGTCTATGGAATTTATCTGTTCTTTACTGAACCGACTTTATACTTTGATGATATCAGACAACATGGTTTAACTAGTTTTACGGCTGTGTACCTTTTCATCAATCTGATGTTGGTTCTAGGATTCAGTTGGCGTTTCATAAACTCCAAAACTAAGAAAAGTATGTAAACTTGTTAGATGGTTAAAAAACTTTATCTGAATCTAAATTCGGATAAGGTTTTTTATTAGCCTTGATTCTTTCATATACTTCATAGCTAAATTGGAGCAGTAATTTATGAAAATCATTATCCTCACTGTTATTACTTGTATTTATGGCTTGTTTATGTCGTTCAATATGAGAAAGAGCTCTTCTCAAATTTTCTTCTTTTGAATTTTTCATAGTTACATTATAAGCTGAAGACAGATAGTTTTGATATTTTTCTCTGAACTGTACGATTTTGCTTCTTAAATGTAGGAATGACCTTTTATTATGGTGTGATAAAACTTACAAGTCCTTTTTGTTATTCTTGACCTAGTTTTTATAGAAAGAAGGTCTAAGATGTTAAATAAAGTCAAAACTAAAGCCTTAATTAGTGTTGGAGCAGTGGCTGCAACTAGCTTTATTCTCATGATGGGATATACTGCTGGTCAACACTCGACTGCTAAACAAAGTCGTAAAGAGATTGAATTGGCTGCAGCTAAACTTGTAGAGAATAAACAAGCAGAAGATAAAGCCAGCATTTTGTCATCGGATACTGTAAAAGAATTTTTGACGCAGTACTATACGAAAGAGAAGCTCGGAGAAAATAATACACGTATTCAACCTTATATGACTGAATCGGCTTATTCTCAAGAATTGTCAAGTCAAAATGATGCCATGAACCAAGTGTATAAGGATTATATTTTAGATTATCATTTTGAAAAAGCTGATATCTTTGTCAATCAGACTACGAATCAAGCCATTGCCATGGTCTCATATAATGTAACCTATGTATCTGATTTAAAGAATGCCAACCAATCAAAGACCAATCAGACAGAAACCAGAACGGTTAAATTGTCCTATTCTAAACTACCTGGTAAGTTATTGGTCAATCAAGTACAGGTTTGGAAATCTGGGTTAGATGATTTAGATAATGCAACTCCTAAAACTTTAGAAGAATCATCATCAATACCATCACTGCCAAATACTACGACAAAATGATGATATTGCATGGGAATAGAAGAATGTAAGCAAATTTCAATTCTTGATGTAGCCAATCGTTTAGGTATCTCCTTTAAACAAGTTTCGAGCAGTGTCTATGAACATCCTGAACACGATTCATTTCGGATTTTTTCAACTACCAATACTTTTAAATGGTTTTCAAGAGATATTCAAGGTGATGTCATTGATTTTGTTCGACTTGTTAAGGGAATTTCCTTTAAAGAAGCTCTAGCCTTTCTTTCTGAAGAACCTTTTCAAAAAGAAGCTATTCAAGAAAAAAGAGAGAGACCATTTTATTATCCTTTAAAGAGAGTAGAAGATTCTAACTGCAGTTTGACTAGATATTACTTAACAGAATGTAGAGGAATCTCAGAAGAAATCATACAAAAGATGATTCAACAAGGTTTGATAGCACAAGCTAGTTGGAAAACAAATGAAACAGTTGAACCTGTTAACGTTTTTAAAAGCTTTGATCATCGCCACAAGCTGCAGGCAGCAAGCTTACAAGGAATTTATAAGAATCACTCTCTTCCTAGAGAAAGGTTAAAAACGATTCTAAAAGGAAGCCATGGACATGTTGGAATATCCTTTGACATTGGTAAACCAAATAGACTGGTCTTTTGTGAATCGTTCATCGACTTGATGAGCTATTACGAACTTCATCAACAAAGTCTAACTAATGTTCGTTTGGTATCTATGGAAGGATTAAAAAGGTCTGTTGTTGCTTATCAAACTTTACGACTAATAGCTGAAGAAAATCAGAAGTTGGAATTTTTAGATACAGTAACACCTTCAAAGTTATTGCATTTGATCAATACAATTCGTGATACCACCACCTATTTCGATAATCATCCTGATTTATTGACACTTGCGGTAGATTGTGATGATGCAGGAAAAGATTTTTCTGATAAGTTATCTCAATCAGGATTTCCTGTTTTACTGGATTTACCTAATAATGAATCTGGGAAAGAAAAAATAGACTGGAACGATATTCTTAGAGAAAAGAAATCAGATTTTCAATTTAAGCTTGAAACTGTAAAAGAGACATTTGGAAATCCACCAGTAAGACAAAACTCTCAATGTTTAGAATTGTGATAACAAAATCAAGATGTTTTAGCTAATATTAGAATGAAGGAGGATCGTATATGACCATAATCGAGCGCTTAGAAGAAAAGGTCACTAGGCAAGAAAGCAAGGTAGCAAGAGAGACAGAAAAACTCGCTGCTTACAAAGAGCAACTGGAGACAGCGATGTTTGCGACGTTCAAAAGGCGTCAAAGCATCAGTCACATGAGTTTTGAAGAAGCTCTTGACCATGCCTTTGGTAAAGAAAGACAATTCGATGATTCTGAATTTAGAAAGGATGAAATGAGTGAATGACAAAAGATTGGAATTTTAATCAACCATTAGAAAGTAAATCAGAAAATCAAGGGGATTCAGATAAAATTGCGGCCTTATTTGGAAATCATCAAGGAGGTAATGATGTAAATTATGAAGCAGCTTTTCAAAAGCGAAAACAAGCGCCTGTGACGGAATCAAATTCTAGTTCTAAACCTAAAGTTACAGAGGTTAGAACAGGAAAAGAGACAGATATCACTACAAGTTATCAGCAACATCTTAAAAGACTTATTGCGGATAACAATAGCGATATTCAAAGCAGTCAAAAGAAAATTGAAGAGCTACATACATTTATTGACACAAAGAATAAAGACAATAAGAAATTACAGTCCATTTATGATGCGATTTCGGAATTACACTAAGCAGTCCTGATAGGCTGCTTTTTTTGAGAGGTTATAGATGTTTACAACATTTTTTAAGAAAAATCACGACAATAGTGATGTATTTAAAAAGCTGATTCATAGACTATCTGATATGTCTGTCCAAGATCTTGAAAAAATAGACCGACTGTTAGATATCATTTTCACTCCAGATCAAGAATCAGAACAAGTAAAAACAGAATCAATTTATAGGGAAGAAACTTTGGACGACACATTAAAGGAAGCTAAAAATCAACTTCATAAGGAACAATTGGAGAAGAATTTAGAGAGATTTAGGAAAAACAGCCAATAATGCACCAAAAATGGTGCATTTGCTTTTTCTAAATGTTATAATGGTGGTATAAAAATAAAAGGAGTTTGCCATGATTGGAAAGAACATAAAATCCTTACGTAAAACACATGACTTAACACAAGACGACTTTGCCCGAATTGTAGGAATTTCTCGAAATAGCTTGAGCCGGTATGAAAATGGAACGAGTTCAGTCTCTACGGAATTAATTGACATCATTTGTCAGAAGTTTAATGTATCTTATGTCGATATTGTAGGAGAAGATAAAATGCTCAATCCTGTTGAAGATTATGAATTGACTTTAAAAATTGAAATTGTGAAAGAAAGAGGTGCTAATCTATTATCTCGACTCTATCGCTATCAAGATAGTCAGGGAATTAGCATTGATGATGAATCTAATCCTTGGATTTTAATGAGTGATGATCTATCTGACTTGATTCATACGAGTATCTATTTAGTAGAAACTTTTGATGAAATAGAGAGATATAGCGGTTATTTGGATGGAATTGAACGTATGTTAGAGATATCTGAAAAACGGATGGTAGCCTAATGGAAATCCAAGATTATACCGATAGTGAATTCAAACATGCTTTAGAGCGGAACATTCGCTCACTGACAAGAGGAAAAAAGTCCAGTAAGCAACCTATAGCGATTTTGCTTGGAGGGCAAAGTGGTGCCGGTAAGACTACAATTCATCGTATTAAACAGAAAGAATTTCAAGGAAATATTGTTATCATAGATGGTGATAGTTTTCGTTCTCAGCATCCACACTATTTAGAACTGCAGCAAGAATATGGCAAAGATAGCGTTGAATACACCAAAGATTTCGCAGGGAAAATGGTAGAGTCTTTAGTAACAAAATTGAGTAGTTTGGGATACAATCTTTTGATAGAAGGAACTTTACGAACAGTTGATGTTCCAAATAAAACAGCAAAACTCTTGAAAAATAAGGGGTATGAGGTACAATTAGCCTTAATTGCAACAAAGCCTAAGCTGTCCTATCTGAGCACCCTTATCCGATACGAAGAACTATACGCTATCAATCCAAATCAAGCACGCGCAACTCCAAAAGAACATCATGATTTCATTGTAAATCATCTAGTTAATAATACACGACAATTGGAAGAACTAGCTATCTTTGAAAGAATTCAAATTTACCAACGAGATAGAAGTTGTGTATATGATTCGAGAGAAAATACAACTTCAGCAGCAACAGTTCTTCAGGATTTACTGTTTGGGGAGTGGAGTCAGGTCGAGAAAGAGATGCTTAAATCTGGAGAAGAAAGATTGAAAGATTTAACTAATCGAAATGGTTGTTAGATCATGAGTTTTAAAATATAGTCTATTGGATCGTCAATTAAAAAATAACGATCCTTTTTTATACTCTCTATTTTCTTCTTCTTCATATTTTTTCAAAAGTTTTAGCATTCTTCAGTCATGATTTCCTAACACTATAAGTACAAATTTAGCACAGTTTATGATTATTTTAAATCTTTGGGGTTTATTAAACTCTTGATTTTTTCAAGAAGCTATGGTATTCTTTTGTTAGTTAATAAACTTACAAAGGAGAAAAGATGTTTTCACCTACTAAATTAAAAGAAAAAAGAGAGAGTCAGGGCTTATCTCAATCTCAACTTGCATCCAGTTTGGGAATTAGTAGAGCTTCGTACTTTAATTGGGAATCAGGTAAAACAAAACCGAATCAAAATAATCTAAGCAAATTGAGTGAGATTTTTAATGTAGACCCTCGATATTTTGAATCAGAGTATGAAATAGTAGAAACCTATCTCAAGCTAACTAAAAAGAATCAAAAAGCAACACTTCATTATGCTACAGAATTGTTGAACAAACAGAATGCGAAGGTTGTAGAAATTCCTGAGCGTTTTGCTTATAAAGTTTACGAAAAATTATCAGCTGGTACAGGAACAGCTTATTTTGATGATGGTAATTACGATACAGTTTATTTTAATCATCAATTTGATTATGACTTTGCATCATGGGTGTTTGGAAATTCAATGGAACCGACATATGAAAATGGTTCTGTAGCCCTTATTAAGCAAACGGGATTTGATTATGACGGGGCTATCTATGCCATAGATTGGGATGGTCAAACCTATATTAAGAAAGTGTATCGTGAAGAAAATGGGCTTCGTTTAGTTTCACTCAATCGGAACTATTCAGATAAGTTTGCGCCTTATGATGAGAATCCTCGCATTATAGGGAAAATAGTTGGGAACTTTATGCCTTTAGAGGACTAAGCATGAGTTGGTTTGATTATAGTCTAGAACCTCAAAGTGACATTGCCTTTATTGATATGAAATCTTTTTACGCAAGTGTAGAATGTGTAGATAGAGGATTACACCCACTTAAGACTTCGCTTTGTGTTATGAGTCGTGCAGATAATTCTGCTGGTTTAATTCTTGCTTCCTCTCCTATGTTTAAAAAGGTCTTTGGAAAGTCGAACGTTGGACGTTCCTATGATTTACCATTTGATGTAAAGACTCGCAAATTCTCTTATTATAATGCTAAGAAGCAAGGTTTACCGACAACGATAGACTATGTCCGCTATATAGAGGAATGGGCAAAATCAACCGTGATTGTCCCTCCGAGAATGGATACTTATATAGCAGTCAATATGGAGATTCAAAAAATCTTTCATGATTTTGCGGCACCAGATGATATTTATCCCTACTCAATTGATGAAGGATTTATTGATTTAACAAGTTCATTAAATTATTTTGTACCAGATAAAAGTATTAGTAGGAAAGATAAATTAGATATTATTTCGGCTGCTATTCAAAAAAAGATTTGGAGAAAAACTGGAATCTATTCAACTGTAGGCATGTCTAATTCCAATCCCTTATTAGCTAAGTTAGCACTAGATAATGAAGCGAAAAAGACTCCGACAATGAGAGCCAATTGGTCCTATGAGGATGTCGAAAAGAAAGTATGGGCTATTCCTAAAATGACAGATTTCTGGGGAATTGGAAATCGGATGGAGAAGAGATTACATGGTTTAGGTATCTTTTCGATTAAAGAATTGGCACAGGCTAATCCTGACTTGATAAAAAAAGAGCTTGGCATTATGGGTCTAGAGTTATGGTTCCACGCCAATGGGATTGATGAAAGTAATGTTCATAAACCTTATAAGCCAAAGTCAAAAGGGATAGGGAACTCTCAAGTTTTACCAAGAGATTATATTAAACCAAGAGATATTGAAATTATCCTTCGTGAGATGGCAGAACAAGTTGCAGTTAGATTGAGAAGAGCTGGTAAAAAAGCAACAGTAGTTTCTATACACTTGGGTTATTCTAAGGCGGAACAGAAACGATCTATTCATACTCAAATCAAGATTGAACCAACCAATCAAACAGCACTACTGACAAACTACGTTTTAAAGTTATTTCACACTAAATATACTTCAGGAGCTATCAGGAATGTGGCAGTGAATTATTCTGGTTTAGTGGATGAATCCTTTGGATTGATTTCATTATTTGATGATATTGAAAAAATAGAAAAAGAAGAAAGGCTCCAGTCCGCAATCGATGCTATTCGAACAGAATTTGGTTTTACTTCACTATTGAAAGGAAATGTCCTAGATCAAGCTTCTAGAACAATTGCAAGAAGTAAACTTATTGGTGGTCATTCAGCTGGAGGATTAGATGGACTAAAATGATGAATCGTTCTTATTTGCCTTTTTTGTCTGCAAGAGAGTATCAAGATCGTGGGATGGCTAAGTGGATGGGCTTCTTTTTGTCAGAACATTCAAGTTCTCTTTGGGAAGAAAAAAATAAAGAAGATATCTCCATTTCCCTATCAATGGAAGAGAAAGTTCTATTTGTTCGGCAACTGTATACAAATGTCTTCCCAGCAACTTTTGTTTTTAAGTTATCCAATAGAAGAAAAGTAGTATCGGGTATTGTTAAAGAGATTGGAAAAGAGTTTATATCTATTAAATCAGATACTGGTTTTCTTCGATTAAGATGGGAAGATATACTCGATATCCAAATAGAAGGGGTGGATTTATATGAATCGTAAAGAATTATATGATGATAAATTGCAGCTGGATTATTTTTCTGATTCTTATTTACGATTTGAGTCAGATTTTTACAAGTATTCTGCTTTAGATATACCATTAACATTTATCACTGATGACATTTTACGCACAATGGCTATGTCTCAAAAACATTATTTTAAACTTAACAAAAGCAAATCTTTAGACGGTCGTGACCATTATTTTGTTTTTTCTATCAAGATGAACAAAGACAGTAGTGGCATTAGACAGTATGAATATCAGAGACATTGTTTTAGTTTGTAAGAGTCCGACAGGGCTCTTTTTTCTGTGATAATTTTATCAAAAAGTATTTGTTATACTTTTTTTAATTTAGATTTATCTTGGGGGTTTGGGGGCGTGCCACCACATTTTCATATCGTTTGTTTTTTGAACCGTATGGTTTGAAATGGCAGGCGATATGATTTTTGGGATATTGTGGACACAATATCTGAGCTCGCAAAGCCTTACAAGATGCTATATTTTGTTTTTATAAGTTTCCCGTGGTTGACACGGGGTCGGGAATTATCCGACAATAGATGAAAGTGAGGAAGTAGTGTGCCAGAACAATACAGAGACATTCGCAAAGAGGTTAATTTGACTGCAAATGAATTAGAAATGATTGACATAATGATGAAAAATAAAGGATTTGAACACTTTTCTTCATTTGCCAGAAACAAGTTACTGGAGAACGAGTTAGAAATGACTGCTGAAAAGTGGTTCACCTTCTGGCATTCTCAAAAGCTGGAACAAATCAGTCGTGATGTTTATGAGATTTTAATCTTATCAAGGGCAGAACATCAAGTCACCCAAGAACATGTATCCATTCTCTTAACCTGTGTTCAGGAATTGATTCAAGAAATAGGGAACTCCATTCCTCTTAGTCAAGACTTCCGTAAAAAATACATGAGGTAGGCACATGGAAAATCGTTACCGAACTAAGCTAAAGAAAGTTTTCCTATCTGATAGCGAATTGAGTCAGTTGAAACATTGCATCGATCAAAGCGGTTGTAAATCTTTTTCAGAATATGCTCGACGAACCCTACTTGACCCTGGTATGAATTTCATCACCATTGATACAACTGGTTATCAAGATTTGATATTTGAGTTGAAGAGGATTGGTAATAACATCAACCAGATTGCCCGAAGTGTTAATCAATCTCAGTTGATTTCAAGTGAAGAATTGCAAGACTTGAAAAAGGGAATCGCTGACTTGATAAGTGAGGTAGAGAAAGAGTTTAGTGTTCAAGCAAAAAAGTTGAGGGAGTTTTATGGTCATCACTAAGCATTTTGCCATTCACGGAAAGAGTTATCGCAGAAAAATTATCAAGTATATTCTTAATCCTGATAAGACTAAGAATCTTGCATTGGTATCGGACTATGGCATGAGAAATTTTCTGGATTTTCCTAGCTATGATGAGATGGTGCAGATGTATCATGAAAATTTTATCAGCAATGATACGCTTTATAATTTTCGGCATGCTAGGTTAGAGGAAAAGCAACGAAAAATTCATGCCCATCATATCATTCAGTCTTTTTCTCCAGAGGATCATCTCACTCCTGAACAAATCAATCAGATTGGCTATGAGACAATGAAGGAGTTAACCGGTGGAAAATTTCGTTTTATCGTTGCGACTCACGCTGATAAAAATCACCTCCATAATCACATCATTATCAACTCGGTTGATAGTAATTCGGACAAAAAACTCAAGTGGGATTATAATGTGGAACGAAATCTTCGAATGATTTCAGATAGATTTTCTAAAATTGCAGGGGCGAAAATTATAGAGAATCGCTATTCCCACCAGCAGTTTGAAGTTTATCGTAAGACCAATTACAAGTACGAACTCAAGCAGCGACTCTATTTTTTGATTGAAAATTCTACCGATTTTGAGGATTTAAAAAAGAACGCTCCATTACTACATATGGAGATGGATTTCAGTCACAAGCATACCACCTTTTTTATGACGGACTCAACTATGAGACAAGTGGTGCGTGGTAATAAACTCAATCGCAAGCAACCTTACACAGAAGAGTTTTTCAAGAATTACTTTGCCAAAAGAAAAATAGAAGAGCTTATGGAATTTCTTCTACCCAATGTTGATAACTTAGAAACTCTGATAAAAAAAGCAAAACTATTTGGATTAAATATCAGTCCTAAGCAAAAGCATGTTTCTTTTCAATTTTCAGGAGTAGAGGTGAAAGAGACCGAAATAAATAAGAAAAATCTTTACGATGTAGAATTTTTCAAAGATTATTTTGAAAAGAGAAAAAAATTGAAAGCTCCAGAACTTAAGGATTTAGTTCAAGTTTATCAAGAAGAGAAAATCTCCAAAGAAAAAGAACTCCCAAGCGAGGAGAAATTTTGGGAGTCCTATCAAGGGTTCAGGAAAAACAGGGACGCTGTTCATGAATTTGAGGTAGAGTTGTCATTTAATCAAATCGAAAAAGTAGTGGATGATGGAATTTACATCAAGATCAAGTTTGGTATTCGTCAGGAGGGGCTTGTCTTTGTACCTAACATGGAGCTAGATATGGAAGAGGATAAGGTAAAGGTTTTTATTAGAGAAACTAGCGCCTACTATGTCTATCACAAAGATGACGCCGAGAAAAACCGCTATATGAAAGGTAGAACGTTGATTCGCCAATTCAGCTCTGAAAATCAAACAATTCCATTCCACAGAAAAACGACTGTGGAGATGATTGAAGAAAAGATTGAAGAAGTGGATGCTTTGATTAAGTTGAATGTGGAAAATCAATCTTATATCACGATTAAAGACGAGCTAGTGCGTGAACTAGCAGCGTCTGAGTTGAGAATCAATGCTTTGCAAGAACGAGTGATAACCTTAAATCAAGTAGCAGAATATTTACTGTCTTCAGTTAAAAACAAGCAAGAAATGAAGTTGAATCTTTCAAAATTGAATATAACTGAGGCAATTAGTATTAATGTTGTGGAAGAGAATCTGAAGGAGTTGGGAAATCAATTGGCATTAGAAAAAGATAGATATGAGAACATCGTATTTAAAATGAATAAGTTTATCAATCGTGTGAGTAAGAAAATTTCAAAAGAAGAAGAGATGGGTTTTCAAAAATAACCTATCTAGTCATTATTTATATATAATTTGTATCTTTTGGCTTATAAATTTGTATTTAAAATTTAATCATGTTACAATTGAAATTGAAATCGAATAGAAAAGGAAAATGCAAACGTGGGCACACTATTAGCAACCAGATTAAAAAATAGACGAAAAGAATTAAAAATGTCTCAGCGAGAATTGGCCGAGGGGATATGTAAACAGGGACAGATTAGTCGATTAGAGAATGGAGAATTTACTCCAGGAGCAGACTTTTTATATGCTCTGTCTAAGAAGTTAAAAGTTAGTATAGATTATTTTTTTAATGAGCAAATTGTAGAAGAGATTGATGAGCTATCAGAGTTTAAGAAGTTAGCCCAGACATTTATCACAAATCGAAATTATGAGTCTTTGAAGTATATATATGAATTAGAGAGTGTAAAGGTACATCGCTTGTCTCTAGTAAATAAATTTTATATGGAGTGGATAAAATCTCTTATAGATTTTTATTTCTATGGGCAAAAAGAGGAAGCTGTGGCAAGATTGGAGAAGGTACTGTCTCAGTTAAATGTAACTGACCTGTTCTACCTTCAAGTTTCAAATACTCTATTTAATTTTTATTATGATATTGAAGATTTAGAGAGCTTTAATGAAATTCGAGAAAAGTTGGAGTGTCAAGTAAATCAACTCAAGTTAAACACAATCGAAGAATTAAACCTTTCTATTAAATTTAATTATAATGTTTGTCGCTATCTATGGTTGCAGAATAATACTGAAGAGGCTATTACTAAAATCACAGATACGATAAAGCAATGTAAGACGTATAGAACAACATATCTTTTGGCTGATTTGTATGTATTGATGGGAAATGTCAGTAAGAATTTTTCTTCTAAAGTTGCAGTAAAAGAGTACTTTGAAACGGCTTATTTCCTATATAAGCTTGAGGGCAATATGTCAATGGCTCTTAAAATCGAGCATTATATTGCAGATATAACAGAATAGCGTAGTTATAGTTTTAATTCTGTTAGGGATTGTATCGAAACCCCAATCTCATATAAAGGCAACAGAAATTGATCCTGGTCCTGCAAACGGTGTTTCTAGATAAAAATTTAGATATTAGAAAAAAATTAATATATTAAAAAAGAGGATTAAAATTGTTGATGTTTGAATTCTATATCCTGGCAGATGTATTGAAGGGAGTAAAATATAGTTTAAAAAGTTGTTTAAATCATCATTATATTTGTAAGGAGAGTCTTACCTGTACAGGTAAGTATTTAGTTATAACTAAATACTTACTAATCATATATGCAATTGTTTAATTATTAAAGGATTTTTACTATGCAAGAGGTCATTATTACAAATAAAAAATTAGATTATTTATTAAAATAAGTGAATGTAAGAATCTAATTTTATACTCTAAAACTGGAAATATAAATTACTTTAAGTTAGATGATAGAATCAGGCGAGATTTATCTAATTTAGATTTAGAGATTTTATATGCAGATACTAGAGATTATGATATTGCATATGCATTATCACAATGTATAGGTGCAAAATTTTTAAAAATTAAAACAGAAGCCTTGTTAAATAGGAATAAACAGTACATATTTATCAGTGAGTATGCAATGTCAAAAGAATTAGATAGTCTGATTATGAGATTATCAATATATAATATTACATACTTAGTTTCTCATGATTTAGAGGCACTATCTGTTTTAATTACGAAATTTTTGTATCCATATAAAATTGAGGGTAATGCGAATATAATATTAAATATGCTTGATTCTTCAATTAAAGAAATCTCTAGAGAAAATTTTTAGATTGTAAATCGTAAAGGGAATGTATATGAAAAATTATGTAATTTAAAAGAAATTAACTATTTATCCGCAATCGTTCATGGTAATGGTAATTTATTATATTTAGGTCAAGAAAAATTAGTGTCAGAAGCAATAGCAATTAATAGTAATGATACGATATTAGTTGATTTTTTAGACTCTAAAAAAAATAAAGTGATTTTCTTAGCTTCTTGTTTTGGAACTGTACTATCAGGAAAATCATATGTAGATGATTTAATCAAATCAAATGTTGATACTATTATTACATATAGAGGACTAAAAGAAAATGGATTCGCAGAGTGTTCGTGGTTTATTTTATTGAACTATTTTGGTTTTCAATATGATGAAATAGTTAGAATAATCAATAAAAAATCAGAAAAAAGAACAGTAGATGCTCCTAGGTATAGTTTGATTGGCTCTAGCGAGAATGCGTTAACGTTTTCTCCATATTGTGAGTATAGATTTGAAGATAATCATATATTGTGTCATACAGAAAATGAAAATCAATTTTACTTTGGTAAATGTAAACTGCCTTTAAATAAAAACGGAAAGGAAGTCTAAGAATGAAGAAATTTAGAAACTTTTCACGATTTTGATTTTGTTGATGGATATTATCATTATTGTTGGTGGCTAAGATACTTAGGAATAATATATAACAGTGTGTAACAAATATTTTTAATTAGTAGTATCTTATTTAAAAAAGTGGGGAGGAATATTATGTATTCTGCATTACTTGGTAATCCAGTGGAACATTCTATATCGGATGAATTATTTGAATATCTAAATAATATTATAGGAGGTTTAGACGACTATAAACATAAGAAAATTTTAGTGAACTCAGTGTGTTTAGAAGAAAAAATTAAAAATCTAATAAATGATCCACAATGCATTGGATTAAACATAACTTTACCCTATAAAAGAGAAACAATGAAATATATTGATACTTTAGATAAAGTAGCTGAGGTAACCGGTTCTGTTAACAATATTTACAAAACTGGAGATATTATTATAGGAACTAATACTGATTGGAAAGGTATTTATGATACATTAGATTTTTTCAATGTTAACCATTTAAAAAAATGTTGTATTTGGGGTACTGGAGGTACTTCAAGGGCGGCTATTTTTGCTTTACGAAAACTACAAATCTCACCAGTCATTGTATATAGAGAGCCAATTAGTGAAAATACATGGAGTTTAATGGAAAGTTTTTCTGATCTAAAGTTTATTACATATCAGGAATTGGTCAATCAACAACTTTTAAATGATATAGAGATCATAATAAATACTACACCAGTTGGAATGGTAAATTATGAAGATGATTTACCTATAAATCTTAAGCAGTTAGATAGTATTAATTATGAAGATAAATACTTTATGGATGTAGTTTTCAATCCTTTACACACTAAGCTTCATAAATATTTTAGTAGTAAAGGAGTAAAAATAATAGACGGTTTATGGGTTTTACTTTTTCAAGGGATCGAGGCATTTTCATTGTGGTGCGATAAAATCAATGATAGTAAGTATTTTTTACTAAAAGATGATATAGTACGGATACATAAATTTTTGGAAAGGAAGATACAAGAAACAGATGGTTTTTCATATAACAGTAAATCTCGATGAAATATCAGATAGCTTAGATACTTCGTTGAAATTTTTAAATAATCTATCAATTAAAAGTTGTGAATTAAGAATGATAAATAATAAAAATATTATAAAACTTAGTGACGAAGAGTTAATCAATTTAAAAGAAAAATTGCAAAAGTATAATATAACCCCGGTTTCCATTGCGAGTCCACTTTTTAAATGGAATGTAAAAGGAGAGAATTTAGAAAGTAATCTTGATTTATATGGTATGTCGACTAGTGTTACATTAAATGAACAATGGCTCTATATAAGAAAAATTATTTTTATAGCTAGATTCCTAAATATTAAATATATAAGAATATTTGGTGGAATTGGGTGTTCAGTAGATGATTTCTTGTGCAATGAACTATTTTTGAGTATGTTAAATGAGACTGATATTATTTTTTTAATTGAGAATGAGTTAGGGACTGCTGTGAGCACTGCAGACGACTTGATAAAAATAGGGCATTTTATAGATGAAAAATCGATAAAAAATTTAAAAATTTGGTTTGATATAGCTAATTATTATAGAATTGATCCCAAAGTAGGCCAGCTTATTCAAAAATTGAAAAATTATATCTATTATATTCATTGTAAGAATTATATTATTAATGATTCAGGAATATATTATGTAGAATTAGGAAAAGGAATTATCAACTTCAAAACTCTCATTCATGAAATCCGTGAACATTTTATAAATTTAATTTTTAGTTTAGAAGTACATGAAAAAGAACTGGATAAAAAGGCAGAAGTAGTGAGAAAATCCTATTTAACCCTAAGTGAGTATATTGATGGAGATTAAAATGAATTTAAGTATAGTTGGTTTAAAGAATATTCCTTATTTGAAAGAAGGTGAAAATTTAGAAAAGTTTATTGCAGAGAGTATTAAAGATTCAGATTTTTCTATTGAGGACAATAACGTACTTTGCATAGCTTCTAAAATTGTGTCTATTTCAGAAAATCAAGTTTTGTCTTTGAAACAGGTTCAAGTGAGTGATGAAGCTAAAGAAATTCAGAAGAGCATCCCTCGTAAAGATCCTAGAATAATTGAAATTATGCTCAACTTAGTTGATAGAGACCTGTCACGTTTAGATATAAAAAAAAATTACATTGGATGTAGATTGGAAAATGGTTTAAAGTTGACAAGTGGTGGAATCGATAAAAAATCAGTTGATGAAGTATTTCTCTTGCCTAAAAATCCAGATGCTTCTGCAAAAAGAATCTCAGAATATCTTAAACTGTCACTTGGTAAGAACGTGGCAGTTGTTATAACTGATAGTGATGGTAGGGAGGATAAAAGAGGAGCTACTCAAGTAGCAATTGGCATTTATGGTATTCCTCCATTGAGGAAAACAGCAGTAATAGATTCTAATGGAGAGACAATAAAATTCCAAGAAGAAACTTTATGTGACATGATTGCAGCTAGTGCTGGTTTAGTAATGGGGCAACGTGGAACAGGAATTCCTGCTGTTATTATCAAAGGCATAGAATATGAGTGGTCTGAAACGACAAATATTAAGGATGCAATTAATGAGAGTTCCAATTGAGAGTAAAAATATTTTAATGGTTGGATTTGGTAAAATTGGGAAAATAAAAGCTTATAAATGGATGGGCAGAGGCTACAATGTATATGTAAAAGATATAAAATTTTGTAATTTAATATTACTTAACAAAGGAATCAGTGTAGATGATGATTTATCGAGACAATATTTTACCATTGAAATTTGTACTCCGACTAACCAACATGTAGTAGTATTGAAGAATATTCTAAAAAAATATTTATTTTCATATGTTAGTATAGAGAAACCACTTTGTAATACATTTAAAGATCTAGAGGAAATTACTTCAATCATAAAAAAGCAACCAGATTTAGAAAAAAATATTTTTGTGAGTGAACAATATTTTTATTCTACAATTTTAGATATTTTCTCAAATCATGGATGTTTTTCTTTGAGTGGAACAGAAAAAATACAGATTGAATTTTCTAAAAATAGAATCTCGGATAATGAAAATGGAAGATTTTTAGATGAGGAGATATTAGGTTACGGAATCGAACTTCCGCATATATTAGCGATTTTAAGATATTTAGGAATATCATCAGATGAATTTGTTAATGGTGTTTTTGTAGATAATCTTTATATAAAAGATTTAAGAAACCATGATTATTCGATAGAAATTTTATCTAGAATTAGAAATATATCGATAGAAATTAACAGTAATTTAGGGAGTTTTTCGATAAAAGATGGAAAGCAGATGAATCGGAAAAATGGAACAGTAAGAACTGCTAGAATTGATGACTCAATTCTGATTTTTGATCCACATCCTAAGATTGAAAGATATAGAAGTGAGTTAATTAATGGTGATAATAAAATTCAAATTTCTGATGATATGATAGATAAACAATTAACATTATTAGAAGAGAATAGGATACCAAGAGGGTGTGATATTATTAGTGCTATTGAAATAACAAAAGTGTTACTTAAATTATATTTAGAATGCAATAAAATTTATGTATAGAGGTATAAATTATGGAATTAAAAATTACTAATGATTTTTATAGTCCAAGTCAATTAGCATATGAGGTTGTAGAACGTAAAGGATTAGGTCATCCTGATACCTTAGCTGATGGGATAGCAGAGCAAATTGAAATTGATTATTCTCAGTACTGTTTGAATAGATTTGGCATTATTCCACATCATAATTTTGATAAAATCATTATAAGAGGTGGACATTCCATTCAGAATTTTGGTGGTAGTGACTTTATTGAACCAATTAAAATTATTTTTTTAGGTAGGGCGAGCAAAAAATGTTTTGATATTCCAATTCCACTTTTTAAAATTCAAAAAAAAGCTGCAACTAAATATTTAAATAGAATTCTCCCCAACTTAGATGTTGAAAATTACGTAGAATTCGAAACATTGACTTCAGATTTTACTACAAAATCTAATTGGTTCTCCCCTACTACAATAGAAGACTTACCAGAGTATAAAGATGTACCAAAGGCAAATGATACAGCTACAATGATAAGTTATTGGCCCTTAACAATTTCGGAAGAATTAGCCTTAATGATTGAAGGGTATTTTTATAAACTAGATATCAATAAATTGCCAACGCCACGATTTATTCAAATGGGTGGAGATATTAAAGTGATGGTTGTAAGGAACGATTTACATTATTCTATTAGAATAAATTTTCCCTTAATAAGTAAATTTTTTAACAACGAGATTGAAAGTAGGCTATATGTTGATAAACATGTAGAAAAAATTAAGGAGTATGTTGAACAAAAGTATAAAAAGCTAAACTATTCTATTGATTATAATTACTATTTAACTTCTACAGGTTCTTGTATTGATTTTGGAGAAGAAGGTGCCGTTGGTCGAGGGAATAAAACTCATGGTATCATATCAAGCTTTAGACCAAATACTATGGAAGCACCAGCAGGTAAAAATTGTACTTATTTTGTAGGGAAAGTTTGGGGATTTTTATCTGATATTATTGCTAAAGATATTTATGAAACGTTTAAGACTCCATGCCAAGTAATTATGCAGTCAAATATTGGTTCAGAACTGTATAAACCAACCCATTTATATATTCAAACAGAAGAAAGTATTGATCAAACAAGGGTATTGGAAATTATTAATAGGCATTTATGTAAAGGTTCAAAAAATACGAATCTAATTTTATCAACTCAACATTTTATTCCTAAAACCAATGTTTATAATGGATAAGACAATTTTATATTTTGGGTTTGTCGGAATTTCTTTTGATGTACCTCACTTTATATTTCAAAATATAAAAGAGCAGGATAATAAAATAAGATGTTCTAGCGAAACAATAAAGATTTTAGGTAGTGTAAAATTTATTGAGAGTAATCAACAATATATAAAATATAATGGCAATGGAAGTATTTTAGTTTATGGTAGATTAGATTATTTTAAAGAAGGTATTTCACTATATTACATTGGAGAGTATTTAGCTGAGTGTCTTTTGATTGAGCAGGATAATACATTATTAATTCATGCAGCGTCAGTTTATAATCCTATAACGGATCATTCAATTTTACTCTTAGGGGATAAAGGTGCTGGAAAAACTACTGTCGCACTCAGACTTTGTATAGAACATGGATACCACCTTATAGGTAATGATCAAGTAATATTTGGCTTAGATTCTGGAATATTAGTAACTTGTGCAGGAACCTCATTCTTTAAAATTAGAAGAACAGCTGTTTTGTCAGATAAATTACTATTTAGACTGTTTAGTAAATATTTTAATCATCCATCACACTTCAATCAGGCAAGCTGGGATGATAAAATTTCAATTGACCCAGGAGAGTTAGGGATACGTACTTGTAATTTTTCTGTTGAAATTTCAGAAATTTATTACATAAAAGCAGACAAACAAGAAAAACAAATATGTCAATCAATTTGGAATGATAGTTTAGCCAGCTTATTTCTAAATGAAATATTGGGAAGACATATATCTGGACAAGTTGCATGTTTTCAATCAGATAAAGGAAAGTATTTTTCTGCTATGCCTTTAATAAATTATGAAAAAAATAATAGAGTACGTGAACAAATAGTAAAGAAAATTTTCACTAATAATAAATTATATAAAATTATTGCAGATTCTCCTGATAAATTAGCAAAAAAGATTTTAGAAAATGCTAGTGAAAACTCATATTACGAATGAATTGGGAATTGATGTGAATATATTGAAAAAGGAGTGGTAAATATGTTTGTGATAGGCATTCCAACCTTAAATGAGGCAGATAATATCAGTAGATTGGTTAAACAAATCGATGAGTATGCTGTAAATTTAGGGAAGGAAATTATTATTATTAATTCAGATAGTAATAGTACAGATGGAACACCTCAGATTTTTTTAGAAACAAAAACTTATAATACCAAAATTTCGATAGTATCAAAGCTAAAGGGAAAAGGTTATAACGTGAGAAATATTTTTGAATATACGATAAATAATTTTTCAAGTTTTTCAGGTTTGATTTTGATTGACGGGGACGTTGTCTCATTGGAAAAAATATGGCTAGAAAAAATGTTTATGTCAATTGAATCTGGTTATGATCTTATAATCCCAAATTATGCTAGAAAATTTTTTGAAGGAAATGCGACGAATCATTTTATTTATCCTATGTTAGTGAAAATTTTTAAAAGTGACGTACCTTATCAATGTATTTCTGGCGATTTTGGTTTTTCAAAGGAACTGGTAAAAGAGTTAACTTTGAAGTGTAATTGGCACAAGTATTCAAAAGGTTACGGAATAGATATCTTTTTAACCTTAACTGCGATGTTAAAGTCATACAAAATTAAGGAAATTGATTTACAATCAAAGATTCATAAAAAAAGCTTTGGGAAAATTGAAAAAATTTTTTTAGAAGTTTCTCAAAGTTTTTTCGAGACTATCAAAGATGATTTTTCAAATAAAGACAGATGGATTTTAAATATAGATTTTGAGAATCATTTAAGACGGTTTATTCATTCAAATGATATCCCTTCCAACGATGATATTGAGAACTTAAAGAAAAAGGCGTTATTTTTATTACAAGAAGAGAACAAGTATTCATATGGACTGTTAGATGTAGAGTGGGACAGAATATTGTCTAATGCGGTTAAAAATATTTACAATTATAGTAGTGAAGAACATTCAGTACATTTATTACCATTTTATTTGTTGAGGATATACAATTATCTAAAGTATAGTAAACTTAAAGACTCTAATTAAATATAGAGAGAGGATGATTTATTGAATATTTTAACATATTTAGTTAATATAAATAGTGGATTCAATAGGTTGGTTTGCTTGTTTGCATTAATAGTTTATTGTTGTTACTTTGAACTATAACGATACATCTATTATAGATTGTGAATCATTATCTGAGTCAGTTTTCTTACTGAGGTACAAAAATATTCAATTTTTGAACAATTCTTTTAATAATACTCAGTAAGGTTAACGTCAGTATGAATTTTGATATTGATATTAAAAGGTAGGAATAGAAAATATGAATCTATTTTTTTAGAAAGGAGAATAGTATGATTGAGATGTTAATGGATATGTTGGGGACAATTAGAGAAACAGATCCGAGTAGAACTGCTATAAAAGATAATACAAGAGTACTTTCATATTGTGAAGTGGATACAATAACTAATATAGTAGCTAATCAAATAGTTCGCAAAATAGGGGTGAACCAACGTGTTGCTGTTATCTTACCACATGGGATTAATCAAATATTAGCTATGATTGCAATATTAAAATCGAATAACTGTTATGTTCCGATAGATTACTCTTTAAATGGAGATAAAATTAAAAAAATTTATTCATCCACCCAAGCTGTGATGTACATATCTGATAAAAATATTCCGTATGTTTCAAAAACGAATTTTTTGGATGTTTCAGAATTTATTACAAAGAAATCAGATGAGAAATTGCCGATAGAAAATCCTTTTATATACCTTAGAGAACGAGAAGCTTATATTTTGCACACATCTGGATCAACGGGTGAACCAAAAGGTGTAATAGTGTCGATAGCCAATTTAGATTATATCATAAGGAACTTGAATACTATAACACCTGCCGTCGAAGAATCTAGATATTTATTTTCAACACCATATAGTTTTGATGTATCGATCACAGAAATGTTAGGTTGGATAGTGAGCGGCAGTAGCGTATACTGTCTAGATTTGAGTGTTCCCTCGAATTATAAATGTTTAGCAGAAATTATTTTTAAAAATAAAATAACGCATCTAGCCTTTTCTCCTGCAGCATTTTTAGCATTTATAGAGAGATTAGAACAACCGATATTGCAAAAATTAGATTCTACCATTAAGTATGTTGTTATTGCTGGTGAAAAATTTAATTTATCAATTTATAGACTTTGGAAAAGAAATAAGCTAAATTTTAAATTGATTAATGCGTATGGGCCTACAGAGACTACAATATATGCGACAGCGCATATTATTACGAAAGACGAGACGGAAGATATACCCATAGGTGTTCCATTAGAGGGTGTAAAATATATCATTAAAAGCAACGGAACCCACAATTATGGTGAACTTTATATTGGCGGGAAGGGAGTATCAAAAGGGTATACTAACACAAGTCTAAATAATGAAAGATTTCCAGTAATTGATGGGGATAGATATTATTCTACTGGTGATATTGTTTACTATAAAAATGGAAGTCTTTACTATGTTGGAAGAAAAGATAATCAAATTCAGAGAAATGGAATTCGTATAGAGTTAGGGGAAATTGAAAAAGGTATTGAGAGCAATAGTAAAGTAATTCAAGTTTTAGTATTACAGATTGAAAAGCAAATAGTCGCTTTTTATACAGGATATATCAGTCCTCAAAATCTTAAAAGGTTCTGTTTAAAAAATATTTCAAAATATATGATACCCAATTCCTTTATTAAGGTTGAACAGTTTCCTATGACTGTTAATAGAAAAATAGATAAAACTTTTTTAAAAGAAATATTTAAAGAGAGAAATCAAAATAATTTGGTAAGTGCAGCTGATTATAATAATCTAAGTGATGATGAAGTACAGATTTTAAAACTAGTATCTAAGAAATTAAATATTTCTATTACTAAGTTGGATATTTCAAAAGATTTTTTTGAAAATGGAGGAGATTCACTTTCTTTATTTACATTTATATTAGATCTTGAAGATTACTATGGAGTTTCAATACCCATGGATGATATTTATGGGAAAAAACTCTATGATTTGATTCGAGAACTTAAGGGCAATATAAAAAGAAAATTACATGTAGAAAAAACTGATAACTTGCTGGACATGAGAAATGAAGATTTTTATTCAAAGACTGAAATAAAATTTTTATATGACAGTTATTTAAGAAATACCAATAAAGTGATTTCCAAATTTCAGGCTATACATTGCCAAAGAATTTACTATTATGATAACTATAGAAATATTTTAACTTCAACCTTTGAATATAAAAATTGTAGTATTGAAAAAATTAAATCAGTTGTCCAACAAGTGATTGCTTCAAATAGTTTATTGCACTCAAAAATCTCTGTAGATGAAAAACGAATGGACTTTGAAATTGTAAAACCTAATTTGGATATACCAGTATTAAAAGTATCAAACCAGTCTGAACTAACTTATTTGGAAGATTTACTTGAAGATGTTGGGGAAGATATGATTCCTACATCACGTAATCAAGGCGGACAATTAGCGATGCCAATTATTATTAGCAACGGATTGAATGGGAAAATTATTATTCAAATGGACCATTCTATATCCGATTTATCCAGTATCAGTATTATAAAAAAGCAAATTGGTAGACTAGTTAGTGGTATCGAAGATACATTAACAAATGATGAAAATTATAAATATTATTGTGAGAAAATAAGAGAAATAAACAAAAAAGATTCATTGGAAAAAAATCAATATCATCATTTATTATTGAAAGAATCTAAAAAAATTAAACACCATACGAAATTTCTTTCAGACACTTTGAATTCTTTATCGATCATCCACGCACCAGATTATTCGAATATTGATAGTATTTTATATATTTCATTTAAAATTTCAAAAAAACTTTGTAAAGCATCCGGGAATAGTACTTTAATAATATCTACAATCTTTAATAACAGAGATTTAAAGGCTCTTAATCTACAAAATACAATTGGGGATTGTCATAGTTCTAAATATTTGATTTATAGAGAAGAAGATACCTTTGAGGAATATAAAAAAAGGAATTTCCCCCTTTTCATCAGTGAAGATGATAATGTAATCTACTATAGACCTGGGTTCATTTTTAATGAATTTTATCCAAATGTGTCAAACTGGCGACAAGAGATCAAGAAAAAACTTGCTAGTATTTCTTTGGTTTCTTTAAACTTTATAGGTATTATTAGTGAGCAGAAAAAGAAGCAATATTTAGATTCTTTTTCTGATATATCTGAATTCTTAGGTAAACACCCTAGAATTTATATAACTTCATTCAGGTATAAAAATCAATTTTATATCTTATCTAACAAAAAAATTGATTTATAAAAAGCTTTATAATAGAGGGTAATATGAAAATCACAGTCGTAGGTGTTGGATATGTTGGGTTATCAATAGGGGTACTACTTGCAAGAGAACATGTAGTTACTTTTTTTGATATTGACAATAAAAAAGTTGATTTAATAAATAAAAGGCAATCTCCTCTAAAAGAGAATGCTATAAAGAAATTTTTGCATGAGGCAAAAAATATTAATGCAACTACATCTGAAGAATTGGCTTATAAGGATGCAACTTTTATAATATTGGCATTGCCAACCAATCTGAAAATGAATAAGCTTGATACTTCCTATGTCGAAATTACAATAGATAATATTTTAAAGATAAATAAAAAGGCTACAATTGTTGTAAAGTCAACAGTTCCAATAGGTTTTACCAAATATTTAAGAAATCGTTTTAACTATAATGATATAATTTTTTCTCCTGAGTTCCTTCGGGAAGGTTATACTATTCATGATCAATTGTATCCTTCGAGGATTATTGTTGGTAATGAATCTAAAAATTCTCAATTATTTTTAGACATAATGATGAAAATAGCAGTTGAAGAAAACTTGCCAACTTTATTAATTGGGTCTTCTGAAGCAGAAGCGATAAAGCTATTTTCGAATGCATACTTAGCACAAAAAATTGCTTTTTTTAATGAGTTGGATACATTTGCTGAGATGCAGAATTTAGACTCTAAAAAAATTATTGAGGGGATGGGGTACGATTGGAGAATAGGAAATTCGTATAATAATCCTTCATTCGGTTTTGGTGGTTACTGTCTTCCTAAAGATGTTAAGCAATTAGAGTATCATTTTAAAGATATTTCTGCGCCAATTATTACAAGTATAAACAAGTCTAATTTATTTAGAAAAGTTCATATAGCAAAAATGATTTTAAATAGCTCAGCTAAAACCATAGGAATTTATAGAATTAATTCAAAAAAAGAGTCAGATAATTGCAGAGAATCTTCTACAATTGATGTTGTTAGACATATAAAAAGAAGTGGCAGAGATGTTGTAATATTTGAGCCTTTAATTAAAGACAAAATGTTTTTGGATTGCCCTATAATTAATGATTTTAATGAGTTTAGTGCTCATTCTGATATTATAGTTGCTAATAGAATAGATGACATTCTGATGAAATATAACTCAAAAGTTTTTACACGAGATATTTTTCAATATGATTAACAAAAAGATTGATATTTGAACAAAGTATTTTTTATTTAATAATTTCAGTTAATAGTTGTCGTACCCGAGAATTTTAAAGGTCTATAAAATGAATAATATGAAAAAAAATATTCTATACTTGGTGTATAGTAAAGGTATATCTCGAATAGGAGATGTTATGTTTGACTATGCTAATAACAGATTTCTTGCAGGGATCAATCCAACGTCACTATCGTTGGTTGCTATCTATCAATCATTAGAAAGTGTGATAGGAGTTCTATTTAATTTATTCGGTGGAGTCATTGCAGATAGCTTCAATCGGAAAAAAATTATTATTGCTACAAACATCTTATGTGGTCTTTCTTGCATAACTCTTTCATTTATATCCCAAGAACAATGGTTGGTTTATGCGATAGTCATAACAAATGTCATTTTGGCTTTTATGAGTGCTTTTTCAGGGCCATCATACAAAGCTTTTACGAAAGAAATTGTAAAAAAGGACAGTATATCACAACTTAATTCATTGTTAGAAACAACAAGTACTGTGATTAAAGTAACAATTCCTATGATTGCAATTTTCTTATATAAGTTACTTGGAATACATGGTGTGTTATTATTAGATGGATTATCGTTTTTAATTGCTACCTCACTAATTTTCTTCATTACTCCTGTAAATGAGGAGGTGGAGACAAAAGAGAATATGACGATAAGAGGAATCTTTGATGATTTAAAAATAGGATTTACGTATGTATATAGTCATAAACAAATTCTTATTATAATTGCCCTTTCAGCACTTGTTAACTTTTTTCTAGCAGCCTATAATTTGTTGCTGCCATACAGTAATCAAATGTTTGGAAGTATTTCAAGTGGGCTATATGGAACCTTTTTAACAGCCGAAGCGATTGGTGGCTTTATTGGTGCGATATTAAGTGGATTTATCAATAAATCCTTGTCAAGCAAACGTTTAATGCTCTTTTTAGCATATTCAGGTTTGATGTTAATGCTAGTAGCGCCGCTCTATTATATGTTCCGCAACGTCATTATTTTAGCCTTTTCTCCAGCATTATTTAGTCTATTTCTTTCCATTTTTAATATCCAATTTTTCTCTATTGTTCAAAGAGACGTAGATAATGAGTTTCTTGGCAGAGTATTTGGAATCATCTTTACGGTAGCTATTCTTTTTATGCCACTAGGTACTGTTTTTTTCTCAGTAGTTTTAAATCCTAACAATACTTTTAATCTTTTTATTATTGGTGTATCTATTACGATATTATCGCTAATATTCAGCACGCTATTGAAGAGGTATGATAGAAATTGATAGATGATAAAAATATCTGATATAGAGAATTTAGAGCGCCTTTGGAATTTAATCAATCACAGTTGAATGTGAAGGGCAATCTGTTTTATAAGAATACAATCAAGATATCATTATGCTATTTTTTTAGTTCAGTTAAAATATTGAGAAGTATTACTTTTATTTAAAAAGCATCATAAAGGACTCCAATTAATTACTAATGATTTTTCTAATTTAATTTTGTGGTTATTGACAAATAAAGTCTAGTTAATTGCTTTGAAATCCATGGATTGGTTTATATACATCTGTTAATGCAACGGATAATTTTATTGATAAGTAGGGAGTGGCTATTATTCAACTTTTAGGTTCTGAAAGTAAGAGATTCATCTTAGAAATATCATGTTGAGCATTTTTCAATTTGCTGGTTAGTAGTAATCTGGACATCATTAATCCCTTCCTTAACAAAATTATGTGACTTTTGTTACCGGATTACTGCTGATTTTTTAATAGCTTATAACATTTTTAGACGGTTAATAGATTTTGACCGTCTTTCTTAATATTGTCTTACCTATAATAGATATGCTTATGAGATATGTTTAATAGATTAATTTTAGTTCAAAATGTCCAGTTAGGACACTTTGAATGATTTCTTAGTTTTATATATTATACTTTTCTCAGGAGAAAGCTAGATGTACAGACGTTTGAGAGATTTGAGGGAAGATCACGATTTGACCCAAAAACAAATAGCTAAAATACTTTCGTTTACAAACTCAGCTTATGCTAAAATTGAACGGGGTGAGCATACGTTAACAGCAGATGTATTGGTAACTCTCTCAAACTTTTACGATGTCAGTACAGACTACCTATTGGGATTGACAGATTTTCCTGATAAAATTCGCTTTAGAAAATAATCTCCTCAATTTCATAGAGTGTGAAAATGAGGAGATTATTTTATTTGGTTCTTTGACAATTAAATAGTCCAAAATGGTACTTTCCTCATTTGTGGAGCAGTTTTGAATGGCTCGCCATGATAAGAGCGATATAAAAACCATCAATAAAATAGAGCGATACTTTATATGCCATGATACAAATGATATACAATGATACTTCTGACCGTTCAGGCTGCCACCGTAAAAGAGCAGCAAGTGAAATTCTTATGATGACTTCATCAGTCATGCCATGGAGGTGAAAAAATCTAAGAAAGGAAGTAGTAAAATCATGGAAACAGTAAACTATAAAGATTTAGTTGCGATTGGTTTTCCAGAGCACACATCGAGGAATATTATTAGACAAGCAAAAAAGATTGCTGTAAAAAAGTTTGAAGAAGCTAGAAAAAATGATAAGAATGCGGTACAATTAGGATGTTCACCTTTCGATAATAAAAGGTTAGGCATTGCTCCTAAAAATATTGTAGAAAATTTAATTGGTATTTCTTTTTCAGATATAGAAGGTGAGAAAAATGGTTATATCAAAGACAAAGAAATATAAAGGTGTATACAAAGATTCAAAAGGAAAAATATATTTTCAAATTGAATTAGGAGTTGATCCAATAACTGGGAAAAGAATTCAAAAGAAAGGAAGGAAAAATCAACAGGGACTACCGTTTAATTCTTTTAAGGAAGCATATGAAGAGATACTTCGTTTAAAACATGAATTTGTGAACTCTACTATTAATAATAGTTTTCTAACTTTTAGAGAGTTTATGGAAGAGATTTATTTAAAATATTATCAACAAAAAGTTCAATTTGTAACTTATCAGACCGCTTTACCACATCATCAGTTATTTATTAAGCAATTTGGTAGTAAAAAATTATCAGATATTAGTACTATTGACTGTGAAAGATTTCGCTTAGCTATTATAGACAAGTATTCTAGTAACTATGCTAAAAATATGTGGTCTAGATTTAAAGCATGTCTGGGCTATGCAGAAAGATTGGGTTATATTGATAGAGTTCCTTTTAAAGGATTAGATAATCCTAGAGGAAAGCACCCTGATACAAAATTTTGGACATTTGATGAATTTAAGAAGGTAATAAACTCTTTTGATATTAGTGAGTATGAGGGACTCCATAATTACATGACGATCTGGCTATATTTTATGACTGGCTTAAGAGTTAGTGAGGGTATTGCTCTTAAATGGGAAGATATTGATTTTGAACGTAAATGGATTCATGTTCATTCGACAATTGAGAAAGACAAAAACGGTGTATGGTATGCTAAACAACAAACAAAGACAGTAGCAGGGAATCGTAAAATTGATTTAGATGATTTTACGATTACAATACTTAAAAAATGGCGAGAAGTTCAAATCAAGAATGATGATAAAGATTATGTAATATCACGTTTTGGTGCCCCCTTGTGTAAGTCTACAATTTCTAGGATAATAAAAAGGCATGCTAAGATTACTGGTGTACCAGAAATTACAGGTAAAGGTTTAAGACATAGCCATGCCTCTTATCTTATAAATGTGTTACATAAGGATACTTTATACGTTTCATATCGATTAGGACATGCTGATAAGTCAACCACGTTGAATACATATAGTCATTGGTATTATTCAGGTGATTCAACAATTTCAGAAGAGATTACAAGCAGTTTAGATAATCTTGGATTATCAATTTACCTACCAAATTCCTGCCAGAGTTGAAAATTGAGGAATTAACCCACTAATACTGGGAGAAAATAGGATTTGCAAATTGTTACTCTTAAATAATAGAGCAACTACATTAGTAGCTTAAAAACATGATTAAACCGCTATTCTTGGGAGTAGCGGTTTTTCTTTTTGTTCGCGAGGGGGCAAAAAAGGGGCAAACTATTATATAGTTTATCTAGGAGACAAACAACTTTTGAATAATAGGCTTTCCATAAAAAATGATCCAAGTTTTTACTCTTCAGGATTTATTTTCTTTCTAGTATCATCATTCCTATTAACAGTAGAAAAGTAAGTTTTTAATTTGTTTATACTCCGGATATTATAATCTCAGTATTAAAGCACTTTATTGAAGGTAATTCTCGAACGGTTTGAGGTAATTTCAATAAAATTTTAAAAGATATTTAAATTTAGTCTTGACCCTGACCTTGGGTAAGGGATTATACTAATAGTAGATAAGAAAGGAGATTACTATGAAAATCAATATGATTCGTTCAGATAAAGTTTATCAAGAGATGTTAGAGCTACCCTTAGAAAAGAGAGAAGGTTGTTTTCGAGCCAAAATATTAGCACCTTTTGCAACAAAATATCAAACGCAACACATTCCTCTGAAAGCGAAGTATCCTGGAGGATTTGATGCCTTGTTCCTGCTTGGCTTTATGAATCAGTTGCCCGCAACTCTCTCAGAAAAGGATAGACCAGCTATCGACGCTCTGAGCTCTGATCAACTCTGGCAGGACTGCCAGGAAACAATCAAGAGGAGTATCGGTCTTTTTAAGCAAGCTGGCTATGATTTAGAGGTTGAGGATTACCATTTTACTATTTTATTGGGCAACCCTGAAAAGGCCATGTTACAGCTCAATAAGGGTTATAGCGGAGATGGTGGAATTCCAGGTTACCTCATGCTTAGTCTGCTACCAAATGACTATACTTTGCCACGTGTGCAAGCGGCACTGGCCCACGAGTGCAATCATAATGTCCGCTTCCAATTTATCAAATGGAACCAGCAGACGACATTAGCAGACTGGGTAGTCAGTGAAGGCTTGGCAGAGTCTTTTGCAGCTGAGCTCTATGGCAAAGATCTCATTGGGCCTTGGGTTACTTCAATCAGTCCAGAGCAGTTAGAAGAGATTAAGCCCATCATCTCAAGTCGGCTTCAGCTAACAGGGATGGCGGAAATGGCTCCTTATCTTTACGGTGATGAAATAGCTGAGATACAGGGTCAGATACCAGTCGGTATGCCCTATGCTGCAGGCTATGCCTATGGCTATCATCTGATACAAGCTTATCTGAAAAAGACTGGTAAGAGCATTATTGAGGCTACAGTAACACCGACAGAAGAGATTTTAGCAGCGACAAAAGACTTTTGGAAATGACACTTTTGCTTGCAAATCTGCCAAAACTTGATATAATGAAAGTAGTTTTTGGAGGTGGCTATATGCACTATAAAAGAGTTGAATTAAAAGTCACAAATCAAGGTATCCATGAGTGCAAGATTTTTCAAGGTGTTAAGATTTTTAGTCGAAGTAAATTGTCCAAAGATCAGAAAAGCATTCTGACGCAGAAGATTTACCTGACACCGAAGCAAAATATTGTTTACTATCAACGAACAGATATCAATTATGACCAGAATTGGCAACATCATAAGGACTATTACGAATTAGTTTATGGTCAGTTGGACAGAGAGATTGTCTTTAAGGTTTGTCAAGATTTTGACGAACTAAGTCCTTTTCTGGAAAATGAGCTGCTTGAGAAGCTAAAAGAAAAGCAGTCAACAGGCAAATTTTTTGAAAAGTTAGATATATAAAAATCCGGCTGCTTTTATAGGCAGTCGGATTTCTTTGAGTTCTAGTTTGATAATCTTTCATAAGGGAAAATAGCTCTATTTTTATCATGAACAGCTCACTTAGTTAGAAGTTTTGGAAACAGTATAGTTGAAATCTATGAAGAATAAGTGTATAATCAAGAAAAATGATTGAGTGCTCACTCAATTTTGTAGATGTGTAAAGGAGTTCATACAATGGTTGTTCAAGCAATACAATATAGTCGTTTCGGTGATGAAGAAGTGTTAGATTTAGTGAACATTAAATCTGACGCTTTGAAAGTGAATCAAGTTAGGATAGAAGTTCATGCTGTTGGTTTAAATCCTATTGATTATAAGACTTTTGAAGGTGCAAAGCCACTCCGATTTCTATCTTTTATGACAAAACTAAGGAAGCCAAGTCGTTGGTTTGAGTCAAAATCATCTCTTTTTCCAAGAGGTGTTGGTCGGGATTTTGCTGGAGTTATCATAGAAATTGGTGAAAGAGTAAATAGATTTGCAGTAGGGGATAAGGTTTTTGGAACAATGATCAGTGACCCTGGATTGGGAACCAAGAGGGGAGCTTTGGCAACAGAAATTTGTGTCAATGAATCGGAAATCGTATCGAAACCAGATATGATTGATATGAACCATGCAGCTACTATGGGTGTAGCCTCTCTAACAGTGGGAGGTGCTTTTAGAAAGATTGAGCTAAACTCTAAAGATATTGTAGTGATTTCAGCAGCGGCAGGTGGTATTGGAAGTATTGCAGTACAGTATGCAGTTGCTAAGGGTGCAACAGTTATCGGAATTGCAAGTAAGAAGAATTCAGATTATCTGAAGTCTTTAGGTGCTATACCGGTAGCCTACGAAGAGAACATCCAGAATGCTCTTCTATCAGCAAGTGCAAAGCCAATTACAAAATTCTTGGATTGCTATGGAAGTGATTATGTTAAATTGGCTTTCAGTTTGGGATTGAAGGGCACGGCTATTGGAACGCTAGTACCTTCACCATATGTTATTATAAGAGGAGCTCAGTTCACGGGTCCGAGACATTCCACATATGATGATTTTAGAGTTCTAGCGGAAATGGTCTCAGATGGGAAGGTTCGGCTGAATATTGATCAGGTTTATGATTTTTCTCTAAAGTCTGTTAGAGAGGCATATCGTAGTCTGAAGTCGGGACACACTCGAGGTAAGAAGGTTGTAAAAGTAAGAGAGTAGCAGATAGGTGTCAGCAATGGATAGTTTAGAACAAAAGTATGCTCAGACATTAGAAAATAGCAACTTGAGTTTAAAACAACGTCAAGTATTATTATCAAGTCTAAAGCTATTTTCAGAAATTGGCTTTGAAAATACAACAGCCAGCCTTATTGCTAAGGAGGCTGGAGTTTCAGAAGGGACCGTTTTTAGTTACTTTAAGACCAAGGAAGGCATCTTAGAGGCTATTCTGTCAACTTTTCTCGAACAGGTTATTCCAGATGTAATTGCTGATTTTTCTGAGAAGAAATTTACAGCAAACCAAGAGTCTTTTCCACTATTTTTAAGAAGTATTGTTCGAGATAGACTAGTTTTCATTCAGGAGAATCAAATGCAAGTTAAAATTCTCTTGAGTCGTTCTTTTATTGATAAAACTATTTCTGACCAGTTAGGGAATGTCATTGTTCACTCTATCATTAAGCCAATTAGTCCAGTCCTGAATCAGTTTAAAGAAAAGGGTGTTATCCGAGATTGGTCAAATGAAAGAATCGTTCGTTATATTTTAGCTTTGAGTCTTTCTTATATTATTCCAATGATGTTGAATGATAAGGAAGATGTAAACATAGATGAAGCAGTAAACGAAATTGTTGAATGCCTGTCTTTTACATTAGTAGAGGTAAAATAAATCTTGATTTTAAGCTTACTATTTTAAATGGTGAGCTTTTTTGAAGCCAACATAAAAATCCCCAATCATAACGATTGAGGATTGAGCAAATGAATTTTAAACAATACCTTGTGCAATCATAGCGTTTGCTACGTTTTCGAAGGCAGCGATATTTGCTCCTGCAAGGTAGTCAGTACCAAGACCGTATGTTTCAGAAGTTGTTTTAGCTGTGTTGAAGATGTTGGTCATGATGTCTTTGAGGCGTCCATCAACTTCTTCACGTGTCCATGAGAGGCGAAGGCTGTTTTGGCTCATTTCAAGCGCTGATACAGCTACACCACCAGCGTTAGCAGCTTTGGCAGGTCCGTAAAGGATTCCGTTTTCTTTGTAGACTTTAATCGCATCAAGGTCACTAGGCATGTTAGCACCTTCAGATACACAGATAACGCCTTGAGCAACCAAACGTTTAGCTGCGTCACCATTGATTTCGTTTTGAGTCGCACATGGAAGAGCGATGTCGTAGTTACCAGCGTAAGTCCATACAGAACCTTCATGGTAAGTAGCAGTGGCTTTTTCAGCAGCGTACTCAGTCAAACGTGCACGACGGTTATTCTTCACATCTGCTAGAAGATCGAAGTCGATACCATTTTCATCGATGACATAACCATTTGAGTCAGATACAGAGATAACAGTTGCACCAAGTTCAGTCGCTTTTTGAAGAGCGTATTGAGCCACGTTACCAGAACCTGAAATTACCACTTTCTTACCAGCAAAACTGTTACCATTAGCTTTGAGCATTTCTTCAGTGTAGTAAACCAAACCATAACCAGTTGCTTCTGGACGAATCAAGCTACCACCAAATCCAAGAGGTTTACCAGTCAAGACACCCGCATCAAATTGGTTAAGACGTTTGTACTGTCCGTAAAGGTAACCAATTTCACGTCCACCAACACCGATATCACCAGCAGGTACGTCAAGAGATGGTCCGATGTATTTTTGTAATTCTGTCATAAAGCTTTGGCAGAAGCGCATCACTTCAGCATCAGTCTTCCCTTTAGGATCGAAGTCTGATCCACCTTTACCTCCACCGATTGGAAGTCCAGTCAAAACGTTTTTAAAGATTTGTTCGAAGCCGAGGAATTTCAAAATCCCTTGGTTTACAGTTGGGTGGAAACGAAGTCCACCTTTATATGGTCCAACAGCTGAGTTGAATTGAACACGGTAACCACGGTTCACTTGGACTTTTCCATCACGGTCAACCCAAGGAACTCGGAAAGAAATTACGCGCTCAGGCTCAGTGATACGTGCCAAGATGTTTTCTTCGATATACTCGGGATGTTTTTCAAATACAGGTTCCAAAGTGCTGAAGAATTCTTCAACCGCCTGGAGAAATTCAGCCTCATGCCCATTACGAGCTTTCACAGTTGCAAACACGCTTTGGATATAGTCTTTAGCAGATGTCATATCGTTCTCCTTTTGTTGTTATATTTTATTACATGAGCCATTATAGCAGAATTTTTTTTGAGTGTAAAGAAAAAAACAGAAATTTTCTAAAAATTCTTTCAATTTACAAAACCGAACGTTTTATATAGAAATTAGTTTCTCAAAGAGAAAATCTTAAAGTATGGTATAATATTAGAAATAAAAGGAATCTGGAGGATCAGAATCATGGTATCAACGAAAACACAAATAGCTGGCTTTGAGTTTAACAATTGCTTGATGAATGCAGCGGGTGTGGCGTGTATGACGATAGAAGAGCTTGAAGGGGTCAAAAACTCAGCGGCGGGTACTTTTGTTACGAAGACTGCGACCTTGGACTTTCGTCAGGGCAATCCTGAACCACGTTATCAGGATGTTCCACTTGGTTCCATCAACTCTATGGGCTTGCCAAATAATGGCTTAGACTACTATCTGGACTATCTTTTGGACTTGCAGGAAAAAGAGCCAAACCGTACTTTCTTCCTATCTTTAGTTGGCATGTCTCCAGAAGAAACACATACCATCTTGAAAAAAGTTCAAGAGAGTGAATTCAATGGACTGACCGAGCTTAATCTCTCTTGTCCAAATGTTCCAGGAAAACCTCAGATTGCCTATGATTTTGAGACAACAGACCGTATCTTGTCAGAGGTATTTGCCTACTTTACCAAACCTCTTGGGATCAAATTGCCACCATATTTTGATATTATTCACTTTGATCAAGCGGCTGCTATTTTCAACAAATATCCGCTCAAGTTTGTCAACTGTGTTAACTCTATCGGAAACGGCCTTTATATAGAAGGCGAGTCGGTCGTGATTCGTCCTAAAAATGGTTTTGGTGGGATTGGTGGAGAGTATATCAAGCCGACTGCTCTTGCTAATGTGCACGCCTTTTACCAACGTCTCAATCCGCAAATCCAAATCATCGGAACGGGTGGTGTTCTAACGGGTCGTGATGCCTTTGAACACATCCTCTGTGGTGCTAGTATGGTGCAAGTAGGAACGACGCTCCACAAGGAAGGCGTTGGAGCTTTTGAGCGCATTACCAATGAACTGAAAGCTATTATGGCGGAAAAAGGGTACGAGAGCCTAGAAGATTTCCGTGGGAAATTGCGCTATATTGATTAAGTTTAATAAAAAATCAGAAGAAAGGAGAGAAGATGCTAGCCATTGAAGACAGTCAGAAATTGACTTTATCAAATCTATCTAGCTTGAATCTATTTACAGGGACAGATCAGGGTCAGTTTGAAGTTATGAAGAGTCAAGTGTTGAAGCAGATTGGTTATGATCCAGCTGATCTCAATTTTGCTTACTTTGATATGAAAGAAGTAGCTTATAAAGACTTAGAGTTGGAGTTGGTCAGTCTCCCTTTCTTTGCGGATGAGAAAATCGTGATATTAGATCATTTTGTCGATATCACAACAGCCAAGAAACGCTTTTTAACAGATGATGAGCTCAAGTCATTTGAGGAATACCTTGATAACCCTTCGCCAACAACCAAGTTGTTGATTTTTGCTGAAGGAAAGTTAGATAGTAAAAGACGGCTGGTCAAATTGCTCAAACGAGATGCGACTGTCTTTGATGCTATTGAGGCTAAGGAGCAAGAACTGCGCCAGTATTTCCAAAAATGGAGTCAGACACAAGGTCTGCAGTTTGTGGGGCAATCCTTTGAAAATCTACTTCTCAAATCTGGTTTTCAATTTAGTGAAATCCAGAAAAATCTCCTTTTTTTACAGTCTTATAAGTCAGATGGCATGATAGAGGAGAAGGATATTGTCGAGGCTATACCAAAGACCCTGCAGGACAATATTTTTGATTTGACTCAGTTTATCTTGGGCAAAAAGATCGACCAGGCCCGTGACTTGGTTAGAGATTTGACCTTGCAAGGGGAAGACGAAATCAAGCTCATAGCGGTCATGTTAGGGCAGTTTCGTACCTTTGCCCAAGTGAAGATTTTATCAGAAGCTGGTCAGACGGAATCACAGATTGCAAGCAGTCTGGGAACTTACTTGGGGCGCAATCCTAATCCTTATCAAATCAAGTTTGCACTGAGAGATTCGAGAGGGATTTCCTTAGATTTTCTCAAGCGAGCGATTTCTTATTTGATTGAAACAGACTACCAGATTAAGACAGGTGTCTATGAAAAAGGCTACCTTTTTGAGAGAGCGCTGTTACAGATATCTAGCCAAGCGTAATGAGCATAAAACTTGAAAAAAGAGGATGATTGCGTTATCATCTTCATATAGAAAGAAAAAGAGGTATTACAGATGGCTATTATCTTACCAGACCTTCCATACGCATATGACGCTTTGGAACCATACATCGATGCAGAAACAATGCACTTGCACCATGACAAACACCACCAAACTTATGTAAACAATGCAAATGCAGCGCTTGAAAAACACCCTGAAATCGGTGAAGACCTTGAAGCCTTGCTTGCTGATGTAGATTCTATCCCAGCCGATATCCGTCAAGCACTTATCAACAATGGTGGTGGACACTTGAACCACGCTCTTTTCTGGGAATTGATGACTCCTGAGAAAACTGCTCCATCAGCAGAACTTGCAGCAGCAATCGATGCAACATTTGGTTCATTTGAAGAGTTCCAAGCAGCCTTTACAGCAGCAGCTACAACTCGCTTTGGTTCTGGATGGGCATGGTTGGTTGTCAACAAAGAAGGGAAGCTTGAAGTAACTTCAACAGCAAACCAAGACACCCCAATCTCAGAAGGCAAAAAACCAATCTTGGGCTTGGACGTTTGGGAACATGCTTACTACGTGAAATACCGCAACGTGCGTCCTGACTACATCAAAGCTTTCTTCTCAGTGATTAACTGGAACAAAGTAGACGAGCTTTACGCAGCAGCTAAATAATAAAATATGGAGGGAAGAGTCAATCTTCTCTTTTTAAGGTTATAAAGCAGAAGTCTGACAAAATCGTCAGACTTTTTTCATTTAGAGGATATTCGTGCCAACTTGTAGAAATTATGGTAAAATAGAGTGTTAAGTAATCGTGGAAAAGGAAGACTATGCGTAAAGAAATTGCACCTGAATTATACAACTATAACAAGTTTCCTGGCCCAGAATTTCATGTGAATGGGGATAAGGTTGAGACTGAAGGGATTGCTTTTACCTTGGTTGAAAATATCAAGGATGCCTTCGATGTGACTGTCTTTAATCAACGCTTCTCAGAAGTGTTGACCAAGTTTGATTATGTCGTGGGGGACTGGAGCAATGAACAGCTCCGCCTACGCGGTTTTTACAAAGACGATCGAACAGAGGAAAAAATTGAAAAAATCAGTCGCTTACAAGATTATCTTTTGGAGTACTGTAGTTATGGTTGTGCTTATTTTGTCCTAGAAAACCAAGCACCTAAGCGTGCATCATTTGACAAGAAAATGCGTAAAAAGGAAGAGGAAAACCTTCCTAGAAGAGGCAAGAAACCTTCGCAAAACAAGAGAAAACCAAATGCGGATAAGAGAAATAGACGTCGTCATAAGGACCAAAAGTCTCAGAAAGAGGACAAGGGACAGCGCCATTTTGTCATTCGTCAGAAATAGATAGAGAATAAGGAGAAGAGATGAAACCGTCTATTTATAGTTTAACACGTCAAACAATGCAAGAATGGGTATTAGAACAAGGAGAAAAGAAATTCCGAGCAGATCAAATCTGGGAATGGCTTTACCGTAAACGTGTCCAGTCATTTGAAGAAATGACTAATCTTTCCAAGGGTTTGATTGCCAAGCTCAATGAGCAGTTTGTCGTAAATCCTTTGAAACAACGGATTGTACAAGAGTCAGCTGACGGTACGGTTAAGTATCTTTTCGAGTTGCCAGATGGCATGTTGATTGAGACAGTACTCATGCGTCAACACTACGGTTTGTCAGTCTGTGTGACTACTCAGGTTGGCTGTAATATTGGTTGTACCTTCTGTGCATCAGGCTTGATCAAGAAGCAACGTGACCTCAATAACGGGGAAATCGTAGCGCAGATCATGCTAGTTCAGAAATACTTTGATGAACGTGGTCAGGATGAACGTGTCAGCCATATCGTTGTTATGGGAATTGGTGAACCATTTGATAATTACAACAATGTTTTGAATTTTGTCCGTACCATCAATGATGACAAGGGGATGGCAATCGGTGCTCGTCACATCACGGTTTCAACTTCAGGTTTGGCCCATAAAATTCGTGACTTTGCTAATGAAGGCGTACAGGTCAATCTGGCTGTTTCCCTTCACGCACCCAATAATGAATTGCGCTCAAGCATCATGAAAATTAATCGTGCCTTTCCGATTGAAAAACTCTTTGCTGCTATTGAGTACTATATCGAAACAACCAATCGCCGTGTGACCTTTGAATACATCATGCTCAATGAAGTCAACGACGGTGTTGAACAAGCCTTGGAGTTGGCTGAATTGCTCAAGAACATCAAGAAATTGTCTTATGTAAACTTGATTCCCTATAACCCAGTTAGTGAACATGACCAATATAGCCGTAGTCCTAAAGAGCGCGTGATGGCCTTCTACGATACCCTCAAGAAAAAAGGGGTCAACTGTGTTGTCCGTCAAGAGCATGGTACAGATATTGATGCAGCTTGTGGACAATTACGCTCCAATACAATGAAACGTGATCGCCAGAAGGCAGTCGCAGCGGTAAATCCATAAAATGACTAAAAAAAGAGAATTAATCTTAAGATTGGGAGTGGCTGTTTACAGCCTTTGCATTGTCTGTTTTTGCTTCACTCCCCAACCTCAGCTTCCTACAGGAGTGGAAACTCCAGGTATTCAAACTTTTGGACGCCTGGTTTTTCTTTTAACTCCCTTAAACTCCCTTTGGAATCTGGGTGAAGTGACCAGTTTGGGACAAGTCCTTTGGATCTTTTTGCAGAACATTTTAAATGTCTTCTTGCTTTTCCCACTAGTCTTTCAACTGATCTATCTCTGTCCAAATTTACGACAAACGAAAAAAATCCTATTTCTCAGTTTTCTTCTGAGCTTAGGAATTGAATGTACGCAGCTGGTCTTAGACTTTTTCTTTGATTTTAATCGGGTCTTTGAGATTGATGATTTGTGGACCAATACCTTGGGTGGCTATCTGGCTTGGGTCCTCTATAAAGGACTGCATAAAAACAAGATAAGGAATTAGAATGAGTATTTTAGAAGTTAAAAATTTAAGTCACGGTTTTGGTGACCGTGCAATTTTTGAAGATGTGTCTTTCCGTCTCCTCAAGGGAGAGCATATCGGTCTAGTTGGTGCTAACGGTGAAGGGAAATCAACCTTTATGAGCATTGTGACTGGTAAGATGTTGCCAGATGAAGGGAAGGTGGAGTGGTCAAAATATGTGACTGCTGGCTATCTGGATCAGCACGCTGTGCTAAAGGAAGGTCAAACCGTGCGTGATGTCTTGCGGACAGCCTTTGATGAGCTATTTAAAGCAGAAGCTCGTATCAATGACCTCTATATGGAAATGGCAGAGGACGGAGCAGATATTGACGCGCTAATGGAAGAAGTTGGCGAACTCCAAGACCGTTTGGAGAGTCGAGATTTCTATACTTTGGATGCTAAGATTGATGAAGTAGCGCGTGCCCTCGGTGTCATGGACTATGGCATGGATACAGATGTAACAGCCTTATCAGGTGGACAAAGAACCAAGGTGCTTTTGGCTAAACTCCTCCTTGAAAAACCAGATATTTTGCTGCTTGACGAGCCAACCAACTACTTGGATGCTGAACACATTGACTGGCTCAAGCGTTATCTCCAAAACTATGAGAATGCCTTTGTCCTTATTTCGCATGATATTCCTTTCCTCAACGACGTAATCAATATCGTCTACCATGTGGAAAATCAACAGTTGACGCGTTACTCTGGTGACTACTACCAGTTCCAAGAAGTCTATGCCATGAAGAAATCTCAGTTGGAAGCAGCCTACGAACGTCAACAGAAAGAAATTGCCGACCTCAAGGACTTTGTCGCTCGAAACAAAGCGCGTGTCGCAACGCGTAATATGGCCATGTCCCGTCAAAAGAAACTCGACAAGATGGATATCATTGAACTCCAAAGCGAGAAACCAAAGCCATCCTTTGATTTTAAACCGGCTCGTACTCCTGGTCGCTTTATTTTCCAAGCTAAGGACTTGCAGATTGGTTATGACCGTCCACTTACCAAACCATTAAACCTCACCTTTGAACGCAATCAAAAGGTTGCCATTATTGGAGCCAATGGTATCGGGAAAACAACTCTCTTGAAGTCTCTCTTGGGAATTATTCCGCCAATCGCTGGGGAGGTTGAACGCGGTGATTACCTAGAACTTGGTTACTTTGAACAGGAAGTAGAAGGTGGCAATCGTCAAACACCACTAGAGGCTGTCTGGAATGCCTTTCCTTCCCTTAACCAAGCAGAAGTCCGTGCGGCCCTTGCCCGCTGTGGGTTGACGACTAAGCACATTGAAAGCCAAATTCAGGTCTTGTCAGGTGGAGAACAGGCCAAGGTGCGTTTCTGTCTCTTGATGAACCGTGAAAACAACGTCTTAGTGTTGGACGAGCCGACTAACCACTTGGATGTAGATGCCAAGGAAGAACTCAAACGGGCGCTTAAAGAATACAAAGGAAGCATTCTTATGGTTTGCCACGAACCAGACTTCTATGAAGGCTGGATGGACCAAATCTGGGACTTTAACAAGCTAACTTAAAAGCAGTAAAAAAGCCAAGTCGAAATGACTTGGCTTTTTTGACTAGTAATTTAAATAGTTTTCAACTTCAGATTTCTCAATTTCTTTACCGTAGTGGCAAATCGGACAAGAAACGAAGTAACTTTTACCATAAGGGAAAAGTGGAATCCAGTAGAGGGTGAACTTGCGCCCAGTTTCTACGATCTCCCAAGTGTCGACATTGTTACAGTGACCACATTCGATCGCAGTTTGCGTATGTCCCAAATCTTTCTGATAACCTTTAGAACCCCAAAATAAAATCATGTCATCGTCTCCTTATCTGTTGATGGCTTATTTTTTGCTGAAGTCGTAGTCTTTCACCACTTCTATACTATCAATGGTGATAGCAGACGTTGGTTTATCTTTCTCATCTTTTTCAGCCTTGGCAATCTTGTCAACAACGTCCATACCATCGATGACTTGACCAAAGACGGGGTGTTTGCCGTCTAGACTAGGATTTCCGCCCTCTTTATAGGCTTCGATGATTTTCTTTGGATACTTGCTAGTAGGAAGTTTAGCAGAAATATCTGTTGAGTTTTGGTTGATGAAGAACTGGCTACCGTTGGTGTTTGATTGACCAGTATTAGCCATAGCAAGGGCTCCTCGGATATTGTATAGGTAAGGAGAGATTTCATTTTTGAAACCAGTTCCCTTGTCCTTTGTTTTATCCTTATCATGCCAGATAGATTGGCCGCCTGTACCATCTCCCTTAGGATCTCCAGTTTGGACCATAAAGCCATCAATGACACGGTGGAAGGTGATGCCGTTATAATAGCCTTCCTTAGCGTGAGTGAGGAAGTTTTCAACTGCTAGTGGTGCTAGTTTTGGAAAGAGTTTGATGCGGATATCGCCTTGATTTGTGTGTAAAATGACCTCAGCTTCGTCTTCAGCAACTTCCTTAGAAAGTTGAGGGAAGTTGGCATTTTCATTGGTCAAAGCGTCATTCAAATCTTTGGCAGCCTGAGCAGCCGCTTTTGAGCTTTCTTCAGCTGAGATACTGGAGTCGACATATTCATCACCACGGAGACCACGTTGGATACTAGTACATCCAGCAAGGGCTACAGTTGATAGTAAAAGAAGGGTTGCTAGTTTTTTCATTGTTAACCTCTCAAAAATTCATTTCTACCATTGTACCTTAAAAGGAGTTTGATTTCAAATTTTAAAATGAGGTTATTTTGCTAATACATGTAATTTTATAGCTTGACTTACTCCATTTTGTTCATTAGAGTATGTTACTGCATTTGCACAGTCTTTGACATCTGTAGGAGCATTTCCCATTGCAATACCGAGACCTGCGGTTTCAATCATGGGAATATCATTATAATTGTCACCCAAGGTCATAATCTCCTTGAGAGGAATTTGATAATAGTTAGCCAATTCTAACAGAGCCTGTTTTTTAGATACTTGATTATGTGTGACTTCAAGATAGTTATCCTTGGAGAGATAAAAGTCGGTTTGAGGGAAATCCATAATGGATAAGATGTTTTGTAGTTTCTGTATAGTGTCTGCCTTATCAATTAATAATAGTTTATGAACAAGAGTATGTTCCTCTCTTATAAAATCTGTTATAGATGTAACTTTTGGACTTTCTCCAGTAATGTTAGCTTCGATTTGTACCCATTTATCTAAAGTATTAACAAACCAATCTTGTCCAGAATAAACATTGATAGAAACTGTCGGAAATTCTCTTTTTAAAAAATCATGAAGAAATGCCAATTCTTTTTTATCAATAGAATGCTGACTTAGAACCTCATCCCCCTTACTGATTAGGGCACCATTATAGCATGCAATTGGAAAGTCGGAAATTCCTAGTTTTCTAGAAATTGGAGCAATACCGAGAGGAGAGCGAGCAGAAGCTAAGACAAAAGGGATTTCTTTTTGTTTTAAAATTGGCATCAGTTCAGGCAAATAAGAGTCTATCTGGTGATTTTTGTCTAAAATTGTTCCGTCAATATCGCTTATAATCAATTTAATATTTCTCATAGCTTCCTCCCTTTTAAAATAGAATAGTTGTTTTGCCATCTAAAGATCGCTGAATTTCTATATCGGGTTCTTTGTCTGTAATCCAATAATCAAAATCAGCTAGTTCAGACAGAATAAAGTGAGAGTGTTTGCTTATTTTACTGGTTTCAGCCAGTAAGACACGAGTTTTGCTTGTTTTAAATGCTCTCTTTTTCATTAGAACATCTTCTTGGTCTTCAAAACTAACTTGACCATCTGAAAGACTTGCAGCTCCAAAAAAAGCTAAATCAAACTTAATAGAGTTTAAAATGTCCGATTCTTCTAGAGAGTAATAGAAACGATTCTTTTTATGAAACTTTCCGCCTAGAATGTGAAAATCGACATTTTCTTTTCCTCCTAGAATAAGCGCATTATCTAATGAATGACTGAAAATACTAACTTCTTTCTCAAGTATTTTAGCTAATTCTAGTACAGTTGTTGAAACATCAAAGAATAGTAGGTCTCCATTAGAAATGAGTTCCTTTGCTAGAGAGGCGATTTTCTCTTTTTCTTTGGAAGATTGTTCTCTCCTGTCTTTAAAGCCTAGTATAGGCTGTTTCTTTATTGATAGCAATCCTCCGTGAGTTCTTTGTGCTCTATTTTCCTTTGCAAGAATAGAAAAATCTCTGCGGACGGTATCTTTGGATACTTGGAAATAGTCAACCATTTCTTTTGCTGAAAGGCTTCCTCTCTCTTCTAAAAGTGTTATGATTTCTTCTAATCGTTGTGCTTGGTACATAAATTCACCTGCTTTCTGACTCTATTTTACTCTTTTTTGCAAGTCGAATCAAGCGTTTATAAGTTTTTTTAATTTAAAATCAATTTATTCAAGTTTTTTGTGGAAAATCTGAAAAAATAAAAACTCTGTCAAGTTTTTTTCTTGACACCTGTCAGAAATCTGCTATAATAGAACATGTGCTAAATAGCTCAGCTATTTCACCGAAATAAAAAAATAAGAAAAGAGACATTAAAAAATGGCAGTTAAAATCCGTTTGACTCGTATGGGTTCTAAGAAAAAACCTTTCTACCGTATCAACGTAGCAGACTCACGTTCACCACGTGACGGACGTTTCATCGAAACAGTTGGTACTTACAACCCACTTGTTGCTGAAAACCAAGTAACTTTGAAAGAAGACCGCGTTCTTGCATGGTTGGCTGATGGAGCTCAACCTTCAGATACAGTTCGCAACATCCTTTCAAAAGAAGGCGTATTGAAAAAATTCCACGATTCTAAATTCTCAAAATAAGTTTAAAGTAGGTTGACAGATGGATACGATTGAAAATCTCATTATTGCGATTGTGAAACCTTTGATTTCACAACCTGATGCCTTAACTATCAAGATTGAAGACACACCAGAGTTTTTGGAGTATCACTTGGATCTTGACCAAAGCGATGTCGGTCGTGTTATCGGTCGTAAGGGTCGCACTATCTCAGCGATAAGAACGATTGTCTACTCTGTCCCAACTGAAGACAAAAAAGTAAGAATCGTTATCGATGAAAAATAAAAAAAAAAAGCGGGACAGATGTCTCGTTTTTTTTGTGAGGAGGAGAAGATGAAGGATTTAACGTTTAGACAATTACAAGCCTACTTACTCGAACATTACCAGCAATCTCGAACTGAGGAAGGCCTCTTTATCAAGCTAGTGGAGGAAGTAGGAGAAGTAGCTGAGGTCTTGAATGGGCGCTCTGGTCGAAAAGAGGGGGTTCAGGACTCAAACGAGGAACTTGCCAAAGAATTGGCTGATATCATTCATTACACTGTTGCAATCGCGGCCATCAACGATATTGACCTAACCAAAACCATCTTTGACAAAGATAAAAAAGCAGCCATTAAGTATCAGCATGAACGTGATTTGGAAAGTTTTCTGAAGGGAGATTTGAGAGATATTGGACACTGATTATTTTTTAAAAATAGACTGGGCGATGTATATTGATTGGTTATTACGAATTATACAGATTTTGACTTTTATAGGTGTAATTTTAAAAATTAGTTTCCAGAATAAGGCCTATATTAATAATATCGAAATTCAGGCAATTAAACCAATCGAATTTGATTCCTTACATACGAAATTTCATCATGTTTATGAGTTTAAACATAATAAAAATGATAAACGCTATAACCATTTGATTTTTTATCCAAAAGAAGTTGATATTAAAATTGTAGAATTTTATTCTTTAATCTATGATTCAAAAAGTAATCGTTTAGTCGTTCAAGATAAAATACATACAGTCAAAAATTTAAAAAATTATACATGCTTATTGATTCATACAAATTTACCTGAGACTATACCTAGTTTAAGAAAGAAATGGAAGGCAAGTCAAGGTCAAATTGGGGAGTATACATTTTATAGTAATATGTATAACGGGAATATAAATATTTCTTCTTTCAAATATAAATTAACGTTAAAGAGGAAACTACTAGCACTTTTTGGATTATAGCTGATTTTCTCCAACTTGTGAAAATCCCTAGAACGTGATAAAATAAAGGATAGAAATAGATACAGGAGACAAGATGAACTACTTTAATGTTGGGAAAATCGTCAATACGCAGGGTCTGCAGGGTGAGATGCGAGTCTTGTCTGTGACGGATTTTGCTGAGGAACGGTTTAAAAAAGGGGCAGAGCTGGCTTTATTTGATGAAAAAGATCAGTTTGTCCAAACAGTGACCATCGCTAGCCACCGTAAGCATAAGAATTTTGACATTATCAAATTCAAAGATATGTACCATATCAATGCGATTGAGAAGTACAAGGGTTATAGCCTCAAGGTTGCTGAGGAAGATTTGAACGATTTAGATGATGGTGAATTCTATTATCACGAGATTATCGGTTTGGATGTTTACGAGGGTGACAACTTGATTGGAAATATCAAGGAAATCCTACAACCAGGAGCCAATGATGTCTGGGTAGTCAAGCGAAAAGGTAAGCGAGATTTGCTTTTACCCTACATTCCGCCAGTAGTTCTCAATGTTGATATTCCAAACAAACGGGTCGAAGTGGAAATCTTAGAAGGGTTAGACGATGAAGATTGATATTTTAACCCTCTTTCCTGAGATGTTTTCTCCGCTGGAACACTCGATTGTTGGGAAGGCTCGAGAAAAAGGGCTCTTGGATATCCAGTATCATAATTTCAGAGAATACGCTGAAAAGGCCCGTCATGTTGACGATGAGCCCTACGGAGGCGGTCAGGGGATGTTGCTCCGAGCGCAACCTATTTTCGATGCCTTTGATGCCATTGAAAAGAAAAATCCCCGCGTCATTCTTCTTGATCCTGCTGGAAAACAGTTCGATCAAGCTTACGCTGAGGATTTGGCTCAGGAAGAGGAACTGATCTTTATTTGTGGTCACTATGAAGGGTATGACGAACGCATCAAGACCTTAGTAACCGATGAAATTTCCCTAGGAGATTATGTCTTGACTGGAGGAGAATTGGCGGCCATGACCATGATCGATGCGACCGTTCGCCTGATTCCTGAAGTGATTGGCAAGGAGTCTAGCCACCAAGATGACAGTTTTTCTTCGGGACTCCTCGAATATCCTCAGTACACACGTCCTTATGACTATCGTGGCATGGTGGTTCCAGATGTGCTCATGAGTGGACACCATGAAAAGATTCGTCAGTGGCGACTGTATGAGAGCCTAAAGAAAACCTACGAGCGCAGACCTGACTTGCTAGAAAACTATCAACTAACAGCCGAAGAAGAAAAAATGCTGGCTGAAATCAAAGAAAACAAAGAATAAAGGAGAACCTTATGCAAGTAATCAAACGTAATGGAGAAATTGCTGAATTTGATCCAGATAAAATTTACCAAGCTGTCCTAAAAGCAGCTCAAACCGTTTATGTTTTGACAGATGATTTGCGTCAAAACCTTGCACAAGTTACTAAGAAAGTCGTTTTGGACTTGGAAGAAGCAAAAGTGGAACGTGCGACTATCAGCATGATCCAGTCAATGGTTGAGCACCGCTTACTTGGAGCTGGCTACATTACCATTGCAGAGCACTATATCTCTTATCGCTTGCAACGCGATTTGGAGAGAAGTGGTTATGGCGACCATATCGCCGTTCATCTTCATTTTGAACAAATCCGGTAAGAAAAAGAGTGGGATGCAATGAACATCTCACTCTTTCTTAAATAGACTTTTCTGAGCTTGTTGTACGGTTGAGGGAACAAAACGAAGCCGTTTAATATCACTGATACGAATGATTCGAGTCACGTTTTTTGAAAAATTCTTGACGATAATTTGTTGGCGATTGGCGTCGTGTTTGATAATATCACCCGTAAAACTTGTTTCTGCAAGTATCACATGAACAGCCGTCTTTTTCTGGATGGCTTGTTCAATCATAGCAGTGAGGGAGTTGTCCTCGATTTGAGGATGATCATCATTCCCATTGAGAAAACTATGTAGTTTATCTAGAACTAGTTGGAATGCCTGTCTCATAGAATCCTCCCTCCTTACATATCCACATTATATAAAATTTTTCTAAAAACTACAAGGTTTTTCGAATAATCTAATGAAAACTTAAAAGGAGAACAAAATGGCAGAATTTACATTTGAAATCGAAGAACACTTACTGACCCTGTCTGAAAATGAAAAAGGATGGACCAAGGAAATCAATCGCGTCAGCTTTAATGGAGCCCCTGCAAAGTTTGACATTCGCGCTTGGAGCCCAGATCATACTAAAATGGGCAAGGGAATTACTCTTACAAATGAAGAATTTCAGGTAATGGTGGATGCCTTTAAAGGTGGACAATAAAAAGAATCTTGAGTGGAACTCAAGATTCTTTTTTTATGACACAATATAGTCACAAAGAGAAGTCTTAGACAATTGAATGAAAGTCTCTCTATACTCTTCAGGTGGTATTGGATTATCTTTACGAATCCACACTTCAATAAAAGAGATGGCCATGGTCGTAATGATATAAGCGATGTCCTCTTTATTAAAATTATATTTCAGTTGGTAATTGACATTCTTTAGTACCCACTCTGAGTATGTTCCACGCAGAAATTCCTTCCAACATGGGTCGGCTTGTGTGGTATACAAGGTGTTAATAACTTCCCTTTTTTCGTATATGAGAGGAAGTATATGGTCTGCTAAAAAGCTGATAGGATCTCCATCATTGCTAGGGCAGTACTTATTAAAGACGTTAAAAATGTGTTGATTGGTCTCTTCGTGAATGTATTCGATAATATCTTCAAAGTTGTTAAAATGCTTTTGATAAATCGCTTGTCGTGAAATACCAGCTTCAGCAGCAATTTCAGTCATTGTAAAGGAACTACGCTGAGGATTTTTCTTAGCTAGTGTAATGAGAGCTCTAATGATTAGCTCACGAGTATTCTTTGCCATAGAATTACCTTTCTACTTATAATTATTTACAGTTATTTTTGAATGAAGAAAAATCAGAATGTTCAAGTTAATATAAACAATCAATGAACATTAAATTTTCTGAATCTTTTAGGTAGCTCTATTGTATCACAAATAATTTATAAAATATAGCTCTCTCAGTGAAAATGCGTTTTCTGAAAAGTATACAATTGCCAACCTTCCGAAATCAATGGAAGCATATTTGGTTTGAATCAATTAGAATACTTTTCTACTTTGCATATTTTGAATAGCTATAATTTGAAGAATAAAACGATTAATATTCATACTGGTATAAGAATAGTCGAGTATCTAAATAGTGTATAGTTGATTCTTAGAATGGAAATAGTCCAGAACAATTGTTCTGGACTATTCTTTTATCTTGAAAAATATGGAAGGCTTTTCAATCGTTTGAGTAGGGGACGACTAATGAAACTAATGGCAATAATCTTACCAAGATCAGGGAGGATAAAGGGAAGGACACCGACAGCTAGTGCCTGATTAAATGGCATACCAGCTAGGAAGTGGAGGCTGAGAATGCCTCCGACAAAGACGAGGGAGTCACCCAAGAGGTTGGCTAGGAAAATGCGAATGTAGCCACTATTTTGATGGATGAGATAAGATGTAAGTCCAGCATAGACAAGATCGAACCAAAGATAGCCTGCGCTTGGGCCGACTAAAACGTGAAATCCAGCTCCTCCCCCTGCAAAAACAGGTAAACCAATGGCACCCAGCAAGAGATAGAGAGCTACAGATAGGACGGCTTCCCTAGGTCTAAAAACAGTAGCAATCAGACCGATTGCAAAGTTTTGCAAAGTGAAAGGTACAGGACCGATAGGGAGACTGATTTGTGCCAATACGGCGATGAGAGCAGCACCGATAGCAGGGATAGCATAGATATGAGCTTTTTTCAAAACTGTTAACCTCTTTTCAAAATTATAGTAACTATTATACTAATCTAGAAAGAAAAGTCAACCTATTTTTGAAATCAAGGTAACAATTTTGTAACAGCCGATTTTACAAGTAAAAAGAGACCTCAAGAGGTCTCTTGTGATAATTAGCGCATGGTTACAAATTCTTCCGAGGCAGTTGGGTGGATAGCTACTGTAGCATCAAAGTCCGCCTTGGTTGCTCCCATCTTAATAGCAACAGCGAATCCTTGAATCATCTCATCCACTCCGTAACCAAGTCCGTGAAGTCCAACAACTTTTTCGTCAGCACCGGCGGTGATGAGTTTGAAGCGAGATTCTTGACGATGGTTTGTAACGGCTGAGTACATAGATGCAAAGCTTGACTTGTAGACTTTGATGTTATCTTGGCCGTATTCTTTGATAGCTTGATCTTCAGTTAAACCGACTGTTCCGATTGCTGGGTGGGAGAAGACAACTGTAGGGATAGTCGTGTAGTCCATCTTGGCATTTGTTTTCCCGTTGAAGAGGCGTTCAGATAAGGTACGTCCTGCCTTGATGGCTACCGGGGTCAGTTCCTTCTCACCAGTAACATCTCCAAGAGCATAGATACCATCTACAACTGTATTTTGATATTCATCCACTTGGATAAATCCACGTTGGTTGAGTGTGACGCCAGCCTTTTCTAACTCCAGACCGTCTACATTTGGACGGCGACCGGTAGCCCAGATAACTTGGCTGGCAGTATGACTAGAACCGTCTTCGAAATAAATGGTAATACCTTGCTCCGTTTCTTCGAGCTTGACGGGTACCTTATGTGTGTGTAAAGGTAGACCTGTTTTTTCCATTTCATTGACAAGTCCTTCAACGATGTAGCTGTCAAAACCACGCAAGGGACGATCACGACGGACAAACAAATCAGTTTTTACTCCTAGAGCGTGGAGAACACCTGCTAATTCAACGGCGATATAGCCAGCTCCAAGAATCGCAACAGATTCAGGAAGTTGCTCCCAAGCAAAGACATCGTCTGAGCTACCACCAAGTTCAGCTCCAGGGATAGTTGGAATGCTTGGACGAGCGCCAGTCGCAATCACGATATGTTTGGCACGAATCAATTCACCATTAACGCTGACCGTATGAGCATCAATGAAATGAGCACGACCTTCAATCAAATCAACACCGTTGCGCTTGAAACTTCCATCATAAGATGAGCGAGCACGGTCGATGTAGGCTTCACGATTTTGACGAAGTTTTGCGAAATCAAATTGAACATCTGAACTTGTAAAACCATAGTCAGGGCCGTAGTGGTTGAAGCTTTCAGCGATTTGCGCTCCATACCACATGATTTTTTTAGGAACACAGCCGACATTGACGCAGGTTCCACCTAATTTTTTCTCTTCGATAACAGCAGCTTTAGCACCGTGTTCACCAGCTCGGTTCATAGTGGCAATGCCGCCACTTCCTCCACCGATGGCGATGATATCATATTCTCTCATAGAAAACTCCTTATAGCTTTGATAGTCATATTCTATCGTTTTTATTTTTTGAATGCAAAAATCTGCTACGATAAAAAAATTATAAAAACGCTTGCCAAATTCAAAAAGATATTGTATTATATATCTAGCACAATAATCCAATAAACGAATACCGAACGAAATAATAATCCTGAACTGTCATTGTTTCTATCTGAACTGTCATTGTTTGGGCTTGGTATTTCTGATATAATGGTTTTTGTAAGGCAAAAGAATAAAGGAGCTTAAAAATGAAAAGAAATAAGAAGGCAAAAAAATGGCAATTATACACAGCGATTGGTGTTGCCAGTGCTATTGTTATCGGTGCTGCGGGGATTTTGATTTTTAGACAACCTTCCCAGTCAGCAGTCAAGGAGGAAACCCCTCATATCGTTACTGCTAAGGAAGGTTCTGTTGCTTCATCGGTTCTCTTGTCAGGTACAGTTACAGCAAAAAATGAACAATACGTTTATTTTGATGCTAGTAAGGGAGATTTAGATGAAATTCTCGTTTCAGTCGGGGACAAGGTCGAAGAAGGGCAAGCTTTGGTCAAATACAGCAGTGCAGATGCTCAAGCTGCCTATGATGCAGCCGATCGTGCAGTTGCAAAGGCAGATCGTCATATCGAGGAGTTAAACAAAGCTCGTGAAAATGCATCAGCTGCACCAGCTTCTCCACAGGTTCCAACAGAAGCTGGACTCCCAGAACAAGCGCAAGCAGCGACTTCTTCCGTATCTTCTATTGATTCTCAAATCAGTGATGCCAAGGATAACCGTGCAGATGCTGTGGCTCAGCTCAACAAGGCTCAAGCTCAGCTAGATGCTGCAACTGTCCTCAGTACACTTGAAGGGACTGTAGTTGAAGTTAATCGTAATGTTTCCAAATCACCAACGGGTAACAGCCAAGTGGTAGTACATGTCGTAAGTAATGAAAACTTGCAGGTCAAAGGGGAGTTGTCTGAATACAACCTTGCCAACCTCTCTGTAGGGCAAGAAGTTACCTTTACTTCTAAAGTGTATCAAGATAAGAGTTGGACTGGTAAGATTAGCTATATCTCAGATTATCCTAAAAACAATGGAGAAGCAGCAAATGCAGCCCTTGGAGGAAATACTGGCTCTAAGTACCCTTATACTGTTGATGTGACTAGCGATATCGGTGAGTTGAAACAAGGCTTCTCAGTCAGTGTTGAAGTCAAAAACAAAAGTAAAGCCATCCTTGTTCCTTTGACAAGTGTTGTTACCGAAAATGACAAAAACTATGTCTGGCTTTTAGACGACCAGAAAAAAGCGAAGAAGGTAGAAGTTACTTTGGGGAATGCGGATGCAGACAACCAAGAAATCACTTCAGGTGTGACAGACGGTGCCAAGGTCATCAGTAATCCAACATCTTCCTTGGAAGAAGGAAAAGAGGTGAAGGCTGATGAAGAAACTAATTAGTCTCAAAAATATCTGTAGAAGTTATCGAAATGGTGACCAGGAACTGCAGGTCCTAAAAAATATTAACTTAGAAGTTCAAGAAGGTGAGTTTGTCGCCATTATGGGACCGTCTGGTTCTGGTAAGTCTACGTTGATGAATACCATCGGAATGCTGGATACACCAACCAGTGGAGAGTATTATCTTGATGGCCAAGAAGTAGCAGGTCTTGGAGAGAAACAACTGGCCAAGGTCCGCAACCAGCAAATCGGCTTTGTCTTTCAGCAGTTCTTTCTCTTGTCCAAACTCAATGCGCTTCAAAATGTCGAATTGCCCTTGATTTACGCTGGAGTTTCGGCTTCTAAACGTCGGAAATTGGCTGAGGAATTTCTGGAAAAGGTTGAGCTGACGGAGCGCAGTCATCATTTGCCTTCCGAGTTATCAGGTGGTCAAAAGCAACGTGTAGCGATTGCGCGTGCCTTGGTAAACAATCCCTCTATCATCCTAGCAGACGAACCTACAGGAGCCTTGGATACCAAGACGGGAAATCAAATCATGCAGCTGTTGGTGGAGTTAAACAAGGAAGGGAAAACCATTATCATGGTCACGCATGAGCCTGAGATAGCTGCCTATGCCAAACGCCAGATTGTCATTCGTGATGGTGTCATCTCGTCTGACAGTGCTCAGGTAGAGAAGGAGGAAAACTAAGATGCAGAATCTGAAATTTGCCTTTTCATCCATCATGGCCCATAAGATGCGTTCCTTCCTGACTATGATTGGGATTATCATCGGAGTTTCGTCCGTCGTCGTCATCATGGCTCTTGGCGACTCTATGTCTCGTCAGGTCAATAAAAACATGACCAAATCGCAGAAGGATATCCATGTATTTTTCTCTCCTATCAAGAGCAAGGATGGCTCCTTTACTCAGCGTCAGTCAGCTTTGACAGTCAGTGGGAAAGAAGAGGATGTTCATGTTGAACCGCCAAAACCACTAGAATCCTGGGTCAAGGAAGCTGCTAAACTCAAAGGAGTAGACAGTTACTATGTCACCAACTCGACCAACGTCACCCTATCTTATAAGGATAAGAAGGTTGAACGAGCGACACTGACAGGCGGAAATAGCACCTACATGAACGCAGTTGAAAATGAAATCGTTGCGGGTAGAAGTCTAAGACCGCAAGACTACAAGGAATTTGCCAGTGTGATTTTGCTGGATGAAGAACTAGCCAAGAGTTTGTTTGATAGTCCAGAAGCTGCGGTTAATCAAATCATCTCTGTTAATGAATTTAGTTACCGTGTGATTGGCGTTTATTCGAGCAATGAAGCCAAAACTGCTAAAGCCTTTGGGATTGGTGGTCTTCCAATTACGACCAATATCTCTCTTGCAGCCAATTTTAATACTGATGAAATCTCGAACATCGTCTTTCGTGTCAATGATACTAGTCTAACGCAGACCTTGGGTCCGGAGTTGGCTCGAAAACTGACTGAGATTGCTGGTCTTCAGCAAGGGGAGTACCAAGTTGCGGATGCAACCGCCGCCTTCCAAGAGGTACAACAACTATTTGGTTTTATGACCACCATTATCAGTGCCATCGCAGGAATCTCTCTCTTTGTCGGGGGAACTGGTGTTATGAATATCATGCTGGTTTCGGTGACAGAACGCACGCGTGAGATTGGTCTGCGGAAGGCTCTCGGAGCTACACGGGCTAATATCTTAGTACAGTTTTTGATTGAATCCATGATTTTGACCTTGCTAGGTGGTGTCATCGGTCTTGGGATTGCTGCTGGAATGACCATGTTAGCCGGAGTGCTGCTTCAAAACATGATTGCAGGTATCGAAGTTGGGGTTTCCCTCCCAATTGCTCTCTTTAGCTTGGCTGTGTCAGCCAGCGTTGGTATGATATTTGGAGTCTTGCCAGCCAATAAAGCCTCTAAGCTCGATCCAATCGAAGCCCTTCGTTATGAATAAGATATAGAGCAGAAAAAACAAGATGGATAGTTGTCTGTCTTGTTTTTGTATGGATTTTCCTATAGAAAATCACTAAAAATGTGATATAATGAAGTGTTAGAAAAACAGGTTTCATTTGCCTGGAAAGGAAAAATTATGTCTGAAAAGAATTTTTATATTACAACGCCGATTTACTATCCATCTGGTAAACTTCATATCGGTTCTGCCTACACAACTATTGCTTGTGATGTTTTAGCACGTTACAAACGCCTTATGGGCTACGATGTCTTTTATCTTACAGGTTTAGATGAGCATGGTCAGAAAATCCAGCAGAAAGCAGAAGAAGCTGGCATCACACCACAAGCCTATGTTGACGGCATGGCGGTTGGCGTCAAAGAACTCTGGAAATTACTCGATATCTCATACGATAAATTCATTCGTACAACGGATGATTACCATGAAAAAGTTGTAGCACAAGTCTTTGAACGCTTGCTTGCCCAAGATGATATCTACTTGGGCGAATATTCTGGTTGGTATTCAGTCTCAGATGAGGAATTCTTTACAGAAAGCCAGCTTGCAGAAGTTTTCCGTGATGAAGCTGGAAATGTGACGGGCGGTATCGCTCCATCAGGACATGAAGTGGAGTGGGTTTCAGAAGAGTCTTACTTCCTTCGCCTCAGTAAATACCAAGACCGCTTGGTAGAATTTTTCAAATCGCACCCTGACTTCATCACTCCAGATGGTCGTCTCAATGAAATGTTGCGTAACTTCATTGAGCCAGGTTTGGAAGATTTAGCGGTTTCTCGTACAACCTTTACCTGGGGTGTTCCAGTTCCATCCAATCCAAAACACGTTGTCTATGTTTGGATTGATGCCCTTCTTAACTATGCGACTGCTCTTGGTTACGGTCAAGACGATCATGCTAACTACGACAAGTTCTGGAATGGAACGGTCTTCCACATGGTCGGAAAAGACATTCTTCGTTTCCACTCCATCTACTGGCCAATCCTTCTCATGATGTTGGATATGAAGTTGCCTGAACGTTTGATTGCCCACGGATGGTTCGTCATGAAAGACGGCAAGATGTCTAAGTCTAAAGGGAATGTCGTTTACCCTGAAATGCTAGTAGAACGTTATGGACTGGATCCACTTCGTTACTACCTCATGCGTAGCCTTCCAGTCGGTTCAGATGGAACCTTCACTCCAGAAGACTACGTCGGCCGTATCAACTATGAATTGGCCAATGACCTTGGGAATCTCCTCAACCGAACAGTTTCCATGATTAACAAGTACTTTGATGGACAAATTCCTGCCTATGTAGAGGGTGTGACTGAATTTGATAATGCTCTTGCTCAAGTAGCAGAGCAATCTATCGCTGACTACCATACACACATGGAAGCAGTTGACTACCCGCGTGCCCTAGAAGCAGTATGGACTCTTATCTCTCGTACTAACAAATACATCGATGAGACAGCTCCATGGGTCTTGGCTAAGGATGAAGCTCTTCGTGACCAATTGGCAAGTGTCATGAGCCACTTGGCAGCTAGCCTTCGTGTCGTAGCTCACATGATTGAGCCATTTATGATGGAAACCAGTCGTGCAGTCTTGACTCAACTTGGTCTCGCAGAAGTTTCTAGCCTAGAAAACTTGAGCTTGGCAGATTTCCCTGCAGGTGTGACTGTTGTTGCCAAAGGAACACCAATCTTCCCGCGTCTGGATATGGAAGAAGAAATCGCCTATATCAAGGAACAAATGGAAGGCAACAAACCAGCAGTCGAAAAAGAATGGAATCCAGATGAAGTTGAACTCAAACTCAACAAGGATGAAATCAAGTTTGAAGACTTTGATAAGGTCGAGATCCGTGTCGCAGAAGTCAAAGAAGTTTCTAAAGTGGAAGGTTCTGATAAGTTGCTTCAATTCCGCTTGGATGCTGGTGATGGTGAAGACCGTCAAATCCTCTCAGGAATTGCAAAATACTATCCAAACGAGCAAGAATTGGTCGGCAAGAAAGTCCAAATCGTTGCCAACCTTAAACCACGCAAGATGATGAAAAAATATGTCAGCCAAGGAATGATCCTCTCAGCTGAACATGAAGGCAAGTTAACCCTTCTCACAGTTGATCCAGCTGTACCAAACGGAAGTGTGATTGGGTAAAAGCAAAAAACCAACGTTAGACACGTTGGTTTTTCTTGTTATGTGCGAGATTTTCTAAGAAGTGGTCCATCTCCTTTTGATACCGGAGGACAATTACTTTCTCAGGGTAGGTTTCTTGAACCCGTTGATAGCGTTCTTTAGCATTCTTTGTCCGCCCATCCCAGAGAATCCATCGGATAAATTCCCAGTTAAAGCGTTCAGGACAGCCTGCTGCCATACTTTCTCGGACCTTGCCTCGGTATGTGAGATACCGTTTAAAGGCTCGAAAGAGACAAGTCCATGGTGAAAAATTGAGAAAGATGATTTGGTCGGCTTCCAGCATTCTTTCTTCATAGCAACACCAAGAGTAGTTGCCGTCTATGACCCAAGCTTCGTGCTTTGTGAGAAAGTTTTTCATCTCGCCCAACATCCATTCGCGGTCACTGTCTTGCCAACCAGGTTGAAATTGGAGTGTATCCATATGCAGTTTGGGGATGGAGTAGTAGTTTGATAATTTTTCAGCTAGGGTTGACTTGCCTGCTCCGGAATATCCTATAATTGCGATTTTCATTTTCTACCTTTTCTGACTAGAGGACAAAAAAACAGCCTCTATGGACTGTTTCTTATTTAGCAAGTTTAGCTGAAAGACGAGCTTTATCGCGGCTTGCTTTGTTTTTATGAATCAAACCTTTAGTTTCTGCTTTGTCGATAGCTGAGCTAGCAGCACGGAAAAGTTCTTCAGAAGGGTTTGCTTCGAAAGCTTTGATAGCAGTACGCATAGCTGATTTTTGAGCTGAGTTTTTTTCGTTGTGTTTAACGTTCAATTCAGCGCGTTTGATAGCTGATTTAATGTTTGCCAATGTTCTTACCTCCATATTTACTAACTATACCATTATATATGAAAACTTAGGTTTTGACAAGGGGAAATTATTTTTTTAGGTAAATTTCATCGATTTCATGGTTTTTAGTCTTGTGGAGAATGACCTCGGCGCGATTCCTTGTTGGTTCGATATAGTTTTGTAGATTTGTGAGATTAATGCTGGTCCAAACCTGGTGTGCAAAGGCTTCAACTTCTCCAATTGGCATTTGTGTAAAACGGTGGTAGTAGCTGTTGGGGTCATTTTGGGCAAAGCTGAGTAGTTTCAAGAAACGATCCAGATACCAACTTTCAATGTCCTCGACAGCAGCATCCACATAGATGGAGAAATCAAAGAAATCAGTGATGTAAAGGCGCTCATTTTGAGGGTTTTGAAAGACATTGATGCCTTCGACAATAACAAAGTCAGCAGCTTTGACACGTTGTTTCTCTCCAGGAACGATGTCATACACTTCATGAGAATAGACAGGAATATCGACATCTTGTCCATTCTTTAGGCGATCAAGAAAATCCAGTAAAGCTTCCATATCATAACTTTCAGGAAAACCTTTGCGATTTAAGATATCTTGGTCCATCAAGGTTTGATTGGGATAGAGAAAGCCGTCAGTTGTCACCAATTCTACAGTAGCATCAGTAACTGTACGAGAGAGAAGGATTTGCATAAGTCGGCTAGTTGTTGATTTTCCTACAGCTACACTTCCTGAAACTCCAATAATGAAGGGTTGAGATTTACTCTCTCTTTGGAGAAAAATCCCCTTAGAAAAGGCTAAATCCTCTTTGGTGCGTTTGTAAATTTGGATGAGATGAGCTAAAGGTAAATAAATATCTGTCACATCTTGCAGACTAATCTGGTCATTGAAACTCTTGATGGATTCTAACTCTTCCTCTGTCAAGGGAGGGGTTGTCTTGCGATGCAAGGACTGCCAGGTTTCACGGCTGATTTTTTCAAAATGTAAAAATTCGTTGGTCATATTTTTTCCTCGTTCGATATTTTAGTATATCATATTTCTCATCTAAAGAGAGAATGAAATTCGATATTTCTCATTCTGATTCTTGAAAGTTGCTATAAGTTGCTCTAAAAGATCAAAAATAGAGGAAGTAATACAAAAATCTTTTAATTATTGTCATAACAGATTTAGTTTGTTTGTTGAATTTTAGCTTTGTAAACGGTGTTAAAAAACCTTAAAATATGCTAAAATAGTTTTATGAGTAAAATGTATTATGCAGAAAATCCAGATGCTGCTCACGACATTCATGAGTTGCGAGTAGAATTGTTGGGACATAAAATGACCTTTTTAACGGACGCAGGTGTCTTTAGTAAAAAGATGGTTGATTTTGGTAGTCAGCTTTTACTGAAGTGTCTCGAGGTTGAAAAAGGCGAGCGGGTGCTAGATGTCGGCTGTGGGTACGGTCCCCTAGGGATTTCTTTGGTCAAGGCTTATGGAGTTCAGGCAACCATGGTCGATATCAATAATCGTGCCTTGGACCTAGCGCGACAAAATGCTGAACGAAATAAGGTTGAAGCGACGATTTTCCAATCCAATGTCTATGAACAAGTTGAAGGGGAATTTGACCATGTTATTTCCAATCCGCCCATCCGAGCGGGCAAACAGGTTGTTCATGAAATTATCGAAAAGAGCAGAGAATTTTTGAAAGACGGAGGAGATTTAACCATTGTCATTCAGAAAAAGCAAGGAGCTCCAAGTGCCAAAAGCAAGATGGAAGACGTTTTTGGAAATTGTGAAATCATAAAGAAGGACAAGGGATATTATATCCTTAGAAGTGTGAAATCATGAGAGCAGTTGATTTAATCCAAAAGAAACGAGATGGTCAAGAACTATCTTCAAGTGAGATTAAATGGTTGGTAGAAGGCTATGTGGCTGGAACTGTTCCAGACTATCAGATGTCTGCTTTTGCTATGGCGGTTTATTTCAAAGGAATGACCACACGTGAAATTTCTGACCTGACGATGAATATGGTTAAGACGGGTCAAGAGTTTGATTTGTCAGCCATAGAGGGTATCAAAGTAGATAAACACTCGACAGGTGGTGTTGGTGATAAGGTGACCTTGATTTTAGCTCCTTTAGTAGCAAGTTTTGGCGTGCCAGTAGCCAAGATGAGTGGTCGTGGATTAGGGCATACTGGAGGAACCTTAGATAAGTTAGAAGCGATCAAGGGCTACCAAGTGGAGCGTAGTCAAGAGGAATTCATCAAACAGGTCCAAGATATTGGTGTATCTGTCATTGGTCAATCTGACCAGCTGGTTAAAGCAGACAAACTTCTCTATGCCCTCCGTGATGTGACAGCAACTGTCGACACGATTCCTTTGATTGCTAGTTCGGTGATGAGCAAGAAAATTGCTGCAGGAGCGGATGCCATTTTGCTAGACGTAACGGTCGGTGAGGGTGCCTTCATGAAGACGGTTGATGAGGCGCGCGAATTGGCTCAAACCATGGTGGATCTTGGTAAGGCTGTTGGTCGAAAAACAGTAGCAGTCATTACCGATATGAGTCAGCCCTTGGGAAGAGCCATTGGCAATCGTCTCGAAATCCTTGAGGCAATCGATATTCTCAAAGGAAATGGCCGAGAAGATATTAGTCACTTTATCTGCGAGCTAGCTCAGATTATGCTTGGGTTGGCTGATATTGAGAAAACGATCGAGGAAATCCGTCAACACCTGGAAAATGGCCAAGCACTGTCTAAGTTTGAAGAAATGGTAGCAGCACAAGGTGGCGATTTAGAAGATCTCTATCGCCCAGTCAAAGTTGCCCATGTGCTGGAAATTCCAGCTCAAGATACAGGTGTTATTTCAGCCCTTCCAGCTATGGAATTTGGGCTCTATGCCATGAGACTAGGAGCTGGTCGTGCAGTCAAGTCTGATGACTTGGACTATGAAACAGGGATTGTTTTTGAAAAGAAAGTTGGAGACTCCGTTCAAAAAGGAGAAATTGTTGCAAAAGTTTATACAAATGGAAAAATTTCTTCTGAACTAGTTACAGAATTTCAAAAATATGTTAAAATAAATGATGGAGTGCAAAGTTTACGAGAAATTATAGAAATTATCTCATAAAACCAGGGAGAATCCGAATATGAAGTTAAATAAATATATTGATCATACGCTTTTAAAGCAAGATGCAAGTCAAGAACAAATTGATCGTTTGCTATCTGAAGCGCGTGAGTATGACTTTGCCAGCGTTTGTGTCAATCCCACATGGGTTAAACATGCGAAAACAGGGCTTGATGGCTCAGATGTAAAAGTTTGTACAGTAATAGGTTTTCCTTTGGGAGCAACAACTTCAGCTGTGAAAGCTTTTGAAACAAAAGAAGCTGTTCAAAACGGTGCGGATGAGATTGATATGGTTATCAATGTCGGTGCCCTCAAATCAGGCAATCTGGATTTAGTTGAATCGGACATCCGTGCTGTCGTAGAAGCAAGTGGTGACAAGTTGGTGAAAGTCATTATCGAAGCTTGCTTGTTGACAGACGATGAAAAGGTTGTGTCCTGCCAATTATCCCAGAAAGCAGGCGCTGACTTTGTCAAAACATCAACTGGATTTTCAACTGGTGGTGCCACTATAGAGGATGTTCAGTTGATGCGTAAAACAGTCGGGCCAGATATGGGAGTTAAGGCAGCTGGTGGAGCTCGTTCATATGCGGATGCTGTCGCTTTTGTAGAAGCAGGCGCTACCCGTATCGGGACATCTGCTGGCGTTGCGATTTTAAAAGGAGAATTGGCAGATGGCGACTACTGAGTTGATTGAACTAGCAATTGAAACCAGCAAACAAGCCTATGTACCTTATTCTCACTTTCCCATCGGAGCTGTTTTAGTAGCCAAGGATGGTAGTATTTATACGGGTGTAAACATCGAGAATGCTAGCTATCCCTTGACTAATTGTGGAGAACGTACAGCTATCTTCAAGGCAGTTTCTGAGGGGCAAAGGGAGTTTTCAGAATTGATTGTCTACGGACAAACTGAAAAACCCATCTCGCCATGTGGTGCTTGTCGCCAGGTCATGGTTGAATTTTTTGAAAAAGATCTAAAAGTGACACTTGTCGCAAAAGATAAATCGACGGTCGAGATGACGGTCGGGGAGTTACTTCCATACTCTTTTACAGACTTAAACTAGTCTGAGTCACTCTCTGAGTGACGCGGTCCTTGTGGCCAACCAATCCATACTTGCAACATCGTTGCACATCTTATTTAGGAGGTTCAGTAATGAACAAGAAACAATGGCTAGGCCTTGGTCTAGTTGCAGTGGCAGCAGTTGGACTTGCTGCATGTGGTAACCGCTCTTCTCGTAACGCAGCTTCATCTTCATCTGAAATGAAGACGAAAGCAGCGATCGTAACAGATACTGGTGGTGTTGATGACAAATCATTTAACCAATCAGCTTGGGAAGGTTTGCAAGACTGGGGTAAAGAACACAATCTTTCTAAAGATAAAGGCTTTACTTATTTCCAATCAACAAGTGAAGCAGACTATGCTAACAACTTGCAACAAGCGGCTGGAAGTTACAACCTGATCTTTGGTGTTGGTTTTGCACTTCACAATGCGGTTGAAGAGGCAGCAAAAGACCACTCTGACTTAAACTATGTCTTGATTGATGATGTGATCAAAGATCAAAAGAATGTTGCGAGCGTAACATTTGCTGATAACGAAGCGGCTTACCTTGCTGGTGTTGCAGCAGCTAAAACAACTAAAACAAAACAAGTTGGTTTTGTAGGTGGTATCGAATCTGAAGTTATTTCACGTTTCGCTGCTGGATTTAAAGCTGGTGTTGAGTCAGTAGACTCATCTATCAAAGTACAAGTTGACTACGCTGGTTCGTTTGGTGATGCTGCCAAAGGTAAAACAATTGCAGCTGCTCAATACGCTGCAGGTGCAGACGTTGTCTACCAAGCAGCTGGTGGTACAGGTGCTGGTGTCTTTGCTGAAGCAAAATCTTTGAACGAAAGTAAAAATGAAGACGAAAAAGTTTGGGTTATTGGTGTAGACCGTGACCAAGCAGCAGAAGGTAAATACACTTCTAAAGATGGTAAAGAATCAAACTTTGTTCTTGTATCTACATTGAAACAAGTTGGTACAACTGTAAAAGATATTGCCAACAAAACAGAAAAAGGTGAATTCCCTGGCGGACAAGTTATTGTCTACTCATTGAAGGATAAAGGGGTTGACTTGGCAGTAACAAACCTTTCAGAAGAGGGTAAAAAAGCTGTTGAAGACGCAAAAGCTAAAATCCTTGACGGAAGCGTAAAAGTTCCTGAAAAATAATGGATAAAAGTCATTTCTTAGGAAGCGACCATCGGTCGCTTCTTTAAGAATTGAGGCAATTTTTTGTCTCAATAGAACTTGTTAACACGATTAGCAGGTTTTATTGAAACAAAATAAACCTCGGAAAGGAAAAGCATATGGCACACGAAAATGTCATTGAGATGCGGGATATTACCAAGGTGTTTGGTGAATTTGTAGCGAACGACAAGATCAACTTGCAACTGCGAAAAGGTGAAATCCATGCACTTTTAGGAGAAAATGGAGCGGGTAAATCCACTCTGATGAATATGCTGGCAGGACTTCTCGAGCCAACTAGTGGTGAAATTGCGGTGAATGGTCAGGTTGTCAAACTAGATTCACCTTCTAAAGCTGCTAGTCTTGGAATTGGGATGGTTCACCAACATTTTATGTTGGTTGAGGCTTTTACAGTAGCTGAAAATATCATTTTGGGGAGTGAAATCACTAAAAATGGTGTGCTAGATATAGCTGAAGCTACTAAAGAAATCAAGGCTCTTTCTGAACGTTATGGTTTGGCAGTGGATCCTGCTGCCAAGGTGGCAGATATTTCCGTTGGTGCTCAACAACGTGTAGAAATCTTGAAGACACTTTACCGTGGTGCTGATATCCTCATCTTTGACGAACCTACGGCAGTATTGACTCCTTCAGAGATTGATGAGTTGATGGCTATCATGAAAAACCTTGTTAAAGAAGGAAAATCCATTATTTTGATTACCCATAAACTGGATGAAATTCGTGCGGTATCCAATCGAGTGACGGTTATCCGTCGTGGAAAATCAATCCAGACGGTAGAGATTGCAGGGGCAACCAATGCGGACTTGGCTGAGATGATGGTGGGACGTTCTGTCTCCTTCAAAACGGAGAAACAGGCACCACAACCAAAAGAAGTAGTCTTGTCTATCAAAGACTTGGTTGTTAATGAAAACCGAGGTGTACCAGCTGTGAAGAATCTTTCTTTGGATGTTCGTGCTGGTGAAATTGTCGGTATTGCAGGTATTGATGGCAATGGCCAATCTGAACTCATTCAAGCCATTACGGGTCTTCGTAAGGTTGAGTCTGGTAGTATTGAATTAAAAGGCAAATCAATCGTAGGGATGCACCCTCGACAAATTACGGAACTCAGTGTGGGGCATGTTCCTGAAGACCGCCACCGTGATGGTTTGATTTTGGATATGATGATTTCAGAAAATATCGCTCTTCAAACCTACTACAAAGAACCACTCAGCAAGAATGGTATCTTAAACTATGCCAATATCACTTCACATGCCAAGAAATTGATGGAAGAATTTGACGTCCGTGCGGCGAGCGAATTTGTCCCAGCAGCGGCTCTTTCAGGGGGGAATCAACAAAAAGCGATTATCGCTCGTGAGATTGATCGTGATCCTGATCTCCTTATCGTCAGCCAACCAACTCGTGGTTTGGATGTCGGTGCCATTGAATATATCCACAAACGCTTGATTGAAGAACGTGATAACGGGAAAGCTGTGCTTGTTGTCAGCTTTGAATTGGATGAGATTTTAAATGTTTCAGACCGAATTGCTGTTATTCATGATGGGAAGATTCAAGGTATTGTGTCGCCAGAAACGACTAACAAACAAGAACTTGGTATCTTGATGGCAGGTGGAAACTTGGGAAAGGAGAAGGATGATGTCTAAAAAGTTACAACAAATTTCGGTTCCCTTGATTTCCGTATTCTTAGGAATCTTGCTCGGAGCCATCGTCATGTGGATTTTCGGCTACGATGCTATCTGGGGTTATGAGGAGTTGTTCTATACAGCTTTTGGTAGTCTTCGTGGGATTGGCGAGATTTTCCGTGCCATGGGTCCTCTTGTCTTGATTGGTCTGGGTTTTGCAGTTGCCAGCCGTGCAGGTTTCTTTAACGTTGGACTTCCTGGTCAGGCACTAGCGGGTTGGATTCTTAGTGGTTGGTTTGCTTTGTCGCATCCGGACATGCCACGCCCAATGTTGATTTTAGCGACCGTAGTAATTGCTTTGATTGCAGGTGGGATTGTAGGTGCTATTCCAGGTATTCTCAGAGCTTATTTAGGTACATCAGAGGTTATCGTAACCATTATGATGAACTATATTGTTTTGTACGTAGGGAATGCCTTTATTCATTCTTTCCCGAAAGACTTTATGCAAAGTACAGACTCAACGATTCGTGTGAGTGCCAATGCCACTTATCAAACACCATGGTTATCTGAGTTAACTGGCAATTCTCGTATGAATATCGGAATCTTTTTTGCCATCATTGCTGTTGGTGTGATTTGGTTCTTGCTCAAGAAAACGACTCTCGGTTTTGAAATTCGTGCAGTTGGTCTCAATCCCCATGCCTCAGAGTACGCTGGTATTTCAGCAAAACGTACAATCATCCTATCAATGATTATCTCTGGTGCTTTGGCTGGTCTTGGTGGAGCTGTCGAAGGTCTTGGAACCTTCCAAAACGTTTACGTTCAGGGATCATCATTGGCTGTCGGATTTAACGGGATGGCAGTTAGTTTGCTTGCTGGAAATTCACCAATTGGAATTCTCTTTGCAGCCTTCTTATTTGGAGTTTTGCAAGTAGGAGCACCGGGTATGAACGCAGCACAAGTTCCGTCTGAGCTTGTCAGCATTGTAACAGCGTCTATTATCTTCTTTGTCAGCGTTCACTACCTAATCGAACGCTTTGTCAAACCTAAAAAACAAGTTAAAGGAGGTAAGTAAGGATGTCTATTACAACATTGCTCACCCTCTTGGTCTCTTCTATGCTGATTTACTCAGCGCCACTTATTTTTACGAGTATTGGAGGAGTCTTCTCTGAACGTGGTGGTGTCGTTAACGTCGGTCTTGAAGGAATCATGGTTATGGGAGCCTTTTCTGGGGTTGTCTTTAACCTTGAGTTTGCAGAACAACTTGGAACAGCGACTCCTTGGATTTCCTTGTTAGTTGCCGGTGCCGTGGGAGCTATTTTCTCCCTCATTCATGCAGTCGCTACAGTTCATTTCCGTGCGGATCATGTTGTCAGTGGTACAGTATTGAACTTGATGGCTCCTGCCCTAGCAGTTTTCTTGGTTAAGGTTCTTTATAACAAAGGACAAACGGATAATTTAAGCCAGACCTTTGGACGTTTTGATTTTCCAGTTTTGGCTAATATCCCAGTGATTGGAGATATCTTCTTCAAGTCAACAAGTTTGCTAGGTTATATCGCGATTGCCTTCTCATTCTTTGCTTGGTTTATCCTCTTCAAGACACGCTTTGGCCTTCGCCTTCGCTCTGTTGGTGAACACCCTCAAGCAGCGGATACCTTGGGGATCAATGTCTACAAGATGCGATATCTTGGGGTTATTATTTCAGGTTTCCTTGGTGGAATTGGGGGAGCGATTTATGCTCAATCCATTTCTGTCAACTTCTCAGTGACAACTATTGTCGGTCCTGGATTTATCGCTCTTGCTGCAATGATCTTTGGTAAATGGAACCCAATCGGTGCTATGCTTTCTAGTCTCTTCTTTGGACTTTCACAAAGTTTGGCAGTTATCGGTTCTCAATTGCCTTTCCTACAAGGAGTGCCAGCGGTTTACCTTCAAATCGCGCCTTATGTCTTGACCATTCTTGTCTTAGCAGCCTTCTTTGGAAAAGCAGTTGCACCTAAGGCAGACGGTATCAACTACATCAAGTCAAAATAAGCATACAAAAAACGTCAGTTTCAAACTGGCGTTTTATTTGTTAGGATTTTGATGGGTTAGGTTCAATCCCCAAGGGACAAGATTTTCAGTTTTATTTTTGATACGTGTGATATTATCCTTGTGACGAATGATAATCAAGCTAGCAAGTGCTAGGATAATCAGAATGAAGAGAGGGTCATAGCTGTCTAGGATAAATCCAAATAGTGGAAATAGGAGAACTCCGATAACGGCTGCGATAGAAGCGGCAACGCTAGATAAGGAAATCATACTACCAAGATAGAGAGTTCCAAAGAATACGACTGCTAGGTAGAGACAGAAGATAGGCGCAAATCCGAAAACAACTCCAGCGCTAGTTGCGACAGCCTTGCCCCCCTTAAAGCCTGCAAAGATAGGAAAGGTATGTCCAATGACAGCCAAAAGTCCAAAGACAAGAGGTGATACACCTTGTAGGTGGAAAAGAATTGGAAGCAGAGTGGCCAAGGTTCCTTTAAAGAAGTCAATCACAAAGGTTGCCATACCCGCTTTCTTACCTAAAATTCGGAAAGTATTGGTTGTTCCGGTGTTTCCAGAACCATGTTCACGCAGATTTGTTTGAAAGAAGATTTGTCCAATCCAAAGACCGGATGGAATCGAACCTAGCAGATAAGCTAAAATTAATAATACAAATGTCATCATAGAACTATTATACCATGAAATAGTGTAGAAATGATGAGAATATCCATTAAAATTGTGACAGCTGAACGGGAAAAACTTTGCAAAATCCCTAGAAAACCTGTAAAATAGAAAAGATGAACAAATAGGAGGTTCCTTGTGTCAAAAAAGGAAATCAATATTAATAACTACAATGATGACGCCATTCAGGTGCTAGAAGGGTTGGATGCGGTCCGTAAACGTCCGGGGATGTATATCGGTTCGACCGACGGTGCAGGTCTCCATCACCTAGTCTGGGAAATTGTGGACAATGCAGTCGATGAGGCCTTGTCTGGCTTCGGTGATCGCATTGATGTGACTATCAATAAAGACGGAAGTCTAACAGTAGAGGACCATGGTCGTGGGATGCCGACTGGTATGCATGCCATGGGTATCCCAACCGTTGAAGTTATCTTCACCATTCTTCACGCTGGAGGAAAATTCGGTCAGGGTGGTTATAAGACTTCTGGTGGTCTCCACGGGGTTGGTTCTTCCGTCGTGAATGCCTTATCTAGTTGGCTAGAAGTAGAAATCACTCGTGATGGTGCTGTTTATAAGCAACGCTTTGAAAATGGTGGAAAACCTGCCACGACTTTGAAGAAAATTGGTACAGCACCCAAGACTAAGACAGGTACCAAAGTCACCTTCATGCCTGACGCGACAATCTTCTCTACGACTGACTTTAAGTACAATACCATTTCAGAACGACTCAATGAGTCAGCCTTTCTCTTAAAAAATGTTACCTTGTCTTTGACAGATAAGCGAACAGATGAAGCAATCGAATTCCATTATGAGAACGGGGTACAAGACTTTGTTTCCTATCTGAATGAAGACAAGGAAACCTTGACGCCTGTTCTTTACTTCGAAGGGGAAGACAATGGTTTCCAAGTGGAAGTCGCCCTCCAGTACAATGATGGATTTTCAGATAACATCTTGTCCTTTGTCAATAATGTCCGTACCAAAGACGGTGGAACCCATGAGACGGGACTCAAGTCTGCCATTACAAAGGTCATGAATGACTATGCGCGTAAGACAGGTCTTCTCAAGGAAAAAGATAAAAACCTAGAAGGTTCAGATTATCGCGAGGGACTAGCAGCCGTTCTTTCTATTCTGGTTCCTGAAGAGCACCTTCAGTTTGAAGGACAGACCAAGGACAAACTAGGAAGTCCTCTGGCTCGTCCAGTTGTGGATGGGATTGTGGCTGATAAGTTGACCTTCTTCCTTATGGAAAATGGGGAATTGGCTTCTAACCTCATCCGTAAGGCTATCAAGGCTCGTGACGCTCGTGAAGCGGCACGTAAGGCGCGTGATGAGAGCCGAAATGGTAAGAAAAACAAGAAAGACAAAGGCTTGCTGTCTGGAAAATTGACCCCAGCCCAGTCTAAAAATCCTGCAAAGAACGAACTCTATCTAGTCGAGGGGGATTCTGCCGGCGGTTCTGCTAAACAAGGTCGTGATCGTAAGTTTCAGGCTATCTTACCTCTTCGAGGTAAGGTTATCAATACAGCCAAGGCCAAGATGGCGGATATCCTCAAAAATGAGGAAATCAACACTATGATTTACACCATAGGTGCAGGTGTCGGGGCAGACTTCTCCCTTGAAGATGCCAACTACGACAAGATCATTATCATGACCGATGCCGATACCGACGGTGCCCACATTCAAACACTTCTCTTAACATTCTTCTACCGTTACATGCGTCCGCTAGTCGAGGCAGGACATGTCTATATCGCCCTTCCGCCTCTTTACAAGATGTCCAAAGGGAAAGGCAAGAAAGAAGAAGTGGCCTATGCTTGGACGGACGGAGAGTTAGAAGAACTTCGTAAGCAATTCGGCAAAGGTGCTACCCTCCAACGCTATAAAGGTCTTGGTGAGATGAATGCGGACCAACTCTGGGAAACAACCATGAACCCAGAAACTCGCACTCTCATCCGTGTCACGATCGAAGATCTAGCACGCGCTGAACGCCGTGTCAATGTCCTCATGGGAGACAAGGTCGAACCACGCCGTAAGTGGATTGAGGATAATGTCAAGTTTACGCTGGAAGAAGTGACAGTGTTTTAGTATAGTATAGGGAATATTATGGCGAGACAGAATTATTTTGATATTTTGAACCGGATGGAGTTTGATCCACAGAGAGAGTTGAAAAATTTGATGGATTTACTGGAAATGGAGAGAAATTTCAAGAGGAGCTATTATGAAACAAGTTTAAATAGTGCCATTTCTAATAATTTCTTAGATTATCCTAATCGTTCAACATTCACCAGTTATTCACAAATGATAGAATTTGTTGGATCGAATATCTATAATACAACTGAACAACTATTTGTTTTCTCTGAGTTATTAGTTGACATTTTTTGTAATCTTGCAGAAAAATTTACAAAGGAAGAGAGTAGCTTTATTCAAGTTATATTTGATAATATTAAAAGGTTTTTAGAATTATCAAATCATGAATTGATTACATTGGATAATGGTAACAAAATCATTGTTGAAAAGAATGTATATGCCTCAGAAGCTTCTCAGATTGTATCTGAAACTAGTATTGAAGAGGCGATAAAGGTCTTAGAATATAATCATTTTTCAAATAAGGGAAATATTCAGCGTAAGAAAGAAATACTTATTGCTTTAGCGAACTACCTTGAACCGTTTAGAAGAGAACTAAATTATTCTGAAGAATTAAAAGATATTATGAAAGTTAACAATCAAAAGGTTATCGCGTTTGAAAAACTTTTTGAAATGTATAATAATTTTGGTTTAAGGCACAATAATTCAAATCAATATCATCTTGATTTGGCTGATGATGAATTGGAACAATGGTACGATGACATCTATACTTCGACTTTATTTGTTATTTTAAGCATGGATGAATCTAGAATTTTGTCGAAATTAAAAACTTTGAGAGAAGGATAGCTAAATCTGTTATAATTGATTAACTAATCTAACTTGAGAAATAGTATGCTAATAGACAGTAATATCAAATAAAGAACAGGTGTTAATATGAGAACTGAACCCGAAATGCTTGATTTAATTTTACAAACCGCAAAAACTCTAAAAGTCGATGCTGTGGCTCTATCTGGTTCAAGAACAGATGCTCAAGCTCCAAAAGATGAGTTTCAAGATTATGATGTTGTTTATGTCGTGGACGACTTAGATAATCTGACGAGTGATCTTGCTTGGTTGGACCAGTTTGGAACACGTATCATTGAGCAGCATAATATCCTTGGCAACCGTCGTCTCTACCTCATGCTCTTTGAAGATGGCAATCGGATTGATTTGACTCTATGTCCTAAAGAGTATATCAAGGAGTGGGTAGAAAGCGAAGCGGATTTCACGGTGCTAGAGGACACTAAGGGCTTGTTTGCGCCATATTCTCCAAGTTCACAACGTTACTGGACGAATCCATCTAGTCAGACAGATTTCGAAAAAGCCTGTAATGAATTTTGGTGGGTTTCAGCCTACGTGGTTAAAGGGATTTGTCGCAATCAGCTCATCTACGCGACCGACCATCTTTATGGTATTTGTCAACAAGAACTCTTGAAGGTCTTGGCTTGGCAGGTTGCCAGTGATAAGGGGACTGTCGACGTCGGCAAGAACTACAAGTATCTCTTTGACTATTTACCTGCTGAGAAAGAGAAGGAATTCTCAAATCTGCTTGATTTTTCAAGTATAGAGAAAATCACTCAGTCTTTGTTTGCTACAATGCAACTTTTCCACCACGAAGCTCAATCCCTTGCTAACAAGATGGGCTTTGACTACATGAAGGACGTGGCTGAGAAGATGATTGAGTATGCTGAAAAGAGACTTCTTAATCGCTGAATAATTTAAAAGATTAAACTACAGAAAGGATAGTTTGGTTACTTATAGTAACTGAACACGAGACTAATTTCTGTAAATTATCCCTTATTCTATAAAAACCTACTCTACATTCTTTGAAAGGAGTTGAACATGCCCTAAATGCTGTGTGAAAAAGATAAATTCTCTTGTGAGCATCGCTCACTGCAATAATTTCCTATTTTCACTTTGCATTTTACGGGCTTTGTATCCCATATGAGTAACATTCAAAACATGTCCCTTGAGGACATCATGGGAGAGCGCTTTGGTCGCTACTCCAAGTACATCATTCAAGACCGGGCTTTGCCAGACATTCGGGATGGATTGAAGCCGGTTCAGCGTCGTATTCTTTATTCTATGAATAAGGATGGCAATACCTTTGACAAGAGCTACCGCAAGTCGGCCAAGTCAGTCGGTAACATTATGGGGAATTTTCACCCACACGGGGATTATTCTATCTATGATGCCATGGTTCGTATGTCTCAGGACTGGAAAAACCGTGAGATTCTGGTTGAAATGCACGGTAATAACGGTTCTATGGACGGAGATCCGCCAGCGGCTATGCGTTATACTGAGGCGCGCTTGTCTGAGATTGCTGGTTATCTTCTTCAAGATATCGAAAAGAAGACAGTTCCCTTTGCTTGGAACTTTGACGATACCGAGAAAGAACCGACGGTTTTGCCAGCAGCATTTCCAAACCTCTTAGTCAATGGTTCGACTGGAATTTCAGCTGGTTATGCTACAGACATTCCTCCGCATAATTTGGCTGAAGTCATTGATGCGACTGTTTACATGATTGACCACCCAACAGCCAAGGTGGACAAACTCATGGAATTCTTGCCTGGGCCAGACTTCCCTACAGGAGCTATCATCCAAGGGCGTGACGAAATAAAGAAGGCTTATGAAACTGGGAAAGGGCGCGTGGTTGTTCGTTCTAAGACGGAGATTGAAAAGCTAAAAGGTGGTAAGGAGCAAATCGTTATCACTGAGATTCCTTATGAAATCAATAAAGCCAATCTCGTCAAGAAAATCGATGATGTTCGTGTCAATAACAAGGTAGCTGGTATTGCTGAGGTTCGTGATGAGTCTGACCGTGACGGTCTTCGTATCGCTATTGAGCTCAAGAAAGATGCTAATACCGAGCTCGTACTCAACTATCTCTTCAAATACACTGACCTTCAAATCAACTACAACTTCAACATGGTGGCGATTGACAATTTCACACCTCGTCAGGTTGGGATTGTCCCAATTTTGTCTAGCTATATCGCCCACCGTCGTGAAGTGATTCTGGCGCGTTCCCGCTTTGACAAGGAAAAGGCTGAGAAACGTCTGCATATCGTTGAAGGTTTGATTCGCGTGATTTCGATTTTGGACGAAGTCATTGCTCTTATCCGTGCTTCTGAGAACAAGGCTGACGCCAAGGAAAACCTCAAGGTCAGCTATGAGTTTACTGAGGAGCAGGCTGAAGCCATCGTGACCTTACAACTTTACCGTTTGACCAATACAGACGTGGTTGTCTTGCAGGAAGAAGAAGCAGAACTTCGTGAAAAGATTGCCATGCTTGCGGCTATCATCGGTGATGAACGTACCATGTATAATCTCATGAAGAAAGAACTTCGTGAGGTCAAGAAGAAATTTGCGACACCACGTTTGAGTACTTTGGAAGATACAGCAAAAGTGATTGAGATTGATACAGCTAGTTTGATTGCCGAGGAAGATACCTATGTAAGCGTGACTAAGGCAGGCTATATCAAGCGTACTAGCCCACGTTCCTTTGCGGCATCCACTCTGGAAGAAATTGGCAAGCGTGATGATGATCGTTTGATCTTTGTACAAACTGCCAAGACAACCCAGCACCTCTTGATGTTTACAACTCTTGGGAATGTCATCTATCGACCAATCCATGAATTGGCAGACATTCGTTGGAAGGATATCGGAGAGCATCTAAGCCAAACTGTCACAAACTTCGAAACTAACGAAGAAATTCTTTATGCAGAAGTAGTGGATCAGTTTGATGATGCGACAACCTACTTTGCAGCGACTCGCCTTGGTCAAATCAAGCGTGTAGAACGCAAAGAATTCTCTCCATGGCGGACCTACAAGTCGAAGTCTGTTAAGTACGCTAAACTCAAAGACGAGACAGACCAAATTGTAGCAGTAGCTCCGATTAAACTAGATGATGTTCTTTTGATTAGTCAAAACGGTTATGCCCTTCGTTTCAATATCGAAGAGGTTCCAGTTGTTGGTTCCAAGGCTGCAGGTGTCAAGGCTATGAACCTGAAAGCAGATGATGCGCTTCAGGCAGCCTTCATCTGTAACACCTCATCCTTCTACCTCTTGACCCAACGTGGAAGCTTGAAACGCGTTTCCATTGAGGAAATTCCAGCGACCAGCCGTGCTAAACGAGGTCTGCAAGTCTTGCGTGAGTTGAAAAACAAACCGCACCGTGTCTTTTTAGCAGGAGCAGTTGCAGATCAAGGACTTGTAGGTGATCTCTTCAGTACAGAAGTGGAAGAGAACGACCAAACACTGCTTGTTCAATCTAACAAGGGAACAATCTATGAAAGTCGATTGCAAGATCTCAGCTTGTCAGAACGAACTAGCAATGGAAGCTTTATTTCAGACACCATTTCAGATGAGGAAGTTTTCGCTGCTTACCTCAAAGAAGTCTTTAAAGAGGACAAAACAAATTCATAAAAAGAATCAGTCCAGAGGGCTGATTTCTTTATGTTGAAAAAATTTTCAGAAAATTACAAATAATACTTGAAATTTTACTAGAAAAGTGTAGAATAGAACACATAGTTTGAATAGTATAAAGGAGAAACACATGACAGTTGCAATTGATTGGGAAAACCTTGGATTTTCTTATATGAAATTACCTTACCGTTATATCGCTCACTACAAGAATGGTCAATGGGATCAAGGAGAATTGACAGAGGATGCGACCTTGCATATTTCAGAGTCTTCTCCAAGTCTTCACTATGGACAGCAAGCATTTGAGGGATTGAAAGCCTATCGTACCAAGGACGGCAGTGTTCAACTTTTCCGTCCTGATGAAAATGCCAAGCGTCTGCAACGTACCTGTGACCGTCTCTTGATGCCACAAGTTCCGACAGAAATGTTTGTAGAAGCTTGTAAAGCAGTTGTGCGTGCAAATGAAGAATACGTACCACCATATGGAACAGGTGGAACACTTTATCTTCGTCCACTTTTGATTGGTGTTGGAGATATCATCGGGGTTAAACCAGCAGAAGAGTACATTTTCACCATTTTTGCTATGCCGGTTGGTAACTATTTTAAAGGTGGTTTAGTCCCAACTAACTTCTTGATTCAGGATGAATACGACCGTGCAGCTCCAAATGGTACGGGTGCGGCCAAGGTAGGTGGGAACTACGCTGCTAGTCTCCTCCCAGGTAAAATGGCCAAGTCACGCCAATTTTCAGATGTTATCTACCTAGACCCATCTACGCATACAAAGATTGAGGAAGTCGGATCAGCCAACTTCTTTGGAATCACGGCAGACAATGAATTTGTTACACCATTGAGTCCATCCATCTTGCCATCTATTACCAAGTACTCTTTGCTTTACTTGGCAGAACACCGCTTGGGCTTAACACCGATTGAAGGTGATGTCCCAATCGATAATTTGGATCGTTTTGTAGAGGCAGGTGCTTGTGGTACAGCAGCGGTCATTTCTCCAATTGGGGGGATCCAACATGGCGATGATTTCCATGTTTTCTATAGTGAAACAGAAGTAGGCCCTGTTACACGTAAACTCTACGATGAATTGACGGGAATCCAATTTGGTGATGTGGAAGCACCAGAGGGATGGATTGTCAAAGTGGACTAAACGACACAAAGTAAAGAGAAACTCCATAGTAGTTATAATGGCTGAAATGGAGTTTTTTCTTGCTAGTTTGAGCATTTTCCTGTACAATAGAAAAAGTGAAAAGAGGTAAAGTATGAGTAAAAAAGATAAGAAAATTGAAATTCAATTAACCGATGCAAAAGTGACTGTTGGAAAAGACAGCTATGAAGGATACGTTTTGACGATCGGGAAAAAGGTTATCGGTGAAATTGCCGAATTAGATAGTCAATTTGCTATCATAAAAAATGGAAATGTCGATAGTTTTTATAAAAAATTTGAAAAAGCTGTGGAAATTTTGATTGAAAACTATAATTTGACAAAATAATACTTGTTTTATTGAAAATTTCATGATATAATAGTTCTCGTTAAACATTGGAGAGATAGCGAAGAGGCTAAACGCGGCGGACTGTAAATCCGCTCCTTCGGGTTCGGGGGTTCGAATCCCTCTCTCTCCATTCATAATGGGGTATAGCCAAGCGGTAAGGCAAGGGACTTTGACTCCCTCATGCGTTGGTTCGAATCCAGCTACCCCAGTTCTTAGGTAATAAATTCAAGATAAAAAGAAAATATCTTAGGGTATTTTATTTTTATAATTGAAAGGCGTGAACGATGTGAACATGTCTTTGCGGGTGCTTAGGAAAAAAATTATAAGTATGTCAAGTTTGGAAAGACTTGATTGTTGGAGGATTTTTTAGATGAACGAATTTGAAGATTTGCTAAATAGCGTTAGCCAAGTTGAGCCTGGTGATGTTGTTAGTGCTGAAGTATTGACAGTTGATGCGACTCAAGCTAACGTTGCAATCTCTGGGACTGGTGTTGAAGGTGTCTTGACTCTTCGCGAATTGACAAACGATCGCGATGCAGATATCAATGACTTTGTGAAAGTAGGAGAAGTATTGGATGTTCTTGTACTTCGTCAAGTAGTTGGTAAAGATACTGATACAGTTACATACCTTGTATCTAAAAAACGCCTTGAAGCTCGCAAAGCATGGGACAAACTTGTAGGACGCGAAGAAGAAGTTGTTACTGTTAAAGGAACTCGTGCCGTTAAAGGTGGACTTTCAGTAGAATTTGAAGGTGTTCGTGGATTCATCCCAGCTTCAATGTTGGATACTCGTTTCGTACGTAACACTGAGCGTTTCGTAGGTCAAGAATTTGATGCTAAAATCAAAGAAGTTGACCCTAAAGAAAATCGCTTCATCCTTTCACGTCGTGAAGTTGTTGAAGCAGCTACTGCAGCAGCTCGTGCTGAAGTATTCAGTAAATTAGCTGTTGGTGATGTCGTAACTGGTAAAGTTGCTCGTATCACTAGTTTTGGTGCTTTCATCGACCTTGGTGGTGTTGACGGATTGGTTCACTTGACTGAATTGTCACACGAACGTAACGTATCACCTAAATCAGTTGTAACTGTTGGTGAAGAAATCGAAGTTAAAGTCCTTGATCTTAATGAAGAAGAAGGACGCGTATCCCTTTCACTTAAAGCAACAACACCTGGACCATGGGATGGCGTTGAGCAAAAATTGGCTAAAGGTGATGTAGTAGAAGGAACAGTTAAACGTTTGACTGACTTCGGTGCATTTGTTGAAGTATTGCCAGGTATCGATGGACTTGTTCACGTATCACAAATTTCACACAAACGTATCGAAAATCCAAAAGAAACTCTTACTGTTGGTCAAGAAGTTACTGTTAAAGTACTCGATGTTAACGCTGACGCAGAACGCGTATCTCTTTCTATCAAAGCTCTTGAAGAACGTCCAGCTCAAGAAGAAGGACAAAAAGAAGAAAAACGTGCTGCTCGTCCACGTCGTCCAAAACGTCAAGAAAAACGTGATTTCGAACTTCCAGAAACACAAACAGGATTCTCAATGGCTGACTTGTTCGGTGATATCGAACTTTAATCAAATTGATAATCACAAAATCCTTTGTTTAAAACAAGGGATTTTTCTTTTGTCTCTTTCTCATTTTTGATATAATAGTTTTATGTTAGATTCAGAAAAACAATCACGTTATCAACTGTTGAATGAGGAACTCTCTTATTTACTAGAGGGTGAGAGCAATGTTCTTGCCAATCTTTCGAATGCTAGCGCCCTCCTAAAATCTCGCTTTCCAAATACTGTATTTGCAGGTTTTTATCTGTTTGATGGTAGTGAGTTGATTTTAGGTCCTTTTCAGGGTGGTGTTTCTTGTATTCGCATTTCGCTTGGGAAAGGCGTATGTGGAGAAGCTGCCGAGTTTCAAGAGACTGTTTTAGTAGGGGATGTGAGCACCTATCCAAACTACATTTCTTGCGATAGTAAGGCCAAGAGTGAAATCGTAGTTCCCATGCTCAAGAATGGTCAATTGCTGGGTGTCTTAGATTTGGACTCTTCTCTTATTGATGATTATAATGCCATTGACCGCGATTACTTGGAACAATTTGTTGCTATTTTGCTTGAGAAGACAGAATGGGACTTTACGATGTTTGAGGAGAAAGCCTAATGTATCAAGCACTTTATCGAAAATATAGAAGCCAAACTTTTTCACAATTGGTCGGACAAGAGGTAGTGGCTAAAACCCTAAAACAAGCAGTCGAGCAGGAAAAGATTAGTCATGCCTATCTTTTCTCAGGCCCTCGTGGAACTGGGAAAACAAGTGTAGCCAAGATTTTTGCCAAGGCCATGAACTGCCCAAATCAAGTGGATGGAGAACCATGTAATCACTGCTATATCTGTCAGGCAGTGACAGAAGGTAGCCTAGAAGATGTTATTGAAATGGATGCGGCTTCAAATAATGGAGTTGATGAAATCCGTGAAATTCGTGACAAATCTACCTATGCACCTAGCTTGGCACGTTACAAGGTCTATATCATAGACGAGGTTCATATGCTGTCTACGGGAGCCTTTAATGCGCTTTTGAAGACTCTTGAGGAGCCAACTCAAAATGTTGTCTTTATCTTGGCGACCACTGAATTGCATAAGATTCCAGCAACTATTTTATCGCGTGTTCAACGTTTTGAGTTCAAATCGATTAAAACTCAAGATATCAAGGAGCATATTTATCATATTCTAGAAAAAGAAAATATCAGTTCTGAACCGGAGGCTGTGGAAATCATTGCCAGACGAGCTGAAGGTGGAATGCGGGATGCCTTGTCCATTCTGGATCAAGCTTTGAGTTTAACACAGGGAAACGAGCTCACGACTGCTATCTCTGAGGAGATTACAGGCGCCATTAGTTTATCAGCACTAGATGACTATGTAGCTGCCTTGTCTCAGCAGGATGTTCCAAAAGCACTTGATTCTTTGAATCTTTTATTTGAGAATGGCAAGAGCATGACTCGTTTTGTGACGGATCTCTTGCAGTATTTGCGTGATTTACTGGTCGTCCAGACGGGTGGCGAAAATACTCATCATAGTCCAGTTTTTATGGACAATCTAGCTTTATCTCAGGAAAGCCTCTTTGAAATGATTCGAATAGCGACTGTGAGCTTGGCAGATATGAAAGCAAGCCTGCAACCTAAGATTTATGCTGAGATGATGACCATTCGTTTAGCTGAGATTAAGCCTGAGCCAGTGCTTTCAGAAACTGTCGAAGGTGAAATAGCTGCACTGAGACAGGAAGTCGCTCGTCTCAAACAAGAACTTGCCAATGTTGAAACGGCTCCTAAACAAGTGGTGCCAGTTCCTAGCCGTCCAGCCACTTCCAAGACAGTCTATCAAGTGGATCGCAACAAAGTTCAGACTATCCTGCAAGAAGCTGTCGAAAATCCTGATTTGGCACGGCAAAACTTGATTCGCCTCCAAAATGCATGGGGAGAAGTGATTGAAAGCTTAGCTGGTCCGGATAAGGCTCTGCTCGTTGGTTCTCAACCAGTTGCGGCAAACGAACATCATGCTATTTTAGCCTTTGAGTCTAATTTCAATGCAGGGCAAACCATGAAACGGGACAATCTCAATACCATGTTTGGCAACATCCTCAGTCAGGCAGCAGGTTTTTCACCTGAAATCTTAGCCATTTCCCTAGAGGAATGGAAAGAGGTTCGAGCGGCCTTTTCAGCTAAAGCTAAATCTTCTCAAGTTGAAAAAGAAGCAGAAGACAGTCTGATTCCAGAAGGATTTGAATTTTTGGCTGATAAAGTGAAGGTAGAGGAAGACTAAAGAAAGATTTCATGATACAATAAGTTTATGAATAGACAACAATTTATTATGATAGCGTTATTTACGGCTGCTGAGACTTATTTTTTCAATGAAGCCTGGATGACCGGGCGTTATTTCATGGCAGCCTTTTGGGCGATTCTACTCTTTCGAAATTTTAGGTTAAGTTACGTGATGGGGAAAATTGTAGACACCATTGATCAGCACCTAAACCGCAAGGACTAGCTCCAAGCTTCTAGACAAAATCAAAGCCTTTTAGGCTTTTTTTTGTTATACTAGTAGAGTATATTTATGGACCTTTTCTTGTATTTTTTAGAGAAATGTAAGTGATTTCTCAAAGGATAAAGGAAATAAGCCTGAAAAAGAAAGGAATTATCATGTCAGTATTAGAGATCAAAGATCTTCACGTTGAGATTGAAGGAAAAGAAATTTTGAAAGGAGTCAATCTGACTCTGAAAACAGGAGAAATCGCTGCTATCATGGGACCAAATGGTACTGGTAAATCGACTCTTTCTGCCGCTATCATGGGAAATCCAAACTATGAAGTCACAAAAGGTGAGGTCTTGTTTGATGGAGTAAACATCCTTGAGTTGGAAGTGGACGAGCGTGCGCGTATGGGACTTTTCCTTGCTATGCAATACCCGTCTGAAATTCCAGGCATTACCAATGCTGAGTTCCTTCGTGCAGCCATGAATGCTGGAAAAGAAGATGATGAAAAGTTTTCAGTTCGTGAGTTCATCACTAAACTAGACGAGAAAATGGAATTGCTCAACATGAAAGAAGAAATGGCAGAGCGCTACCTCAACGAAGGTTTCTCTGGTGGAGAGAAAAAACGTAATGAAATTCTACAACTCTTGATGTTGGAACCAACTTTTGCCCTTCTTGATGAGATTGACTCAGGTCTTGATATCGATGCTCTTAAAGTTGTGTCTAAAGGTGTCAATGCTATGCGTAGCGAAGGCTTTGGTGCTATGATCATCACTCACTACCAACGTCTTTTGAACTACATCACACCAGACGTGGTACACGTAATGATGGAAGGTCGTGTTGTCCTTTCTGGTGGTCCAGAATTGGCTGCGCGTCTAGAACGTGAAGGATACGCAAAACTAGCTGAAGAACTTGGCTACGACTACAAGGAAGAATTGTAATTCCCTCGTATCTTTTAGGAGAAGTAAATGACTAAAGAAACTATTAAACTTTTTTCAGAAATGCACGCTGAACCAAGCTGGTTGTCTGACCTCCGTCAAAAAGCTTTTGATAAGATTGAGAGTTTAGAATTACCAGTTATTGAGCGTGTGAAATTCCATCGTTGGAATCTAGGTGATGGAACGATTACAGAAAGTGAGCCATCAGCAAATGTTCCTGACTTCACGGCTCTAGATAATCACTTGAAGTTGGTGCAAGTAGGAACTCAAACTGTTTTTGAACAAACACCAGTTGAATTGGCTGAACAGGGTGTTATCTTCACAGACTTCCATTCAGCTTTAGAAGAAATTCCAGAGCTGATCGAAGAATTCTTCATGTCATCTGTTAAGTATGACGATGACAAGTTGGCAGCCTACCACACAGCTTACTTTAATAGTGGCGCTGTTCTCTACATCCCTGATAATGTTGAGATTACAGAACCAATCGAAGGGATTTTCTACCAAGACAGCGATAGCGATGTGCCATTTAACAAGCATATCCTTATCATTGCTGGTAAAAACTCTAAAATAAGCTATCTTGAACGTCTAGAGTCACGAGGGGGTGGCAGTGCAAAAGCAACTGCCAATATCACAGTTGAAGTGATTGCTCGTTCTGGTGCGCAAGTGAAATTTGCTGCTATTGACCGTCTAGGTGAAAATGTCACTGCCTACATTAGCCGTCGTGGTAAACTAGGCAACGATGCAAGCATTGACTGGGCAATCGGTGTCATGAACGAAGGAAATGTTGTTGCTGATTTTGATAGCGACTTGATTGGGAATGGTAGCCATGCTGACCTTAAAGCCGTAGCTCTTTCAAGTGGTCGTCAGGTGCAAGGGATTGACACTCGCGTAACTAACTATGGTTGCAACTCTATTGGAAATATCCTGCAACATGGAGTTATTCTTGAGAAAGCAACTTTGACATTCAATGGTATCGGTCACATCATCAAGGGTGCTAAGGGAGCGGATGCCCAACAAGAGAGTCGAGTTCTCATGCTTTCAGACCAGGCGCGTTCAGATGCCAACCCAATTCTTTTGATTGATGAAAATGATGTTACTGCAGGTCACGCGGCGTCTATCGGACAAGTTGATCCAGAAGATATGTATTACCTCATGAGCCGTGGATTGGATAAGGCAACTGCAGAACGCTTGGTTGTTCGTGGTTTCCTTGGCTCTGTTATCGTTGAGATTCCAGTTAAGGAAGTTCGTGATGAAATGATTGCGACTATCGAAGAAAAATTGTCAAAACGCTAAGGGGAAGCCTATGTTAGATGTAGAAGCGATTCGCAAGGATTTTCCAATTTTAGACCAGATTGTCAACGATGAACCTCTGGTCTATCTGGACAATGCTGCGACGACACAAAAACCACTAGCAGTTCTTGAAACAATCAACCGCTACTATGAGCAGGAAAATGCCAACGTTCACCGTGGTGTTCATACCTTGGCAGAGAGAGCAACTGCTTCTTATGAGGGGGCTCGTGAAACCATTCGTAAGTTTATCAATGCAGGCTCTACAAAAGAAGTTCTCTTTACCAGAGGAACGACAACCAGTCTTAACTGGGTAGCACGTTATGCTGAAGAAGTGTTGACTGAGGGAGATCAGGTCTTGATTTCCGTCATGGAACACCATTCCAATATCATTCCTTGGCAGGAGGCCTGCCGCAAGACTGGAGCGGAGCTCGTCTATGTTTATCTCAAGGACGGATCTCTGGATATGGCTGACTTGCAGGTGAAATTAACTGACAAGGTCAAATTTGTTTCACTAGCTCACGCTTCAAATGTTCTGGGTGTGGTCAATCCTATTAAAGAAATCACGCAAATGGCTCACCAAGTTGGAGCCATCATGGTGGTGGATGGTGCTCAGTCTACGCCTCATATGAAGATTGATGTACAGGACTTGGATGTGGACTTCTTTGCCTTTTCAGGTCATAAGATGGCTGGTCCAACTGGTATTGGTGTTCTTTACGGTAAAGAAAAATATCTCAATCAAATGTCACCAGTAGAATTTGGTGGCGAAATGATTGATTTCGTTTATGAGCAATCTGCTAGTTGGAAGGAATTGCCTTGGAAATTCGAGGCTGGAACTCCAAATATGGCAGGTGCTATCGGACTTGCTGCTGCAGTGGATTACCTAGAAAAGATTGGTATGGATGTTATTGAAGCTCATGAACAAGAACTGATTGCATATGTCTATCCAAAACTGCAGGCAATTGAAGGACTGACTATTTATGGTTCACAAGACTTGGCGCAACGATCGGGTGTTATTGCCTTTAATCTAGGCGAACTCCATCCTCACGATCTTGCGACTGCTTTGGATTATGAAGGAGTAGCCGTTCGTGCGGGTCACCACTGTGCCCAACCCTTGCTCCAGTATTTGGATGTCCCAGCAACAGCTCGCGCAAGTTTTTATATCTACAATACCAAGGCAGATTGCGACAAACTAGTCGATGCCTTACAAAAGACAAAGGAGTTTTTCAATGGCACTTTCTAAACTAGATAGCCTTTATATGGCAGTGGTAGCAGACCATTCGAAAAATCCACATCACCAAGGGAAGTTAGAAGACGCTGAACAAATCAGTCTCAACAATCCAACCTGTGGGGATGTTATTAATCTCTCTGTCAAGTTTGATGCAGAGGACCGCTTGGAGGATATCGCTTTTCTAAACTCAGGCTGTACTATCTCAACTGCCTCTGCAAGCATGATGACAGATGCTGTTGTGGGCAAGACCAAACAAGAAATTTTAGAACTTGCGACTATTTTTTCTGAAATGGTTCAAGGGCAAAAAGATAAGCGTCAAGACCAACTTGGAGACGCGGCCTTCTTATCAGGTGTTGCCAAATTCCCTCAAAGAATAAAGTGTGCAACTCTAGCTTGGAACGCCCTTAAGAAGACAATTGAAAATCAAGATAACTGATAAGACAAGTTTCTTTTGTCTTACGAATCAGTAGAAATGAAGAATGAAAGAAAGGATATTATGGCTGAAGAAAGAGTAGAACCAAAACCAATTGACCTTGGTGAATATAAATTTGGTTTCCATGACGATGTAGAGCCTGTCCTATCGACAGGAAAAGGATTGAATGAAGATGTCATTCGTGAACTATCAGCTGCTAAGGGAGAACCTGAGTGGATGCTAGAATTCCGTTTGAAGTCTTATGAAACTTTCAAAAAAATGCCCATGCAAACTTGGGGAGCAGACTTGTCAGAGATTGACTTTGATGACCTGATTTATTATCAAAAACCATCTGATAAGCCAGCCCGTTCGTGGGATGATGTTCCTGAAAAAATCAAAGAAACCTTTGAACGTATCGGGATTCCAGAAGCTGAGCGTGCTTATCTAGCTGGTGCCTCTGCCCAGTACGAGTCAGAAGTGGTTTACCACAATATGAAGGAAGAGTTCCAAAAATTGGGGATTATCTTTACAGATACGGATTCTGCTCTCAAGGAATACCCAGATTTGTTTAAACAATACTTTGCGAAGTTGGTACCGCCGACAGATAACAAGTTGGCAGCCCTCAACTCAGCAGTATGGTCTGGTGGAACCTTTATCTACGTGCCAAAAGGTGTCAAGGTAGATATTCCACTTCAAACTTATTTCCGTATCAATAACGAAAATACAGGTCAGTTTGAACGTACCTTGATTATCGTTGACGAGGGAGCAAGCGTCCATTACGTAGAAGGATGTACAGCACCAACATATTCAAGCAATAGCTTGCACGCTGCCATTGTAGAAATTTTTGCTTTGGACGGAGCTTACATGCGCTATACAACTATCCAAAACTGGTCTGATAATGTCTATAACTTGGTAACAAAACGTGCCAAAGCCTTGAAAGATGCGACTGTTGAATGGATTGATGGAAACTTAGGTGCCAAAACAACCATGAAATACCCATCTGTTTACCTAGATGGAGAAGGTGCGCGTGGAACCATGCTCTCCATCGCCTTTGCTAATGCAGGGCAACACCAAGATACGGGTGCCAAGATGATCCACAACGCTCCACATACAAGCTCATCTATTGTTTCAAAATCCATCGCTAAAGGCGGAGGAAAGGTGGACTACCGTGGACAAGTAACCTTCAACAAGAACTCTAAGAAATCTGTTTCTCACATCGAGTGTGATACCATTATCATGGATGACTTGTCAGCATCTGATACCATTCCATTTAATGAAATTCATAACTCGCAAGTTGCTTTGGAGCACGAAGCCAAGGTATCTAAGATTTCAGAAGAACAACTCTACTACCTCATGAGTCGTGGTTTGTCAGAATCTGAGGCAACCGAGATGATTGTCATGGGATTTGTCGAACCCTTCACTAAAGAACTTCCAATGGAATACGCGGTTGAGCTGAACCGCTTGATTAGCTATGAAATGGAAGGTTCTGTTGGGTAAGAATATGCAGAATCTGAACAGGAAGAGTTCCTGTTCAGATTTTTTTCAAAAAAGAATCTAATAAATATTCACAAAAATGCTTTTATATGGTAAAATAAAACAATTACATTTAGTGGAGATGAAGTATGAATATTTTTAGAACCAAGGATGTTAGTCTGAGACAGACAGAGATGCGTCGCCATTTGAAATTGTGGGATTTGATTTTATTGGGAATCGGTGCCATGGTAGGGACGGGGATTTTCACCATTACAGGAACAGCAGCGGCTACTCTAGCTGGTCCCTCACTAGTGATTTCCATTGTGATTTCTGCCTTATGTGTTTCTTTATCAGCTCTCTTTTTTGCAGAATTTGCCTCTCGTGTACCCGCAACTGGGGGTGCTTATAGTTATCTCTATGCGATTTTGGGAGAATTGCCAGCCTGGATTGCTGGCTGGTTGACCATCATGGAATTCATGACGGCTGTTTCAGGTGTGGCGTCTGGCTGGGCAGCTTACTTTAAGGGCTTACTCAGTGATTATGGTATTTCCATGCCCCAAGCCTTGAATGGAACCTTTAATCCTGAACAGGGAACCTATATCGATCTTCTACCTATTCTAGTACTTACCTTGGTAACAGGATTGGTTTTATTAAATTCCAAGGCAGCCTTACGCTTTAATTCGCTTCTAGTCGTCTTGAAATTCTCTGCTCTTGCTTTGTTTATTCTAGTTGGTATTTGGTACATCAAGCCTGAAAATTGGTCAAATTTTGCTCCTTTTGGCTTTGGTCAGATTTATGGAGGAAGCACTGGGATTATGGCAGGTGCATCTTTGATGTTCTTTGGATTTCTCGGATTTGAGTCTATTTCCATGGCAGTTGATGAAATCCAAAGCCCGCAAAAAAATATTCCTCGAGGAATTGTACTTTCTCTGACAATCGTCACCATTCTCTATGCCTTGGTAACCTTAGTATTGACAGGGATTGTTCACTACAGTAAGCTCAATGTGGACGATGCAGTAGCATTTTCATTACGGAGTATTGGTATCGGCTGGGCGGCCAATTATGTTTCGCTTGTAGCCATTCTCACCCTGATAACGGTATGTATTTCCATGACTTATGCTTTGTCTCGAATGATATACAGCTTAGCACGTGATGGACTTTTACCCCAAAGTTTCAAACAATTAAGCAAGACCAGTCGCGTTCCTAAAAATGCGACTCTCTTAACAGGAGTTGCTTCAGCCATTGCTGCAGGAGTCTTTCCTCTAGCCAGTATTGCAGCCTTCTTAAATATCTGTACCTTAGCTTATCTCATTTTACTAGCCTACGGAATAATAAAACTCAGAAAAGATAAGGGTATGCCCAAAAAAGGAGAGTTTAAAACTCCCTTGGTACCACTTTTGCCAATCCTTTCCATCCTTATCTGTGTTTCCTTTATGCTTCAATATAGTCTAGATACCTGGATTGCCTTTGGCATTGCTCTTGTAGTTGGTCTAGTCATTTACTTTACTTATGGGTTCCGCCATTCAACTCTCGCAGAAGAAAAATAAAAGCTGGGAAATCCCAGCTTTTTAATCTTTCACATAAGTAAAGCCTTCACCCAGAATTTCATGGGCCTCTGTGATGGTGATAAAGGCTTGAGGATCGACTTGGTGAATCATATCCTTCATTTTGACGATTTCGTTCCGACCGACGATACAGTAAATAATTTTTAAATCTTTCTTACTGTAATAACCTTGACCAGATATAAAGGTCACACCACGTCCAAGCTCCTCATTAATCTTATCAGCCAGTTGGTCAGGATATTGAGTAATGATGATAAATCCTTTGCCGGCGTAACCCCCTTCGCCAATCAGGTCAATAACGCGAGCGATGATAAAGTCAAACAAGAGAGTATAGGTAACGAGACGAAGATCTTGGAAGATAATTAAAATCAACATTAGGATAAAAAAGTCAATCCCAAAGAGCAATTTACCAATCGAAAGATTGGTGTACTTGTTGAGGATGCGGGCAACGATATCAGAGCCACCAGTGGTTCCACCAGCATTAAAGATAATTCCTAAACCAACTCCCAGTAAAACCCCTGAGACTAAAGCAACGATGATGAGGTCTCCTTGTAAATCAAACTGCAAGGGGATACGCTCAAAGATTGCGAGCCAAATAGAGAGAGAAATAGAACCCAGAAGGCTGGAGTAGAGGGTCTTGGAACCAAATATCTTCCAAGCCAAAATAAATAAAGGAATATTGATTAAGAGATTCATCAATGAGACAGGGATTTTAAAAAGATAGTAGGTAATCAAGGTGATACCTGTCGCCCCTCCCTCAAATAGATGATAAGGAACAACAAAGTAGGTGAGACCAAAGGCATAGATAGCTGCTCCAAATATAATCGTAATAATCGGTTGAACTTTTCGAATCATAGCTGTTCCTCGCTTTTCTATAGATAGATTATACCAAAAATTCAGTTTTTTTAATTGGATTACTTATGATTTTTTATCATTTTTTTGATATAATAAGAGTGAAAAATCCCAATCCTATTGAGAAGAATAGAAAGATTGAACTTATGACACAAGTAAAAATTGTAACGGACTCTTCTGTTACTATCGAACCAGAAGTAGTTAAAGAATTAAATATCACTATTGTCCCCTTATCAGTTATGATTGATGGCGTACTCTACTCAGATGCTGATCTAAAAGAGGGGGAATTCCTTCATCTCATGCAACAAAGCAAGAATCTCCCTAAAACGAGTCAACCTCCAGTAGGAGTGTTTGCTGAAGTCTTTGAAGAGCTGGGAAAAGATGGCAGTCAGGTTGTTGCTATTCATATGTCTCATGCCTTGTCTGGAACGGTTGAAGCTGCTCGCCAAGGCGCAAGTCTCTCAAGTTCTGATGTGACTGTTATTGATAGTTCCTTTACAGATCAGGCTATGAAGTTTCAAGTTGTTGAAGCTGCAAAACTTGCTAAAGAGGGTAAAGATTTAGAAACTATTCTAGCACATATAGAAGAAGTGAAGAATCACACAGAGCTTTATATCGGTGTTTCGACTCTAGAAAACTTAGTTAAGGGTGGGCGTATTGGACGTGTGACGGGACTATTAAGCTCACTATTAAATATTCGTGTAGTGATGCAGATGAAAAACCACGAACTTCAACCAATCGTCAAAGGACGTGGAGCGAAAACTTTCAAAAAGTGGCTTGAGGAATTAACCAATACTCTTTCCCAAAAATCAGTTGCAGAAATTGGAATTTCCTATGCTGGAACGAATGAATGGGCAAATGAGATGAAGAGTTTATTGCAAGCCTATGTTGAGAAACCAATCTCTGTACTGGAAACTGGCTCTATTATTCAAACTCATACTGGAGAGAATGCTTGGGCAATTCTAATCCGCTATAATTCCTAAAAAATAGAGAAAAATGTTTGAAATGGCGTTTTTGACTTGACCTATGGGCAATTTTAGGATATGATTATATTTGTTAATCAGAAATTATTTGGAGGATTTGTTAACATGGCAAACAAACAAGATTTGATCGCTAAAGTAGCAGAAGCTACAGAATTGACTAAGAAAGATTCAGCAGCAGCAGTTGACGCTGTATTTGCAGCAGTAACTGAATACCTTGCAGCTGGTGAAAAAGTTCAATTGATCGGTTTCGGTAACTTTGAAGTTCGTGAGCGTGCTGCACGTAAAGGTCGCAACCCACAAACTGGTAAAGAAATCGAAATCGCAGCTTCTAAAGTTCCAGCATTCAAAGCTGGTAAAGCTCTTAAAGACGCTGTTAAATAATGAATTTTCAAAAAGCCTGTCATATCAAGCATTTGAGCTTGTGCGACAGGCTTTTTTTGTGTATAGGGGGCAAAAAGGGGCCAAAGACGAATATTTCTTCATGATATCTACCACTGTTGATTTCATTTCTTTAGTTATATATGTATAAATTTAGGTGTTTTTCAACTGAGTCTTTGATATGATATATAACTTCTGAGATAAGTAGTCTTTTGAAAAATAGGGTTTAAGCCTTTACAGTAAAAGAAAAAAGGTTCCCATATTTGAGAACCTTCTTTTCATTAGTTTTTAGAAGCTGCTTGGAATTCAGGGTTTTTCCATGCTTCATCAATGATAGCTTGCAATTCTTTGGCAGATGCTTGCATTTTTTGAGTTTCAGCGTCGTTCAATGGGATGTTTACTGGACGAACGATACCGTGTGCACCAACAACAGCTGGTTGACCGATAAAGACGTTTTTAACACCGTATTGACCTTCTTGGAAGACTGAAAGTGGAAGTACTGCATTTTCGTCATCAAGGATTGCTTTTGTGATACGAGCAAGCGCTACTGCGATACCGTAGTATGTAGCTCCTTTTTTATTGATGATTGTGTAGGCAGCGTCACGAACACCTTCGAACAATTCAATCAATTCAGCTTCTTGAACGTTTTGAGTATCTTTAAGGAATTCTTCAAGGTTTACACCAGCGATGTTAGCGTGTGACCAAACCGCAAACTCAGAATCTCCGTGTTCACCCATGATGTAGGCGTGAACGGAACGAGCATCGACATCCAATTTTTCAGCAAGTGCTTGACGGAAACGTGCTGAGTCAAGTGAAGTACCTGAACCGATAACACGTTCTTTAGGGAATCCAGAGAATTTCCAAGTTGAGTAAGTCAAAACGTCAACTGGGTTAGCTGCAACAAGGAAGATACCATCGAAACCTGATTCAACAACTTGTGTTACGATTGATTTGTTGATAGCCAAGTTTTTACCTACAAGGTCAAGACGAGTTTCACCTGGTTTTTGAGGAGCACCTGCAGTGATAACAACAAGGTCAGCGTCTGCACAGTCAGAGTATTGAGCAGCATAGATTTTTTTAGGTGAAGTGAAGGCAAGGGCGTGGCTAAGGTCAAGCGCATCACCAACAGCTTTTTCGTGCAATTGTGGAATTTCGATAATTCCAAGCTCTTGTGCAATTCCTTGGTTAACAAGTGCGAAAGCGTAAGATGAACCTACGGCACCGTCACCAACAAGGATCACTTTTTTGTGTTGTTTAGTTGAAGTCATTATCTAAACATCTCCTTCATTTTTTTTTAGGGGAATCCCCAGACACTTTCATTCTATCACTTTTAAAAAGCTTTGTCACGAATATTCTATTCGGTTATCGATGTAAACGTTTTAGTGGTTTTCAAAGACTGAAATGAAGGACAAATTATGGTATAATATATCTAATTACTAATAGTGAAATGAGGCATTTATTAATGCAGGATAGAAATTTAGTGAATGTCAATCTGACAAAGGAGATGAAGACCAGCTTTATCGATTACGCCATGAGTGTTATCGTTGCGCGGGCTCTTCCTGATGTTCGAGACGGTTTAAAACCTGTTCACCGCCGTATTCTTTACGGAATGAATGAACTAGGTGTTACACCAGACAAACCTCATAAAAAATCAGCCCGTATTACAGGGGATGTTATGGGTAAATACCACCCACACGGGGATTTATCTATTTATGAAGCCATGGTTCGTATGGCTCAGTGGTGGAGCTACCGTTACATGCTTGTCGATGGACATGGAAACTTTGGTTCCATGGACGGGGATGGTGCCGCCGCACAGCGTTACACAGAAGCACGTATGAGCAAGATTGCTCTTGAAATGCTTCGTGACATCAATAAAAACACAGTTGATTTCGTAGACAACTACGATGCCAATGAGCGTGAACCCTTGGTCTTGCCGGCTCGTTTTCCAAACCTTTTGGTCAATGGGGCAACTGGTATCGCTGTTGGGATGGCAACCAATATCCCACCTCACAACTTGGGTGAAACCATTGATGCAGTGAAGTTGGTTATGGACAATCCTGAAGTGACGACTAAGGACTTGATGGAAGTCTTGCCTGGTCCAGATTTTCCGACTGGTGCTCTTGTCATGGGGAAATCAGGTATCCATAAGGCTTATGAGACTGGTAAAGGTTCGATTGTCCTCCGTTCTCGAACGGAGATTGAGACGACTAAGACAGGACGTGAGCGCATCGTGGTAACAGAATTTCCTTATATGGTCAATAAAACCAAGGTCCATGAGCATATCGTTCGTTTGGCGCAAGAAAAACGAATTGAGGGCATTACAGCTGTACGTGATGAATCCAACCGTGAAGGCGTTCGCTTTGTAATCGAGGTTAAACGCGACGCCTCTGCCAACGTTATCCTTAACAACCTCTTCAAGATGACCCAGATGCAAACCAATTTTGGTTTCAACATGTTGGCGATTCAAAATGGCGTGCCAAAAATCTTGTCCCTTCGTCAAATTTTGGATGCTTATATCGAGCACCAAAAAGAAGTGGTTGTTCGCCGTACTCGTTTTGACAAGGAAAAAGCAGAAGCGCGTGCGCACATCTTAGAAGGTCTTTTAATCGCTCTGGATCACATTGATGAAGTGATTCGTATTATCCGTGCTAGTGAAACGGATGCGGAAGCGCAAGCTGAGTTGATGAGCAAGTTCAAGCTTTCTGAACGCCAAAGTCAAGCTATCCTTGATATGCGTCTTCGTCGTTTGACAGGATTGGAACGTGATAAGATTCAGTCTGAATATGATGAGTTGATTGCCTTGATTGCAGATTTGGCTGATATTCTTGCCAAACCTGAGCGCGTGGCTCAAATTATCAAAGAGGAATTGGACGAAGTTAAACGCAAGTTTGGAGACAAGCGTCGTACGGAGTTGATGATTGGAGAAGTCTTAACTCTTGAAGATGAAGATTTGATTGAAGAAACTGATGTCTTGATTACCCTATCTAACAAGGGCTATATCAAACGTTTGGACCAAGGTGAGTTTACCGCACAAAAACGTGGTGGCCGTGGAGTTCAAGGTACGGGAGTTAAGGATGATGACTTTGTGCGTGAGTTGGTTTCAACCAGCACCCATGATCATTTGCTCTTCTTTACCAATAAAGGGCGCGTATACCGACTTAAAGGTTATGAAATCCCTGAATACGGTCGTACCGCTAAGGGCTTGCCAGTTGTTAATCTTTTGAAGTTGGACGAAGGTGAGAGTATTCAGACCATCATCAACGTTGAGTCTGAACGTAGTGATGACGCCTATCTCTTCTTTACAACTCGTCACGGTATCGTGAAACGAACCAGTGTTAAAGAGTTCGCTAATATTCGTCAAAATGGACTTAAAGCCTTGAATCTCAAGGATGAAGACGAATTGATTAATGTCTTGCTGACAGAAGAAGATACAGATATTATCATTGGTACCAAGTTTGGTTATGCTGTTCGCTTTAATCAATCAGCTGTTCGTGGCATGAGTCGTATCGCGACAGGTGTTCGAGGAGTCAATCTTCGTGAGGGAGACACAGTAGTTGGTGCTAGTGTGATTACAAACCAAGATGAGGTTCTTATCATCACTGAAAAAGGATATGGTAAACGTACACTTGCTACGGAATATCCTACCAAAGGCCGTGGTGGTAAAGGGATGAAGACAGCCAATGTTGCTGAGAAGAATGGTCCTCTGGCAGGTCTCCTCACTGTTAAGGGGGATGAAGACCTGATGATTATCACAGATACAGGTGTCATGATCCGTACAAACGTTGCCAATATTTCACAAACTGGACGCTCAACTATGGGAGTTAAGGTGATGCGTCTAGATCAGGATGCTAAGATTGTGACCTTTACAACGGTTGCTGCGGCAGAAAAAGAAGAAGTTGGGACTGAAATTGAAACAGAAGGTGAAGCATAATGTCTCATAGAAGAACGAAAAATAAAAAGAGTAAGAAAAATAAGCGCAGAAATCTATTTATCAATATTTTAGCGGGTTTCTTAATTCTTTTATCGCTAGCTTTGATTTTTAATTCAAAGATTCGTGATCTCTTTTTGGTATGGAATACCAATAAATACCAAGTCAATCAAGTGACCAAGGAAAATATTGATGAAAACCTGAAATCCGAAGGGAATTTTGATTTTGACTCTGTAAAGTCCATTTCATCTGAAGCTGTTCTTGCTTCACAATGGGATGCCCAAAAGCTTCCAGTTATCGGTGGGATTGCTATTCCTGAAGTGGAGATAAACTTACCGATTTTTAAAGGTTTGGATAATGTAAACCTGTTCTATGGAGCAGGGACCATGAAACCAGATCAAAAAATGGGAGAAGGGAACTATTCTCTAGCCAGTCACCATATCTTTACTGCTGAAAATGCCAGTCAAATGCTCTTCTCACCTTTGGTCAATGCCAAAGCAGGTATGAAAATTTATCTGACGGATAAGGATAAAGTTTATACTTATGAGATTACAGAAGTAAAACGTGTTACACCAGACCGTGTAGATGAAATCGAAGATCGTGATGGCGTGAAAGAAATCACCTTGGTAACCTGTGTAGACTATGATGCAACCGAACGAATTATTGTAAAAGGGATTTTTAAAGAATCAAAAGCCTATTCGGATACATCTGAAGATATTTTGAAGGCCTTTAATCAACCGTATAGACAACGATATTAAGTTTGAAAAAAACCAGTGAAACCATTTGTTTTACTGGTTTTTATATAAAGAAAAGTAGATGTTGGAAAATCTCTAAGAGAAAGAATGAGGAGTATTATATGTGAAATAGTTGAAACAAAATTTTTAGATTTTTGCAGAAAACGCTTTCTAGAAAACTAAAAATATGTTATAATTATCACAAATAAAAAGTTTTAGGAGTTTTCTATGGTCTCTTCAGAATTTATCTCAAAGATTGAATTTGCTTGTAAGAAGAAAGAAAGTCTTTATAGCCAAAGTAAGTTTAAGTATGCGATTCGTTCCATGTTTGCAGGTGCCTTTTTAACATTTAGTACGGCTGCGGGCGCAGTTGGGGCTGACTTGATTAATAAGATCGCACCAGGCAGTGGACGCTTCCTTTTCCCATTTGTTTTTGCTTGGGGATTGGCCTACATTGTTTTCTTGAATGCTGAGCTGGTAACTTCAAATATGATGTTTTTGACAGCTGGTAGTTTCTTGAAAAAAATCTCTTGGAGAAAAACAGCTGAGATTTTACTTTACTGTACCTTGTTCAACCTTATCGGAGCTTTGATAGCAGGTTGGGGCTTTGCCCACTCAGCAGCCTATGCAAATCTAACACATGATAGCTTCATTTCAGGGGTTGTAGAGATGAAGTTAGGTCGTTCCAATGAGTTAGTCTTACTTGAAGGTATTTTAGCCAATATCTTTGTAAACATTGCCATTCTTTCATTTGTTTTGGTGAAAGACGGTGGGGCTAAACTTTGGCTTGTTTTGTCAGCAATTTACATGTTTGTATTCTTAACAAACGAACACATTGCTGCGAACTTTGCTTCTTTTGCGATTGTTAAGTTTAGTGTTGCAGCAGATTCAATTGCTAATTTTGACATACCTAATATTCTTCGTCACTGGGGTGTAACCTTTGTCGGAAACTTTATCGGAGGAGGTCTCTTGATGGGCTTGCCTTACGCCTTCCTCAATAAAAACGAAGATACTTATGTCGATTAAAGAAATGAGCACGAGTTAATCGTGCTTTTTTGTTTGATGTGTATGACTAGTCATAGTTGTTCCTTATATCAAAATATAGAAAAACAGTATTGGAAAAGACTAGCCTAAGATGATACAATATCCCTAATGAAGCTATTTGGAGGTCGTCATATGACTCGTGATTTTAAATTTGAAACCCTACAATTACATGCTGGGCAAGTAGTTGATCCAGCTACTAAATCTCGTGCAGTACCGATTTATCAAACTACATCCTTCGTTTTTGATGACACGCAAGAAGGTGCCGATTTGTTTGCTTTGAGAAAACCTGGCAATATCTATACTCGTATTACCAACCCTACAACAGCGGCATTTGAAGAAAGAATCGCAGCTCTTGAAGGTGGTGTTGGAGCACTAGCGACAGCATCAGGTATGGCTGCTATAACCTACACTATTTTGGCGCTTGCTCACGCAGGTGACCATGTGGTGGCTGCGTCAACTATTTACGGTGGTACTTTCAATCTCTTGAAAGAAACCCTTCCTCGTTATGGAATCACAACTACCTTTGTAGATGTGGATAATTTGGAAGAAGTGGAAGCAGCTATCAATGACAATACAAAGCTTGTCTTGATTGAAACCTTGGGGAATCCCTTGATTAACATTCCTGACTTGGAAAAATTGGCTGAGATTGCGCATAAACACCAGATTCCTCTCGTTTCGGACAACACTTTTGCCACACCATATTTGATTAACGTCTTCTCTCACGGTGTAGATATTTCCATTCACTCAGCAACTAAGTTTATCGGTGGGCATGGTACGACTATTGGTGGAGTGATTGTTGATAGTGGTCGTTTTGACTGGGAGGCTTCAGGGAAATTCCCTCAATTTGTTGAGGAAGACCCAAGTTACCATAACTTGAGCTATACTCGTGATGTGGGTGCGGCAGCCTTTATTATCGCTGTTCGTGTTCAATTGCTTCGTGATACAGGTGCTGCCTTGTCGCCATTTAATGCCTTTCTCTTGCTTCAAGGGCTTGAAACTCTCTCTCTTCGTGTGGAACGTCACGTGCAAAATGCAGAGAAAATTGTTGATTTCCTTGTAAATCATCCTAAGGTAGAGAAGGTAAATTATCCAAAACTAGCTGACAGTCCATATCATGCCTTGGCTGAGAAATATTTGCCAAAAGGTGTTGGTTCAATCTTTACCTTCCATGTTAAAGGCGGAGAGGCAGAAGCTCGCGAGGTAATTGATAATTTGGAAATCTTCTCTGACCTTGCAAACGTGGCAGATGCCAAATCTCTTGTTGTCCATCCTGCGACAACCACTCACGGTCAGTTGTCAGAAAAAGATCTAGAAGCAGCAGGTGTCACACCAAACCAAATCCGCTTGTCTATCGGTCTTGAAAATGTAGAGGATTTGATTGAAGATTTGCGTTTGGCCTTGGAAAAAATTTAAAGTAACAGATATAAACAGTGGGTTTCGACTCGCTGTTTTTGATTTTCCCTCAGGCATGATATAATGGTTACAGAAGTCTAGAAAGAGGAAGGTTATGAACGAAATCAAATGTCCCAACTGTGGGGAAGTCTTTACAGTAAATGAAAGTCAGTATGCCGAACTTTTATCCCAAGTGAGAACAGCTGAGTTTGATAAGGAATTACACGATCGAATGAAGCAGGAGCTGGCCTTGGCTGAGCAAAAGGCCATGAATGAGCAACAGTCTAAACTGGCTCAAAAAGACCAAGAAATCGCGCAACTGCAGAGTCAAATCCAAAACTTTGATATAGAGAAAGAGTTAGCTAAGAAAGAAGTGGAACAGACAAGCCATGAGGCCTTATTAGCAAAGGAAAAGGAAGTGCAGGCCTTGGAAAGCCAATTGGCCACCTTGCGTTTAGAGCATGAAAACCAACTCCAAAAGACTCTCTCTGATTTAGAAAGAGAGCGTGATCAGGTCAAAAATCAGCTCCTCTTGCAAGAAAAGGAAAATGAGTTATCTTTGGCTTCTGTTAAGCAGAATTACGAAGCCCAGCTTAAGGCAGCCAGTGAGCAAGTCGAATTTTATAAGAATTTCAAAGCCCAACAATCCACAAAAGCTATCGGTGAAAGTCTGGAACAGTATGCAGAGAGTGAGTTTAACAAGGTTCGTAGTTTTGCCTTTCCAAATGCCTACTTTGAGAAGGATAACAAGGTCTCTGCGCGTGGATCTAAGGGAGACTTTATCTTCCGTGAATGTGATGAAAATGGAGTGGAAATTATTTCCATCATGTTTGAAATGAAAAATGAAGCGGATGGAACAGAGAAGAAGCACAAGAATGCCGATTTTTACAAGGAATTAGACAAGGACCGTCGGGAAAAGAACTGTGAGTATGCTGTGTTGGTGACCATGTTAGAAGCAGATAACGATTACTTTAACACAGGGATTGTTGACGTCAGTCACGAGTATGAAAAGATGTATGTGGTCCGTCCTCAATTCTTTATTCAGTTGATTGGGCTTTTGCGTAATGCGGCGCTTAATTCTCTCAAGTACAAGCAGGAGTTGGCCTTGGTTCGCGAGCAGAATATCGATATCACGCATTTTGAGGAAGATTTGGATGCCTTTAAACTAGCCTTTGCCAAGAACTACAATTCAGCTTCAACTAACTTTGGTAAAGCCATCGACGAAATTGATAAGGCCATCAAACGCATGGAAGAGGTTAAGAAATTCCTAACCACATCCGAAAACCAACTCCGCCTCGCCAATAACAAATTGGAAGATGTTTCAGTTAAAAAACTAACTCGTAAAAATCCAACTATGAAAGCCAAGTTCGAAGCATTGAGGGGGGAGTAGAAAGCAGTGGAAAATGAATTATTAGTATTGAATACTGAAGAAGTAAATGAGTCCGAAAATTTAAACTATGATGAGTTAGAAGAACTGTTAGAACAGCAATTTACAATGGAGTTTTCTAATCTTGAGAAATTAGAAGTAGATTGTAAAGTAATTAGTTCACCCGATAAATTAGGAGATGTTATTTTAGATGAAATTTGGAATCAATTCGGGAATCAAATTGGTTTAGATATGACAAGTGATACGCTTCTTAAGCAGTATAACGATAAACATCCTAATGGTTATACAAAAGAAGAGGGTGCTAAAATAATGAAAGATAAAAGGTATACTGATGCAAATAATGCTATGAAAGAAAAGCAAAAATCTGGAAATTTAAAGGATGAATATACTGGAAAAACTTTAAAATTAAATGAAAACGCAAATTTGGATCACGTTGTAGCACGTAAACAAATTTTTGAAAATTCTTGGAGAAAGATTGCTGATATAGATACTGCAGATTTAGCAAACAAAAAGGAAAATTTAGCAGCAACTAATGAATCACTTAATAAAAGTAAAGGTGCAAAATCTAATAGCGAGTATATAAAGGATAGAGAAGTAAGAGAAAAAAATCTAAAAGAACAAGTTGAAAGAGCTAATAAAAAAATTGACAAGAAGGATATTTCAGATTCCGAAAAACGAAATCTTAAAGCTATAAACGAAAAAAGATTAAATGATAAATACATTTTGCATGATTCTGCAAAAGAAACATTAAAAAAATATTTAGAATTACATAGTAACAATCCTGAAAATAAAAATGCAAATGGGCGATTTGTAAGAAATGTATTTGATAGGATAGCACGTTCTAGCGCACGTGTAAAAAAATGCTACAAAGTAAAATTGAGCAATTGCGCGATGATTTTGAGCGTGAACGTACTCAACTAGTGGATCAAATCGATCAAAAAGACAAGCAGATTGCTGACATGATCGGAATCTATCATTTAGAGGTAAAAGTAATGGAGGGAATTTAAATGGGATTTAGGATATTCATGCTAATCGTAGTTTTACTTATTCCGTTAACTATGCTTTTATTTGGCTGGCTATTTTTCAGGAGAACACCGAAAGAAATCAATTATGTATTCGGATACCGAACAAAAAGGTCCATGAGGAATGAAGAAACATGGAAGTTTGCGAATCAATATTTTGGGAAAGTATGGTATCTTTGCGGACTACTTTCAGCGCCTCTCTCCGTGATTGCCATGGCCATTGTTTTTGAAAAGGGAACGGAGACAATGAGTACTGTTGGCTTTATTATCACGATGATTCAGACAATCCCTTTAGTTGGCGCGATGATTTCAACAGAGATTGCATTGAAGAAAAACTTTGATGAAAACGGGAGAAGGAAATAAACGAGGTATATCCATCACTAGAAGAAAAGCAGCAAATCTTTTGTTACATTTGTTACAAAAGATAATTACATTACAATTCTTGAAGAAGATATTTCATGAATGAAATCAGAAAGCAACACATGAACGGTATTATCAACTTAAAAAAAGAAGCGGGGATGACCTCGCATGACGCGGTTTTTAAACTGCGTAAGATTTTGGGAACCAAGAAGATTGGTCATGGTGGGACCTTGGATCCGGATGTAGTGGGAGTTCTGCCAATCGCGGTTGGCAAGGCAACCCGTATGGTCGAATTTATGCAGGACGAGGGCAAGGTCTATGAGGGAGAGATTACTCTGGGCTATTCAACGACGACCGAGGATGCTAGTGGGGAAGTGGTCGCAGAGACTCTTGTTTTGTCGCCCTTGGATGAAAAGCTTGTCGATGAAGCGATTGCGAGTCTGACTGGGTCTATTACTCAGATTCCACCTATGTACTCGGCTGTCAAGGTCAATGGTCGTAAGCTCTATGAGTATGCGCGTGCAGGTCAGGAAGTGGAGCGCCCAGAACGTCAGGTGACTATTTATCAATTTGAGAGGACGAGTCCGATTTCTTATGAAGGCGAACTTGTACGTTTTACTTTTCGTGTGAAATGCAGTAAGGGAACTTATATCCGTACCTTGTCAGTTGACTTGGGAGAAAAGCTTGGTTACGCGGCCCATATGTCCCATCTGACACGGACTAGTGCTGCAGGGTTACAACTGGAGGATGCTCTTACCTTGGACGAAATTGCTGAAAAAGTGGAGGCTGGTCAGCTGGACTTTCTCCATCCTCTTGAAATTGGAACGGGGGATCTTGTCAAAGTTTTCCTAAGTCCAGAAGAGGCTACAGAAGTGCGCTTTGGTCGTTTTATCAAGCTAGACCAAACAGATCAAGAACTGGCTGCCTTTGAGGGGGATAAATTGCTAGCCATTCTAGAAAAAAGGGACAATTTTTACAAACCAAGGAAGGTTTTTAGCTAGTTTAACTAGAGTGTGGGGATGGAATCGTTTCCCCCTAGACTATCCAAATCAGACTATAAATTTTGAAAAAAATATGATAGAATAGACGACGGATAAAAAAACGGAGGATAGCATGCAAAATAGACCAATCATTATCGGAGTGACAGGTGGTTCTGGTGGTGGTAAGACCAGTGTTTCAAGAGCCATTTTATCGCATTTTCCTGATGAAAAGATTTCCATGATTGAGCATGATTCATATTACAAGGATCAGTCTCACTTGACCTTTGAAGAGCGTGTCAAAACCAACTACGATCATCCTTTTGCTTTTGATACAGACTTGATGATTGAGCAGATAAAGGAATTGTTGGCAGGGCGTCCGGTGGACATTCCAACTTATGACTATACAGCGCATACACGGAGCAGCAAGACCTATCGTCAGGAGCCTCAAGATGTCTTTATCGTTGAGGGAATTTTGGTCTTGGAGGACAAGCGTCTGCGCGATTTGATGGATATCAAGATTTTTGTGGATACGGATGATGATGTGCGCATTATTCGTCGGATCAAGCGTGATATGGAAGAGCGTGGCCGTAGTCTAGATAGCGTTATTGATCAGTATTTGGGTGTGGTTAAACCTATGTATCACCAGTTCATCGAGCCGACCAAGCGCTATGCGGATATCGTCATTCCTGAGGGAGTTAGCAATACAGTCGCTATTGACCTTTTGACAACCAAGATTGCAAAGATTTTGGAAGAAGCTCGTAACAGCAAATAATCAGATGAGGAGGCTTGGCCTCCTTTTTCTATTTTTCCTTTCGTTTCGGTATGTAAAAGGAGATTTTTAATCATATTTTTGGTATAATAATACCCATGGAAAAGCAAGAAAATGAATAGTAGGTGGAGATGGAAAAGTATTTATCAGTAACAACTTTGACCAAGTATCTGAAAATGAAATTCGATAAAGACCCTTACTTGGAACGGGTCTATTTAACTGGTCAAGTTTCCAACTTTCGTAAACGACCTACACACCAATATTTCTCCCTAAAAGATGACCACGCAGTCATTCAAGCGACCATCTGGTCAGGGATTTACCAGAAATTAGGCTTCGACCTCGAAGAAGGAATGAAGATCAATGTGATTGGGCGAGTTCAGGTTTATGAGCCGAGCGGGAGCTACTCCATCATCATTGAGAAGGCTGAACCTGATGGAGTTGGGGCTCTTGCGATTCAGTTTGAACAACTAAAGAAAAAACTAACGGAAGAAGGTCTTTTTCAAGAACGGTTCAAGCAACCTCTTCCCCAGTTTGCTAAGAGAATTGGTGTAGTAACCAGTCGCAGTGGTGCTGTTATTCAGGATATTATCACGACCGTCAGCAGACGTTTTCCAGGTGTTGATATCCTTCTCTATCCGACAAAGGTGCAGGGTGATGAAGCTGCTGAGGAAATTGCTCGAAATATTGCGCGTGCCAATCAACGTGAGGACCTAGATGTTCTCATCATTGGTCGTGGTGGTGGTTCCATCGAGGATCTCTGGGCCTTTAACGAAGAAATTGTGGTACGGGCTATTTTTGAATCCCGTTTGCCCATCATCTCTAGTGTTGGTCATGAGACGGATGTGACCTTGGCAGACTTTGTGGCCGATCGTCGAGCTGCGACGCCAACAGCTGCGGCTGAATTGGCAACGCCTGTGACTAAGTTGGATGTGTTGACCCATTTGCAAAATCAAGAAAAGCGGATGGCGACAGCAGTTCAGAATGTCCTGTCAAGAAAAAAAGAAGCTTTGAAAAAATGCAGTCAGTCAGTCATCTTTAGACAGCCAGAGCGCTTGTATGATGGTTATTTGCAACGATTAGATCAACTACAACTGCGCTTAAAACAAAGTTTGCGAACACGAATTTCTGATAGCAACCAGCTAGTTCAAGCAAGGACGCATCAACTAGTCCAATTATCACCTGTTACCAAAATCCAACGCTATCAGGATCGCTTAAGCCAGTTGGATAAGCTCTTACGTAGCCAAATGGCGTTGGTTTATGATGCTAAAGTTGCTGAAGTGAAGCGACTTTCAGAAGCTCTGCTGATGTTGGATACCAGTCGGATCGTGGCGCGTGGCTATGCAATTGTCAAAAAAGAAGAGTCAGTTGTGGATTCGGTTGAGAAGTTGAAGAAAAAAGACCAAGTGACGCTTTTGATGCGAGATGGTCAAGTAGAATTAGAGGTTAAAGATGTCAAAACAAAAGAAATTTGAGGATAATCTAGCAGAACTTGAGTCCATTGTCCAAAGTTTAGAAAATGGCGAAATCGCTCTAGAAGATGCGATTGCGGCCTTTCAAAAGGGCATGGTTTTGTCAAAAGAGCTCCAAGCGACGCTGGACAAGGCTGAAAAGACCTTGGTTAAGGTCATGCAAGAAGACGGAACAGAAAGTGATTTTGAATGAAGAAGCAAGAAAAATTAGCTCTTGTTGAGTCGGCTTTGGAAAATTTTTATGGAGACCAGCAGTTTGCCTCTAGTTTGCGAGAGTCCGTTCTCTATTCCATTCATGCTGGTGGCAAGCGTATTCGGCCTTTTCTCTTGTTAGAAGTTCTGGAAGCCTTGCAAGTAGTTATCCAACCAGCACATGCTCAAGTGGCAGCGGCCTTGGAAATGATTCATACAGGAAGCTTGATCCACGATGACCTTCCTGCTATGGATGACGACGATTATCGTCGGGGACGCTTGACAAATCATAAGAAATTTGGCGAAGCTATGGCCATTTTGGCAGGTGATGCTTTGTTCCTAGACCCCTATGCCTTGATAGCGCGGGCAGATTTACCAAGTCAGATCAAGGTGGACTTGATAGCCAAATTATCCCTTGCGTCAGGTAGTCTGGGCATGGTGGCAGGGCAGGTTCTGGACATGGAGGGTGAACGTCAGCACTTGTCTTTGGCAGAACTCCAGACCATTCATGCCAATAAGACTGGGAAATTACTAGCTTATCCCTTCCAAGCAGCTGCTATCATAGCTGAATTAGAACCAGAAATCCAAGTAAAACTGAAAACTGTGGGTGAATTGATTGGGCTGGCCTTTCAAGTCAGAGATGATGTACTGGATGTGACAGCTAGTTTTGAGGAAATCGGCAAAACACCACAAAAGGATTTACAAGCTGAAAAATCAACCTATCCTGCCTTGTTGGGCTTGCAAGATGCCATTGCCTTTTGTAACGAAACTTTGGATCAAGCTAATGAAAAATTAGAAGAAATTGCCCAGCAGGTTCCCTTTGAAACAGAATCGATTGTGAAAGTAGTAGAAAGTTTGAGAATCAATGGCTAAGGAAAGAGTGGATGTACTAGCTTATAAGCAGGGCTTGTTTGAAACACGTGAACAAGCCAAGCGGGGTGTTATGGCAGGGCTTGTTGTGGCTGTTCTTAATGGAGAGCGTTTTGACAAACCAGGAGAGAAAATCCCAGATGATACTGAGTTAAAACTCAAGGGTGAAAAACTCAAGTATGTCAGCCGAGGTGGTTTGAAACTGGAAAAGGCTTTGCAGGTCTTTGAATTGTCAGTGGAAGGGGCAACTACGATTGATATAGGAGCATCTACTGGTGGCTTTACTGATGTGATGCTACAGAATAGTGCTGAGTTAGTCTTTGCAGTCGATGTTGGCACCAATCAGTTGGCTTGGAAATTACGTCAAGACCCACGGGTTGTCAGCATGGAGCAGTTTAATTTTCGTTACGCTGAAAAGACTGATTTTGAGCAGGAACCGAGCTTTGCCAGTATTGATGTGAGTTTCATTTCCCTAAGTTTGATTCTACCAGCATTGCACCGTGTCTTGGCTGATCAAGGTCAGGTCGTGGCTCTGGTTAAGCCCCAATTTGAAGCAGGTCGTGAGCAGATTGGGAAAAATGGGATTATTCGTGATGCCAAGGTTCATCAAACTGTCCTTGAATATGTCACTGCTATGGCAGTTAAGCAAGGTTTTTCAGTGCTTGGTTTGGACTTTTCTCCCATCCAAGGTGGACATGGAAACATCGAATTTCTGGCATATTTGAAAAAGGAAGAGGGAGCAAGTAATCAAGTTGCCCCTGAAATAGAAAAAGTTGTAGAGAGAGCACATAGAGAATTTAAAGATGAATAAAAAAGAGAGACTTGAAAAAATTAGAAGATTTGTTACGGATTACCAAATCGGGACTCAGGAAGAAATCGTTGAGCATTTGAAGGAAGCAGGTATTTCTGCTACGCAGGCCACTGTCTCAAGGGACATCAAGGAGCTTGGTATTGTTAAAATTCCTTTGAAGAACAACACATATATCTATGAGTTGCCAAAATCAATCGTCAAAAGTTTGCAGTTGGCTGAGGACAATATTGTGAGTTCCGAGCTAATGGGAAATATGATCAACCTTGCTGTCATTCCTGGAAATACTATTTTTGTGAAGAGTCAGTTGGTTGAAGCATTTTCTGAACAGATTTTTAGCTGTCTAGCTGATGATGATTCTATCTTAATTGTAGCTAGAACAGCAGAGGCAGCTGAAGAAATTGTTGAACAAGTCAAAAAATGGTAGGTCAGTATGTTACTTGAAATTTCGATAAAAAACTTTGCCATTATTGAGGCGATTTCCCTCAATTTTGAAAAGGGTATGACTGTTTTGACCGGGGAAACGGGTGCTGGAAAGTCTATCATTATCGACGCTATGAATCTCATGTTGGGGGCTCGTGCAACGACAGACGTTATTCGTCACGGTGCTCCTAAGGCAGAGATAGAGGGACTTTTCTCAGTTGAAAATAGTCGCCTTTTACAGGAACTTTTTGAAGAGCAAGGTTTGGAAATGGGTGATGAAATTATCATCCGCCGGGAAATTTTGCAAAATGGTCGTAGTGTTAGTCGTGTGAATGGTCAGATGGTCAATCTTTCTGTCTTGCGTGCCATTGGGCAACACCTTGTGGATATCCATGGTCAGCATGACCAAGAGGAGTTAATGCGTCCTCAACTGCACATCCAGATGTTGGATGAGTTTGGTGATGCAGCTTTCTTGGACTTGAAGGAGACCTATCAGACGAGCTTTGATGCCTATCGTAAAATGCGCAAGCAGGTTTTGGAAGTTAAGAAAAACCAGCAAGAACACAAGGCTCGTATTGAGATGTTGGAATTTCAAATGGCAGAGATTGAGGCTGCAAACTTGCAGGCTGGTGAAGACTTGGCTCTCAACCAAGAACGAGATAAGCTTCTCAATCATAAGAACATTGCGGATACGCTAACCAATGCCTATAGTATGTTGGACAATGAGGAATTCTCCAGTCTTGCTAATGTCCGTTCAGCCATGAATGACATGGAAAGTGTCGAAGAATTTGACCCTAAATACCGTGAAATTTCAAGTTCTCTATCAGAGACCTACTATGTTTTAGAAGATATTACAAAGCGTTTGGAAGATATTATTGAAGATCTAGATTTTGATGGCAATCGCCTCATGCAGGTTGAGAATCGCCTAGATCTTCTGAATACTATTTCCCGTAAGTACGGTGGAACTGTGGATGATGTCCTGCTTTATTTTGCTAAGATTACGGATGAGTACAATCTCTTGACGGGTAATAACCTTTCTTCCGAAGACATGGAAACAGAGCTCAAGAAATTGGAAGTTAATCTTGTTGATTTGGCAGGGCAGCTTGCAACAGCTCGTCATGATTTGGCCCAGCAGCTTGAAGCAGAAATTAAACAAGAACTGCAAGACCTCTATATGGAGAAGGCTCAATTTCAAGTTCGCTTTAGTAAGAGCAAGTTCAGCCGTGAGGGGAATGAAACAGTTGAGTTTTACATTTCCACCAACCCTGGTGAAGACTTTAAACCCTTGGTTAAAGTTGCGTCCGGTGGGGAATTATCCCGCCTCATGCTAGCTATTAAATCCGCCTTTTCTCGTAAGGAAGGTAAGACTAGTATTGTCTTTGATGAGGTGGATACAGGTGTTTCAGGTCGTGTGGCCCAAGCCATCGCTCAAAAGATTCATAAGATTGGTCAGCATGGTCAGGTTCTTGCTATTTCTCATCTACCACAAGTAATTGCCATCGCGAATTATCAATTCTTTATTGAGAAGATTAGCGATGAGCACTCAACAGTTTCGACTGTTCGTCTCTTAACTTTAGAAGAGCGAGTAGAGGAAGTCGCTAAAATGTTGGCTGGGGAAAATGTAACCGAAGCTGCCCTTACTCAAGCTAGAGAATTATTGCAAACGAGGATGAAATAAATGACAGACTATTATGTAATTGGAGATGTCCATGGAAAAGCAGGTATGCTGGAAGACCTTCTCAAAACATGGGATGGTCACACCCAGTTGCTTTTTCTAGGGGATTTGATTGATCGAGGTGAAGATAGTCGCCGTGTTCTAGAAATGGTTAAGGACTTGGTGGATAATCAAGGGGCTATCTGTCTATCAGGAAACCACGAGTATATGTTTTTGACTTGGTTGGACCACCCTGAAGAAAGCTATGACCACTATCGTCGAAATGGTGGTGATACAACCATTAACTCAATCCTAGGGCGTCCTTTGGATGCACCAGTTGATGGCGTAGAAGATGCCAAACGGGTTGCGACTGAAGCAGCAGACTTGGTCGAATTTATTCGTCAAATGCCATTTGTAGTAGAGACAGACAAATATATCTTTGTTCACGCAGGTATTGATTTAACTTTGGATGATTGGCATGAAACAACAGATTATAAGAAAGTCTGGCTCAGAAAACCATTCCACGAAGCCGAAAATCATACTGGAAAAACCATTGTCTTTGGGCATACACCGGTTTATGGTTTGCTCAAGCAAGACCGAGGTACTGCTGAGCTTTGGATAACAGAGGATGGCAAGATTGGCATGGATGGAGGAGCTGTTTATGGTGGTGTCCTTCATGGGATCGTCTTTACTGACCAAGGTATGACCGAACACCACTTTATCGAAAATGATGGTTTTATTGCCGAAGATTAGTACTCCTAGCAGGGTATGGTCTTGTCAAAATGTTAAAAACAATTTATAATTAATAGATACCCTGAAAGGAAGAGCAGCATGAACTTAGAAGAATTAAAAAAACGACAGGAGAAGATTCGAAACTTCTCTATTATCGCCCATATTGACCATGGGAAATCAACCCTAGCAGACCGCATTTTAGAAAAGACGGAGACCGTTTCTAGTCGTGAAATGCAAGCCCAGCTTCTGGATAGTATGGATCTTGAGCGTGAACGTGGGATTACCATTAAACTTAATGCTATCGAGCTCAATTACACTGCAAAAGATGGCGAAACCTATATTTTCCACTTGATTGACACACCTGGGCACGTGGACTTTACCTATGAAGTTTCGCGTTCACTAGCAGCCTGTGAAGGGGCGATTTTAGTGGTTGATGCGGCCCAAGGGATTGAGGCGCAAACTCTTGCTAACGTTTATCTAGCCTTGGATAATGATTTGGAAATTCTGCCAGTCATTAACAAGATTGACCTACCAGCAGCTGATCCAGAGCGTGTGCGTACAGAGATTGAGGATGTAATTGGTTTGGATGCTAGCGAAGCGGTCTTAGCTTCAGCCAAAGCTGGTATTGGTATTGAAGAAATTCTTGAGCAGATCGTAGAGAAAGTTCCCGCACCAACTGGTGATGTTTCAGCTCCATTAAAAGCCTTGATTTTCGACTCAGTTTATGATGCCTATCGTGGGGTTATCCTCCAAGTGCGTGTCATGGATGGAGTGGTTAAACCTGGTGATAAGATTCAGCTCATGAGCAATGGCAAGACCTTTGATGTGACGGAAGTTGGTATTTTCACGCCGAAAGCAGTAGGACGCGATTTCCTCGCGACTGGTGACGTTGGTTATATTGCGGCTTCCATCAAGACGGTTCAAGACACTCGCGTCGGCGATACAGTTACCTTGGCAACCAATCCAGCAGCAGAACCACTACATGGCTACAAGCAAATGAATCCTATGGTCTTTGCAGGTCTTTACCCAATCGAGTCAAATAAGTACAATGACCTACGTGAAGCCCTTGAAAAATTGCAGCTCAACGATGCCAGCCTTCAGTTTGAACCAGAAACATCTCAGGCGCTTGGATTCGGTTTCCGTTGTGGATTCCTTGGGCTTCTCCATATGGATGTTATCCAAGAGCGTTTAGAGCGTGAGTTCAATATTGACCTCATCATGACAGCTCCGTCTGTTATTTACAAGGTTAATCAAACTGACGGTGAGTCTATGGATGTGTCAAACCCCTCTGAGTTTCCAGATCCAACCAAGATTGCGACCATTGAAGAACCGTATGTTAAGGCGCAAATCATGGTACCGCAGGAGTTTGTCGGAGCAGTTATGGAACTAGCTCAGCGCAAGCGTGGGGACTTTGTAACCATGGACTATATTGATGATAATCGTGTGAATGTTATCTATCAAATTCCACTTGCTGAAATCGTCTTTGACTTCTTTGATAAGCTCAAGTCTTCGACACGTGGTTATGCAAGCTTTGACTACGAATTGTCAGAGTACCGCCCATCTAAGCTGGTCAAAATGGATATCCTTCTCAATGGAGACAAGGTGGACGCCCTCAGCTTTATCGTTCACAAGGATTTTGCCTACGAACGTGGGAAACTCATCGTGGACAAGCTCAAGAAAATCATTCCTCGTCAACAATTTGAAGTGCCGATTCAAGCAGCTATTGGACACAAGATCGTGGCTCGTACTGATATCAAGGCCCTTCGTAAGAACGTACTTGCTAAGTGTTATGGAGGTGACGTTTCTCGTAAACGCAAACTCCTTGAAAAACAAAAAGCTGGTAAGAAACGCATGAAAGCTATCGGATCAGTAGAAGTCCCACAAGAAGCCTTCCTTAGCGTCTTGAGCATGGATGAAGAATAGAAATAAAAAAAACAAAACTCTTGAAGATTTTTCAAGAGTTTTTGCTTTAAATGTGAGCAATAAAATCGGAAACTAACAGAATAGATTAGGTAAGAATTTGACAGAAGTTCTTATTTTTCTTATAATGCAGATGGAGAGGTGGTAGGATGAAAAAATTATTGATTTTAGGTACTGTAGTTACTGTTAGTGCTTTTTTAGCTTCATGTTCCAATAATTCGCAAACAGCAACCGAAGAAAGTTCGACTGCGGTTGTTAGTTCTTCTAGCAGTCAGGAAACGAGTGGCTCTAGCTCTGCCGTTTCTGAAGCGAAAAAGGAAGAGATGCAAATCATCGGTTCGAATGAATATGGATTTGTCAAGGTACCCAAATCATGGGTTCGATTCCATGAAGTAGAAGGTGGAAATGATATACAGTATTGTGATGGAACAGATATCAACATTGTTACGCTGAATACCTTCAAGGCTGATCAGTTCAATATCAGCGAAGAAGAATATGCTAAACTGGATGTTGTGACTGTCTCATCTAGTATTTTAACTTCCAAAGAACAAAGCTCTGATTTCAGTAAGGTTTGGGGCTCTAAATCGACCATTGGAGGCTATGAAGCCTATGTTGTCAATGCAATTGCTAAGTCAGGGAAATACCTCGTTACCTGGGTTTTCCGATCAAATGATGGTAAAATCCGCTATGTTTCACTTGAAGGGGATGGGGAAACTTTAAAAACAATCTTACCGATGATTGAAAGTAGCTGGTCAACTACTAAAGCTGAATAAATGAAAAAAGAAGATCCTTGGTCTTCTTTTTATTTTTTTTTACGAATAGATAGATGAGTAGAAAAAGAAATGGAGTTGTATATGAAGATCACAAACTATGAGATTTACAAATTGAGAAAAGCAGGGCTGACCAATCAACAGATTCTAACTGTTCTTGAATATGATGAGACTGTAGATCAGGAGCTCTTGCTGGGTGATATTGCAGAAATATCGGGATGCTGTAATCCTGCAGTTTTTATGGAACGCTATTTCCAGATAGATGATGCACAGTTGGAGAAGGAGTTCCAAAAATTTCCTTCCTTTTCTATTCTTGATGACTGTTATCCTTGGGATCTGAGTGAGATTTATGATGCTCCAGCGCTCTTGTTTTATAAAGGAAATCTAGACTTGTTAAAGTTTCCGAAAGTTGCTGTTGTAGGGAGCCGTTCATGTTCTAGTCAGGGAGCAAAGTCGGTTCAGAGAGTCATCCAAGGTTTGGGAAACGAGTTGATCGTGGTCAGTGGCTTGGCTAAAGGAATTGATACAGCCGCCCATATGGCTGCACTCCAGAATGGAGGAAGAACGATTGCAGTGATTGGAACAGGATTGGATGTATTTTATCCCCGAGCCAATAAACGTTTGCAGGAACACATTGGCAATCACCATTTGGTACTTAGCGAGTACGGTACAGGTGAAGAACCCTTGAAATTTCACTTTCCAGCTCGAAATCGTATCATAGCAGGACTGTGTCGTGGGGTTATTGTAGCAGAGGCAAGGATGCGTTCGGGCAGTCTCATCACCTGTGAGCGTGCTATGGAGGAAGGGCGCGATGTCTTTGCCATTCCAGGGAACATTTTAGATGGCCATTCAGATGGCTGTCACCACCTAATCCAAGAGGGAGCAAAACTGGTCACCAGCGGTCAAGATGTGCTGGCTGAGTTTGAATTTTAATACCCTTCTAAAATCTCTTCAAACTACGTCAGTTCTATCTACAACCTCAAGACAGTATTTTGAGCAGCTTGCGGTTAGCTTCTTAGTATATTCTTTGGTTTTCATTTAGTATAAGAAGAAATTTCGCTCACTAGATAAACTTTTCTTCTATATATAGGAGCTAAGTCTTGACAGTTATGGCAAAATGGTTTACACTTTATAAAGTTTATTACTTTGAAAAGGTGTGATAGTGTGGCTACGGCAACAAAGAAGAAAAAATCAACAGTTAAAAAAAATCTAGTCATCGTGGAGTCGCCTGCTAAGGCGAAAACGATTGAGAAATATCTAGGCAGAAACTACAAGGTTCTAGCCAGTGTCGGGCATATCCGTGATTTGAAAAAATCCAGTATGTCGGTCGACATTGAAAATAACTATGAACCGCAGTATATCAATATCCGAGGCAAAGGTCCTCTCATCAATGACTTGAAAAAAGAAGCCAAAAAGGCCAATAAAGTCTTTCTGGCGAGTGACCCGGACCGTGAAGGAGAAGCAATTTCCTGGCACTTGGCTCACATTCTCAACTTGGACGAGAATGATGCCAACCGTGTAGTCTTTAATGAAATTACTAAGGACGCTGTAAAAAATGCCTTTAAAGAACCTCGCAAGATTGATATGGACTTGGTCGACGCCCAACAAGCTCGTCGAGTCTTAGACCGCTTGGTAGGCTATTCGATTTCGCCTATTTTGTGGAAAAAGGTCAAGAAGGGCTTATCAGCAGGACGCGTGCAGTCGGTTGCACTTAAGCTTATCATTGACCGTGAAAATGAAATCAATGCCTTCCAACCAGAAGAATACTGGACAATTGATGGTGTCTTTAAGAAGGGAACCAAGCAATTTCAAGCTTCTTTCTATGGTATGAATGGCAAAAAGATGAAATTGACTACCAACGAAGAAGTCAAAGAAGTCTTATCCCATTTGACTAGCAAAGATTTCACAGTAGACCAGGTAGATAAGAAAGAGCGCAAACGCAATGCGCCCCTACCTTATACGACTTCAACCATGCAGATGGATGCGGCTAACAAAATCAATTTCCGTACTCGAAAGACCATGATGGTGGCTCAACAGCTCTATGAAGGGATCAATATCGGATCAGGCGTGCAAGGTTTGATTACCTATATGCGTACAGACTCGACTCGTATCAGTCCTGTGGCTCAGAATGAAGCGGCAAGCTACATTAACGACCGTTTTGGTAGCAAGTATTCCAAGCATGGTAGCAAGGTCAAGAATGCCTCAGGTGCTCAGGATGCCCACGAAGCCATTCGTCCATCTAGTGTCTTTAACACACCTGAAAGCATCGCTAAGTACTTGGACAAAGACCAGCTCAAACTTTATACCCTTATCTGGAACCGTTTTGTAGCGAGCCAGATGACGGGAGCTATCTTTGATACCATGGCTGTCAAGCTCTCTCAAAATGGAGTTCAGTTTGCAGCGAATGGAAGCCAAGTTAAGTTTGATGGTTATCTTGCTATCTACAATGACTCTGACAAGAACAAAATGTTGCCAGATATGGCTGTTGGAGATGTGGTCAAGCAGGTCAATAGCAAGCCAGAGCAACATTTTACCCAACCACCTGCTCGCTATTCAGAAGCGACTCTTATCAAGACCTTGGAAGAAAATGGGGTTGGACGTCCGTCAACCTATGCTCCGACTATTGAAACTATCCAAAAACGCTACTACGTTCGTCTGGCAGCTAAACGTTTTGAACCAACAGAGTTGGGGGAAATTGTTAATAAACTCATCGTTGAATACTTCCCAGATATCGTCAATGTGACCTTCACAGCTGAGATGGAAGGAAAACTGGATGATGTCGAAGTTGGTAAGGAGCAGTGGCAACGTGTCATTGATGAATTTTATAAACCATTCTCCAAAGAAGTAGCCAAGGCTGAATCCGAAATGGAAAAAATCCAGATCAAGGATGAGCCAGCTGGATTTGACTGTGAAGTTTGTGGCAGTCCGATGGTGATTAAGCTCGGTCGTTTTGGTAAATTCTATGCTTGTAGTAATTTCCCAGACTGCCGTCACACACAAGCGATTGTTAAGGAGATTGGTGTTGAGTGTCCAAGCTGCCATCAAGGACAAATCATTGAACGCAAAACCAAGCGCAATCGTATCTTCTATGGTTGCAATCGCTATCCTGAATGTGAGTTTACTTCTTGGGACAAACCAATTGGCCGTGATTGTCCAAAATGCGGACACTTCCTTGTGGAGAAAAAAGTCCGTGGTGGTGGCAAGCAGGTTGTATGTAGTAATGGCGACTACGAAGAAGAGAAAATTAAATAAAATGAAGAGTCCTGAAAATGAATTTCAGGCTCTTTTTTGTTGATGCTTGACAAATTTCCCCCTTGTATGCGAAACTAGAGGAAGAGTAATTTATCTAGGAGAAATCATGCGTATTATTTATCTCTGTATTGGCTTTATTTCACTGGCTTTAGCTGTTATTGGAGTTGTCCTACCACTTTTGCCAACAACACCCTTTCTTTTGTTAGCTATCGCTTGCTTTTCAAAATCTTCTAAGCGTTTTGAAGACTGGCTTTATCATACAAAGCTTTATCAGACTTATGTAGCTGATTTTCGGGAAACCAAGTCAATCGCGCGAGAACGCAAGAAAAAAATCATCGTATCTATCTATATCTTGATGGGAATTTCTATTTATTTTGCCCCTCTTTTGCCTGTTAAAATCGGTTTGGGAGCCCTGACCATCTTTATCACCTACTATCTCTTTAAAGTCATTCCTGACAAAGAATAGATAAAAATAGTAGTTATTTGCCTTGATAAAAATGAAAGCATATTTAAAATAATATGATATAATAAATTCAAAGAAAACATCGAGGAGAATCAAATGATTTACGAATTTTGTGCTGAAAATGTGACCTTACTTGAAAAAGCGATGCAGGCTGGAGCTCGTCGAATCGAACTTTGTGATAATCTAGCAGTTGGTGGGACAACACCAAGCTATGGAGTGACTAAGGCAGCTGTTGAACTGGCAGCTAACTATGATAGCACCATTATGACCATGATTCGTCCCCGTGGTGGCGACTTTGTCTATACTGATCTTGAAATAGCAATTATGCTGGAAGACATTCGTTTGACTGCTCAGGCTGGAAGTCAAGGAGTAGTTTTTGGGGCATTGACTGCCGATAAGAAGTTGGATAAGGCTAATCTTGAGAAGCTGATTGCCGCATCTAAAGGGATGGAAATTGTCTTTCACATGGCCTTTGATGAATTGAGTGATGAAGAGCAATTGGAGGCTATTGACTGGCTAAGCCAAACTGGTGTTACTCGTATCTTAACTCGCGCTGGTGTGTCTGGGGACTCACTAGAGAAACGTTTTGCTCACTACCACAGAATTTTGGAACATGCAGCTGGTAAAATTGAAATTCTACCAGGTGGGGGGATTGACCTTGACAACCGTCAAACCTTTATCGACCAGCTGGGCGTGACACAATTGCATGGAACTAAGGTTGTCTTTTAAAAAATAGAAAGGAACTGCTAGCTTTTGGTAGCAGTTTTAACTTATGTTTGAAATTTTTAAATCCTATCAGTTTAATAAAGAAAAAGCCCATGCCTATGGTTTTGTAGAAAATGAGGAAGTCTGGACTTACAGTTGCCAGATTTTGCAGGGTGACTTTTTCATGACAGTCTCCATTACTACTGATAATGTGAGTTTTCAGGTCTTTGACCAGGAAACGGGTGACCTCTATCCTCAAGTACATATGGAAAGTATGCGGGGAAGTTTTGTAGGAAGTGTCCGCGAGGCTTGTTTGGAGATTCTCTACCAGATTCGGAAGGATTGCTTTGATGTGCAGGATTTTATCTGTCCTCAGACTAAGCGAATCATGTCTAAAGTTCAGGAAAAGTATGGTAATCAGTTGGAGTATCTGTGGGAAAAGTCGCCTGATACAGCAGTGTTAAGACATGAAGGAAATAAGAAGTGGTATGCTGTTATGATGAGAATCCCATGGGATAAGCTGGAAAAGGGCAGAGAAGGGCTAGTCGAAGCAGTCAATATCAAACACGATCAAGTGGCTGACTTGCTTTCAAAAAAAGGCATTTATCCAGCCTTTCATATGAACAAACGCTACTGGATTAGTCTGGCGCTTGATGATAGTTTGCTAGATGAAGAAGTGTTAGAACTCATCGAAAGAAGTTGGAATTTGACTGTGAAAAAATAAGGAAAGTTACTTGAGTTTTCAAATACTTTCAATTAGCAAAATATTCTTTACTGAAGAAATTTTCAGAAAATATTGGATTTTTTCTTGACAAGAGATTTTTCCTATGCTAAAATACTTAACAAGACATCAAACGAAGGAGAAAGTCAAACATGAAAACAGCTAAGTTTAATCAATTTGCTTTGTTGTTGAGGTACTCGGGCTAGTGCAAAAGCATTAGTCCTGTTTGGCTTACCAAGCGGGAGTAAATCAACATCTCGCTTGGGTTTCTGAGCGAGATGTTTTTTTAAAACCATATTTGGAAAAGGGGAAATCTTATGCGAACAGTTGAATTTCTAGATACCAGCCTTCGAGATGGAGAGCAGACACCTGGCGTTAACTTTTCAATCAAGGAAAAAATTGCAATTGCAAGGCAGCTGGAGAAGTGGGGCATTTCAGCCATCGAAGCTGGTTTTCCAGCTGCTAGCCCAGACTCATTTAAGGCAGTTCAGGAGATTGCTAAAGTCTTGAAGAAAACGGCGGTAACTGGTCTAGCACGTTCGGTCAAGTCTGATATTGATGCTTGTTATGAGGCGCTCAAGGATGCCAAGTATCCTCAGGTTCACGTCTTTATCGCCACCAGTCCGATTCACCGTAAGTATAAGCTCAATAAGAGCAAGGAAGAGATTTTGGAAGCAATCAGTGAACATGTTTCTTATGCTCGTTCTAAGTTTGAAATCGTCGAATTCTCTCCTGAAGATGCGACTAGAACAGAGTTGGATTTCCTCTTGCAAGTCGTTCAAACAGCGGTGGATGCTGGTGCGTCTTATATCAATATCCCTGACACGGTTGGATTCATCACGCCAGAAGAGTACGGAGCTATCTTCAAATACTTGATTGAGAATATCAAGACGGATCGTCAGATTATCTATTCACCTCACTGTCATGATGACCTCGGAATGGCAGTGGCTAACAGCCTTGCTGCTGTCAAGAACGGTGCAAGACGTGTTGAAGGGACTATCAATGGTATTGGGGAGCGAGCTGGGAATGCTGCTTTGGAAGAAATAGCAGTGGCCCTCAATATTCGCCAAGATTACTATCGGGCAGAGACAAGTATTGTCCTAAATGAAACCATTAATACGTCAGAAATGGTTTCTCGCTTCTCTGGTATTCCAGTTCCTAAAAACAAGGCTGTCGTTGGTGGTAATGCCTTCTCTCACGAGTCTGGTATTCACCAAGATGGAGTTCTTAAAAATCCTCTTACCTATGAAATCATTACACCTGAATTGGTCGGTGTCAAGAGTAACAGTCTTCCGCTTGGAAAATTGTCAGGTCGCCATGCCTTTGTTGAAAAACTAAGAGAACTGGCCCTAGATTTTACAGAAGAGGATATCAAACCACTCTTTGCTAAGTTCAAGGCACTAGCAGACAAGAAACAAGAAATCACAGATGCAGATATTCGTGCGCTGGTCGCTGGAACCATGGTTGAAAATCCAGAAGGCTTCCACTTTGATGATTTACAACTTCAAGCTCATGCAGACAATGATATTGAAGCGCTTGTTAGCCTGGCTAATATGGATGGTGAGAAAGTTGAATTTAATGCGACAGGGCAAGGTTCCGTTGAAGCAATCTTTAACGCTATCGATAAGTTCTTTAACCAATCCGTCCGTTTGGTGTCCTATACCATTGATGCTGTGACAGATGGAATTGATGCTCAAGCTCGTGTCTTGGTTACTGTTGAAAACAGAGATACAGAGACCATCTTTAACGCGACAGGTCTTGACTTCGATGTATTGAAGGCTTCGGCGATTGCTTATATCAATGCCAATACCTTTGTTCAAAAAGAGAATGCTGGTGAGATGGGGCGCAGCGTTTCCTACCGAGACATGCCTAGTGTGTAAAGGAGAAGGCTATGACAAAGAAAATAGTAGCTCTAGCAGGGGATGGAATCGGTCCAGAAATCATGGAAGCTGGTTTAGCAGTTCTGGAAGCTCTAGCTTCAAAAACAGGTTTTGACTATGAAATAGATAGACGCACCTTTGGAGGTGCAGGTATTGATGCTACTGGGCATCCCTTACCTGATGAAACCCTCAAGGCAAGTAGAGAAGCAGATGCTATCCTTCTGGCGGCTATCGGTAGTTCCCAGTATGATGGGGCAGCGATTCGCCCTGAACAAGGCTTGCTGGCTCTTCGTAAGGAACTCAATCTCTATGCCAATATTAGACCTGTTAAGATTTTTGACAGTCTCAAGCATTTGTCACCTCTCAAATCGGAACGAATTGCTGGTGTAGACTTTGTCGTGGTGCGTGAGTTGACAGGTGGGATTTACTTTGGAGATCATATCCTAGAAGAGCGCAAAGCGCGTGATATCAACGACTATAGCTATGAGGAAGTGGAGCGGATTATTCGCAAGGCTTTTGAAATTGCAAGAAGTCGCAGAAAAATCGTTACTAGTATCGATAAGCAAAATGTTCTAGCGACATCAAAACTCTGGCGGAGAGTAGCTGAGGAGGTTGCGCAGGATTTCCCAGATGTAACCTTGGAACACCAGTTAGTGGACTCAGCTGCCATGCTTATGATTACAAATCCTGCTAAATTTGATGTCATCGTGACAGAAAATCTTTTCGGAGATATTCTATCAGATGAATCAAGCGTTCTATCTGGCACGCTTGGAGTCATGCCATCAGCTAGTCATTCTGAAAAAGGTCCAAGTCTTTATGAACCTATTCATGGTTCGGCACCTGATATTGCAGGTCAAGGAATTGCCAATCCTATTTCCATGATTTTATCAGTTGCCATGATGCTGAGAGATAGTTTTGGGCGTTCTGAGGATGCAGGGCGTATCGAACAAGCTATAGAAGCCAGTTTGGCAGCAGGCATTTTAACAAGAGATATAGGAGGTCAGGCTTCGACCAAGGAAATGACGGAAGCTATTATTGCAAGGTTATGAAGTTAGATGAAAAAATTACTCTAGTTCTTTTGATTTGGAATGTCATGGTTTTCTTGATTTATGGCATTGACAAATCCAAGGCAAGGAGAGGTGCTTGGCGCATCCCAGAGAAAATTCTCTTGACTATAGCACTTGTCTGTGGTGGATTTGGCGCTTGGTTAGCAGGAATGACCTTTCACCACAAGACTAGAAAATGGTATTTTAAAACGGTTTGGTTCCTTGGGATGGTAACCACACTTGTAGCCTTATATTTCATTTGGAGGTAATAGATGGCAGGAAAATCGATTTTTGATAAATTATGGAACCGTCATGTCATCACAGGAGAAGAGGGGCAGCCCCAACTCATGTATGTAGATCAACACTATATTCACGAGGTGACCAGTCCCCAAGCCTTTCAAGGATTACGAGATGCGGGGCGCAGATTGAGACGGCCAGACTTGACATTTGGAACTTTTGATCATAATGTACCAACGGTCAATATCTACGATATTCGAGATGTGATTTCTAAGGCTCAAATTGATAAGCTTGCTGAAAATGTTGAGGAGTTTGGGATTGAACATGCAGCCCACGGTTCTGAGAAGCAAGGGATTGTTCACATGGTTGGTCCAGAAACAGGACGGACCCAACCAGGAAAATTCATCGTCTGTGGAGACAGCCATACAGCCACCCACGGGGCTTTCGGAGCTATCGCCTTTGGGATTGGGACTAGTGAGGTCGAGCATGTCTTTGCCACCCAGACCCTCTGGCAGGTCAAACCCAAGAAAATGCTGGTAGAATTCACTGGTGTTCCTCAAAAAGGAGTTTATTCTAAGGATTACATTTTAGCCTTGATTGCCAAGTATGGCGTTGCTTGTGGTGTTGGTTACGTTGTGGAATATCGTGGGGAAGCGATTGATGCTCTGACCATGGAGGAGCGAATGACCATCTGCAATATGTCCATCGAGTTTGGCTCTAAGATGGGAATTATGAATCCAGATCAGACCACCTATGACTATCTCAAGGGACGGGAATGTGTTCCCGAAGCTTTCGAGGAGGCTGTGGCGGATTGGAAAACCCTAGTCAGCGATGACGATGCTGTTTATGATAAGGTTATCCGGATGGATGTCTCAGACTTGGCTCCTATGGTGACCTGGGGAACCAATCCTGCTATGGGCGTTGACTTTGACAGTAGCTTCCCAGAAATTAAGGATATGAACGATGAACGTGCCTATCATTACATGGACTTGGAGCCTGGTCAAAAGCCAGCGGATATTGAACTAGGTTATATCTTTATCGGGTCTTGTACCAATGCTCGTCTCAGTGACTTGCAACTGGCTGCGCGATTTGTCAAAGGGAAGAAGATTGCTCCCAATCTAACAGCAATCGTAGTGCCAGGCTCTCGTCCTGTCAAACGAGCTGCTGAGAAGTTGGGCTTGGATAAGGTCTTCTTAGACGCTGGCTTTGAGTGGAGAGACCCAGGTTGCTCCATGTGTCTAGGGATGAATCCAGACAAGGTACCTGATGGCGTGCACTGTGCTTCAACCAGTAACCGAAACTTTGAAGATAGACAGGGATTTGGTGCTAAGACCCATCTCTGCAGTCCAGCCATGGCAGCTGCGGCAGCTATAGCAGGGCGTTTCGTAGATGTTCGGCAAATGCCAGAGGCCCAGTAAGGAGAGGATATGGAGAAATTTACAGTTTATACGGGAACGACTGTTCCTCTCATGAATGATAACATTGACACCGACCAAATCCTTCCCAAGCAGTTTCTCAAGTTAATTGATAAGAAAGGTTTTGGTAAATACCTTATGTATGCTTGGCGATATTTGGATGACAAGTATACTGAGGACCCAGACTTTGTCTTTAACCGACCTGAATATCGCAAAGCTAGTATTCTCATCTCAGGGGATAACTTTGGCGCAGGATCGTCCAGAGAACACGCTGCTTGGGCTCTAGCAGACTATGGTTTTAAGGTTGTAATTGCAGGTTCTTTTGGAGATATTCATTACAATAATGAACTCAATAATGGTATGTTGCCCATTGTTCAACCTAGTGAGGTTAGAGAAAAATTAGCCCAGTTACAACCAAGAGATCAGATAACCGTGGACTTGGAACAACAGAAAATCATCTCACCAGTTGGAGTCTTCACTTTCGAAATCGATAGCGAATGGAAACACAAGCTCTTAAATGGTTTGGATGATATCGGTATTACCTTGCAGTATGAAGATTTGATTGCTGCTTATGAAAAACAACGCCCAGCCTACTGGCAGGATTAGAAAAAATAGAAAAGGAAATAGAACTATGACAAAACACATTCAATGGAACGGAACACTTTCACAAGAAGGCTATGACATTTTAAAAGGTGAGGGCGGATGTATCGTTTGTCCTACCAAGGTTGGTTATATCATCATGACTAGCGATAAGGCAGGACTTGAACGCAAGTTTGAAGCCAAAGAGCGTAACCGTAACAAACCAGGGGTTGTTCTCTGTGGTAGCATGGACGAGCTTCGCGCTTTAGCACAACTCAATCCAGAAATTGAAGCCTTCTACCAAAAACATTGGGACGAAGACATTCTCCTAGGTTGTATCCTTCCTTGGAAACCAGAAGCCTTTGAAAAATTGAAAGCATACGGTGATGGTCGTGAAGAACTCATGACAGACGTGCGTGGTACTAGCTGTTTTGTCATCAAGTTTGGTAAAGCTGGTGAACAGTTGGCTGCTAAACTTTGGGAAGAAGGTAAAATGGTATACGCATCATCAGCTAACCCATCTGGAAAAGGAAATCGTGGTAAGGTGGAAGGTATCGGAGAACGTATCGAAGGAGCAGTGGACCTTGTCATTGAAGCAGACGACTACGTGGCATCAATCCAGCCTGACAAAACGATTGAAACTCGCTACGAACAAGGGGTGATGGTTTCTATGGTTGATAAAGATGGTAAACTCATCCCAGAACAAGGAGGAGCTCGCTCAATCTCACCAGCTCCAGTTGTGATCCGTAAAGGGCTTGACATTGATAAGATTATGATGCACCTGTCAGATACCTTTAACTCATGGGATTATCGTCAAGGGGAGTATTATTAATATTGAAAAGAAGTCTAGTGTTGAGAGGGAATAAAGTCTCTACACTGGACTTTTCTTTAGAAATTCTTTTCTTTTTTTATAGGATATGATATTCTATATATGAAATAGGATTTTGAAATATTAAATACTGACTAGTCTATATATGAAAATGGAGCTACAAAATGGAAGAAAAATTAAATTATTGGATGATAGTTGCAGGAGGAGGTGGAAAAGTTTGGTCCCTATTTAAAGAAGAGAATATAGCTTGTATAGATTTTGATTCTAATTTGTCTAGTATTCTAGATTATAAAAATCCTCAAGAATTGAAACAGGGAAAACAGAGAGATAAATTTATTTGGAAATTTGCTCATGACATAAAAAAAGATGATTACATAATAGCTACCACAGGGGTTAAGGAAATTTTAGGAATTGGTCAATGTGTGAAACCTTATTATTTTGACGAATCTAAAAAAACATTTAAACATTGTATTGGTGTTAAATGGTTGAAAGTAGATGGTGGATGGGAATACCAAGGTAAAAAAGGTACAAGACAAACCATCAACTGGGATAGAAATTCAGAACGTATCAATTTATATAAATCTATTATAAATGGTACATACAGAAAAAATATAGAGAAAATTGTTATGTATAAAAATATTAACGATTATTTAGATAAATTAAAAAAATCCAAAAACCTCATCCTCCGTGGTGCTCCTGGCACAGGAAAAACTTATCTTGCTAAAGAAATTGCCAAAGAATTAACGGGTGGCAACGAAGACCAAATCGAATTTGTACAGTTTCACCCTTCCTATGATTATACGGATTTTGTAGAGGGGTTGAGACCAATCCTGGTAAATGATGGACAGATTAACTTTGGCTTGCAGGACGGCATTTTTAAGAAGTTTTGTCAGAAGGCTAAAGAAGCTCAAAAAACTGGAGGCCAAGATAATTTTGAGGAAACGTGGACTAGGCTAACGGATGCTATCAATGAAAAGCAAGGACAATACTTCTTTCCTCGTAGTTCTGTTCCAGCCAGTCTAAACAGTCAAGGGAATGTGAAGTTTGATTCTCCTGTTGCTACCAAAGAAAAAGTGTATCTTTTGTACAAGGGTGAAGAGACTAATTTAAAGTACGAAACTTATCAAAAAATTGTTTTGGATCACATGAAAGAAAGTTATGGATTATGTGATTATGTATCTCCAACGATTGACACAGACAAGAAATTCGTTTTCATCATCGATGAAATCAACCGTGGGGAGATTTCTAAGATTTTTGGGGAACTCTTTTTCTCTATTGATCCTGAATATCGTGGCGAAAGGGGGAGTGTTTCCACCCAGTATGCTAATTTACATGAGACGGATGAGAAATTTTATATCCCTGAAAATGTCTACATCATCGGAACAATGAATGATATTGACCGTTCAGTAGATACCTTTGATTTTGCTATGCGTCGTCGTTTCCGTTTTGTTGAAGTTACTGCTGAAAGCCAGTTATACATTCTAGATAAGAAACTAGATGGACATGAGGAAGAAGCGAAAAAACGTTTAAGAAACTTGAACGCTGCTATCAAAAACGTTCAGGAGTTAAACAGTCATTATCATATCGGACCAAGTTATTTCCTTAAGTTGGAAGAAGTGGATTTTGACTATGAGTTACTCTGGTCTGATTACCTCAAACCTCTATTGGAAGATTACTTACGTGGTTCTTATGAGGAGGCCGAAACTCTGGATACATTGAAAAAAGCATTTGATCTGACAAATAAAGAGCAAACAGATCAGCAAGATACTGGTGATAATGATGCGGATAACTGATAATCAGCATAGAATTGCTAGAGAAGACTTTGTCGCAGAATTTCCCAACCTAAGTCAAGCGCTCCTTGATAGAACACTAGATAACCTATCTCAAGAGGACAATATTTTTATTTTTCCAAATGATTTGATGAATTCTCCTGATTTAGACAAGGACCAAAAGATTTTGGAAACAGTTAATCAGGAAATCAAGACAGGCAATGTGATTGGTTTTCTGGGATGCGGTCAGGAAAGATTAACGATTTCCTCTCGTTTTTCTGATGAAAGTAACGACCATTTTTTACATTATCTTTTACAAAAGGTTCTCAATATCAATCTGAATAGTTTGGATGTCGGTCTATCTCAAGAGGATAGACTCTATCAACTTTTGATTTACCTCTTTCCAAAATATCTGCAAGCGGCTCTCCGAAAAGGTCTTTATAAGGAATACCAGAGATTTTCTCATAACGACAGTCATGTAAAGGGAGTGATAGATGTAGGAAATCATCTTAAGAGGAATGTTCCTTTTATGGGAAATATCGCCTACACAACGAGAGAGTTTACCTATGATAATTCACTCATGCAATTGATTCGGCATACGATTGAGTACATTAAGAATCAGAAAATCATTGGGCAAGGGCTCCTTGATAATCTCTTAACTAGTCGTGAAAATGTGGCAGAAATCGTGCGAGTAACACCATATTATAAACTAGCTGATCGTGCTAAGATTATTCGGGGAAATCAATCTAAACCTATACGTCATGCATACTTTCACGAGTACAGAAAGTTGCAAGAGCTTTGCCTGATGATTCTAAATAGAGAGAAACATGGGTTAGGATATCAAGAGCAAAAAATCCATGGTATTCTTTTTGATGTTTCCTGGCTTTGGGAAGAGTATGTTTATACCTTGTTGCCAAAAGTTTTCATCCATCCACGAAATAAGGATAAGACGGACGGAATTTCAGTATTTTCTGACCGTGAAAGAAAAGTATTTCCAGATTTTTATCATAAAGAGTTAAAAATAGTTTTAGATGCTAAATATAAAGAACTGGAGTTCACTGAAAAAGGAATCAACCGTGAGGACTTATTCCAGCTGATTTCCTATTCTTATATTTTAAAAGTTGAGAAAGCTGGTCTTGTTTTTCCGAGCAAGCAAAAGGTTGTTGATAATGAGATAGGAAAGCTAGCAGGTTATGGAGCTTTGTTGAAGAAATTGTCTATACAAATTCCTCAAAAGGCTTCATCTTATAATGAATTTTGTGAAATGATGGAAAGCTCCGAAGAAACTTTTAAAAGGAATATTACTAAGGAAGTGGGGAGAAACTAATCTCCTCACTTTTTATATTTAAACAAGAAACCGAACATTATTATTTTATAATTGAAATTATTTGACAAAAACTGTACTTTGGTTTATAATGATTCAAGGAAACGTCGTAAAAGACGTAGGGATGCGCAAGCATAGGTAGGTCATTACAAAAGAAACGAGACATCGATATGTTAAATGAATTTCCAATTTTTGATTATGAAGATATTCAGTTGATCCCTAATAAATGTGTGATTAAAAGCCGTTCAGAAGCGGATACAAGTATTACGTTTGGAAAATACACTTTTAAACTACCTGTTGTGCCAGCAAATATGCAGACGATTTTGGATGAGAACGTAGCAGAGCAACTTGCTAAAGGCGGTTACTTTTACATTATGCATCGTTTTGATGAGGCTGGGCGCATTCCTTTTATCAAACGCATGCACGATCAAGGGCTCATTGCTTCCATTTCTGTCGGTGTCAAGGATTACGAGTATGACTTTGTTAGCCGACTCAAGGCTGATGCTCCTGAGTATATCACGATTGACATTGCCCATGGTCATGCGGATAGCGTGATTTCTATGATTCAACATATCAAGAAAGAATTGCCAGATACTTTTGTCATTGCTGGTAACGTAGGAACACCAGAAGCTGTTCGTGAATTGGAAAATGCCGGTGCGGATGCTACTAAGGTTGGAATAGGTCCTGGTAAGGTTTGTATCACAAAGGTAAAGACAGGTTTTGGTACAGGTGGTTGGCAGTTGGCTGCCCTACGCTGGTGTGCAAAGGCTGCGCGTAAACCGATCATCGCTGATGGTGGGATTCGTACTCATGGCGATATTGCTAAGTCTATCCGTTTCGGTGCCAGCATGGTCATGATTGGTTCCCTATTTGCAGGACATATCGAAAGCCCAGGAAAGACGATTGAAGTCGATGGCGAACAGTTCAAAGAATACTATGGTTCAGCTTCTCAATACCAAAAAGGAGCATATAAAAATGTGGAAGGTAAGCGCATCTTACTGCCTGCTAAAGGGCACTTGCAAGACACCCTTACTGAGATGGAGCAGGACTTGCAAAGTGCTATTTCCTACGCAGGTGGACGCAGGCTTGCTGACCTTAAACACGTTGATTATGTTATCGTGAAAAACTCTATCTGGAACGGGGATGCTTCCCACTAAGAGACACTTAGTCCACCAATAAAAAACTTGTTATTAGAGCAAATTTCTGTTATAATAAAGCAAGTTTCCACCCTTAGTGTAATGGATATCACGTAAGATTCCGGTTCTTGAGATGGGGGTTCGATTCCCTCAGGGTGGATGTAAATAGCCTAAGAAAGCCTTAAATAAGGCTTTTTCTTTATCTCGCCCCAAATTTGCCCCTAAAATTAAAAATTTTATTCTAAAAAATGCTCAAATCCCCTCTAGTCCCGTTTTAAAGTGACTCAGGGGGCTTTTTTTGATATAATAAAAGAGACTGTTATCAGTTAGAAAGAGGTTGGTATGAAAGAATTACAAACTGTACTAAAGAAGCGTTTTACAATCGAATTTGCAGATAAAAAACTACTAGAAACGGCCTTTACTCATACGAGTTATGCCAATGAGCACCGCCTCTTAAAAATTTCACACAATGAGCGCTTGGAATTTTTAGGAGACGCTGTTCTGCAATTATTGATTTCAGAATATCTGTATAAAAAATATCCTAAGAAACCAGAGGGAGATTTGTCCAAACTACGTGCTATGATTGTCCGTGAGGAGAGTTTGGCTGGTTTTGCGCGTGATTGCCAGTTTGATCAGTTTATCAAGCTAGGAAAAGGAGAAGAAAAGTCTGGTGGTCGCAATCGTGACACCATTCTTGGTGATGCCTTTGAAGCCTTTCTGGGTGCTTTGCTTTTAGACAAGGATGTTGCTAGGGTAAAAGAGTTCATCTATCAAGTCATGATTCCCAAGGTTGAAGCAGGTGACTTTGAAATGATTAAGGATTACAAGACACACCTGCAAGAGCTGCTCCAGGTTAATGGCGATGTGGATATTCGCTACCAGGTGACCTCTGAGACGGGGCCTGCCCATGACAAGGTTTTTGATGTAGAAGTTCTGGTTGAGGGCAAAAGTATCGGAAAAGGTCAAGGCCGTTCTAAAAAATTGGCAGAACAAGAGGCCGCCAAAAATGCAGTTGAGAAAGGGCTGGATTCATGTATTTAAAGGAGATTGAGATTCAGGGATTCAAGTCCTTTGCTGACAAGACCAAGGTCGTCTTTGACCAAGGTGTGACAGCTGTCGTTGGGCCCAATGGTTCTGGGAAGTCAAATATCACAGAAAGTCTACGATGGGCCTTGGGGGAATCCAGTATCAAGAGCCTTCGTGGTGGTAAGATGCCTGACGTTATCTTTGCTGGAACAGAAAGTCGCAAACCACTCAATTATGCCTCTGTTATCGTGACCTTGGACAATGAAGATGGCTTTATCAAGGATGCAGGGCAAGTCATTAAGGTAGAACGCCATATCTATCGTAGTGGAGATAGTGAGTATCGAATTGATGGCAAGAAAGTCCGTCTGCGCGATGTACATGACCTTTTCTTGGATACAGGTTTGGGACGGGATTCCTTCTCTATTATTTCCCAAGGGAAGGTTGAGGAGATTTTTAATTCCAAGCCTGAAGAGCGTCGAGCTATTTTTGAAGAAGCTGCTGGAGTTCTTAAATACAAAACTCGTCGAAAAGAAACAGAAAGCAAACTGCAACAAACTCAAGATAATCTAGACCGTTTAGAGGATATTATCTATGAGTTGGACAATCAAATCAAGCCTCTTGCCAAACAAGCTGAGAATGCTCGTAAGTTTCTCGACCTGGATGGTCAACGCAAGGCTATTTACTTGGATGTACTGGTTGCCCAAATCAAGGAAAACAAGGCTGAACTAGAGCTGACAGAAGAAGAACTAACTCAGGTTCAGGAACTTTTGACGAGCTATTACCAAAAGCGTCAAGAGTTGGAAGAAGAAAATCAAACACTTAAAAAGAAACGCCAAGATCTCCAAGCTCAAATGTCCAAAGACCAAGGAAGTTTGATGGATCTGACGAATCTGATAAGTGATTTAGAGCGAAAATTAGCCCTATCGAAGTTGGAATCTGAGCAAGTTGCTCTCAATCAACAAGAAGCACAAGCCCGTTTGGCATCTTTAGAAGATAAGAGAAAGACTCTAAGTACAGAGAAGGCTGAAAAAGAAGCGAACTTGGCACAGTTAGAGGAAAGTCTAGCTGAAAACAACAAGGAACTCAATCGTTTAGAGGCAGAATTGCTAGCTTTTTCAGATGATCCTGACCAGATGATCGAGCTCTTGCGTGAACGCTTTGTTGCGCTTTTGCAAGAAGAAGCGGATGTCTCAAACCAACTGACCCGCATCGAGAATGAACTAGAGAACAGCCGTCAGCTATCTCAAAAACAAACAGATCAACTTGAGAAACTGAAAGAACAACTGGCTACAGCTAAAGAAAAGGCCAGTCAGCAAGAGGCTGAACTTGAAACTGCTAAGGAGCAGGTTCAGAAATTATTGGCTGACTACCAAGCTAGTGCCAAGGAGCAAGAGGAACAGAAAGTTTCTTACCAAGCCCAGCAGAGCCAACTCTTTGACCGTCTGGATAGTCTCAAAAATAAGCAGGCTAGAGCTCAAAGTTTAGAGAATATCCTTAGAAATCATAGCAATTTTTACGCGGGTGTTAAGAGTGTTCTCCAAGAAAAAGACCGTCTAGGTGGAATTATTGGTGCAGTCAGTGAGCATCTGACCTTTGATGTTCATTATCAAATTGCCCTAGAAATTGCGCTTGGAGCTAGCAGTCAGCACATCATAGTAGAAGATGAGAACGCAGCGACTAAGGCTATTGATTTCCTCAAGCGCAACAGAGCCGGTCGAGCAACCTTCCTTCCGTTGACGACGATCAAGGCTCGTGCGATTTCGAGTCAGAACCAAGATGCTATCGCATCAAGTCCAGGCTTCCTTGGAATGGCTGATGAGTTGGTTACTTTTGATACTAGACTAGAAGCCATTTTCAAGAACTTGCTAGCTACGACGGCTATCTTTGATACCGTAGAACATGCCCGTGCAGCTGCTCGTCAAGTTCGTTACCAGGTTCGTATGGTGACACTGGATGGGACAGAGTTGCGTACAGGGGGTTCCTACGCGGGTGGTGCCAATCGCCAGAATAACAGTATCTTCATCAAGCCTGAACTGGAACAATTACAAAAAGAAATTGCTGAAGAAGAAGCTAGTCTGCGTTCAGAAGAAGCGACTTTGAAGACCTTGCAAGATGAGATGGCAGTATTAACAGAAAGATTAGAGGCCATCAAATCTCAGGGTGAGCAAGCTCGTATCCAGGAGCAAGGCTTGTACCTTGCTTATCAACAAACCAATCAGCAACTAGAAGAGTTAGAAACTCTTTGGAAACTTCAAGAAGAGGAATTAAATCGCCTTTCTGAAGGAGATTGGCAAGCGGATAAGGAAAAATGCCAGGAGCGCCTTTCTACTATCGCAAGTGAAAAGCAAAATCTGGAAGCTGAGATTGAAGAGATTAAGTCCAATAAAAACGCTATTCAAGAACGCTATCAAAACTTGCAGGAACAAGTAGCGCAAGCCCGCTTGCTTAAGTCAGAACTGCAAGGACAAAAACGTTACGAAGTGACTGATATTGAACGCCTAGGTAAGGAACTGGATAATCTAGATATCGAACAAGAGGAAATCCAGCGCCTCCTCCAAGAAAAGGTTGATAATCTTGAGAAGGTTGATACGGATTTGCTAAGTCAGCAGGCGGAAGAGGCCAAAACTCAGAAAACAAACCTCCAACAAGATTTGATTCGCAAGCAATTTGAGTTGGATGATATCGAAGGTCAGCTGGATGATATTGCCAGCCATTTGGATCAAGCTCGTCAGCAAAATGAAGAGTGGATTCGCAAACAAACGCGTGCTGAAGCCAAGAAAGAAAAGATCAGCGAACGCTTGCGCTATCTACAAGCTCAATTAACTGACCAGTACCAGATCAGCTATACCGAGGCTCTAGAAAAAGCGCATGAGTTGGAAGATCTCAATCTAGCAGAGCAAGAGGTTAAAGATCTTGAGAAGGCTATTCGCTCACTCGGTCCAGTCAATTTGGATGCTATTGAACAGTACGAAGAAGTCCACAACCGTTTGGATTTCCTAAATAACCAACGAGATGATATTTTGTCTGCGAAAAACCTGCTCCTTGAGACCATCACAGAGATGAATGATGAGGTTAAGGAACGTTTTAAATCAACCTTTGAGGCTATTCGTGAGTCCTTTAAAGTGACTTTTAGACAGATGTTTGGCGGAGGTCAGGCAGACTTGATATTAACTGAGGGCGACCTTTTAACAGCTGGTGTAGAGATTTCTGTTCAACCACCAGGTAAGAAAATCCAGTCTCTCAACCTCATGAGTGGTGGTGAAAAAGCCCTATCGGCTCTTGCCTTGTTATTCTCTATCATTCGAGTCAAGACTATTCCTTTTGTTATCTTGGATGAGGTAGAGGCGGCACTAGACGAAGCCAATGTTAAACGTTTTGGGGATTATCTCAACCGCTTTGACAAGGATAGTCAGTTTATCGTCGTAACCCACCGTAAGGGGACGATGGCAGCAGCGGATTCTATCTATGGAGTTACCATGCAAGAATCAGGTGTGTCTAAGATTGTTTCTGTTAAGTTAAAAGACTTGGAAGAAACAGTAGACTAGTTAACAAACGATAGCATCTCTTAGGAGGTGCTATTTTTTAAAACTAAAGCCCTAAATTTTCTCTTACGGTCAGTTCAGGCGCAAAAAACGACATTTGGGATTTCCTCTTAGCGAAAAGACTTTCTCTATGATATAATAGTTTCATGATTACAACAGTACCTATTAAGAACGAAAAAGATATTGCAGTACCAGGTAATACAGTCCTTGTACTAGGTTATTTTGATGGCATCCACAAGGGGCATCAGAAACTCTTTGAAGTAGCCAGTAAGGCTTCGATGAAGGATTATCTGCCAGTTGTCGTGATGACCTTTACAGAATCGCCAAAACTTGCCTTACAACCTTACCAACCTGAACTCATGCTTCACATCGTCAATCATGAGGAACGAGAGCACAAGATGAAGTGGCACGGAGTAGAGGCTCTTTTCCTACTTGACTTTAGTAGCAAATTTGCTAGTTTAACGGGTCAAGAATTCTTTGATACATATGTTAGAGCTTTAAAACCAGCGATTATTGTAGCAGGATTTGACTATACCTTTGGCTCAGATAAGAAAACTGCGGATGAACTGAAGGACTATTTTGATGGAGAGATTATCATTGTTCCTCCAGTTGAGGATGAAAAGGGCAAGATTAGTTCTACACGGATTCGCCAAGCTATTCTTGATGGAGATGTCAAGGAAGTCAATCATCTGCTCGGCACTCCGCTCCCATCTCGTGGAATGGTCGTTCATGGAAATGCTCGTGGGCGGACTATTGGTTATCCAACAGCCAATCTAGTTCTAAGAGACCGAACTTACATGCCAGCAGATGGTGTTTACGTAGTCGATGTGGAAGTGCAGCGTCAGAGATATCGTGGCATGGCAAGTGTTGGAAAAAATGTTACCTTTGATGGTGAAGAACCACGTTTTGAAGTCAATATTTTCGACTTTTCAGACGATATTTACGGTGAGACAGTTATGGTCTACTGGCTGGACCGTGTCCGAGATATGGTCAAGTTTGACTCCATCGACGAGCTCGTAGACCAACTCCAGAAAGATGAAGAGATTGCTCGGAACTGGAAGGATGGAGAGTAGAAGAGTTAAAAAAGTGAACCATATTTTGGGTTTGCTTTTTTTATTTTTGAAAGAAATTTTTATAGAGAGAAACATAATTGAAGGTTGATTGAAAACCTATTAAAATAGTGCTATTCATAACTTTAAAAACCAAAGAAAAGAGACTAATATGATTACAGGAGAATTAAAAAATAATATTGATCAGCTGTGGGAAATGCTGTGGACAGAAAGAAATGCAAATCCTCTAACAAATATTGAATATATGATAGAAAGAGCAAAATCATAATTGGCAATTCAAAAATCTTTGGAAGAATTGAAAAACTTAAAAAATCACTTATGCAGGAGTATTTTGGATAAGATTTGAGATGAGATAGCAGTTTTACACTATCATTGTAATTACCGTAATTATTTGTTATGATACTTCAAAGGAGGAAATCAGATGGTAGTAAAAACAAGAAAACAAGGAAATTCAATCACCATTACGATTCCAAGCGAATTCAATATTCCAAGTGGTGTTAAATACGACGCAAAATTGTTACCAAGTGGTGAAATTATCTTTACTCCTGAAGAATTGGATCATCAGGTCTCTTATGTATCTGATGATGCCTTTAACTTGAAATTGGATACAGTTTTTGATGAATACGACGATATTTTCAAAGCTTTGGTGGAAAAATGACAGTCTATTTAACAGAAAAGCAAATTGAAAAAATGATAAGCTACTCTAAATGGGTTTCTGAACATTCTATCAGAGAAATGATCAAAAAATAAGATAGTACGCTGGATTGAAATGAGCATAAGAAAAAATGAAAAGACAATATTAGAATTCTGTAATGCAGAAACTCTGATATTGCCTCTTTTTATTAAAACATGCGATATACATAAGGATTTTCTGGTTTATCTACTTTTGTGAAACTCTCAACCTCCAGTGTTGGGAGTTTTTGTTTGAGTTCTTTATGGTAGTGGAGGGTCAGGGTTCCGCTAGCGGTGATCCAAGTATTGTCAGAATACTGGCGTGAGTTCCCCTTGGTCAGGAGTCCATATACTCCAGAGTCTGCGATACAGTGGATGATTCCAAAGCGAAAGAGGAACTGGCTATCTGGATGGCTAGGATCGTTATAAACAAAGCCTGTAAACTCTATTCTCTTTCCTTCAAACTCTTGAGGATAGTCATAGAGAACTTCCATGACCTCCATATAGTTATCGTCTGTAATTTGAATGGTTGGCTGGGAGAGGTATTTGTCAGCTGTAGTCCTCATTTCCTTTTCATAAGCAGATTTGGAAAAATAGGTACTGGTATCGGGTTTGAGGTATTGACTGGATGTTCCTTCGCTTGCCTGAATAGCAGTATTGATTCCCTCAGCAAGTGGGAAATGATATCCCTTAGCTGATACGGTTCTCGAGTCCAAACTTACTGTCGGAAAGGCAACCCCAATCAACAGAGGTAGTGACAGTAAAAGGATACTGATTCGTCTAGCTCGACGACTTTCCAAATGGCTGTGAGAGTTGATTTTTTTGATCCAGATGTAGAATTGGACCAGAGCCAACAGAAGAGAAAGGAACATGGAGATATAGACTAGATAGGAATAGTGGAGGTTAATGTAGTGACTGAGCTTGCCAGATAGCTGCAGATAAAGGGTCAGAGCAAAATAACCTAGTAGAATGATAAATCGGATCATAGCATCACCCCCATCATGTAAGAATAAAGCAAAACAAGCACTGTCACGATGCCCATGAATTGCCAGATGAAGTGCGCTTTTAGATAGTGTTTCATCATGAGGAGATTTTTGATATCAAGCATGGGGCCAATGACCAGAAAAGCAAGGACTGGCGCTAGGCCGAAGCTCGAGAGGAGAGAAGCACCGATAAAGGCGTCCGCCTCGCTACAAAGAGAGAGGAGAAAGGCTAGAAACATGAGCAAGAGAATCGCAAGGACTGGACTTGCGCTGATAGAGGTCAAGATCCGAGTCGGGACATAGACCTGCACGATAGCCGCAAAGAGACAGCCAAAGACCAAGTAACGCCCCATATCGAAAAACTCATCAATAGCTTGTATGAAGACCTGAAATACTTTTCTAGCGGGACCCAAGTGTGAAAAGTCATGTTCATGGCAAGCGATAGGATTCTCTTTTTGAATGGGTTCCTTCCAGAAAAATCCTAGGAAAATTCCAAGCACCAAAGCAATCACAATAGCTCCCAGCGCTCGCAAGAAGGCAAATTTTATTGAATTGCCAAAGGCAGAATAAGTGGCGAAAAGAACGATAGGATTGATAATGGGAGCAGTCACCAGAAAGGGAACCGCTGTGTAGCTGGGCACTTTCTTTTCCAGAAAACGATTGATAATTGGAACGATTCCACACTCGCAGGATGGAAAGAGAAAGCCAATGAAGGTACCAAAAAAGATCCTCCCCCAACGATTGCGAGGAAGAAACTCATAAACTTTATCAGGTGTGATATAGACCTCAATCAATCCCGAAATGAGACTCCCAATCAAGACAAAAGGAAGGGCTTCAATCATGATGGAAAGAAAGATAGCCCCTGCTTGTAAGATGCTAGGAGGAAGAGATTGGAAAACAGTCATCTATTTTTCTTCTCAACTTTTTCTTTTTTGTTTTTGTCATCTGGGAAAGTGACTTGTGTTAAGTCAGGAAGTTTGGCGAATTCTTCAAACATCTTGTCCAAGTCATCCGTTTTTGTAAATTTAACAGCCATGGGCCTACCTCTTTTCTACATTCTACCTCTATTATACTATTATTTTGTGGAAAAGGGATTATTTTGATAATCAAAGAGGTAAAAAAGGGTAGGACGAAACAAGGGCTGTTCCTTATGGTATAATAGATTCATGGATAAAAAATATGAAAAAATCTCCCAAGATTTGGGAGTAACCTTAAAGCAAATCGATACTGTTCTAAGTCTGACGGCTGAGGGGGCGACAATTCCCTTCATCGCGCGTTACCGGAAGGACATGACTGGTAGTCTGGATGAGGTGGCGATTAAGGCTATTATTGATCTGGATAAAAGTCTGACAAATCTCAACGACCGTAAAGAAGCTGTCTTGGCTAAGATTCAAGAACAAGGCAAGCTGACCAAGGAATTGGAAGAAGCTATCCTGGCAGCTGAAAAATTAGCAGACGTAGAAGAACTCTACCTTCCTTATAAGGAGAAACGTCGTACCAAGGCAACCATTGCCCGTGAAGCTGGACTCTTTCCTCTTGCTCGCTTGATTTTGCAGAATGTAGATGGCTTAGAGAAAGAAGCTGAGAAGTTTGTCTGTGAAGGATTTGCGACTGGTCAAGAAGCCTTGGCTGGTGCGGTTGATATCTTGGTAGAAGCCTTATCTGAAGATGTGACCTTGCGCTCACTGACCTATCAGGAAGTGTTGAGACACTCTAAAATCACTTCGAAAGTCAAAGATGAAAGTCTTGATGAAAAGCAAGTTTTCCAGATTTATTATGATTTCTCAGAGACAGTTGGCAATATGCAAGGCTATCGTACCTTGGCACTCAATCGTGGGGAAAAGCTAGGCGTCTTAAAAGTCGGTTTTGAGCACGCGACAGATCGTATTCTTGCTTTCTTTGCTGCCCGTTTCAAGGTGAAAAATGCCTATATAGATGAAGTTGTCCAACAGTCAGTTAAGAAAAAGGTCTTGCCTGCTATTGAGCGACGCATTCGGACAGAATTAACTGAGAAAGCAGAAGAAGGAGCTATCCAACTTTTTTCTGACAACCTGCGCAATCTCCTATTGGTTGCTCCGCTGAAAGGGCGCGTGGTTCTAGGATTTGACCCTGCTTTTCGTACAGGTGCCAAACTTGCTGTCGTAGATGCAACAGGGAAAATGCTGACGACTCAAGTCATTTATCCTGTTAAACCAGCCTCAGCTCGTCAAATCGAAGAAGCCAAGAAAGATTTGGCAGATTTGATTGGTCAGTACAGTGTCGAAATCATTGCCATCGGAAATGGAACGGCCAGTCGGGAAAGTGAAGCCTTTGTGGCGGAAGTTCTGAAAGATTTTCCTGAGGTCAGCTATGTTATTGTCAATGAAAGTGGCGCTTCTGTCTACTCTGCCAGCGAACTTGCTCGTCAGGAGTTTCCAGAATTAACTGTTGAAAAACGCTCTGCTATCTCTATCGCTCGACGTTTGCAAGATCCGCTTGCCGAATTGGTCAAAATTGATCCCAAATCAATCGGTGTCGGGCAATACCAGCACGATGTCAGTCAGAAGAAACTGTCTGAAAGTCTGGACTTTGTAGTCGATACCGTGGTCAACCAAGTCGGTGTCAATGTCAATACAGCTAGCCCAGCACTTCTTTCCCATGTGGCTGGACTCAATAAAACCATTTCTGAAAATATTGTCAAATACCGTGAGGAAGAAGGAAAAATCACTTCACGCGCTCAAATCAAGAAGGTTCCTCGCCTAGGTGCCAAAGCCTTTGAACAGGCTGCCGGTTTCCTCCGTATTCCTGAAAGTAGCAATATCCTTGATAATACAGGAGTTCACCCAGAAAACTATGCTGCGGTTAAGGAGCTCTTCAAACGCTTGGATATCAAGGACTTGAATGAAGAAGCACAAAATAAGCTTAAGTCCCTATCAGTCAAGGAGATGGCGCAAGAACTGGATCTTGGACCAGAAACGCTTAAAGATATCATTGCCGACCTTCTCAAACCAGGTCGAGATTTCCGCGACTCTTTTGATGCACCTGTTCTTCGTCAAGATGTCTTGGATATCAAGGATTTAAAAGTCGGCCAGAAGTTGGAAGGTGTGGTGCGTAATGTCGTTGATTTCGGTGCCTTCGTTGATATCGGGATTCACGAGGACGGCCTCATTCATATTTCTCATATGAGTCGCAAATTTATCAAACATCCCAGCCAAGTGGTGTCTGTTGGAGATTTGGTAACGGTTTGGGTTAAGAAAATCGATACTGAACGTGAAAAAGTCAATCTGTCGCTTCTAGCTCCAAATGAATCTAACTGAGTACGTTCAATCTGTTTCTCTCGAAGACTTTGGTAGACCTTTTAAACACCAAGCCCAGTGGAATTCTCGTCTGCGAACGACAGGTGGGCGATTTTTCCCCAAGGATGGGCATTTGGACTTTAATCCCAAGGTTTATAATGAACTTGGTTTGGAGGTTTTTCGGAAAATCGTGCGCCATGAACTCTGTCACTACCACCTTTATTTTCAGAAAAAGGGTTATCGACATAAGGATCGAGATTTTAAGGAACTTTTGAAAGAAGTGGATGGACTGCGCTTTGTACCATCTTTGAGAGCCCAAAGTAGTTACCTAGTCTATCAGTGTCAATCCTGCCAGCAATCCTATCAACGCAAGAGGAAGATTGACACGAAACGCTATCTCTGTGGCGTCTGCCGTGGTAAACTTGTCATTTTAAATCGGCCTAAGGACTGATGTTTGTGACCCCGTTTCATGCTATACTACTTGTAAGAATACCGAAAGAGGAACAAATCATGAATACAAAATTTTATAAAATGAGACGAAATCGCATGGTGTCGGGAGTCTTAGCTGGTCTATCAGACAAGTGGAATTTTGATGTAACTCTAGTCCGCTTTCTCTTCGCCATTTTTACCATATCAAATTTTGGAGTTGGTGTGATTATTTACATCATCCTCGCCTCTATCCTGCCAACTAAGGAAGAAATCGAAGCAGAAATGTACGGAACAGGACCACGCAAACGCAAGGAAGCCGAGGCCATTGATGACAATGATGGGCGGTTTTGGTGAGTTGGATTTTGAAATAGTTTATAGATAGTTTCCTTATTTCTCAAAGTCATCAGAAAAAGAAGTGAACCTTAACCCTTGCATCCGCAAGGGTTTTCTTCTTGCCTTTCTTTTATGGTAAAATATTGATAGCAAAATTACTTGATTTTCTTCAATCTTACAAAAATGTAAGATTAAAGTCTCTTTTGTAAGGTTAGGTTATGGCAAGCCGCCTTTTTTTGCGATAAACTAGACTCATAAAGAACAAAGGAGCAAAACCATGAAAAGAATTTTACAAAAGAAAACAAGAAAACCAAGTCAAAAAGATATCGAGCGTGTTCAACTGGGATGCGCTATGATGCAAGCACAGTTTCAAATGATGGGATATTAAGAAGGAGAAAATCATGACACTTTTAGATGTAAAACACGTTCAAAAAATCTATAAAACACGTTTTCAAGGCAACCAAGTAGAAGCACTTAAAGACATTCACTTTACCGTAGAAAAGGGTGACTATGTTGCCATCATGGGAGAGTCTGGTTCTGGGAAATCAACCCTGCTCAACATCCTAGCTATGCTGGATAAACCAACTCGAGGTCAGGTTTACTTAAACGGAACAGACACAGCCACTATTAAAAATTCACAGGCTTCGAGTTTCCGTCGTGAGAAGTTGGGATTTGTCTTCCAAGACTTTAACTTGCTAGATACCCTGTCTGTTAAGGACAATATCTTGCTTCCGTTAGTTCTATCACGAAAACCTATTACGGAGATGATGAAGAAATTGGTAGTGACAGCTGAAAATTTGGGCATCAACCAATTGCAAGAGAAGTACCCTTACGAGATCTCAGGTGGTCAAAAGCAGCGGGTAGCAGTAGCACGCGCCATCATCACTGAACCTGAAATTCTCCTTGCGGATGAGCCAACAGGAGCTCTTGACTCCAAGTCATCTGCAGCTCTTCTAGATGTTTTTGATGAAATCAATGAACGCGGTCAAACCATTCTCATGGTAACTCACTCAACGGCGGCAGCCAGCAGGGCCAAACGCGTTCTCTTTATCAAAGACGGCATTCTTTACAACCAAATCTACCGTGGAGACAAGACAGAGCGTCAGATGTTCCAAGAAATCTCTGATACTTTGACTGTCATGGCAAGCGAGGTGAATTAGTATGTTCCGATTGACCAATAAGTTAGCGGTGTCAAACTTAATCAAAAACCGCAAACTCTACTATCCCTTTGCCTTAGCTGTTCTCTTAGCAGTGACCATCACCTATCTCTTTTATTCATTGTCACTTAATCCTAACATTGGCAAGATCCGAGGGGGAGAAACTATCTCTATGACCCTGGCTCTCGGTATGGTGGTTGTTACCATCGCTTCTGGAATTATTGTCCTGTATGCCAATAGTTTTGTCATGAAGAACCGCTCCAAGGAGCTGGGTGTATATGGTATGCTGGGTCTTGAAAAGCGCCATTTGATCAGTATGGTTTTTAAGGAGCTTCTTATTTTTGGTTCCTTAACCTTGACAGCTGGTCTCGGCCTAGGAGCTCTCTTTGATAAGCTAATCTTTGCCCTTCTTCTGAAGCTGATGAAGATGAAAGTGGAACTCGTTTCGACTTTCCAACCAATTGTCTTTATCCTAGTTCTCATCGTCTTTGGAGCTATCTTCCTAGGTCTAATTTTTATCAATGCCTTTCGCATCGCACGCATGAATGCCCTTCAGCTCTCTCGTGAAAAAGCCAGTGGTGAGAAAAAAGGACGTTTCTTAGGCCTTCAAACCATTCTAGGTCTAATCAGTTTGGGAGCTGGTTATTACCTAGCAGTTACAGTTGAAAATCCACTTTCTGCTGTTCTGATTTTCTTCGTAGCAGTTTTGTTAGTAATTTTGGGAACTTATCTTCTCTTCAATGCAGGAATCACAGTTTTCCTACAAATCTTGAAGAAAAACAAGCGTTATTATTACCAACCTAACAACATGATTTCTGTATCCAATCTCATTTTTCGTATGAAGAAAAATGCGGTTGGTCTGGCGACGATTGCTATTCTTTCAACCATGGTCTTGGTGACAATGTCTGCTGCAACGAGTATCTTTAAAGGCTCTGAAACTTTCAAGAAAGTCATGAATCCACATGATTTTGGAATTACAGGACAGAATATTGAAAAAGAAGACATAAATAAACTCCTAGACCAGTATGCTAGTGATAAGGGATTGACTGTTACAAAGAAAGAAGTTCTTACATACAGTAGCTTTGGTGTAGCAAATCAAGAAGGTACGAAATTAACAATCTTTGACAAAGGTCAAAACCGTGTTCAACCGAAAACTGTTTTTATGGTCTTTGACCAAAAAGACTATGAGAATATGACGGGGCAAAAACTCGCACTTTCAGGAAAGGAAGTTGGATTGTTTACTAAAAACAAAGAACTTCAAGGACAGAAAGAACTGACTCTAAATAACCAGACCTACACGATCAAAGAAGAAATCAAAAAAGATTTTATTCTTGAACATGTCCCAAATCAGTACAATATTCTAACTTCGGACTATAACTATCTGGTTGTTCCTGACCTACAAGTCTTTCTTGACCAGCATCCTAATTCTTCCATCTTTAATCAATACTACGGTGGTATGAATGTAACAGCTAGTGAGGAAGAGCAACTCAAACTTGCCAACGACTATTCAAAATTCCTTGGTGATTTTAATAGAGAATTAAGCAAAGAAGGAAGCTATGTTTACGGAAGCAATCTAGCTGATAGCAGTGCGCAGATGAGTGCTCTCTTTGGTGGAGTCTTCTTCATCGGTATCTTCCTCTCTATCATCTTTATGGTGGGAACAGTTCTTGTCATCTACTACAAACAAATCTCTGAAGGCTATGAAGACCGTGAACGCTTTATCATTTTGCAAAAAGTCGGTCTCGATCAAAAGCAAATCAAGCAAACCATTAATAAACAGGTCCTAACTGTTTTCTTCCTCCCTTTGCTCTTTGCCTTCCTACACCTTGCCTTTGCCTATCATATGCTTAGCCTCATTCTAAAAGTCATTGGGGTACTAGATGCAACCATGATGTTGACCGTTACACTTTCCATTTGTGCTATCTTCCTCATCGTCTATGTCTTGATCTTTATGATTACCTCAAGAAGCTACCGCAAGATTGTGCAAATGTAAAAAAGATACCTCGATATTTATCGAGGTATTTCTTTATCTTAAATGCTAAAGAGTTGTCCCAAGAGGAAGGTTACGCCCATGGTCAGAAGTCCGATACAGAGGTTGCGGATCATAGCTGTTTTCGTAGGAGCCTTGCCTAGTTTAGCACTGGTATAGCCAGTGACGAGAAGGGAAAGGGCCACGATAAAAACAGTAGCAGGAATACGATAGTCACTTGGAAAGACGGTGATTGAAAGCATGGGAGGAAGACTTCCCAGTACAAAGGCAATAAAGCTAGAGATAGCAGCATGCCAAGGATTGGTAAATTCTTCGTACTCGATACCGTATTTTTCCTCAACCAAGGCTTTGAGTGGATTTTTTAAAAAGGCCTTGTTGGTCAAAAGTTGGGCGGACGTTTCACACTCACCGTTTTGAAGATAGGCAGCATAGAGGGATTGTTTTGCAGATTCGATGTCCTTATCCAAGAGCAACTGTTCTCTGGCAACAGCGGCTTCTTCCGTGTCTTTCTGAGTGGATACAGAGACATATTCGCCACCGGCCATAGAGAAAGCACCAGCGAGGATAGCCGCTAAACCTGATAAAAAGATAATCCAGATATTGCTTGTCGCACTGGCAACGCCGATAACGACTCCAGCGATGGAAATAATTCCATCATTGGCACCCAGAACACCTGCGCGTAGGATATTGAGTCGTCCTGCAAAGTTAGCATCAATTTCATGTTTTATTTCTGTCATAGTCATCTCCTTTCTCTCCATTATAGAGAAAAGAGTAGGGGAATACAAACTTTTTAAACTATCTGAAAAAAGTTCTACGATTCTAATTTTTAGGTCCTTTGAAGTTTCTCCGAAAAAGTAGTGCTATCCTACTGTACTAGAACTTTTTAAACTTATCTATGGTATAATAGAAGATAGATTTATCAATTGGAGAATAAAGGATTTTATGATTAAACTTGTAGCAACGGATATGGACGGAACCTTTCTTGACGGAAAGGGGCGGTTTGATATGGAACGCCTCAAAAACGTACTTGCTTCTTACAAGGAAAAGGGGATTTATTTTGCAGTGGCTTCAGGTCGTGGTATTCTGTCCCTAAAAAAGTTGTTTGCGGATGTGCGTGATGAAGTGATTTTTATAGCTGAAAACGGGAGCTATGTTGAGTTTCATGGTGAGGATATGTATGAGGCTACTATGTCTCGGGATTTTTACTTGAGCACTTTTGAAGCTTTAAAGAAATCACCCTATTTTGATGAAAGAAAAATGCTCTTGACTGGGAAAAAAGCTTGTTATGTTTTGGAAACAGTGGATGAGACCTATCTCATGTTTAGCCGTCACTACAATGAAAATATTCAAAAAGTAGCAAGTTTAGAAGATATCACGGATGAGATTTTTAAATTCACTACTAACTTTACTGAAGAAACGATAGTAGCTGGTGAGGCCTGGGTCAACGAAAATGTTCCTGGTGTGAAAGCCATGACCACAGGTTTTGAATCCATCGATATTGTCTTAGACTATGTTGATAAGGGTGTGGCTATTGTTGAGCTAGCAAAAAAACTGGATCTAACCATGGATCAGGTTATGGCTTTTGGCGATAATCTCAATGACCTGCACATGATGCAGGTTGTTGGACATCCAATCGCTCCTGAAAATGCGCGACCAGAGATTTTAGAATTAGCAGAGAGAGTGATTGGGCACCATAAGGACCAGTCAGTGATGGCTTATATGGAGGGCTTGTAATGGCGGATATTAAATTGATTGCATTGGATTTGGATGGTACTTTGCTGACAACGGATAAAAAGCTAACAGATCGTACCAAGGAAGTCCTCAAAGCTGCGCGTGACCGTGGCATCAAGGTCGTTCTGACAACAGGTCGTCCTTTGAAGGCTATGGATTTCTTTCTCCATGAGCTAGGGACTGATGGTCAGGAGGACGAGTACACCATCACCTTTAATGGTGGTCTAGTGCAAAAAAACACAGGAGAGATTCTCGATAAAACAGTCTTTTCAATCGACGATGTAGCACGATTGTACGAGGAAACTGAAAAACTCGGACTTCCGTTAGATGCCATTTCAGAAGGAACCGTCTATCAAATTCAGTCAGACCAAGAAAGTCTCTATGCTAAGTTCAACCCAGCCCTGACTTTCGTACCTGTCGCTTTTGAAGATCTATCTAGTCAGATGACGTATAATAAATGTGTGACTGCCTTTGCCCAAGAACCTTTGGATGCGGCGATTCAACAGATTTCTCCTGAATTGTTTGACCAATACGAAATCTTCAAATCGCGTGAACTCTTATTGGAATGGTCGCCGAAAAACGTCCACAAGGCAACAGGTTTAGCGAAATTAATTAAACACTTAGGAATCGATCAAAGTCAAGTCATGGCTTGTGGTGACGAGGCCAATGACCTTTCCATGATTGAGTGGGCAGGTCTAGGAGTTGCCATGCAAAATGCAGTTCCAGCAGTTAAGGCAGTTGCAAATGTGATTACTCCGATGACCAACGACGAGGAAGCCGTTGCCTGGGCTATCGAAGAATATGTGCTAAAGGAGAGTTAAAAAATGGGATTATTTGACCGTTTATTCGGAAAAAAAGAAGAGCCAAAAATCGAAGATGTTGTAAAAGAAGCACTGGAAAATCTTGATTTGTCAGAAGAGGTCGAAGAAACAGCGACGGACAAAGTGGAAGAAACACCTGCTCAAGAAGAACTTCCTCAGATCTCGACAGAAGAAGTTATTGAACCAGAAGCAGTCGAGGAAACTGCTCAGGAAGAGCTTGAGCTAGAATCTGATGAACTGGAACAATTCCAAGAGCCGGAAGAAATTCTAGAAGAAGAGAACCAAGAAACTGTAGAAACTGAAGAAGAGCTCGCGTCTGAAGTCGTAGAAGAAAGTCCTCAGGTTGAAGAAACCGTTCAGGAAAAATATGACCGTAGTCTCAAAAAAACCCGTACGGGATTCGGTGCTCGTTTGAATGCCTTCTTTGCCAACTTTCGTTCTGTCGATGAAGAATTCTTCGAGGAATTGGAAGAACTGCTTATCATGAGCGACGTTGGTGTGCAAGTCGCTTCAAACTTAACAGAAGAACTACGCTATGAAGCCAAACTCGAAAACGCTAAGAAGCCTGACGCACTTCGTCGTGTCATTATCGAGAAATTGGTTGAACTCTATGAGAAGGATGGCAACTATGATGAACAAATCCACTTCCAAGATGGTTTGACAGTCATGCTCTTTGTTGGTGTTAATGGTGTTGGGAAAACAACTTCTATCGGGAAATTGGCTCATCGCTACAAACAAGCTGGAAAGAAAGTCATGTTGGTTGCGGCAGATACCTTCCGTGCTGGAGCTGTTGCCCAGCTAGCTGAATGGGGCCGACGTGTGGATGTTCCTGTTGTGACGGGGCCTGAAAAGGCTGATCCAGCAAGTGTGGTCTTTGATGGGATGGAACGTGCTGTAGCAGAAGGGATTGATATTCTCATGATTGATACAGCAGGTCGTTTGCAAAACAAGGACAACCTTATGGCCGAGTTGGAAAAGATTGGTCGCATTATCAAGCGTGTCGTTCCAGAGGCACCCCATGAAACCTTCCTGGCCCTTGATGCGTCAACTGGACAGAATGCCTTGGTACAAGCTAAGGAATTTTCTAAGATAACACCATTGACAGGAATTGTTTTGACAAAAATTGATGGAACTGCCCGAGGTGGTGTTGTACTAGCCATTCGAGAAGAACTCAATATCCCTGTAAAATTGATCGGTTTTGGTGAAAAAATCGATGATATCGGTGAATTTAACTCTGAAAACTTTATGAAGGGTCTCTTAGAAGGCTTGGTTTAATAGAAAATAAATAATCCTGCAAGATACACTTGCAGGATATTTTTGTTATTCTAAACGACCTTCTTCACGATAGGCGATATCTGGTTGCCAAGTCCATTTAGCTCCAAACTTCTCTAGTAAGTCAAAGCTAGCTTGTGGGCCCATACTTCCAGCTTTATAATCGTAGAGTGGAGCTCCATTTTCAGCCCAGAGCTTTTCGATACGGTCAATCAATTTCCAAGAAGCACTCACCTCGTCCCAGTGGCTAAAGTTGGTTGAGTTGTTGTTCAAAACATCGTAGATTAATTTCTCGTAAGGATCTGGTGAGGCCCCAGTAGCAGTAGCATCTGTACGGTAATCCAGAGAGCTTGGTGCTAGGTTAAATTCTTCACCGACTTGCTTCCCATTGAGGCTGAGTGAGAAGCCTTCAGTTGGTTGGATATAGATTGTCAAAATGTTTGGAGCAAGAGGCTCTCCAAAGATAGAGTCCATTTGCTTAAAGACGATATTGACATGAGTGCCTTTTTCTGTCAGGCGTTTACCAGTACGGAAGAAGAAGGGAATACCACGGAAACGATCGCTATCTACAAAGAAGGCGCCAGATGCAAAGGTTTCTGTTGTAGATTCAGGATCGACATTTGGCTCGCTTCGATAGGAAATGTATTTCATACCATCGATTTTACCAGAGCGGTACTGACCACGGATAAACTGTTCTTTCAATTCTTCCTCAGTTGGATGATAGAGGTTTTTAAAGACCTTTATCTTTTCAGCACGAATCTCATCCTTTGTAAAGCTAGCTGGTTTGTCCATGGCTAGAAGAGAGAGGAGTTGGAGTGTATGGTTTTGCACCATATCACGAAGGGCACCTGATTCATCATAGTAGCCACCACGTTCTTCAACACCTAGACGCTCAGCAAATGTAATCTGAACATTATCAATATGATCGCGATTCCAAACATTTTCAAAAATCATATTGGCAAAGCGGACTGCAAAAATACTCTGAATCATCTCTTTACCTAGGTAGTGGTCAATACGGTAAATTTGCTCCTCGTCGAAGGTAGCAAGAAGTTCTTCATTGAGTTGTTTAGCAGTAGCATAGTCTGTACCGAAAGGTTTCTCGACAATCAAACGTTCAAAGCCTTTTCCGTCTACGATTTGCTCTGACTTGAGGTGTTTGGCGATAGTCCCAAAGAATTGTGGAGCCATAGAGAGGAAGAAGAGCTTGTTGTGCTCGGTTTGGTATTTTTCGTTTAACTCAGCCTGAAGTTTGCGTAATTCGATGTAGTGTTCGGTATCATTGACATCATGACTTTGATAGTAAAAATGACTAGCAAAAGATTGAGCTTCTTCTACGCTATCTGCCAAATCAAGAATGGATTCGACTACAACAGACTCAAAATATTCCTTACTCCAAGGTCTACGAGCCGTTCCGATAACAGCAAAATGATCAGACAAATTACCTGATTTATAGAGTCTGAAAAGGGAAGGGTAGAGTTTGCGTTTAGCTAAATCTCCACTCGCACCGAAAATTGTAACAATAACCTTTGATGACATCTAGCTACCTAATTTCTATATTTTTTCCTAGTTGGACTAGGGATGAGATTTTCTCATTTTCATAGTCTATATTTTATCATAATTTTCAAAAAAATCAAAAATCCAATACGCAATTAAAAAACTGTAAGGAGAACCTTACAGTTTTGTTTTATACATTTAAGACCTTATCCAAGAACTCTTTTAGACGAGGGTGTTGCGGGTTATCGAAGATTTGATCTGGAGTTCCATCTTCCAGGAATTCGCCATCAGCCGTAAAGATAACACGGTTGGCCACCTGACGAGCAAATCCCATCTCATGGGTTACGATAATCATGGTCATGCCTTGTTCCGCCAATTCCTTCATAACATTCAGTACATCTCCGACCATCTCAGGGTCAAGAGCGGAAGTTGGCTCATCAAAGAGCATGATGTCTGGATTCATGGCAAGTCCACGAGCGATGGCCACACGTTGTTTCTGACCACCTGATAGGCTATCTGGGTTGGCATTAGCTTTATCTGCTAGTCCAACCTTTTCAAGCAACTCCATCCCTAATTTCTCGGCTTCTTCTTTGGTCATCCGTTTGTGTTCAATAGGAGCAAAAGTGATATTCTCTAGAACGGACATGTGAGGGAAGAGGTTGAAATGTTGGAAAACCATTCCTACGTTCTCACGAACATGGTCGACATTGGTTGATTTGTCAGTCAAATCATAACCATTCACAGTGATGTGACCACTCGTTACCTCCTCGAGAAGGTTAAGGCTGCGGAGGAAAGTGGATTTACCAGAACCAGAAGGACCGATGATACAGACAACATTCCCTTCATAGAACTTAGTAGTAATGCCTTTTAAAACTTCATTTTTTCCATAATACTTATGCAAATCATTTACATCAATTTTTAGTTTTGCCATTAACGAATCCTCTTTTCTAAGCGTTTCGCTAGTCTAGTCAAAAGCGTGATAATTACAAGATAGAAGATAGCAAGGATTGCATACATCTTGAAACTTTGGTAGTTACGGGCGATGATGATCTTACCAGTTTGGAAGAGTTCCACCAAACCAATAGCAGATACGATGGTTGTATCTTTAAGAGCGATAACGAATTGGTTGACGAAGTTTGGCAACATCAATTTAGTCGCTTGTGGCAAGATAATCTTTCGCATGGTTTTTCCATAAGAGATACCAAGACTGCGACTGGCCTCCATTTGCCCAACTGGAACAGCTTGGATCCCACCACGAACAATTTCAGCGATATAAGCAGCTGCATTGAGTGAGAGGGCGATAGTACCAGCTACAAAGTCATTGATTGGACTTTGTTGGCCTGTAATCGACTCGATGAAGTTTGGAATACCCCAGAAAATGAAGGCTGCAAGAATCATCAATGGAATACCACGGATAACGTCAACGAAAATCTCAGAGATCAGACGAAGAGATTTGTATGGGCTGACGCTAAACATACCGAAGATAATACCGATGACAATGGCAATTGCAAATGAAATAAGCGCTAGAGCAAGTGTGATTCCAAGTCCACTAAGAAGTTGTTTGTAGTTGTTTTGAAGCAAGCCCCAGATAGTGGTTTCGTCAACCGTACTTGTAGAGTCAGATGATGTTTCGCTAGCTAGGTACTTGTCAAGAATCTTTTGGAATTCTCCGTTAGCTTTGAGGTTCGCAAGTCCGTTATTGAACATCTGGATCAATTCTGGATTTGTTCCTTTTTTAACCGCAAAGGCTGTTTCACCGATTGGAGTTCCAGCGATTGGCGTTTTCAATTTTTGCCCTTGGCTGATAGAATATTTGAGAACTGGCTCATCATCCATCACGGCATCAATAGATCCAGTATTCAGACTGTCATACATAGAAGCGCCATCTGCGAAAGTTTTAATCTTATAGCCGTATTTGCTTTGATTTTCAGTAAGGAACGTTTGAGAAGCAGTCCCGTTTTTAACACCGACAGTTTTATCCTTGAGGTCTTCATAAGAAGCAATGGTGCTTGATTCTTTTACACCGAGAATCGTATTTGCTGTGTAGTATGATTCTGAGAAGTCGAAGGTTTCCTTACGGGCATCCGTTACAGACATACCAGCAATGATACCATCTGCTTGTCCTGCTTGTACAGCACTAATGGCTGCGTCAAATCCTGGGTTGGTAATCTCAATTTCAAAACCTTGATCTTTGGCAATAGCCTTGATGAGGTCCATATCAATACCAGTGTATTGATTGCTTGAATTTTGAAAGACGAATGGGGCGAAAGATGAGTCGCTGGCAATAATGTACTTGCTTTTCACAGGAGTAGCTTTTTGTCCAGCAGCAGTAGTTATTGTTGGGCTTGCCGTAGTTTTAGAAGCCGTCCACTTTTGGATGATTTGCTCCAAGCTACCATCCTTCTTCATTTGTGCTAGGGCTTCGTTAAACTCGGTAACCAAGTGTTCATACTTGCTCCCTTTCTTGACACCAAAGGCAAAGCTTCCAACAGCCTCACCATCCATATTGATGCTGAGATCTTGTCCTTGGTTAATCGCATACTCAATAACAGGTTTGTCATCCATGATGGCATTTACAGCACCAGCACTTAGACTGTTATTCATCAAATCACCTGTATCAAAAGTTTTGATAGAGAAACCGTATTTATCTTTGATACTTTCGAGGAAACGTTGAGCGGCAGTTCCGTTCTTAACTCCAACTGTTTTCCCACTGAGTTCCTCATATTTGGTGATTTTATTTGCCTTAGTGGTAGCAATGACAACTTTTGTATCATAATAGGTATCAGACATGGTAAAGACATTTTCACGTTCTTTTGTTTTTGTCATACCTGCCATAATAGCATCTGCTTGACCTGACTGCACTGCATTTACGGCTGCGTCAAAGCCGGGATAAGACATTTGGATGTTCCATCCTTTGATTTCTGCGACTTTATTGATAATATCAACATCAATCCCTTTGTAGGTTTGATCTGAATCTTTAAACTCAAAAGGTGCGTAAGCTGTATCAGACACAATCTTAACAGTATCAGCTTTTGCCATACCTAGTGAGAAAATGGGAAATAAAATGAGCAAACATGCTAGTATTTTTTTCTTCATTTTTAGTCTCCTTTTCCGAATATTTTTCCATTATACCAGAAAAAAAGTGAAAAGGCAAATTTTATGAATTTTATGTAAGGAAATATAACATGAACTGCACATTCTTATCAGTTTGGAGAAGAGTCTGAAAAACAAATTTATGGTAAAATAGAAGGATAGAAAAAAGCAGATGAGGCAATCATGATAAATCGAATTACAGATAATAAATTTAAACTAGTATCAAAATACCAACCTTCAGGAGATCAACCACAAGCGATTGAGCAGTTGGTTGACAATATCGAGGGTGGAGAAAAGGCTCAGATTTTGATGGGGGCGACGGGTACAGGGAAGACCTACACCATGAGTCAGGTCATTTCCAAAGTCAATAAACCTACTTTGGTCATTGCCCATAACAAAACCCTAGCTGGTCAGCTCTACGGAGAGTTTAAGGAATTTTTCCCTGAGAATGCTGTTGAGTACTTCGTATCCTACTATGATTATTATCAACCCGAGGCCTATGTGCCTTCTAGTGATACCTACATTGAGAAGGATAGCTCGGTCAATGACGAGATTGATAAGCTCCGTCACTCAGCGACTTCAGCCCTTCTGGAGCGCAATGATGTCATCGTTGTGGCTTCAGTCTCTTGTATCTATGGTTTGGGTTCGCCCAAGGAATACGCTGATAGCGTGGTTAGTCTGCGTCCAGGTCTTGAGATTTCTCGTGATAAACTTTTGAATGACTTGGTCGATATTCAGTTTGAACGTAACGATATTGATTTCCAACGGGGAAGATTTCGTGTTCGTGGGGATGTGGTGGAGATTTTCCCAGCTTCCCGAGATGAACACGCTTTTCGAGTAGAGTTTTTCGGGGATGAAATTGATCGTATCCGTGAAGTTGAGGCTTTGACAGGTCAGGTATTGGGAGAAGTGGATCATTTGGCGATTTTCCCTGCCACTCACTTTGTGACCAATGATGACCACATGGAAGTTGCGATTGCGAAAATTCAAGCAGAATTAGAAGAGCAGTTAGCCGTCTTTGAGAAGGAAGGCAAACTGCTAGAAGCCCAGCGTTTGAAACAGCGAACAGAGTATGATATTGAGATGTTACGTGAGATGGGCTATACCAATGGTGTTGAAAACTACTCACGCCACATGGATGGTCGTAGCGAAGGAGAGCCTCCTTATACGCTTCTTGACTTCTTCCCAGATGATTTCTTGATTATGATTGATGAAAGTCACATGACTATGGGGCAAATAAAGGGCATGTACAATGGTGACCGTTCTCGTAAGGAAATGTTAGTGAATTATGGTTTCCGCTTGCCGTCTGCCTTGGACAATCGTCCCCTCCGTCGTGAAGAGTTTGAAAGCCATGTCCATCAGATTGTTTACGTTTCAGCGACACCAGGTGACTATGAAAATGAACAGACGGAGACAGTGATTGAGCAAATCATTCGTCCGACAGGGCTTCTAGACCCAGAGGTGGAAGTTCGTCCGACTATGGGACAGATTGATGACCTCCTAGGTGAAATCAATGCCCGTGTTGAAAAGAACGAACGAACCTTTATTACCACCTTGACTAAGAAAATGGCAGAAGACTTGACCGACTACTTCAAGGAAATGGGCATCAAAGTCAAGTACATGCACTCGGACATCAAGACCTTGGAGCGGACGGAGATTATCCGTGACCTACGCTTGGGTGTCTTTGATGTTTTGGTTGGAATCAACCTGCTCCGCGAAGGGATTGACGTACCTGAAGTAAGTTTGGTTGCTATTCTAGATGCTGACAAGGAAGGCTTCCTTCGTAACGAACGTGGCCTCATCCAGACCATTGGACGTGCTGCCCGTAATAGCGAAGGACATGTTATCATGTACGCTGATACCATGACTCAGTCTATGCAACGTGCCATAGATGAAACGGCCCGTCGTCGGAAAATCCAGATGGCTTATAATGAAGAACATGGCATTGTACCTCAGACAATCAAGAAAGAAATTCGTGACTTGATTGCCGTGACCAAGGCAGTTGCTAAAGAAGAGGACAAGGAAGTCGATATCAACAGCCTCAACAAACAAGAGCGTAAAGAACTCGTCAAGAAACTAGAAAAACAAATGCAAGAAGCCGTCGAAGTGCTTGACTTTGAATTGGCGGCCCAGATTCGTGATATGATGCTGGAAGTCAAGGCGTTGGGGTAGAGAGGCCCTTAAGTCAAATTTAATTAGCCAAATTGCTATGCCCTTGTTTCAGTAGTCTAGATATGAAGAAAACGGTGAAAATGAATAAAAGAAATTCAAATACAAAAAAGAATCTATCAAGGAAAGAAAGTTTTCAGCATTGGCTAGATTCTCATAAAATTATAGGTTTCTTCTTAGTCCTTTTTCTAATCTTAGGAATAGGACTAGGTATTAATTTTATTTTTGAAAGCCTCCCACTTCCTTTACTATACAGAGATATTAACTATAGTTTTCCATTATATGCAAATCTTTTTTGTCTGGTCTACAGAATATTTGACTATTGGTTTCTAGATTTATCCAGGTTAAGGATGACTCTAACCAGATTTGCTGGATTGTTCATCTATCTTAATAGTATCGGTTTAGTGGTCCATCTGTTTTTCGGAGTTAGTGGGAAAAACAGTAAAGGGATTTTACCATCTCTTTTATCACTAGATTATCGCTACATCTGGTTTCCTATCGCAACTTACATGCTATTCTTTTTCTTAGGATTGGTCATTTTAATTCTTGCTAAACATTTAGAAAAGAAGAAATTGAAGAAATGATTGTAATACCTCTTTCATCTATTCTTGTCAATATAGGCCATTATATATAATTATCACTGTCAGAGTATCTTATCATAATACCATGACTTAGTTAATGCTTTTATCGTGAAATCCCCAAAAATTCAACAAAAATATATTTTAATAACTTAGAAAGCGAGCGAATCCATGTCTCGATCCCAATCAACTATTTTAACCAATATCTGTCTAATTGAAGACTTTAAAAATCAACGTGTAGTTATGCAATATCGGTCTCCTGAAGAGAATCGCTGGTCTGGTTATGCCTTTCCTGGAGGCCATGTAGAAAATGGAGAGTCTTTCGCAGAGTCTGTCATACGTGAAATCTACGAAGAAACTGGCCTGACTATTCAGAATCCCCAACTGGTTGGCATTAAAAATTGGCCTCTGGACTCAGGTGAGCGCTACATCGTCTTTTGCTATAAGGCGACAGAGTTTAGTGGAAATCTCCAATCTTCAGAAGAAGGAGAAGTATCTTGGGTGCAAAAAGACCAGATTCCAAATTTGGATCTGGCCTATGATATGTTGCCTTTGATGGAAATGATGGAAGCACCTGACAAGTCTGAGTTCTTCTATCGTCACCGTACAGAGGACGGCTGGGAGAAAGAAATTTTCTAGTCTTTTACCAAATAACCTAACTGATCCAAGGCCTCCTCGATATAGTGGAGGTCTTGTTGTGTCTCGGCTTCAACAAGGTGGTAATGGATGCCGTCTGTCAATTCAGAAAGGGGTCTAAAGTCTGAATTCTCGACTTGTTCCAGAAAGTGCTGGACATCTCGGCGGCAGGTGAGTTTGAGGTGGGTTTCAATTTCACCATAAACGGGATGATCGATTAAGATATTTTGAACGCGTCCGCCATTATCTACAATGGCTAGAAGTTCCTGCCCGATTTCTTCCAGTTCATGTTTCACTTTAAAGAGTTTGTGGACGTAGGGACTGGCATCATTTTCTTTGTAGATATAACCACGATTGGTGGATAGGATAGGAGCCCCATCTGCTCGGAGAATAGCGATATCCTGTACAATGACTTGGCGCGTAACATGAAAGTGTTCAGCCAAGGTTTGACCATTGAGAGCTTTTGGCGCCTCTTTTAATAGTTTGAGAAGAGCTTGTTTGCGATCCGTTGTCATAGTTTTTCCTTTTAGCGACGTTTTCGAAGCACTTTATAGACAGCTAGTGCTAATGTATAGTCTACCATACTATGGACAATTGTGCCAAAGCCAACTAGGACGAAGAGAACATAAAACATATTTTCAACGTTTGTCCCTGAAGTAGCATAGAAGATGATACAAGCTAGTACTTCAGCGATAGCGTGAACAACACCCAAAACAAAGTTAAAAATCCAAGATGCCTTTGGTTTATCCAAGGTTTCAGGGAATTTCTTTAAGTACAAAGCCCCCAAAGTACCAAAAACGATGTGAGAAAAGGCGCGTAGGACAATAACCATAGGGTAGCCTGCCATCAGAAAACCAAGACTAGAAGCAATAATCACAAAAGCAGCCATCAAAGGCGAAAGAAACATGGCGATAAAGATGGGGATATGACTTCCTAAAGTGTAAGAAGCCGGTGGGATAACGATTTTAAAAGGCATAATGATTGGAATCAAAATCGCTATTGCAGTGAGTAGGGCAGTCATAGTCATAAACTGCGTTTTTTTCCGTATATCCATAAGAACCTCCATTTATCTGTATATACACAAGTATAGTACAATAAACAAGACAATAAAGCAAGGATTTACTTGGGTTTATAGGTCGTTTTTTAGTTAAAAGTTGGTAAAGACTTCACAAAAAAGAAACTACTTCAAACAAAATCTCCACCTTCAGGACGAAAGTGGAGTTGTTTTTTTATTTCTTCAAGGTTTCGAGACGTGGGACAATCATTACAGTCAAGATGGCTGAGATAACCAATTCGGCGATTGAGTTTGTAGAGATAACAGTTGCTAGGAGTTTTTGGATATTCCCATCAAAGACATTTCCAAAAAGGTAGAAAATTCCACCAAGTACAAAGACTGTGTTGGTAAGTGAACCAAGGGCACCAGCTAAAATCAGACCAGTTTTATTTTTCATCAGTTTATAAACTAGATAAGGAGTTAAACCAATCAAAATACGTGGAACGATAGCTATGATAGCTGAGTAGATGTTTCCGTTTGGTACAAATGGGGAGAAGAGGTAACTTGTCGGTAGAATCGTAATCGTGTTAACCGTCAAGCTAAGTAGTCCCATTAAAAATCCAAGTGTAACCCCAACGCGTGGACCGTAAATAATACTTGCAATAATAACAGGAACATGCACGATAGTTGGTTTAATTGGGAATGGGAATAGATTAAATAAGAGAGAGCTTAGAAAGTGAATGACCAACATGGTCGCAAAAAAGATAGCAATTGGGGCAATATTAGATCGTTTTTTCATTGAGAGTTTCCTTTATTCTTTCTAAAATAATATCAAGGTCTGCCAAAGCTCCCCTTCCGTAGTCTCCACAAGCAAGTAAGGATTCTTTTGGAGAGATAAGCTTGTAACCATATGTTTCTAAAGTTTTAAGGTTTGTTTGAGTTGCCGGATGGTCATACATTTTTGTATTCATAGCAGGAGCAAGTAGTTTAGGAATGTTTTGGGGTAAAGATAACGCTGTACTAGTCACCATGTTGTCCGCAAAGCCATGTGCTAGTTTTGCAATGGTGTTAGCTGTGGCAGGGGCCACGATAAATAAATCCGTTTCTTTACCAAGTTGGATATGATTGACCTGATCAGGATAGGGTTCCTTCATGACATCCAAGTGGACAGGATTCTGTGATAAGACCTGTAGTGTCAAAGGTTGGATAAACTCTGTAGCAGCCTGAGTCATTAAGACAGTGACTTGATGGCCTTGTTTTTTTAGAGAACTGACTAAATCTGCCGACTTGTAAGAGGCGATTGACCCAGTTACAGCCAAGAGAATGTTTGCCATAGCTTTCCTTTCTATGAATGATAGGATTGAATCTTTTCAAGGAGGAGTTCTGCAATTTCTTCTTTAGTATGAACCGTTTGAAGATGATCTTTCTCAACAAAGATTGCACGATGTTGGTTTGCTGAAATTTGAGTCAGATCATTTGCAATGATTAAGTCTGCTTGGTTCTTGATAAGACTTTTTCTAGCAATGTCAACCAGATGATCTTCGTTAACATCAACTAGCAGTTTGAAACCAATCAGATGAATAGCTGGATTCCATTCCTTGACTAGAGAGATGATTTTGGGTGTTTTTTTCAGGAATAAAACCTGAACCTCATCAGTTGAAGAAATCTTAGTTTGATGATTTTGCTTGCTTAAAAATTCTTCTAGATTGGAGCTAGCCTGAACTTCCTCAAGCCCTGTCATATAAACAGGAGTGTAGTCGGACACAGCCATTGAGTGGATCAAGACCTGATAATCCTTGACACGTTCTTGCATTTCTAGTAGAAGCTCGTGGGTATTGGTAATTTCTCGAATACTTAGGTTGGGATGGGATTCTGGCTTCAGAGATCGTTTTGTCGTTATCAAACAAACTTCATGTCCTGCAGCAAGCAAAGTTTCAGTGATGATTTTCCCCAGGCGACCTGTAGAATGGTTAGTGATAGCGCGGACGCTATCGATAGCTTCACTGGTACCGCCTGACGTAACTAAAATTTTCATAGGACTATTGTACCAAAAAATAAAATAGAATCAAAAGAAAGCGTTTGTTTTTTTCATCTAATTTTCCAGAAAGATTATAGTTTTTGGCTATAAAAACTTATAAAAAGTAAAAAAGATGACTAAAATCGGCCTTAAAACTTGATGTTTATAAACTTTACTAAGCTTTTTGTATGTGAAAAACCTTTTTTTGTGTTATAATGAATTATCATATAAGAGGTTAGAGGAGTTTTGAATGAAAACAGATATTGAGATCGCACAGAGTATTGAGTTGAAGCCAATCGTTGATGTTGTGGAGAAACTTGGTATTTCTTACGATGATTTGGAGTTGTATGGAAAGTACAAGGCTAAGCTCACCTTTGATAAAATTCGTGCAGTTGAGAGCAATCCAGTTGGTAAGTTGATTTTGGTGACAGCTATCAACCCAACACCAGCAGGTGAAGGAAAATCAACTATTACCATTGGTCTTGCGGATTCCTTAAACAAGATTGGTAAGAAAACCATGATTGCCATTCGCGAACCGTCACTTGGTCCAGTAATGGGGATTAAGGGTGGTGCAGCCGGTGGTGGTTATGCCCAAGTGTTGCCAATGGAGGACATCAATCTCCACTTTACTGGAGACATGCATGCCATTACAACTGCTAATAATGCCCTTTCTGCCTTGATTGACAACCACTTGCACCAAGGAAATGAGCTGGGAATTGACCAACGTCGTATTCTCTGGAAGCGTGTCGTGGACTTGAACGACCGTGCGCTGCGCCATGTAACCGTTGGTCTTGGTGGTCCTCTAAATGGTATTCCACGTGAGGATGGATTTGATATCACAGTTGCTTCTGAAATCATGGCTATTCTTTGCTTGGCAACGGATATCGAGGACTTGAAACGTCGTTTGGCCAATATCGTTATTGGATACCGCTATGACCGTACTCCTGTTTCTGTAGGTGATTTGCAGGTTGAAGGTGCTTTGGCTCTGATCTTGAAGGATGCCATTAAACCAAACCTTGTTCAGACAATTTACGGTACACCTGCCTTTGTACATGGTGGTCCATTTGCCAATATCGCTCACGGTTGTAACTCTGTTTTGGCGACAAGCACAGCCCTACGCTTGGCTGATTATACGGTTACTGAAGCTGGTTTTGGTGCAGACCTCGGTGCTGAGAAATTCCTTGATATCAAGACCCCAAACTTGCCAACTTCTCCAGATGCGGTAGTCATCGTCGCAACCCTTCGTGCCCTCAAGATGAATGGTGGCGTTGCTAAAGATGCTTTGACAGAAGAAAACGTAGAAGCAGTTCGAGCAGGTTTTGCTAACTTAAAACGCCACGTTGAAAATATCCGTAAATTTGGAGTGCCTGCAGTTGTCGCGATTAACGAATTTGTCTCTGATACAGAAGCTGAAATCGCAGCTTTGAAGGAACTTTGTGCTTCTATTGATGTGCCAGTTGAGTTGGCTAGTGTCTGGGCTGATGGCGCAGAAGGTGGTGTAGCACTTGCCGAAACACTTGTCAAGACTATCTCTGATAATCCAGCCAACTACACTCGTCTTTATGACAATGACCTTTCTGTCCAAGAAAAGATTGAAAAGATTGTTACTGAAATCTACCGTGGTAGCAAAGTGAACTTTGAGAAGAAAGCTCAAACTCAAATTGCCCAAATCGTTCAGAATGGATGGGACAAATTGCCAATCTGTATGGCTAAAACTCAGTACAGTTTTTCTGACAATCCGAATGCACTTGGAGCACCAGAAAACTTTGAAATTACCATTCGTGAATTGGTACCAAAATTAGGTGCAGGCTTCATCGTAGCCTTAACTGGTGATGTTATGACCATGCCAGGACTTCCAAAACGTCCAGCCGCTCTCAACATGGATGTTGAAAGCGATGGAACAGTTCTAGGCTTGTTCTAGTATATTGCAATTGATTTCAAATGAGTTTGGAAAAGCTATCCAAGCTCATTTTCGATTTTAGAAAGAGAAATATATGTCAACGATTCGAACAGTAAGGGAGTCTGATATTCCAGACCTACTTGCTATTTATGCTCCCTATGTCCTTAATACAGCCATTACATTTGAATACGAGGTGCCAAGTGTTGAGGAATTTCAAAGAAGAGTTCAAAAGACCTTGCTTAAATATCCTTATCTAGTGCTAGTGGAAGAAGGCAAAATTTTGGGATATGCCTATGCTTCCACCTATTATGATAGGAGAGCCTATGATTGGTCAGTCGAAGTCTCAATTTACTTGAATCAAGAAGCCAAAGGTCAAGGGTTAGGGAGTCTACTCTATGACTGTCTGGAGGAAGAACTAGAGTCTAGAGGTTACTTACGCTTCTTAGCTTGTATTGCTTTACCGAATGATAGAAGCATTTCTCTTCACCAAAAGAGAGGCTATGAACAAGTAGCTCATTTCCCTAAGATAGGCTATAAGTTTGGAAAATGGCATGATATTGTTTGGATGCAAAAGTCATTGACTCCTCCTGATGATATGAAAGAGTAGAATTCCACACGCAACCAGTCTAGGTAAAGATATTTTCCTTGAATTCTGATATAATAGAAATATTGACTTCAAGAGTAAGGAAGAGAAAATGAACGCATTATTGAATGGAATGAATGACCGTCAGGCTGAGGCGGTGCAAGCGACAGAAGGCCCCTTGTTAATTATGGCGGGTGCCGGGTCAGGAAAGACCCGTGTTTTGACCCACCGCATTGCCTATCTGATTGATGAAAAGATGGTCAATCCTTGGAATATCTTGGCCATTACCTTTACCAACAAGGCTGCGCGTGAGATGAAAGAGCGTGCTTATGGTCTTAATCCAGCTACTCAGGACTGTCTGATTGCGACTTTTCACTCCATGTGTGTTCGTATTCTGCGTCGCGATGCGGATCATATCGGCTACAATCGTAATTTCACCATTGTAGATCCCGGTGAACAACGAACCCTTATGAAACGCATTCTCAAGCAGTTAAACTTGGATCCGAAAAAATGGAATGAACGGACAATCTTGGGTTCCATTTCCAATGCTAAGAATGACTTGATTGATGATGTGGCTTATGCAGATCAAGCTGGAGATATGTACACGCAAATCGTGGCTCAATGTTACACAGCCTATCAGAAAGAGCTTCGTCAGTCTGAGTCCGTTGACTTTGATGATTTAATCATGTTGACCCTGCGTCTCTTTGATCAAAATCCTGATGTCTTGACCTACTACCAGCAGAAGTTCCAATACATCCACGTTGATGAGTACCAAGATACCAACCATGCCCAGTACCAACTAGTCAAACTATTGGCATCTCGCTTTAAAAATATCTGTGTAGTTGGGGATGCAGACCAGTCTATCTACGGTTGGCGCGGTGCGGATATGCAGAATATCTTGGATTTCGAAAAGGATTATCCTCAAGCTAAGGTTGTCTTGTTAGAAGAAAATTATCGTTCAACCAAAACCATTCTGCAAGCTGCCAATGATGTTATTAAAAACAATAAAAATCGTCATCCTAAGAATCTCTGGACTCAGAATGCTGATGGGGAGCAGATTATTTACTATCGTGCCAATGACGAACAAGATGAGGCTGTATTTGTAGCCAAAACCATTGATGAACTTAGTCGCAGTCAAAATTTCCTTCACAAGGATTTTGCAGTTCTCTATCGGACTAATGCGCAATCTCGTACTATTGAGGAAGCCTTGCTCAAGTCCAATATTCCTTACACTATGGTTGGTGGAACCAAGTTCTACAGCCGTAAGGAAATTCGTGACATTATCGCCTACCTCAACCTCATTGCTAATCTGAGTGACAATATCAGTTTTGAGCGGATTATCAACGAACCAAAACGTGGAATTGGGCCAGGAACGGTTGAGAAAATCCGTGATTTTGCGAATATGCAGGACATGTCCATGCTAGATGCTTCTGCAAACATCATGTTGTCTGGCATCAAAGGAAAAGCAGCCCAGTCAATTTGGGACTTTGCCAATATGATTTTGGATTTGCGAGAGCAACTGGACCAATTAAGCATTACAGAGTTGGTTGAGGCCGTCCTAGAAAAAACAGGTTACGTCGAGATTCTAAATGCCCAAGCAACCTTGGAAAGTAAGGCTCGGGTTGAAAACATCGAAGAGTTCCTATCAGTTACTAAGAATTTTGACGACAATCCCGATAGTCAAGAAGAGGAAACTGGCTTGGATAAGCTCAGTCGTTTCTTGAATGACTTGGCCTTGATTACAGACACAGACTCTGGTAGTCAGGAGACATCTGAAGTAACCTTGATGACCTTGCATGCTGCTAAGGGGCTTGAGTTTCCAGTCGTCTTTATCATTGGGATGGAGGAAAATGTCTTTCCGCTTAGTCGAGCGGCTGAGGAACCTGATGAACTGGAAGAAGAACGCCGTTTAGCCTATGTCGGTATCACGCGCGCTGAGAAAATCCTCTATCTGACCAATGCCAACTCACGCTTGCTTTTCGGTCGTACAAGCTATAACCGTCCAACACGTTTCATCAATGAAATTAGCTCTGACTTGCTTGAGTATCAAGGTTTGGCTCGTCCGGCAAATACCAGTTTCAAGGCTTCTTATAGCAGTGGTGGAATTGCTTTCGGTCAAGGTATGAGCTTAGCTCAGGCCCTTCAAGAACGGAAACGCAATGTCGCACCAAGCTCTATCCAGTCAAGTGGTCTCCCATTTGGACAGTTTGTAGCCGGAAATAAAAAAGATTCGACTGATACAAGTTGGTCTATTGGAGATATTGCACTTCACAAAAAGTGGGGTGAAGGAACAGTTCTTGAAGTGTCGAGTAGTGGCGCTACTCAGGAATTGAAAATCAATTTCCCAGAAGTGGGTCTGAAAAAACTCCTAGCGAGTGTGGCCCCAATTGAGAAAAAAATCTAATTTTTCATCCTTCTCACGAATAATAAAGTGAGGAGGATTTTTATGTACAGTATTTCATTCCAAGAAGATTCACTTTTGCCAAGAGAAAGACTAGTTAAAGAAGGAGTAGAGGCTCTGAGCAATCAAGAATTGCTAGCTATACTACTCAGAACTGGAACACGTCAGGCAAATGTTTTTGAAATTTCCCAAAAAGTCTTGAACAATTTGACTAGTTTAACTGATCTGAAAAAAATGACCCTGCAGGAATTGCAGAGTCTGTCTGGTATTGGACGGATTAAGGCCATTGAACTACAAGCGGTGATTGAACTGGGACATCGTATTCACAAACATGAAACCCTTGAGATGGAAAGTATTCTCAGCAGTCAAAAGCTAGCTAAGAAAATGCAACAGGAACTCGGCGATAAAAAACAAGAGCACCTAGTGGCGCTCTATCTCAATACTCAAAATCAAATCATTCATCAGCAAACTATTTTTATCGGATCTGCGACACGTAGTATTGCTGAACCGAGGGAAATCCTTCACTATGCTATTAAGCATATGGCGACTTCTGTTATTTTAGTCCACAATCATCCATCAGGCGCAGTAGCACCTAGCCGAAATGATGATCATGTAACCAAGTTAGTCAAGGAAGCCTGTGAACTGATGGGACTGGTGTTTCTGGATCATCTGATTGTCTCTCACTCTGATTACTTTAGTTACCGTGAAAAGACGGATTTGATTTAAGATTGCACATGATCTTACTCAATTACTTTTAAAACATAGGAATCTACTTCTGCCATATTGATAACAGGAAGAGGTTTTATCGTGGGTACAAGTAAATCTTCTTGAACGATAAAGTTGACAATCGAATTGAAATCTTCGATTTTATAATATCTTTTTTTATGAATGAGAATATCTCTGTAAAAGTAAAGACGTGAATGAAATTTACTTTTTAGTTTAGCATCTGCCTTTTTACAAAATAGTTTTGCCTTTTTAGACATTTCTTTCAGCTGTTTTTCTTTTTGAGATAGTTTATCGAAATTCTCTTTATTCTTAGAAAAAGATTGGTAACTTTCCGCTGTTAAAAGTCTATAGAGATTAGAAAGATGAAAGCAAACCCTTATTTCTTTTTCATTGTTTGATAAGAAAAGATTAGCTTCCTTTTCCTTATAAGATATGAAAACATTAGCTTCTATATCTCTCAAAATCTCATGAGTAGAAGGTATTTTAATTTCATTCATGATTAATAACCTATTTATAAGTCCTAGAGTTCGTTAACAACATAGTCAAACAGCGTTTTATCTTTGGGGCGGTTTTCAAAGAGAAATTCAGGATGCCATTGAACACCAAGATAAGGGAAGCCGTCCGTAGTTGTCACAGCCTCAATGATTCCATCTTTAGGATCATGTGCTACAACCTTAAGATTTGAGGCTAGATCTTTAATGCTCTGGTGGTGGAAGGAGTTGATGTGAGAGATTTCTCCATAGATTTCTCGGAGAATCGTATCAGGTTCCGTTACGAGGCGTTGGGTCGTGTATTCGGCTGAACAATCCTGCCAGTGGTCTTCGATATCTTGGTGAAGCGTTCCTCCCATAGCAACATTAAAGAGCTGGGTACCTCGACAAACAGAGAAGATTGGCTTTTTCTGCTTGATAGCTTCCCTAATCAGAGCTAATTCAAACTGGTCTCTTTGAAGGTGGTAGTCATCACTATCAATAGCCTTTGGTTCACCATAGTATTTTGGATCAACATTTTGCCCACCCGTTAGGATGAGCTTATCAATGATATTGATGTAATGGGTAGCCATTTCTTGATCACCAATCGGTAGGATGATTGGAATTCCGCCAGCGTCCTTGACTCCTTCAACAAAGCCCTTTGCTGCATAGCTCATCATGATGTTATCATCTGGATGAGCTTTTTCATTTCCTGTAATCCCAATAACTGGTTTTTTCATAAATGCTTTCGCTTTCTAATCCTCTTTACGCATAAAATAGAGGAGGGTTTGGAGTTCGCTTGTCAAATCGACATACTGAACGACCACATCTTTTGGAAGGTGGAGGTGAACAGGGGAAAAACTGAGAATACCTTTTATACCTGCATCGACCAAAAGATTGGCGACTTCTTGTGATTTAACACTTGGAACAGTTAGGATAGCAGTTTTAACATCTGCCTCTTTGATTTTTTCTTTAATTTGAGAGATACCATAGATTGGAATTCCATCAGGTGTCTGGGTTCCAACTTCTGGATGGTTATCTAGGTCAAATGCCATGATGATTTTCATCTTGTTACGCTCATGGAAGCGATAGTGGAGAAGGGCATGCCCCATATTTCCAATCCCGACCAGCATAACATTTGTAATGGAGTTATCATTTAGGAGATCAGCAAAAAAATTCATCAATTTTTTGACATCGTAACCAAAACCACGACGACCTAGTTCGCCAAAATAGGAAAAATCACGACGAACAGTCGCAGAATCGATACCGATAGCCTCTGCAATTTGCTTGGAGTTGGCACGTTCGATTTTCTCGGCATGAAATCTCTTGAAAATTCGATAGTAGAGAGAGAGTCTTTTTGCTGTTGCTTTTGGAATAGCAGACTGTTTATCTTTCACAAAACCACAACCTTTCTATTCTTCTATTTTATAGAAACATTGTGAAAAAATCAACAAAAACAAGAAAAAACTAAGAAAATCTTAGTTTTAGTTTTAAAAATTAGCTTGTGATAGAAAACGGTAGAGATCTCCGACCAATCCTTGATAGATAACTTTATCATCAAAGGTTAATGAAGTGACTAGGAATGTATCTGGAAGAGTTACACAACCTGATAGAGATAACATAAGCTCTTCGTAATTTTCAAATTCAAGGGTACGCTCTACTTGATAACTATCTTGATAGGTAAGTTGATACATAGCCAATTATCTTTCTTCTTTTGTGAAGATTCCGCGTTCTACAAGGCTGTCCATGAGAAAGTAGAATTTTTCTTGGTGAATATGGTGATCTTCTGATTTAAAGATATTCACCAAACGAAGGCCTGACTTGTCAGTGATGTTGAGTTTAGCACCTGTAAGGTCTTTATTGATGATGATTTTTAGGTTGAAGCCTTCACCGCTGTTAGGTACTTTCTCAAGCAGACGAGTTAGTTCGAAGTTTCCAACTTTTGTTTCAAAGAAAGTATTATCTTTCAGTGTGAACTTTTTGACAGTTGGGCTAAGTGTGTAGTCGTAGCGGCAGTTTTGTAGTTTAATGGTTTTTTCGAATGCCATTAGATTAATCTCCAATAATATTTTTTAAGGTTTGTGCGAGTTGTTTCAGTTCTTCCTCAGTGTTAAGAGGAGACAGGCTGATACGGACAGATTCTTTCAAACGATGCGAATCTGGTCCATAAAATGCTTTAAGCACATGACTGGTTTGTACAACACCAGCGGTACAAGCTGAACCGGTAGAAATTGAAATTCCTTCAAGGTCTAACCGTAGCAAGAGCAAATCATTTTTTTGACCAGGAAAGCCAATATTGACAACATAAGGAAGCTGGTATTGGCTTTCGTTGAGATAGTATTCTAGATCTGCAATCTCATCTAGAAAAGCAGATTTTAATCCCTCTAGTTTTTGGTAATGTTCAGCTTGCTGCTCTAAGTCCTCTTTAAGAGCAGCGACCATGCCTACAATGGCAGCGAGGTTTTCTGTTCCAGCCCGTTTCTTTTGTTCTTGGTCTCCACCGTGAAGATAGGAATCAAAGTCCGCGGAAGAAGCATAAAGAAAGCCGATTCCCTTTGGTCCATGGAATTTGTGGGCAGAAGCACTGAGGAAATCAATTCCCAATTCCTCAGGATGGATAGGAACTTTTCCGATAGCTTGAACAGCATCTACATGATAAGCCGCAGGATGCTCTTTTAAAACACGTCCAATCTCAGCGATAGGTAAGAGACTGCCCGTTTCATTATTAGCATACATAGTGGAAACGAGAATAGTATCGTCACGTAAGGCCTCTTGAATTTGCTGGGGAGTAATTTCTTGATTTACTGGTTGGATGATAGTCGCTTCAAAGCCAAAATGTTGCACCAGATAATCGATAGTCTCAAGCACAGAATGATGTTCAATAGCTGTCGTGATGATATGTTTTCCACGATTTTGATGACGGAGACAATAGCCAATAATAGCTGTATTGTTGCTTTCTGTACCGCCAGACGTAAAAAAGATATGTTGAGATTTTGTCCCCAATAACTGGGCTAGTTCCTGACGGGCTTCTCGCAAGAGTTTGCCAGCCTGTCGACCATGACTATGAATACTAGAAGGATTACCGTGGGTTTCTTGCATGACCCTGGTCATTTCTGAAATAGCAACTGCTGACATAGGAGTCGTAGCAGCATTGTCCAAATAAATCAAAGAATCACCTTATTTCTTTTTGTTGTAAGCAAAGAGTGGGCTGACTGGTTTTCTTTCATGGATGCGGACGATCGCATCTCCGATTAACTCGCTAGCAGTAATGTAACATACATTTTCAGGAGTTCTTTCTTTGGTTGCTACGGAGTCTGTCACTAGGATTTCTTTGATGTTTGTAGCGTCAAGGAGGTCTGCTGCACCTTCAACAAATAAACCGTGACTAGAAACTGCATAAATCTCAGTTGCACCTTCACGTTCAACGATTTTGGCAGCTTCAGAGAAAGTACGACCAGTATTTAGGATATCGTCAATCAAGATAGCTTTCTTGCCTTCAACATCCCCAATGATATAGCCTTCGTTACGATTAGAATCGTCTTGGGCGTAGTCAATGATAGCGATAGGAGCATCAAGGTATTCAGCCAAACTACGTGCACGTTTAACACCAGAGTTCTTTGGACTGACAACAACAACATCGGAGCCAAGGAGTCCTTTATCACAGTAGTGCTTAGCAAATAGAGGAACAGTATAAAGATTATCTACAGGAATATCAAAGAAACCTTGGACCTGAACAGCATGGAGATCAAGCGTTAGAACACGACTTACACCAGCTTTGACAAGCATATTGGCAACTAGTTTTGCAGTGAGGGGTTCGCGAGAAGAAGCGATACGATCCTGACGCGCATAACCAAAGTAAGGAAGGACAACGTTGATACTATGAGCACTTGCGCGTACACAAGCATCAACCATGATTAATAATTCCATCAAGTGGTTGCTAACGGGGTAGCTGGTTGACTGGATGATGTAAACATCGTAACCACGGACACTTTCTTCGATGTTGACCTGGATTTCTCCGTCAGAAAATTGACGAGAGGATAATTTTCCGAGAGGTACACCAACTGTATCAGCAATCTTTTGAGCGATTTCTGGGTTAGAGTTTAGGGTGAAAAGTTTCATGTTGTTTCTATCTGACATTATAGACCGTCCTCTGTAAACTTTGCGAATCTTCTTTGAGAAAGTTTTGTTTTTCAAAGCCAGATTCTTTTATTTTTATCTTTTCTATTCTACCAAAAAAAGGAGATTATTTCAGCTTTTTTTCATGCTTTTAATAAAACGAATTAATTTTGATGGAGCTTTCTGATAAGTTATTTGATTATCATCTAAAAATCTCTGAAAATCGGCTTTCCCTTTTTCATGGTCGGTGACTTCAAGCTCGAGTTCATAGTCCGTTTGGTCAAAGTAGTGACTTTCATCTAAGGCCATTAAGCCAATTTCTGTTTTCGTTTCATAACGAAGGGTTGAAAGGCAGCCTAAAACAAGCCAGTCATGACTTTCAATACCAATTTTAGCAAGCTTTTCTAGAACGAGCCCTTGAGGTAGTTTTTGTTTTTCTAGGTATGATTCAGCTTCTGGAAGAGTTAGTTTCTGGTTGTATTCCATATTTCCTACAGTTTGAGGAACTTTTAAGGTCAATTCCGCCCAATCTGCAAAAGTGCGAATGCGCATGGCAACCTTCTTTTCACGCAATTGAAAATCTGGTGTGTCAATGTAGTAGTTTTTCTGAAGGACGGATTGGATATGGGAAAACTGTTTTTTTAGATGATCATATTCCTCTTTTTTCAGAAGTGTTTTCAATTCTATTTCTAAATGTTTCATTTTTTCAACCTTTTCTATATCTTTGAAAGCGATTTATGGTATAATGGACAATGTATTTATTGTATACGAATGTACTGAAAAAATCAAAGATTTTCGACAGAGCAATCAAACATTACAAGGGAGAGAGTATGACCATAGAATGGGAAGAATTTTTAGATCCTTACATTCAGGCTGTTGGTGAATTGAAGATTAAACTTCGAGGAATTCGCAAACAGTATCGTAAGCAAAATAAGCATTCTCCGATTGAGTTTGTAACGGGTCGGGTAAAACCGATTGAAAGTATCAAAGAAAAGATGGCTCGTCGAGGAATTACATATGCAAGTCTAGAACATGATCTGCAAGATATTGCGGGTTTACGTGTCATGGTTCAGTTTGTTGATGACGTTAAAGAGGTAGTTGAGATTCTACGTAAACGCCAAGATATGAGAGTCGTTCAGGAACGAGACTATATCACTCATCGTAAGGCTTCAGGTTATCGTTCTTATCACGTGGTTGTCGAATACACGGTTGATACGATCAACGGAGCGAAGACGATTTTGGCGGAAATTCAAATACGGACTTTAGCCATGAATTTCTGGGCTACGATTGAACACTCGCTCAATTATAAATATCAGGGCGATTTTCCAGAAGAAATCAGGAAAAGGCTGGAAATCACGGCCAAAATAGCCTATCAACTGGATGAAGAAATGGGTAAGATTCGTGATGATATCCAGGAAGCGCAGGCTCTCTTTGATCCATTGAGCAGAAAACTAAACGATGGTGTAGGAAATAGTGACGATACAGATGAAGAATACAGGTAAACGAGTTGACCTCATAGCAAATAGAAAACCTCAGAGTCAGAAGGTCTTGCATGAGCTGAGGGAAAAACTAAAGAAACAACATTTTATACTGAATGATACCAATCCCGACATCGTCATTTCGATTGGTGGTGACGGGATGCTTTTGTCTGCCTTTCACAAGTATGAGAATCAGTTAGACAAGGTTCGATTTGTAGGTGTTCATACAGGGCATTTGGGATTTTACACAGATTATCGTGATTTTGAGCTGGATCAGTTGGTGACCAATCTTCTGCTAGACACTGGTGCCAAAGTTTCCTATCCTGTTTTGAATGTCAAGGTAACGCTTGAAAATGGAGAAGTGAAAATCTTCCGGGCCTTAAATGAAGCGAGTATCCGTCGATCAGACCGGACCATGGTGGCAGATATCATCATTAACCATGTTCCGTTCGAGCGATTTCGTGGAGATGGAGTGACTGTTTCAACGCCGACGGGAAGTACTGCCTACAACAAGTCCTTGGGTGGAGCTGTCTTGCATCCGACTATTGAAGCCTTGCAGTTGACGGAGATAGCGAGTCTTAACAACCGAGTCTATCGCACTTTGGGATCATCGATCATTATTCCCAAAAAAGATAAGATTGAACTCTTACCGACACGCAATGATTACCATACGATATCAGTCGATAACAGCGTCTATTCATTCCGTAATATCGAACGGATTGAGTATCAAATCGACCATCACAAGATTCACTTTGTAGCAACACCAAGTCACACTAGTTTCTGGAATCGTGTCAAAGATGCCTTCATCGGCGAGGTGGACGAATGAGGTTCGAATTTATCGCAGATGAACATGTCAAGGTCAAAACCTTTCTGAAGAAACACGAGGTTTCTAAAGGACTGTTGGCTAAGATAAAGTTTCGAGGTGGGGCTATCCTAGTCAATAATCAACCTCAGAATGCGACTTATCTCTTAGATATTGGAGATAGGGTTACCATTGACATCCCAGCAGAGGAAGGCTTTGAAACCCTTGAAGCAATCGACCGTTCCTTAGATATCTTGTATGAGGATGACCATTTTCTGGTTTTGAATAAGCCTTATGGAGTTGCTTCCATTCCCAGTGTTAATCATTCTAATACCATTGCGAATTTTATCAAAGGCTACTATGTTAAACAGGGATATGAAAATCAGCAGGTTCATATCGTGACCAGACTTGATCGAGATACATCAGGTTTGATGCTCTTTGCCAAGCACGGTTATGCTCATGCACGATTAGACAAGCAACTACAACGAAAGTCTATCGAAAAACGTTATTTCGCTTTGGTTAAGGGCAATGGGGATTTGGAGCCTGAAGGGGAGATTATCGCCCCGATTGCTCGTGATGTGGACTCCATTATCACGAGACGGGTTGCTAAAGGTGGAAAATACGCCCATACATCTTACAAAGTTGTAGCGTCTTATGAGGATATTCACTTGGTTGATATTCAACTGCATACTGGGCGAACCCATCAGATTCGTGTTCATTTTTCACATATTGGTTTTCCCTTACTTGGAGATGACCTCTATGGTGGAAGTTTAGAGCATGGCATAGAGCGTCAAGCGCTACATTGCCATTTCTTATCTTTTTATCATCCTTTTCTTGAAGAACAGTTGGAAATATCATCTCCACTGCCAGATGATTTTAAGAATTTAATAACTAAGTTATCAATTAATTAATATTAAAGGAGAAACTCATGGAAGTTTTTGAAAGTCTAAAAACCAACCTAGTTGGTAAAAATGTACGCATCGTTCTCCCTGAAGGGAAAGAACCTCGTATCCTCCAAGCTACAAAACGTTTGGTTAAAGAAACAGATGTTATCCCAGTATTGCTTGGTAACCCTGAAAAAATCAAAATCTACCTTGAAATCGAAGGAATCACTGAAGGTTACGAAGTTATCGACCCTGACCACTACGCTAAGTTTGACGAAATGGTTGCTGCGCTCGTTGAACGTCGTAACGGTAAGATATCAGAAGAAGAAGCTGTTAGACTCTTGCGTGAAGACGTTAACTACTTTGGTGTAATGCTAGTATATATGGGCTTGGTTGACGGTATGGTTTCAGGTGCACTTCACTCAACTGCTGCAACAGTTCGTCCAGCCCTTCAAATCATTAAAACTCGTCCTAATGTTACTCGTACTTCAGGTGCCTTCTTGATGACTCGTGGTTCAGAACGTTATCTTTTCGGAGACTGTGCGATCAACATTAATCCTGATGCAGATGCCTTAGCTGAAATTGCTATTAACTCAGCAATCACTGCGAAAATGTTTGGTATCGAACCCAAAATTGCTATGTTGAGCTATTCTACTAAAGGTTCTGGTTTTGGTGAGAACGTTGATAAGGTAGTAGCAGCTACACAACGTGCGCACGAACTACGTCCAGACCTTGAAATCGATGGGGAATTGCAATTTGACGCTGCCTTCCACCCTGAAACAGCAGCTTTGAAAGCTCCAGGAAGTAAAGTAGCTGGACAAGCAACTGTATTCATCTTTCCAAGTATCGAAGCAGGAAATATCGGTTACAAGATTGCAGAACGTCTTGGTGGTTTCTCGGCTGTAGGTCCTGTTCTGCAAGGTTTGAACAAGCCAGTAAACGACCTTTCTCGTGGATGTAACTCTGATGATGTTTACAAGTTGACCCTTATCACTGCTGCCCAAGCAGTTCATCAATAAGAAATAGACCTCTTTCCCTATGGGAAGGGGCTTTTTAGTACTGAGAAAAGGACAGTTAGAAGCTTCTATGTTATACTAGATATATGTTAGATTTGAAAGAACATGGTGTTGACATGTGGCCAGAGGAGAAGATCATTTCATTTCGTGAAAAACTCCTCAAGTGGTATGATGAAAACAAGCGAGATTTACCTTGGCGGAGAAGTAAAAATCCTTATCACATCTGGGTATCTGAAATCATGCTGCAGCAGACCAGAGTGGATACAGTTATTCCATACTACGAACGATTCTTGGACTGGTTCCCAACTGTTGAAAGTCTGGCGAATGCCCCTGAAGAGCGTCTACTGAAGGCTTGGGAAGGATTGGGCTATTATTCTCGAGTACGCAATATGCAGGCTGCAGCCCAGCAGATTATGGCTGACTTTGGGGGTCAATTTCCAAACACCTATGAAGGAATTTTTAGTTTGAAAGGGATTGGACCATACACTGCGGGAGCTATTTCTAGTATCGCTTTTAACTTGCCTGAGCCAGCTGTCGATGGCAATGTCATGCGAGTTTTGGCACGTTTGTTTGAGGTTAATCATGATATCGGAGTTCCCAGCAATCGAAAGATTTTCCAAGCTATGATGGAAATCTTGATTGATCCGAAACGACCAGGTGATTTTAACCAAGCACTGATGGATTTAGGTTCTGACATAGAGGCACCAGTTAACCCTCGACCAGAAGAAAGCCCTATTAAGGAATTTAGCGCAGCCTATCAGAATGGGACCATGGATGTATATCCGATTAAAGAACCCAAGAAAAAGCCTCTCCCAATTTATCTCAAGGCTTTGGTTGTACGCAATGACCGTGGTCAATATCTACTTGAGAAAAATGAAAGCGAAAAACTGCTAGCTGGATTTTGGCATTTCCCCTTGATTGAAGTTGATGATTTCTCAAGTGATGACGATCAGCTAGATCTCTTTTCTCAAGTCACAGAGGAAAGCAGAGCATTTGGACCAAGTCCTCAAGAAAACTTTGAGCAGGATTATGATTTAGAAGTGAATTGGTCCCAGCAAGTATTTGACCAGGTAAAGCATGTATTTAGTCATCGGAAATGGCATATTCAAATCCAAGCTGGCCAGGTGACAGAAACAAAGCAGTTTTCGGACAGAGAAATTCGTTGGGTTTCTCCTCAGGAGTTTTCTGATTATCCACTTGCGAAACCTCAACAAAAAATTTGGCAGGCTTATAAAACAACTTTTGAAGATAAAGGCCTATAGTAGCCATTTGTACCTTCTTTGCATTTTTTTGTTATAATAGATAGAGAAAAGGTGATAAAATGAAAAAAATATTAATTGTAGATGATGAGAAACCAATCTCAGATATTATTAAGTTTAATATGGCCAAGGAAGGTTATGAAGTCGTTACAGCCTTCAATGGTCGTGAGGCAATCGAGCTATTTGAAGCTGAGCAACCGGATATTATTATCCTCGACTTGATGCTACCTGAAATTGATGGTTTAGAAGTTGCTAAAGCTATTCGTAAGACTAGTAGCGTGCCGATTATCATGCTATCAGCTAAGGATAGCGAGTTTGACAAGGTTATTGGTTTAGAGTTAGGTGCAGATGATTATGTTACAAAACCTTTCTCAAACCGTGAGTTGCAAGCACGAGTCAAGGCCCTACTTCGTCGTACGGATCTAGTTTCTGTGGATAGCCAAGAGTCTGATGAGAAGAAGACGCAGCCTTTACAAATTGGTGATTTGGAAATCGTTCCAGATGCTTACGTGGCTAAGAAATATGGTGAGGAATTAGATTTAACCCACCGTGAGTTTGAACTCTTGTATCACTTGGCGTCTCATATTGGTCAAGTGATTACGCGTGAACACTTGCTTGAGACTGTATGGGGTTATGACTATTTTGGTGATGTTCGTACTGTGGACGTGACCATTAGACGCTTGCGTGAGAAAATAGAAGACACTCCAAGTCGCCCAGAGTACATTCTCACACGTCGTGGTGTTGGATACTATATGAGAAAAAATGATTGAAGATATTAGACAAACTATTCTGACCAGCGATTTTATCTTTATCCTGATTTTACTTGGCTTTATCCTGGTGGTGACCTTGCTGTTACTGGAAAATCGTCGGGATAATATCCGTCTGAAGGAGATAAATCAAAAGGTTAAGGACTTGATTGCAGGTGATTATTCTCAAGTTTTGGACTTGCAAGGAAGTACAGAAATCACCAATATCACCAATAATCTGAACGATTTGTCAGAAGTTATTCGTTTGACCCAAGAAAATCTGGAACAAGAGAGTAAACGATTGAACAGTATTCTTTCTTACATGACAGATGGCGTTCTTGCGACCAATCGCCGTGGCCAGATTACCATGATTAACGATATGGCCAAGAAACAGCTCGGTGTGCAGAAAGAAGATGTTCTGAATAAAAGCATCCTCGAATTGCTTAAGATAGAAGATGAGTATGAGCTGCGTGACCTGATTACACAGATTCCTGAGTTGACGATTGACTCCCAGGATGTGAATGGGGAATACCTGAGCCTTCGTGTACGTTTTGCTCTGGTTCGTCGTGAGTCAGGTTTCATCTCTGGTTTGGTTGCCGTTTTACATGATACGACCGAACAGGAGAAGGAAGAGCGTGAGCGAAGACTCTTTGTTTCGAACGTGAGTCACGAGTTGCGAACTCCTTTGACCAGTGTTAAATCTTATCTTGAAGCCTTGGACGAGGGAGCTCTGTATGATCCTGTTGCTCCTGATTTTATCAAGGTTTCACTCGATGAAACCAACCGTATGATGCGGATGGTAACAGATCTCTTGCATCTCTCTCGTATTGATAATACGACAAGTCAGCTAGATGTGGAATTGATTAATTTTACAGCATTCATCACCTTTATTCTCAACCGCTTTGATAAGATGAGAAGTCAGGATGACGAGAAAAAATATGAACTTGTTAGAGATTATCCAATTAATTCAGTTTGGATTGAGATTGATACCGATAAGATGACTCAGGTGATTGATAATATTCTTAACAATGCAATCAAGTACTCACCAGATGGCGGCAAAATTACTGTTAGCATGAAGACCACTGATGACCAGATGATTTTATCCATCAAAGACCAAGGTCTAGGTATTCCAAAGCAAGATTTGCCGAAGATCTTTGACCGCTTCTATCGTGTGGATCGTGCAAGAAGCCGGGCTCAAGGTGGAACTGGTCTAGGTCTAGCCATCGCAAAAGAAATCATCAAACAACACAATGGCTTTATATGGGCCAAAAGTGAATACGGTAAGGGATCGACCTTTACCATAGTGCTCCCTTATGATAAGGATGCCGTAAAAGAAGAAATATGGGAGGACGAAATAGAAGACTAGAATGAGTGAAAAAGGCTTTAAATACAGTATTTTAGCATCAGGTTCCAGTGGAAATTCCTTTTATCTGGAAACCCCAAAAAAGAAAATCCTAGTGGATGCGGGCTTGTCTGGTAAGAAAATTTCAAGTCTGCTAGCTGAAATCAATCGCAAACCTGAAGATCTGGATGCGATTCTGATTACGCATGAGCACTCAGATCATATCCATGGGGTCGGTGTATTGGCTCGTAAATATGGTATGGATCTTTACGCCAATGAAAAGACTTGGCAGGCTATGGAGAATAGTAAGTATCTTGGCAAGATAGACTCTTCACAAAAGCATATTTTTGAAATGGGTAAAACCAAAACCTTTGGTGATATCGACATTGAGAGTTTTGGTGTTAGCCATGATGCGGCAGCACCACAGTTTTATCGTTTTATGAAGGATGATAAGAGTTTTGTCATGTTGACTGACACAGGTTATGTTAGTGATCGTATGGCAGGAATTGTTGAAAATGCGGATGGTTACCTCATCGAGTCCAACCACGATGTAGAAATCTTACGAGCTGGATCTTATGCTTGGCGACTCAAACAGCGTATCCTATCTGATCTCGGTCACCTTTCTAACGAAGACGGTGCTGAGGCCATGATTCGTGCCATGGGAAATCGTACCAAGAAAATCTACCTTGGCCACTTGTCCAAAGAGAACAATATCAAGGAGCTGGCTCATATGACCATGGTCAATCAGCTAGCCCAAGCTGATCTGGGAGTCGGAGTAGACTTTAAGGTTTATGATACCTCACCAGATACCGCAACTCCATTAACAGATATATAAAAAAGAAGGCGAGTGCCTTCTTTTCTTATGTTTAGCTATTATTTTCTACTCCAAACACGATCTAAAATATGATATAATAAGGTTTATAGTACGAGAAAGGTTGCCTTATGACGATAGATATTAGTGAAGAAAAGTTGGCTTTGGAGTCTGCTGACTTATTAAAAATTCTTTTAAAAGATCGAACGACAAAGAAAAATATTGTTTGGGCAACGCATTCTTATGAATTGTTGGGAAAGGGATTTGCTTCAAGTGACCGCATTACTCCAAGTAGGGTGACGGGAAACTATGCAAACTTGATTCAACCCCGATCAGAAAAGTCCAAGTATGAACAAAAAGACCGAACCAAGATTAGAGCCGAAGTCTTTACGCCAACTTGGTTGGTTGAAAAGCAAAATGGCTACGTGGAAGCTGAACTTGAAGCTCTAGCTCTTGAAGATTATATCCAAGTCCGCTGGCTAGAAATCACCTGTGGTGAAGCACCTTATATGGTTTCTCGCTATGATACAGTGATTGGTGAGGAAATTCCATTATCTGAGCGAGTTGGTTTTCTTGATAGAAAATTGCAACGCATTAGTCGTGAGGTCTCAGATGAAGCCACCTTCTATAAGCTTGTAAAAAAAGCTTATCGATCTTCTTATGGATATGAGTATCAAGGAGATTCTCTGCTTTTGGCGCGTGAAAATCTTTTAGCAACATTTGAGGACTACTATCTTGCAAAGACTGGCAATCAACCGACCTTAGAGCAAAAGAAAGAAATTGCGACTATTATATCCTACAATGTCTTTCAGATGGATGGACTGAAAAAAATTAGTCCTTACTCAGCTACACAAGAGCAATCTCAACAACTAAGCTTGTTTTCAGATGAGCTAGAAGTTCAAGAAGTAGAAGAATCTAAAACCCAAATCAAAAACTGGAAAAAGAATAAAATGATAGGTTTTGAGAGCCTATCAAGCGAGGAAAGTGAAATGAAATTTGATGTCGTGATAGGAAATCCGCCGTATCAGGAAGAATTACAAGGGACAAGTGATAAACCAATATATCATCATTTCATGGATGAATCTTATAAGATTAGTAGAAAATCAGTATTAATAACACCTGCTAGATTTTTATTTAAAGCTGGGAAAACACCAAAATCATGGAATGAAAAAATGCTGTTGAATGAACATTTCAAAGTCATGTATTATGTTCAAGATTCTTCAAAAGTTTTTCCTGGTACGGATATTAAAGGCGGAGTAACGATTAGTTACCATGATAATGATAGAGTTTTTGGAGCAATAAAAACATATACTCCTTTTACTGAATTGAATGAAATCTTACAGTTAGTTATTAACCATAAAATTTTTAAACCAATTACTCCGATTATTTATTTACAAAATAAATTTAATTTAGATGCTGTTTATAGTGATTATCCAGAGTTGCGGTTTGTTATTGGTAGTGATGGAAAAGAGAAACGTCTTACTACATCAATTTTTGAACAACTTCCATTATTTACAGATATAACACAATCAGATGATGATATTAAAATACTAGGACTAATCAAAAATAAACGTCAGTATAAATATATAAATAAAAAATATATTGAGAAACATGGAAATTTGAATAAATATAAAGTATTGTTACCTAAGTCCAATGGGAGTGGGGCGATTGGCGAAGTCCTATCGACCCCACTCGTGGGTACCCCACTCGTGGGTTATACACAATCTTTTATTTCTTTTGGTAATTTTGATTTAGAAGTTGAAGCTGAAAACTGTCTAAAATATATTAAAACAACATTTTGTAGAACATTGTTAGGGACTCTTAAGATTACTCAGGATAATAATAAAGATACTTGGCAAAATGTCCCTCTCCAAGACTTTACGGTCAATTCGGACATTGATTGGACACAATCAGTGGCTGATATTGACCGCCAGCTCTATCAAAAATATGGTCTTTCTCCAGAGCATATAGCTTTTATTAAAATACATGTGAAGGAGATGGATTGATGGTAGAAATTAAAACTTCTAAAGAGATTCATCCTAAAATCTATGCCTACACCACTCCTACGGTAACTAGTAATGAGGGCTGGATTAAGATTGGTTATACAGAGCGTGATGTCACGCAACGGATTAAAGAACAAACGCATACTGCTCATATAGATACTGATGTCTTATGGACTGGGGATGCAGCCTATACGGAAGAACCTGATAAAGGAAAAACTTTTAAGGACCATGATTTCCACCATTTCCTTTCTTTTCATGATGTGGAACGTCGTCCCAAGACTGAATGGTTTTACTTTAATGGAACTCCTGAAAAATCTAAAAATCTTTTTGATAAGTTTGTTCAGCATGATTTGTCAGGTTATCAGCCTGGTCAAGGACAGGACTATACCTTACGACAAGAGCAAGAAGAGGCAGTTTCTAAAACTTTAGCTTATTTCAAGAATCATCTAGGAGGTAAGTTTCTCTGGAATGCCAAGCCACGTTTTGGTAAAACCTTATCTACCTATGACCTAGCTCGTCGAATGGATGCTGTCAATGTCCTAATCGTAACCAACAGACCTGCAATAGCTAACTCATGGTATGATGATTTTGAAAAATTCATAGCTGGTCAAACGACTTATAAGTTTGTTTCAGAAACAGACAGTCTTAAAAATCGGCCAACCTTGTCACGAAAAGAATTTGTTGGTATTTTAGATGACGATGTAAGACAACTTGCTTTTATCAGTCTCCAAGACTTGAAAGGCTCTGCTTATCTTGGTGGAGAGCACAATAAACTCAAATGGGTAACCGACCTACATTGGGACTTGTTGGTTATCGATGAAGCTCACGAAGGAGTTGCTACCTTCAAGACAGATCAGGCTTTTAATAAGATTCGTCGAAACTTTACCTTGCATCTATCAGGAACTCCATTTAAGGCACTAGCTAAGGGAGAATTTACCGAGGAGCAGATCTACAACTGGTCTTACGCTGATGAGCAGGCAGCTAAAACAACTTGGTCACCTGATCAAGAAGAGGAAAATCCATATGAGAGCTTGCCTCAGTTAAATCTCTTTACCTATCAAATGTCTCAGATGATTGGAGAGGAGTTAGAAAAAGGGGCTCAACTCGATGGAGAGAACATCGACTATGCTTTTGACTTGAGTGAGTTCTTCGCAACAGATGATAAAGGGAAATTTATCCATGAGCAAGATGTCAGAAATTGGTTAGAGACTTTATCAAGCAATGAAAAGTATCCATTTTCAACCAAAGAACTTCGTAATGAACTCAAGCATACTTTGTGGCTCTTAGAACGTGTAGCCTCAGCAAAAGCCTTAAAAGTACTGCTAGAGGAACATCCCATCTATGAAAACTATGAGATTGTGTTAGCTGCTGGTGACGGGCGTATGTCTGAGGAAGATGATAAGGTTAAACTCAAATCCCTAGACTTGGTTAGAAAAGCGGTAGCAGAGAATGACAAAACCATTACCCTATCCGTCGGTCAATTGACGACAGGTGTGACGATCCCTGAATGGACAGGCGTATTGATGTTATCAAACTTAAAATCACCTGCCATTTATATGCAAGCTGCCTTTCGTGCACAAAACCCTTACTCATGGAGCGATAACAAAGGAAATCACTTCCGCAAAGAAAGAGCCTATGTATTTGACTTTGCGCCAGAAAGAACCCTGATTCTCTTTGATGAGTTTGCGAACAACTTATCACTTGCGACTGCAGGAGGTGGTGGAACTTCCGCAACTCGTGAAGAGAACATCAGAGAACTCTTAAATTTCTTCCCTGTCATAGCAGAAGACCGTGCAGGTAAGATGGTTGAAATTGATGCTAAGGCAGTTCTGACTATACCGCGTCAAATAAAAGCTAGGGAAGTCCTCAAACGAGGGTTTATGTCTAATCTCTTATTTGATAATATCAGCGGCATTTTCCAAGCCAGTCAAACCGTTCTAGACATCTTAAATGAACTACCAGTTGAAAAGGAAGGAAAGTTACAAACATCATCGGATCTACTAGACTTTTCAGGTGTTACAGTGGATGATGAGGGCAATGCAGTGGTTGACCATGAAATCGTGGTCAATCAACAAGCACGACTTTTTGGTGAAAAAATTTATGGGCTTGGTGAGTCTGTTGCTGAATTAGTCACAAAAGATGAGGAAAGAACTCAAAAACAGCTGGTCAATGACTTGAGTAAGACCGTTTCTTCAGTAATTGTAGAGGAATTGAAGGCTGGATATGATCTGAAAACTCGGGAAACAGATCAAATCAAGAAACAAATTGCAGCAACATTTGAGAACGAAGTTCGAAAAAATGAGATTGAACGTAAAATTTCTGAAGCTCATATCAAGGAAGAGTTGCAACAACAACTCAAGGAAACAAATGATAAGGAACAGAAAGATAAGATTCAAGAAGATCTTGAAAAACGTATAGAAGAAAATAATCTCATTCACAAAGAAAAACTAGAACAAACACTCAAAAATGAAGTGGAAAAAATGCCTGAGAAGTTCATCGAACAGGTTGAGATAAAACGTGTAGAGCAGTTGAAACAATCAGCTCAGGATGAGATTCGGGACCATCTTCGAGGATTTGCACGAACAATCCCTAGTTTTATCATGGCCTACGGTGATCAATCTCTAACACTTGATAATTTTGACATCTTTGTTCCTGAGCATGTCTTCTTTGAAGTGACTGGTATTACGATTGACCAATTTCGTTATTTGAGAGATGGTGGGCAAGATTTTGCAGGACATCTCTTTGATCGAGCAACATTCGATGAAGCTATTCAAGAATTTCTTCGCAAGAAAGAGGAGTTGGCGGATTATTTTAAAGATCAAAAAGAAGATATCTTTGACTATATTCCACCACAAAAAACCAACCAAATTTTCACTCCTAAACGGGTAGTGAAGAGAATGGTGGATGACCTTGAAAAAGAAAATCCAGGAATCTTTGATGATCCGTCTAAGACATTCATTGATTTGTACATGAAGTCAGGTCTCTATATTGCAGAGCTTGTTAAGCGGCTATATAACAGCAATGGCTTGAAAGAAGCTTTTCCAAATCCTGAAGAACGCTTAAAACATATCCTAGAAAACCAAGTTTATGGATTTGCACCGTCCGAAATTATCTATAACATTTCCACTAATTTTATCTTTGGAAATCTCTCTCAAGATATCAGTAGAAAGAACTTTGTTTTAGAAGACACCATTCCAGCTGCCAAAGAAGGTAGGATTCAGGAATTGGTGGATAAATATTTTGAATATAATTAAAAAAGAAGGCGAGAGCCTTCTTTTGTTGTCTTTTACAATCCTGCAAATTCTTTGATTTCTTCTGCTGACATGGAAGAGTCGCAACGGACATTGATTTGGCCATCAGCAACATGAACGAATCCCGGAACAGTTGGGATACCATAGCGTGAACGGAAATCTTGCAAAGCATTGAGTTGGCTAGGTTCTTCGCTATTGATGAAGTAGATGTGGGCTTTGGTTTCAGCTACGACACCTGCCAATGTGCCTGCAAATTTACGGCAGTAAGGGCAAGTTTTACGGCCAATAAAGAAGGTTGCTGTTTCTTTATTATCGAGTGCTTCTTGCGCACGCGCAACTGTAGTGACTTCAAGGTCTTTGATATTATCTAAAAATTGTTCCATGAGATTACCTCGCTTTCATTGATAAGTCTAGTATGCCATAAAGTTTCTAAAAATGCTTAGATTTGATACGAAAAAAAGATGAGACTGGTTGGTCTCATCTTTTATAGGGCTTTATTTTACAAAGGCATTGATTTCAGCTTCGATATTAGCAATCTTAGCTTGTGAATCTTCATTACTTTCACCCACAACGGCAATGTAGAACTTGATTTTTGGTTCAGTACCGGAAGGACGAACGGCAATCCATGAACCATCAGCAAGTGTGTATTTCAAAACATCACTTGGAGGAGTTGTCAAGTTTGTAACAGTACCATCAGCAGCAGTAGCAGTTTGAGCCTTGAAGTCTTCTACGACAGTGATAGTTGTTGCGTTCCATTCTTTTGGAGCATTGTTACGGAACTTAGCCATGATTTCCTTGATTTGTTCTGCACCATCAACACCAGAAAGGGTAACAGAGATAGTCTTTTCAGCGTAGTAGCCGTATTCTTTGTAGATTTCTTCGATACCGTCAGCAAGTGTCAAACCACGTGAACGGTAGTAGGCAGCAAGCTCAGCAACGACAAGAACGGCTTGGATAGCATCTTTATCACGTACGAATGGCTTAATCAAGTAACCGAAGCTTTCTTCAAATCCCATCATGTAAGTGTGATTGTGTTTTTCTTCAAATTCTTGAATTTTTTCAGCGATAAATTTGAAACCAGTCAAAACGTTGAACATGGTTGCGCCGTAGCTTTCAGCAATTTTCGTTACCAAGTCAGTTGAAACGATTGATTTGCAGAGAGCAGCATTTTCAGGAAGAGTTCCAGCATTTTTGTGGGCTTCCAAGATGTATTTAGCCATGATAGCACCGATTTGGTTACCTGAAAGGTTAAGGTAGCTACCATCTTTTTGAAGAACTTCAACACCAACACGGTCAGCGTCAGGGTCAGTTGCAACAAGCACATCTGCACCAACTTGACGACCAAGTTCTTCAGCAAGGGCGAAGGCTGCTTGGCTTTCTGGGTTTGGAGATTTTACAGTTGAGAAGTCAGGATCAGCAGTTGCTTGTGCTTCAACAACTTGAACAGAGTCAAATCCTGCTTGAGCAAGAGCACGACGAGCCAACATTTCACCCGTACCATGAAGTGGTGTGTAGACAATCTTCATGTCTTTACCGAATTCTTCAATCAAGGTTGGGTTGATGTTTACGTCCTTAACTTCTTTAAGATATTCAACATCGACAGCTTCGCCAATGACTTCAATCAAGCCAGAAGCTTTTTCTGCTTCGACATCAGCAACTTCCACAGCGAATGGATTTTCGATAGCACGAATGTAAGTGGTCAAAGCATCTGCATCATGTGGAGGCATTTGTCCACCGTCTTCTCCATAAACCTTGTAACCGTTAAATGGAGCAGGATTGTGGCTGGCAGTAATCATGATACCTGCGAAACAGTTGAGGTGACGAACAGCGAATGAGAGTTCTGGAGTTGGACGGAGGCTTTCAAATACGTAAGATTTGATACCGTGTTTAGCAAGAACTGCTGCAGATTCAAAGGCAAACTCAGGTGAGAAGTGACGGCTATCATAGGCAATCGCCACACCACGTTCTTTTTCATTTCCACCTTTTGATTCAATCAAACGAGCCAAACCTTCGGTAGCTTGACGAACAACGTAGATGTTGATGCGGTTTGTACCAGCACCGATCAAACCACGCATACCAGCAGTGCCAAATTCAAGATTGGTATAAAAGGCATCTTCCTTAGTTTTTTCGTCCATATTTTCCAAATCTTGACGAAGGTAGTCTGGAAGGCCGGTAAAATCGACCCATTTTTGATAATTTTCTTGGTAAGTCATAGAGTATCTCCTTTATCTATTGCTTTGATCGCTTTCATTATATCACGATTTGATATTTTAGTAAAACGTTAGCATAACTTAAAATGTTGGAAATTTACTTTTATTTCATTGTAGAAGAATAGCCCAATACGCTTTCTAATGAAAAAGAAGATGAATAGTTCGGGTTTATGACTCAAACTTTTTTCATTGCAATTGTGCAAAAGAGAAAAAGATAGTAAAATGGATGTATGATTATTTTACAAGCTAATAAAATTGAACGCTCTTTTGCTGGAGAGGTTCTTTTTGATCATATCAATCTGCAAGTAGATGAACGAGACAGAATAGCCCTCGTTGGAAAAAATGGAGCAGGTAAGTCTACTCTTTTGAAGATTTTGGTTGGGGAAGAGGAGCCAACCAGTGGAGAAATTAATAAGAAAAAAGATATTTCTCTATCTTACCTAGCCCAAGATAGCCGTTTTGAGTCTGAAAATACCATCTACGATGAGATGCTTCATGTCTTTGATGACTTACGTCGGACGGAGAAACAACTTCGTCATATGGAGTTATTGATGGGTGAAAAGTCTGGTGAGGATTTGGAGAAGCTGATGTCAGATTACGACCGCTTATCTGAGAATTTTCGCCAAGCAGGTGGCTTTACCTACGAAGCTGATATCCGCGCTATCTTGAATGGTTTCAAGTTTGACGAGTCTATGTGGCAGATGAAAATTGCTGAGCTTTCAGGTGGTCAAAATACTCGTCTTGCACTGGCTAAAATGCTCCTTGAAAAGCCAAATCTCTTGGTCTTGGACGAGCCTACCAACCACTTGGATATCGAAACCATAGCCTGGCTAGAGAATTATTTGGTGAACTATAGCGGTGCCCTCATTATTGTCAGTCACGACCGTTACTTTTTGGACAAGGTTGCGACGGTTACACTCGATTTGACTAAGCATTCCTTGGATCGTTATGTAGGCAATTACTCTCGTTTTGTTGAGTTAAAGGAGCAAAAGATAGCTACTGAGGCAAAAAACTATGAAAAGCAACAGAAGGAAATCGCGGCTCTAGAAGACTTTGTCAATCGCAATCTAGTCCGAGCTTCAACGACCAAACGTGCTCAATCTCGCCGTAAACAACTGGAAAAAATGGAGCGTTTGGACAAGCCTGAAGCTGGCAAGAAATCAGCCAATATGACCTTCCAGTCTGAAAAAACGTCGGGAAATGTCGTTTTGACTGTTGAAAATGCGGCTATTGGCTATGATGGGGAAATATTGTCAGAACCTATCAACCTAGACCTTCGTAAGATGAATGCTGTCGCTATCGTTGGTCCAAATGGCATTGGCAAATCAACCCTTATCAAGTCTATTGTGGATCAGATTCCTTTTATCAAGGGAGAAAAGCGCTTTGGGGCCAATGTTGAGGTGGGTTACTATGACCAAACCCAAAGCAAGCTGACAGCAAGTAATACGGTACTTGATGAACTCTGGAATGATTTTAAACTGACACCAGAAGTTGAAATTCGCAACCGCCTTGGTGCCTTCCTCTTCTCTGGTGATGATGTTAAGAAATCAGTAGGCATGCTGTCAGGTGGCGAGAAAGCTCGTTTACTGCTTGCCAAACTTTCAATGGAAAACAATAACTTCTTGATTCTGGATGAGCCAACCAACCATTTGGATATTGATAGCAAGGAAGTGTTAGAAAATGCCCTGATTGACTTTGACGGAACCCTTCTTTTTGTCAGCCACGACCGTTACTTTATCAATCGTGTAGCCACTCATGTACTGGAATTGTCTGAGAATGGCTCAACCCTCTACCTTGGAGATTACGACTACTATGTTGAGAAGAAAGCAGAAGTAGAAATGAGTCAGACAGAGGAAGCTTCAACTAGCAATCAAGCAAAAGAACCGAGCCCATTCAATGACTACCAGGCCCAGAAAGAAAGTCAAAAAGAAGTTCGCAAACTCATGCGTCAAATTGAGAGTTTGGAAGCTGAAATCGAAGAGTTAGAAAGTCAAAGCCAGGCTATTTCTGAACAGATGTTGGAGACAAACGATGCTGAAAAACTCATGGAATTGCAGACTGAACTGGACAAAATCAGCCATCGTCAGGAAGAAGCTATGCTTGAGTGGGAAGAATTATCGGAGCAGGTGTAAGAAATGGAACATCTTGGAAAGGTATTTTGTGAATTTCGAACAAGTGGGAAGTACTCCTTAAAAGAGGCAGCAGGTGAATCATGTTCAACCTCTCAGTTATCTCGCTTCGAGCTTGGGGAGTCTGATCTAGCAGTTTCTCGTTTCTTTGATATTTTGGACAATATTCATGTGACCATTGAAAATTTCATGGACAAGGCTAGGGATTTTCAAAATCACGAACATGTTTCCTTAATGGCACAGATTATTCCGCTTTACTACTCAAATGATATTGCAGGTTTTCAAAAGCTTCAAAAGGAACAGCTCAAGAAAGCAAAGAGTTCGACCAATCCCCTCTATTTTGAGCTGAATTGGATTTTGCTACAAGGTCTGATTTGTCAAAGAGATGCTCGTTACACGATGAGTCAGAGTGATTTGGAAAAGGTAGCAGATTATCTTTTTCAAACAGAAGAATGGACCATGTATGAGTTGATCCTTTTTGGCAATCTCTATACTTTCTACAATGTGGACTATGTGGCTCGGATTGGCAGAGAAGTCATGGAGCGAGAGGAGTACTATAAAGAAATTGGTCGCCATCGAAAACTCGTTTTGATTTTAGCTCTTAACTGTTACCAGCATTGTTTGGAGAACCGTTCTTTTGCAAATGCGGACTATTTTGAGGGCTATGTGGAGAAGTTGATTGGAAATGGTATCAAGCTTTATGAGCGCAATATCTTCCATTATCTCAAAGGTTTTACCCTCTACCAGAGAGACTTGAAAGAAGAAGGTTGTAGTCAGATGCAGGAGGCTATGCATATTTTTGAAGTACTTGGACTTCCAGAGCAAGTGGCTTACTATCAGGAACATTATGAAAAATTTGTAAATGCTTAAATTTCCCAAATAAGGGAAATATGAAGGAACTCCTTTCAGTTTTGATACAATAGTTTCAAAATTTGAGAGGAGCTTTTTATATGAATCGACATGCAATCCAGTTGATTAGTCGTGGTGCGATTAATAAGATAGGAAATATGCTCTATGATTATGGAAACAGTGTTTGGTTAGCATCAATAGGGACGATAGGACAGACTGTTCTTGGGATTTATCAGATTTCTGAACTCGTCACATCGATTCTGGTCAATCCCTTTGGTGGAGTGATTTCAGACCGCTTTTTCGCGTCGCAAAATTTTGATGACGACGGACTTGATTTGTGGTATTCTCTGTTTAGCTATTTCTTTCATAAGAAATGATAGCTTGATGATTGCTGCTCTGATCTTCGCAAATATTGTTCAGGCGATTGCCTTTGCATTTTCTCGTACAGCCAATAAAGCCATTATAACTGAGGTAGTAGAGAAAGACGAGATTGTGACCTATAATGCTCGCTTAGAGCTCGTTTTGCAGGTTGTAGGTGTTAGCTCTCCTATACTTTCTTTCATCGTTTTACAATTTGCCAGTCTCCATATGACACTTGTTTTAGATGCCATTAGCTTTTTCATCGCATTTACTTTAGTAGCTTTCCTTCCCAAAAAAGAGACTCAGGAATAAGAGAAAAAGACTTTCAGCTGGAAAAATATTTTTGCTGATATGAAAGAAGGACTTGGCTATATCTGGCACCAGCAAGAGATCTTTTTCCTTTTGTTAGTGGCTTCCAGTGTTAATTTCTTTTTTGCGGCTTTTGAATTTCTCCTCCCTTTTTCAAATCGACTATACGGGGTAGAAGGAGCTTATGCAAGTATTTTGACTATGGGGGCAATTGGTTCCATTATTGGAGCTCTTCTTGCTAGTAAGATAAAAGCAAGTGTTCATAGCCTTTTGGTTTTACTAGCTTTGACTGGAGTTGGAGTTTTTATGATGGGATTACCACTGCCAACTTTTCTTTCCTTTTCTGGAAATTTAGTTTGTGAACTGTTTATGACGATTTTTAATATTCACTTTTTTACTCAGGTGCAAACCAAGGTTGAGGGAGAATACTTGGGGAGAGTCCTAAGCACAATTTTTACCTTAGCCATCCTATTTATGCCGATTGCAAAAGGCCTTATGACGGTGCTACCAAGTGTACATCTCTCTTCTTTTCTGATAATTGGAAGCGGGGTTATTGTCCTGTCTTGTTTCTCCCTCGTTTATGTGCGAAGTCGTTTTGAAAAAAAGGTATAAATCCCCTTTCTTTAAAAAAATTTCACTATTAACTATTTTTCAGCCCTTCTCCATTGTGAGGAGGGCTTGGTTTGTGGTAAAATGGTTTTATGAATGAAAGAATGAATGAGTTAGTTGCCTTACTCAACCGCTATGCGACGGAGTACTATACGAGTGACAATCCTTCGGTTTCAGATAGCGAGTATGATCGCCTCTACCGAGAGTTGGTCGAGTTGGAGGCTGCCTATCCAGATCAAGTTTTAGCGGACAGTCCGACCCATCGTGTTGGTGGTAAGGTTTTAGATGGTTTTGAAAAATACAGTCATCAGTATCCTCTTTATAGTTTGCAGGATGCTTTTTCACGTGAAGAGTTAGAAGCTTTTGATGCGCGTGTTCGAAAGGAATTACCCCATCCAATCTATATCTGTGAGCTGAAAATCGATGGTTTATCTATCTCGCTTACGTATAAAAAGGGGATTTTGGTTGTCGGTGCGACACGTGGGGATGGTTCTATTGGAGAGAATATCACAGAGAACCTCAAGCGTGTCAAGGACATTCCTTTGACCTTGCCAGAAGAACTAGATATCACCGTTCGTGGAGAGTGTTATATGCCACGCGCTTCGTTTGATCAGGTCAACCAAACTCGCCAAGAAAATGGGGAGCCTGAATTTGCCAATCCTCGTAATGCAGCAGCTGGGACCTTGCGTCAGCTGGATACAGCAGTAGTAGCCAAGCGCAATCTTGCCACTTTCCTCTATCAAGAAGCCAGCCCTTCTACTCGTGATAGCCAAGAAAAAGTCTTGAAGCATCTTGAACAGCTTGGATTTGTAGTTAATCCTAAACGAATTCTGGCTGAAAGCATAGATGAGATATGGGATTTCATCCAAGAAGTTGGACAGGAACGAGAGAATCTGCCTTATGATATCGATGGGGTGGTGATTAAGGTCAATGACCTAGCAGGGCAAGAAGAGCTCGGTTTTACTGTCAAAGCGCCTAAGTGGGCAGTCGCCTATAAATTTCCTGCTGAAGAAAAAGAAGCCCAGCTCCTTTCAGTTGACTGGACAGTAGGTCGTACGGGTGTTGTGACCCCGACTGCCAATCTAACACCTGTTCAGCTTGCTGGGACAACTGTTAGCCGTGCAACACTGCACAATGTAGATTATATTGCTGAAAAGGATATCCGCAAAGATGATACAGTTATCGTTTATAAGGCGGGGGACATCATTCCTGCTGTTTTGCGTGTGGTAGAGTCTAAGCGTGTTTCTGAAGAAAAACTAGATATTCCGACTAATTGTCCAAGTTGTGACAGTCACTTGCTTCACTTTGAAGATGAAGTAGCTCTTCGTTGTATCAATCCTCGCTGTCCTGCCCAAATCATGGAAGGCTTGATTCACTTTGCCTCTCGAGATGCCATGAATATTACAGGACTTGGTCCATCTATCGTCGAAAAGCTTTTTGCTGCTAATCTGGTTAAGGATGTGGCGGATATTTACCGTTTGAAAGAAGAAGACTTCCTCCTTTTAGAAGGCGTCAAGGAAAAGTCTGCTTCTAAACTGTATCAAGCCATTCAATCATCCAAGGAAAACTCTGCTGAAAAGCTCTTGTTTGGTCTGGGAATTCGCCATGTCGGAAGCAAGGCTAGCCAGCTCTTGCTCCAACATTTCCACTCTATTGAAAATCTAGCCCAAGCAGATCCAGAGGAAGTAGCAAGTATCGAGAGCTTGGGTAGTGTGATTGCCCAAAGCCTTCAGACTTATTTTGCTACAGAAGGGTCGAATATTCTCTTAGACGAGTTGAAAGAAGCTGGAGTCAATCTGGACTACAAAGGACAGACAGTAGTAGCAAATGCAGCCTTGTCAGGTTTGACAATTGTATTAACTGGTAAATTGGAACGTCTCACACGTTCTGAAGCCAAAAGTAAACTCGAAAGCCTCGGTGCCAAGGTCACAGGCAGTGTATCTAAGAAAACGAATCTTGTCGTAGCAGGAGCAGATGCAGGAAGCAAGCTCCAAAAAGCACAAGAACTTGGTATCGAAGTTCGAGATGAGGCCTGGCTAGAAAGTTTGTAAAGAATAGTTGAAAACTAGATGTTAGATAGTATGGAACTATCTCTCCTGATGTGTTTTTATATCTATTAAAGCTATTCTATATTGTGCTGAAATTCCCGTTAAATTCTTCAGCATGACTTAAAAATTAAAATTAGGAATTAGGAAAAGTAATGTATAGATACCCTGTAGTCATCCATTTTCACCGAAAAAATGGGGATTATGATGCTTGTTCATTCAGTAGAAAACAGGCGGATATTAAAGAAAATTTGTATTATGAAAATGACTATTTTGGAGCAAAATTCTCCTTTACAGTTACAAGTGCAGAAAGGCTCGATACTCTGACCTTTTCTATCGAAATCGATGGAAAGACAAAGGACTATCTCCTGCGGTTTAACCATTATCCACTGTTGACTGAGGTTTGGATTTTGGATGGTGATGAGACAGTTTATTATTCTGAAAATCCAGCCATTGCAAGTCCTTACTATAAAGATCAAAACCCGTTTGCTTTTGATAAAGCCTTTCACAGTGAAAGTTTTGATCATCATTGGGGATACCAAGGAGAGTTAGGTTATAGTATCTCAGACTACCAGACAAGCTTTAAACTCTGGGCTCCAACAGCTACAGCAGTCCAAGTGGTTGTTTATGAAAATACAAGTAACGACGCGCCGATTTGGAAAACCTTTAATCTTGAGCGTGGGAATAGCTATTCATACAGCCATAAGTACAATACTATTGGTGTTTGGAGTGTAGACCTGGATGAAAATCTTGCAGGTAAAGCCTATCAGTATCAGATTGAGTTTCCGCACCACCAGACTTTGACACGAGACCCATACACTATCGCTACAAGTTCTGACGGGAAACGTTCTGTTATCCTCTCTCAGCAAGATAGACAAGTAGAAGGATTCAAAGTCAAACATGGGACAGATGCTCCTTGGCGTTTGGAGAACCCATGTAAAGCCGTTATCTGTGAGATGCACATTCGTGATTTTACAAAATCACCGACATCTGGAGTTCCAGAAAACCTTCGAGGGACCTTCCTTGGGGCTGCCCAGACTGGAACAGTTAACCAGTATGGTCAAGCAACTGCCTTTGACTATATCAAAGAACTTGGCTGTAATTATGTTCAGCTCCAACCAATCTTTGATCGCCATAAGGAATACGACGAGGACGGGAATGTAACTTATAACTGGGGTTATGACCCTCAAAACTACAATGCGCCAGAACCAAGTTTCTCTAGCAATCCAGATGATCCAGGACAGGTTATTCGAGATCTCAAAGCCATGATTCAGGCTTATCATGATGCAGGAATCGGTGTCATTATGGATGTCGTTTACAACCATACCTTCTCAACAGTTGATGCACCTTTCCAAACAACTGTTCCTGATTATTACTATCGTATGAATCCAGATGGAACCTTCCAAAACGGCACAGGTGTAGGAAATGAAACCGCAAGCGAACACGAAATGTACCGCAAGTATATGATTGACTCACTCCTTTATTGGGTGAAAGAATACAATATTGACGGCTTCCGTTTCGACTTGATGGGAATTCACGATGTTAAAACCATGCAGGCAATTCGCTGGGCGTTAGATGAAGTCGATCCGCGTATTCTCACTTATGGAGAAGGTTGGGATATGGGGACAGGTCTTGCACCTTATGACAAGGCCAAGAAGGATAATGCCTACCAGATGCCAAATATTGGATTTTTCAACGATGATCAGCGAGATGCCATCAAAGGAGGAGAAGTTTATGGCTCAATCAAGGCAGGATTTGTTAGTGGTGCAGCTACAGAACCAATCGTAGCCAAAGCCATTCTTGGTAGTCGAGAGTTGGGCTCATATCTTAGCCCAAACCAAATCCTTAACTATGTGGAGGCCCATGATAATTACAACTTGCATGATTTGTTAGTAACCCTTCATCCAAATCACAGTTCAGATAAGATTATGCGCCAAGTTGAGACAGCAACAGCGATGAGCATTCTCATGCAAGGGATGTCCTTTATAGAGCTGGGTCAAGAATTTGGCCGCACTAAACTCCTTGCTACTGGAGAAAATGGCGAGCTGACTGCGGCAGATAGAGAACGGGCTATGAACAGCTACAATGCTCCAGATAGTGTCAACCAGGTCAACTGGGATTTAATCAATGAGAGACAAGAGAGCATTAACTTTATTCGCCAGATTATTCGCCTGAAAACACAGACCAGTGCCTTCTCCTATCCTACATACGAAGAAGTTTACCGTCATGTTTTTGTCCATACAGCTGCTGAAAATAGTGGGTGGATTGTTTACGAAATTCACGGTGGACCAGAGCACTTATTGGTAGTCTTTAATGCGAAAGGGACTTCCTTCTACTTTGAGAATGCAGGAAATCTTGAAATGCTGGTGTCTAATAGTCGTTCTAAAGAATCAAATGTGATTGATGATACCAGTGTCGTAGTCTTAAAAGTACTCTCGTAAATTAATGTTCTGAAAAGGTTTAGATTAACTAGACCTTTTTTGATTTTTATTGAAAAACCAATATCTAATAGGAATAAAATTCAAATAATTTGAAGAATCAAGTTTGTGAAAAAAATATCAATATTTTCACAAAAAGGGTTGTAATTTTCTGAAAATTTGATAAAATAAGTTTTAATCATTTTCAGGAGGAAGAGAATTTGACAAATTATCAGAATTTAGTGAATGGAAAATGGAAATCATCAGAGAACAAGATTACGATCTATTCTCCTATCAATCAAGAAAAACTAGGTACAGTACCCGCTATGAGTCAGTCTGAAGTAGATGAGGCTATGAAAGCTGCGCGTGCAGCTCTCCCAGCATGGCGTGATTTAGCACCAGTTGAGCGTGCAGCCTATTTACATAAGACAGCAGATATTTTAGAACGTGATAAAGAAAAAATTGGTACAATTCTTGCCAAAGAGGTTGCAAAAGGGATTAAAGCAGCCATTGGAGAAGTAGTACGTACAGCAGATTTGATTCGTTTTGCTGCTGAGGAAGGTCTCCGTATTACTGGACAAGCAATGGAAGGTGGCGGTTTTGAAGCTGCAAGTAAAAACAAACTAGCCGTTGTCCATCGTGAGCCAGTTGGTGTTGTTTTAGCTATCGCGCCATTTAACTACCCAGTCAATCTTTCTGGATCCAAGATTGCTCCGGCTCTGATTGCAGGAAATGTCGTTATGTTTAAGCCACCAACGCAAGGATCTATTTCTGGTCTCTTGCTAGCTAAAGCATTTGACGAAGCAGGAATCCCAGCAGGTGTCTTCAATACCATCACTGGACGAGGTTCTGAGATCGGAGACTACATCATTGAACACAAGGAAGTTAACTTCATTAACTTTACGGGTTCAACACCGATTGGTGAGCGTATTGGTCGTTTAGCTGGTATGCGCCCGATTATGCTTGAACTTGGTGGGAAAGATGCAGCAATCGTTTTAGAAGATGCAGATTTAGAGAATGCAGCCAATCAAATCGTGAGTGGTGCATTTAGCTACTCTGGTCAGCGTTGTACCGCTATTAAACGTGTCTTAGTTGTAGAAAGCGTAGCAGACAAGTTAGCCGAATTGCTCCAGGCTAAAGTCGCTAAGCTAACAGTCGGTGATCCATTTGACAATGCTGATATCACACCTGTTATTGACAATGCTTCAGCTGATTTCATCTGGGGATTGATCGAAGATGCACAAGAAAAAGGTGCTAAGGCTCTTACACCAATCAAGCGTGAAGGCAATCTTCTCTGGCCAGTGCTTTTTGACCAAGTTACAAGAGATATGAAAGTAGCCTGGGAAGAACCGTTTGGACCTGTTCTCCCAATTATCCGTGTCGCAGATACGAATGAAGCAGTAGCAATTGCCAATGAATCTGAGTTTGGTCTTCAATCCTCTGTCTTTACAAATGACTTCAAGAAGGCGTTTGAAATTGCTGAAAAACTTGAAGTGGGAACCGTTCATATTAATAATAAAACACAACGTGGACCAGATAATTTCCCATTCCTTGGTGTAAAAGGTTCTGGTGCAGGCGTACAAGGAATTAAATATAGTATCGAAGCGATGACAAATGTTAAATCCATTGTTTTTGATGTGAAATAATCTATAAAATCAGGAAAATAACTTCCTGGTTTTATTTTTTCAAAAAAATACAGTAGAAAATTGATAAAAAACGGATGTTTTGGTATTATAATAAAAAAATATATGGAAATTGTTTCGTGTTCTATTTCAGGATATATCATTTTTAAAATGCTCGGTAATTTTTTGAAGACTTTCATAAAAAAATATGATTTCCTTCGTAAATTACTTGAAAGTTATCTTAAAAGAGTGTATAATGGAATCATAGAAAACGCTTACAAAAGAAAGGGGATTGAATGAATAATCAAGAAGCATTAAGAACCTTTACTACAGGTGAGAACTTTCACCTCCAGCATTATTTAGGAGCGCATAGAGAGGAGAAAAACGGAGAAATAGGCTATACCTTTAGGGTTTGGGCCCCGAATGCACAAGCAGTTCATCTAGTTGGTGATTTTACCGATTGGGTTGAGAATCAGATTCCCATGATTCGTAATGAAGCAGGTGTTTGGGAAGTCTTTACGAGTCAAGCTCAGGAAGGTCAGATTTATAAATATCATATCACGCGTGCAAATGGTCACCAGATTATGAAGATTGATCCTTTGGCAGTTTATTTTGAAGCTAGACCGGGTACAGGAGCTGTTTTGACCAATATCCGTGAAAAGAAATGGAAAGATGGACTTTGGCTAGCACGTCGCAAACGTCTGGGATTTTTCGAGAGACCAGTTAATATATACGAGGCTCATGCAGGGTCTTGGAAGAGAAATCCAGATGGTAGTCCCTATACGTTTTCGCAACTGAAAGACGAGTTGATTCCATACTTAGTTGAGATGAACTATACACATATTGAGTTCATGCCTTTAATGGCTCACCCACTTGGATTGAGCTGGGGCTATCAGCTTATGGGTTACTTTGCTTTTGAACATTCCTATGGTAGACCTGAGGAATTCCAGGATTTCGTTGAAGAGTGTCATATAAATAATATCGGTGTTATCGTAGACTGGGTTCCAGGTCATTTCACCATTAATGATGATGCCTTGGCATATTATGACGGTACACCAACTTTTGAATACCAAGACCACAACAAGGCTCATAACTATGGTTGGGGTGCTCTGAATTTTGACCTCGGGAAAAATGAGGTCCAGTCTTTCTTGATTTCAAGTATTAAATTTTGGATTGATTTTTACCACTTAGATGGCATTCGGGTAGATGCAGTAAGCAATATGCTTTACCTAGATTATGATAATGCTCCTTGGACTCCAAACAAAGATGGTGGAAACCTTAACTACGAAGGTTATTATTTCCTTCAACGGTTGAACACAGTGATTAAGTTAGCTCATCCAGATATCATGATGATTGCAGAAGAAAGTTCATCAGCGACAAAGATTACTGGTATGAAAGAAATGGGTGGCCTTGGATTTGACTATAAATGGAATATGGGCTGGATGAATGATATTCTCCGTTTCTACGAGGAAGATCCGATTTACCGCAAGTATGACTTTAATCTTGTGACTTTCAGCTTTATGTATGTTTTCAATGAAAACTATCTCCTACCTTTCTCACACGATGAAGTGGTTCATGGCAAAAAGAGTATGATGCATAAGATGTGGGGAGATCGCTACAATCAGTTCGCTGGTCTGCGCAACCTCTACACCTATCAAATTTGTCATCCAGGTAAGAAACTCTTGTTCATGGGTAGTGAGTACGGGCAATTCCTAGAGTGGAAGTCTGAGGAGCAGTTGGAATGGTCTAATCTAGAAGATCCGATGAATGCCAAGATGAAGCATTTCACTTCACAACTAAATCAATTCTATAAAGAGCATCGTTGTCTTTGGGAAATTGATACTAGTTATGATGGTATAGAGATTATCGATGCTGATAATAGAGATCAGAGTGTCCTTTCCTTTATTCGTAAGGGCAAGAAGGACGAAATGTTAGTCTGTGTCTTTAACATGGCACCAGTTGAACGTAAGGACTTTACGATTGGTTTACCTGTTGCAGGTATTTACGAAGAAGTTTGGAATACAGAATTAGAAGAATGGGGAGGTGTGTGGAAAGAACACAATCAAACAGTTCAGACTCAAGAAGGCTTATGGAAAGATTACGAGCAGACTTTGACCTTCACCTTGCCTGCTATAGGAGCAAGCATTTGGAAGATCAAGCGTCGTTTGAAACCAGCTAAGAAAAAAGAATAGCAGGCTGTTGATTACAATTTTTAATATTTTAAAAACGGATGTACTTGTATTGGACTTGAAACAAAAGAGAAATGGATTTCCTATTATTTTTATAAAAAGTTTGACTTCCGACCTTCTTTCGATTTTAACGTTCACATGTCTTTATAAAGGAGTAGAAAATGAAGAATGAAATGCTAGCTTTGATCCTTGCGGGTGGGCAAGGAACACGTCTCGGAAAACTCACTCAAAGCATTGCCAAACCGGCGGTGCAATTCGGTGGGCGCTACCGTATCATTGACTTTGCTCTTTCCAACTGTGCAAACTCTGGGATTCATAATGTTGGTGTTATTACGCAGTACCAACCTCTTGCTTTGAACAACCATATTGGGAATGGTTCTAGCTGGGGACTAGATGGTATTAACACAGGTGTTTCTATCCTTCAACCCTACTCTGCGAGTGAGGGAAACCGTTGGTTTGAAGGGACCAGTCACGCTATCTACCAAAATATCGACTACATTGATAGTATTAATCCTGAGCATGTTTTGATCCTTTCTGGTGACCATATCTACAAGATGGACTACGATGATATGCTCCAATCACATAAGGATAACAATGCCAGTCTGACTGTAGCTGTTCTAGACGTACCTCTAAAGGAAGCTAGCCGTTTTGGTATCATGAATACAGATGCCAATAACCGTATCGTTGAATTTGAAGAAAAACCTGCTCAACCTAAGTCTACAAAGGCTTCAATGGGGATTTATATTTTTGATTGGAAACGTCTCCGCAATATGCTTGTTGCTGCTGAAAAGAACAAGGTAGATATGTCAGACTTTGGTAAAAACGTTATTCCAAATTACCTTGAGTCTGGAGAAAGCGTCTATGCTTATGAATTCAAAGGCTACTGGAAAGACGTTGGTACTATCGAGTCTCTATGGGAAGCCAATATGGAATACATTGATCCAAACAACGCTTTGGATAGTCGTGATCGTCAGTGGAAAATCTACTCACGGAACTTGATTTCACCACCAAACTTTATTGGAAAACACGCTCATGTAGAAGATTCTTTAGTTGTGGATGGCTGTCTCGTGGATGGAACTGTTAAGCATTCTATTCTCTCAACAGAAGCGCAAGTACGTGAGGGTGCTGAAGTAGTAGACTCTGTAATCATGAGTGGTGCCATTATCGGAAAAGGTGCAAAAATTAAACGTGCCATTATTGGTGAGGGTGCTGTTATTTCTGAAGGTGTCGAAATTGATGGAACAGACGAAGTACAAGTAGTAGGATACAATGAAGTAGTGGGGGTAGCATCAGATGAAGATTGATAAATATTCAGCCATTTTAGGAAACACAGTTGGTTTTCATGATATGTCAACGTTAACAGAACACCGTCCGGTGGCTAGCTTGCCATTTGGAGCAAAATATCGTTTAATTGATTTCCCTCTTTCTAGCCTTGCAAATGCTGGTGTTCGTAGTGTCTTTGGAATTTTCCAACAAGACAATATCAGCTCAGTTTTTGACCATATCCGTTCAGGTCGTGAGTGGGGCTTATCCACACTTCTAAGTCACTACTATCTAGGAATTTACAATACTCGTGTTGAAAGCAGTACAGTTGGAAAAGAGTATTACCAACAGCTTCTTACCTACTTGAGACGTTCAGGTTCAAACCAAACCGTTTCGATTAACTGCGATGTGCTGGTGAATATTGACTTGAATCAAGTCTTCCACCTACACAATACAACAAAAGGTCCGATCACAGTTGTATATAAGAAACTTCCGAAGAAAGACATTTCAGATGTGAATGCTATCTTGGAAATTGATGAAACAGACCATGTTCGTTCGCATAAACTCTTTGATAACAAATCTACAGATGAACTCTTCAACATGTCTACAGATATCTTTGTTGTGGATACTCCTTGGTTGATTGAACGACTTGAAGAAGAAGCTCAGAAAGAATATCCTGAAAAGTTGCGCTATGTTCTCCGCGATTTAGCTGTAAAAGAAGGAGCTTTTGCTTACGAATACACAGGCTACTTAGCAAACATTCATTCTGTCCAGTCCTATTATCAAGCAAATATTGATATGCTTGAATCTAAAAAGTTCTACTCACTCTTCTCACCAAATCAAAAGATTTATACAAAAGTTAAGAATGAAGAACCAACCTACTATGCGAATACTTCAAAAGTAAGTACTTCTCAGTTCGCTTCTGGTAGTATCATTGAGGGTGAGGTAGTTCAGTCAGTCCTATCTCGTAATATTTATGTTCACAAAGATAGTGTGGTGAAGGACAGCATTTTATTCCCTCGTGTTGTGATTGGTCAAGGAGCCCAGGTTGAATATGCCATTCTAGACAAAGGAGTTGAAGTTGCGGACGATGTTGTCATTCGAGGAACAGCAGAACATCCAGTTGTAGTTAAGAAGGGCGAAACAGTAACAGAGGACATTTATTCATGAAAATTTTATTTGTAGCGGCAGAAGGAGCACCCTTTTCAAAAACAGGTGGTTTGGGCGATGTCATTGGCGCCCTTCCCAAATCACTTGTAAAAGCAGGGCACGAAGTTGCAGTTTTCTTGCCTTACTATGATATGGTAGAAGCTAAGTTTGGTGACCAGATAGAGGATGTTCTCCACTTTGAAGTTAGTGTAGGATGGCGTAGACAGTACTGTGGTATTAAGAAAACGGTCTTGAATGGGGTTACCTTCTACTTCATTGATAATCAATATTATTTCTTCCGTGGCCATGTGTACGGTGATTTTGACGATGGTGAACGCTTTGCCTTTTTCCAACTGGCTGCTCTTGAAGCCATGGAACGCATCGGCTTTATTCCTGATCTTCTCCATGTTCATGATTACCACACAGCCATGATTCCATTTTTGTTAAAAGAAAAGTACCATTGGATTCAAGCATATCAAGGAATCAGAACAGTTTTAACCATTCACAATTTGGAATTCCAAGGTCAATTTTCTGAAGGAATGTTGTGGGATTTGTTTGGTGTTGGATTTGAACGCTATGCTGATGGCACCCTTCGGTGGAATGATTGCCTCAACTGGATGAAAGCAGGTATTCTCTACGCGGATCGTGTCTCAACCGTTTCCCCTAGCTATGCGCACGAGATTATGACCAGTCAGTTCGGCTGCGGTTTGGACCAGATTCTTCGGATGGAGTCAGGTAAGGTTTCAGGTATTGTCAATGGTATTGACGCAGATCTTTATAATCCTCAAACAGACCCACTTTTAGATTATCATTTTGATAAGGAAGATTTGTCTGGAAAAGCACAAAATAAAGCAAATTTGCAAGAGAGAGTTGGGTTACCTGTCCGAGCAGATGTTCCTCTAGTTGGGATTGTCTCTCGTTTGACCCGTCAAAAAGGCTTTGATGTTGTTGTAGAGAGCTTGCATCGTTTCTTACAAGAGGACGTTCAAATAGTCCTTTTAGGAACAGGTGACCCGGCTTTTGAACATTCCTTCTCCTGGTTTGCGCAAGTCTATCCTGACAAACTATCAGCAAATATCACTTTTGACGTCAAGCTCGCTCAAGAAATTTATGCAGCTTGTGACCTCTTCCTCATGCCAAGTCGTTTTGAACCATGTGGCTTGTCACAAATGATGGCTATGCGTTATGGAACACTACCATTGGTTCATGAAGTGGGTGGACTAAGAGATACAGTTCAATCCTTCAATCCGATCGAAGGAACTGGTACTGGATTTAGCTTCGACAATTTAACACCATACTGGCTTAACTGGAGTTTCCAAACAGCCTTGGATGTTTATAAGTACCAGCCGGACGTTTGGAAAAATCTACAAAAACAAGCTATGGAATGCGATTTCTCATGGGATACAGCCTGCAAATCTTATCTTGACTTGTACCATAGTCTAGTCAACTAATAGATAAAATCGTATGATTCTTTCATACGATTTTTGGGCTGTTTAGAAAAGAGGAGAAGTGATGACTCAAGTAATGGGGCTCTGTGTCATGGATGTTGATGGCACCCTGATAGCAGAGGAAGTGATTGATCTTTTAGGAAGAGAAGCAGGTTGCGAAGCCGAAATTTCGCAAATTACAAGCCAGGCAATGCGAGGTGAACTGGATTTTAAAACAAGTTTAAGAGCAAGAGTGGCTTTGTTAAAAGATCTTCCAATCTCGGTCTTTGATAGAGTTTTCAAATCTATCCATCTGTCCAAGAATGCTCAAGAATTTATCTCCATTCTTCAAAAGAAGGGCATTCTAGTCGGTCTAGTGTCTGGTGGCTTTACACCAATAGTTGAGAGATTGGCAGAATCCCTTGGTATCTCCTATTTCTCTGCTAACCAGTTGGAAGTCAAAGACGGTTTTTTAACAGGAAAATTAGTTGGTGAAATTGTGACAGGTCAAGTAAAAAATGCTACTCTTGAGAAATGGAGAAAGGAATTAGAACTACCCAAAGAAAGAACGATTGCTATCGGTGATGGTGCCAATGACCTCTTGATGTTAAAGACAGCAGGCCACGGTATAGCCTTTTGTGCCAAAGAGGTCGTAAAAGCAGAGACAGCTTGTCATGTAGATACGAGGGATTTTTTGGAAGTTCTTCCTTTGATTGATTTCTTAGAATGAGAGGGAACTATGAAAATTGTAATCGCACCCGATTCTTTTAAAGAAAGTTTGACAGCAGAAGAGGTCGCTCAAGCTATAAAAAGGGGCTTCGAACAGTCAATAGCGGATGTAGAATGTCTGCTCTGTCCTGTTGGTGATGGTGGGGAAGGAACTGTAGATGCTATTCGCCATTCTCTTGAACTCGAAGAAAAATGGCAAGAGGTGACAGGGCCTTTTGGGCTAAAAGAATCAATGCGCTACTTTCAAAAAGATCAAATAGCGCTCTTCGAAGTTGCTGACTTGGTTGGTTTAGGAAAGATTCCGCGGGAGAAACGAAATCCCCTCCACATCCAAACCAGAGGTATCGGAGAGCTGATTCGCCATCTCATTGATCAAGGAATGAAGGAAATCTATATTGGCGTTGGTGGTACGGCTAGTAATGACGGTGGGATAGGCATTGCTGCTAGTCTGGGTTATTGTTTTTATGATAAGAATGAAAAGGAATTACCAGCTTGCGGTCAGACTTTGCTTGAGTTCGAGTCAGTTTCAGACAGTGAGTTGTATAGGATTCCTGAAGATGTGAAAATTCGCATTTTAGCAGATGTCGTGAGCCCTTTATGTGGTCATCAAGGAGCGACCTATACATTTGGAAAACAAAAGGGCTTGGATCCTGCTTTATTTGAGACAGTAGATCTGGCTATGCAGCGGTTCTATGAAAAATTATCGCCTTCTACCCTATTTCTTAAAGGAGCAGGGGCAGGTGGGGGTATTGCTGCTGGACTCTGTGCCTTTGCTAAGGCCTGTATCGTATCTGGGATTGATACTTGCTTGGATTTGATAGACTTTGACAAGAAAGTTGCAGGTGCCGACTTGGTTATCGTTGGAGAAGGCAGACTGGACAGTCAAAGCTTTGCTGGAAAAGCTCCTATCGGCGTAGCAAAAAGAACCCCTAACAGAGTTCCAGTTATTGCTATTTGTGGTAGTCTTACTGACGATTTGCCTCCCCTACCATTTGAAAATATAGAAGCTGCCTTTTCCATTTTAGAGAAATGTGAACCTTTAGAGAATAGTTTGAAAAATGCAAGTCTCTATTTGGAGCACACAGCTACTAATATCGGTCATTTATTAAATATGAGGAAGGATTAACCGAACCATTTTTTCCAGATTGATTTTTTAGGAGTTTCTGTCTTTTTCTCCTCCCAGAGATTCGAGAATGCAAGTCTAAGGTCTTTTTCATCTACTTGAACAGGTTCGTTCGTGTGAATGACAAGGCCGAAAGGAGAGGTGATATGATCATCTGAAACAATAGTCGCCTGGCAGTTGCTTTCCTTTGCTTGTTTTAAGTAAAAGACCTGTTTGTCAAACTCGATATTTGGTGAGATTTTCACAAAAAGTTCCTCTACCTTTTCTTGAAACCTTTCTAAAATAGAGAAAAATCCCTTTTGTAGCTGAAGGCTATTGGCTGTCTCAACATCCGCATAGCCTAGAACTCTTTCCTCGAAAGTGCCGAGAAAACGACGTTGCTCATCCGGGTTTAATTTTGGCCCACCATGAGCTTTTTCTAGTAGTTGTTTTGATAAATCTGTCATGAAAATAGTATATCACAAAAATCTCATGAAAACAGACAAAAGAAAGCGATTACTTTATAAAGTTAAGGAAAATTTGCACAAAGATAACGTTTTTTCTTGAAAAACGCTTATTTTTAAGGTATCATAGAGGTGTAAAAAATTTAACTCAAAGGAGAGTAAAAAATGTCAATTATTACTGATGTTTACGCTCGCGAAGTCCTAGACTCACGCGGTAACCCAACACTTGAAGTAGAAGTTTATACTGAATCAGGTGCTTTCGGACGTGGTATGGTTCCATCAGGAGCTTCTACCGGTGAACACGAAGCAGTTGAACTTCGCGACGGTGACAAATCTCGTTACGGTGGTCTTGGTACACAAAAAGCTGTTGACAACGTAAACAACATCATCGCTGAAGCTATCATCGGCTACGATGTACGTGACCAACAAGCTATCGACCGTGCTATGATCGCACTTGACGGTACTCCTAACAAAGGTAAATTGGGTGCAAACGCAATTCTTGGTGTGTCTATCGCTGTAGCTCGTGCTGCTGCTGACTACCTTGAAATCCCACTTTACAGCTACCTTGGTGGATTCAACACTAAAGTTCTTCCAACTCCAATGATGAACATCATCAACGGTGGTTCTCACTCTGATGCTCCAATCGCTTTCCAAGAATTCATGATTGTACCTGCTGGTGCACCTACATTCAAAGAAGCTCTTCGTTGGGGTGCTGAAATCTTCCACGCTCTTAAGAAAATCCTTAAATCACGTGGTTTGGAAACTGCCGTAGGTGACGAAGGTGGATTCGCTCCTCGTTTCGAAGGAACTGAAGACGGTGTTGAAACTATCCTTGCTGCTATCGAAGCTGCTGGTTATGTTCCAGGTAAAGATGTCTTTATCGGATTTGACTGTGCATCATCAGAATTCTATGATGAAGAACGTAAAGTTTACGACTACACTAAATTTGAAGGTGAAGGCGCTGCTGTACGTACTGCTGCAGAACAAATCGACTACCTTGAAGAATTGGTAAACAAATACCCAATCATCACTATCGAAGATGGTATGGATGAAAACGACTGGGACGGTTGGAAAGCTCTTACTGAACGTCTTGGTGGTAAAGTACAATTGGTTGGTGACGACTTCTTCGTAACAAACACTTCTTACCTTGAAAAAGGTATTGCAGAAGGTGCTGCTAACTCAATCCTTATCAAAGTTAACCAAATCGGTACTCTTACTGAAACATTTGACGCTATTGAAATGGCGAAAGAAGCTGGTTACACTGCCGTTGTATCACACCGTTCAGGTGAAACTGAAGATTCAACAATCGCTGACATCGCAGTTGCAACTAACGCAGGACAAATCAAGACTGGTTCACTTTCACGTACAGACCGTATCGCTAAGTACAACCAATTGCTTCGTATCGAAGATCAACTTGGTGAAGTAGCTGAATACCGTGGATTGAAATCATTCTACAACTTGAAAAAATAAAATAGTTCAGTGAACTATTTTATCCCGAACCTTGAAATTCAAAAGTTCGGTCGTTGATCTAACAACGTTTTAAGCCCCTCGGATTTTATCCGAAGGGCTTTTTTTCTGTTCAGGGGGCAAAAAGGGGGCTGAGATTATGGTATAATAGACAAAAACACTTGTATTAGAAAGAAACTATGTCTAAAGAAATTGATATTGAGTATTACCATCAACTAGCCTTGCAGAAGCAGAAGGAGCATCGTAAAGTTTTAGCTAACCTAAAGAAAAAGCCACCAAAAAATCTAGACAAGATTGCCCAGCAGATTCACCAAGAAGTCTTTGCTGAGATTGATTGCACTGCCTGTGCCAACTGTTGCAAGACTTTGGGACCAGACTTTAAAGAGGCAGACATCACACGTATTGCTAAGTACTTTAAGATGAAATTACCGGCTTTTGAATCGGAATTTCTGCAGGTGGATGAAGATGGAGATAAGGTTTTCAAATCCATGCCCTGCCCCTTTCTAGGAGGAGACAATCTCTGCTCCATCTATGATGTTCGTCCCAAGGCCTGTCGTGAATTCCCCCATACAGATCGGAAAAAGATCCATCAAATTAATCATTTGACGATTAAGAATACCTTGACCTGCCCTGCAGCCTATCTCTTTGTTGAGAAATTAAAAGATAAGTTATAGATTTTACACCTTTAAATCTTGTACAAAAATTCTGGGGCGGAAGTATCTTATATCTGTTAGACTATAGTTAGAATTGAACACGGCCTAAAAGCTGTGTGAAAAAGATGAAATTTTCTCGGAGCAGGAGCCCCTCCGTCAATTTTCCAATTTTCACTTTGCTTTTAACGGCCTTAGTATCTTTTGTGAGGTGAAAAAGAATATGATGCATCAATTCAATCGAACCATGGAATATCTGGAAAGTAAGCTGGACGCAGAAGTGGATTTGCAGAAATTCCAGCAGCTATCAGGCTATTCTTATGCTCTCTTTAGCAGGCTTTTTTCCATCCTAGCAGATATGACTTTAGCAGAATACTTGCGCAATCGCAGGCTATCAGAAGCTGTGACAGACTTGCGGGAAGGCTCTGAGAAAGTCATTGACATAGCAATGAAATACGGCTATGAGTCTGCGGATGCCTTCAGCGCAGCCTTTAAGAAATTCCATGGTGCAACCCCCTCAGAAGTTCGAAATGGAAAACCTTATCGGATCTTTCCTAGACTTCAATTATCCTTAAAGATTACAGGAGGAAAGAACATGGATATCAAGATTCAAAAGAAACCTGCATTTACCGTGGCAGGCGTCCTATTGGAAGCTATTGACAATAGTCAGTGCCCGTCTGCTTGGGAGGATCTCTATAACAATCACAGTCTTGAAAGCCTAGAAGGTTTGGGTAGCGGCCAATCCTTTGGCGTCTGCTCGGATGTCAAAGAAGGCGAAATCATCAACTACATGGCTGCTTATGATGTGACAGATAAAGCTAAAGCAGAAGAACTAGATCTGTCCATCAAAGATATCCCAGCGGCTGAATATGCTATCGTCCCAGTCAAAGGTCCTATACCAGCTAGCATTCACAATGCTTGGAAATATGTCTTGGAGGTCTTTTTCCCAGAGACTAACTATCGTCACTCAGGAGCGCCAGACTTTGAAGTCTATACTGAAGGTGACATGTCGTCACCAGACTATCAAATGGAATTATGGATACCTGTAATCAAGAACTAGATCATTTTCTGATAATTTATAAAGATGCAAATCGAACTCTGTAGAAGATAACTTTTACAGAGTTTTTTATTGTGGAAATTCATGTCTATAAATCAAACATACCATAATTTTTGTTTAGATTTTATGGGGCATGAGAATAGTTTTCTCGGTATAATAGTCCCATAGAAGATAAGGAGGCAGGAATATGCAGATGTATTTTGGAGATGTGTCGCTTTGCTATAGCTATTCATTGGCAATGGCACTGGATAGCTATGGTTATGACTTTAAAGCAGAGTTTTTAGAGGCAATTATGGTGATGGGCAATGGCGCTAGTATTGTAAAGGAAGATGACCAGCACCCTCTAGTATTCTTTGATAACGGAATGCCAGATCTTTCCATCTCCCATTACTTAAAAATACTTGGATTTGACTATGAGGACTTCTATCTAAAGGATGGAGCGGAAGTAGATTTGGAAGAGATTAAAAGAAAGTTGGAAACCTTTCTGTTCAATGGACCTGTCGTACTGGGCCCTCTTGATATGGGCCATCTGACCTACAACCCCAATCACACAATCCTTTATGGTGTGGATCATTTTGTAACCGTGTATGGTATTGATGAGCAGTACCTTTATTTGCATGATCCAGCTGGTTTTGCCTGTATGAAGGTTGCTTTTAATGACATACTAGAAGCCTGGAAGGCAGAGGCTATTGACTATAAGCGTGGAGCCTACTCCATGTGGGGAAATTTTAAGAAGGTCAAGAGTCCTAGTCAGACTGAAATCTATCAAGAAACAGCAAGGATTATGAAGAAACGATATTTGAATGGCCAAAACGGTGTTTTGGAATGTTATGCAAAAGCAGTTGCTGAAAACGGCTTAAATACAGAACAAAAACAATTGCATCAGTATTTCAGCTTCAAACTTGCGGCTGTTCGAAATCTCTACCTCAGTAAGTTCTTAAAAGATCATAATCCAGAAGGGGCAAGATTAAAAGAAGAATTGGCTACTCTATTTAGCCAAGCCCACCTTTCATGTTTAAAAGAAGATTACCAAGAACTGTCCCACTTGCTCTATCAGATAGCAGAATTGGACGGTCTCTTTAAAGATTTATATGTAAAGTAGTGACTATAAGCATAAAAAATAGTTAGTAAAAGCAGTTTTTCGTAAAATGAAGAACTGCTTTTTGATTATGGTATAATGAAGTGAGGAAATATCTTATTCTACTTGAAAATGAAGGGAGAACGCCTATGCCTAGACCAAAAACAAAAGAGGAGCTAGTGCTAGCCTCTAAGGAAAACTATGAAAAGCTCAATCACTTTATATCTAAATTAAGTGAAGAGGAACTACAGACTCCTTTTGATTTTTCAAAAGATCAAAAGAAAAAAGAAGCTCACTGGAAAAGAGATAAAAATCTAAGAGATGTTCTGATCCATCTCTATGAATGGCATCAGTTACTTTTGACCTGGGTACATTCTAATCAAAAGGGACATGAAAGACCTTTTCTCCCTGAACCTTATAATTGGAAAACTTATGGGGAAATGAATGTCGCTATTTGGAAGAAGCACCAGAAAACGACCTTAGAAGAAGCGACCAAGCTCCTCAATCAATCGCATGGAGAGGTTTTAGAGTTGATGGAAGGCTTCAGCAATGACCAACTCTTTACCAAAGGTGTCTATAAGTGGACGGGTGGGACAAGTCTAGGCTCCTACTTTGTGAGTGCCACTTCCAGTCACTATGATTGGGCTCTGAAAAAACTCAAAGCTCATCAGAAAAATTGTAAGAAACGTTAATTGAAGAGTTTATGAAGGTTGGAAAATCTTCTTCTAAGCTTCGAATAGCTTAGTTCTCGTGATTTTTGAGCTCTTCTAGCTTTAGAATCCTTCAAAAATTAAAATTTAAAGCTGTCATAGACTTAGAATAGATCTAAAAAATATATACAAATGCAATTCTAAACTTAGAATTGAATTTATATTAAAGTGATTATACTGTTCGATACTTAGAATGACTTGATTCTGAGAAATGTTGACTAGAAAATGGATCGAATGGCTTTTTTCTGATATAGGATGATAGATAGATGGGTGAGATGATGAACATACAAAAAGAGAAAGTTAGAAAAGAGTTGATGTCCCTCTGTTTGGGAGAGTTCACAGCCGTCCTATCTATTTGGTTTTGTTTTTTCCTTTTGAAAAATAGGCTTGGTGATTGGAATGGTTTGATCTCTATTCTTCATCCGTTGTCTTTACTGACATTTATTTTGCTTCAAGGTTCAATCTATTGGGCGATTTTGATTAGAAGACTCTCGAAACCTCAGTTCGGAAGTGAAAATGTCCCTAAACTATATGGTGTGCTCAGAATACTAGACCTCGTTTTACTTATTTCAGGCTTTCCTTTTATTGTCTGGAATACACAGAGTTTCCAACTGGCTATTATAGCCACACTAATACAGCTTTTTGCCCTTATCGAATGGGTTAATTATTTCCTCCTACGTTTATCCTATAGTCTGAACCCACTTGTTTTATGGAAACGAATTACTAAGGGAAAACTTGAAAAGAGTAGAATAGCCAAGGAGTTGGGGTAAGGGAGAATGAATGTATGTTTTAGATACTATCAATATAAAACTTTAGTTGACGTTAAATAATATTAAAAATGAGTAGGAGAATATCTATGTCTGTAGGGTTAATGGTTGGTTATAATTGGTGGACTATAGGAGAAGGGAGTCTTTTTAATTCATTCTTTTCGACTATTTATGTTCGCTTAGAAAATAATGAGTGGGGAAGTAGATACCCAGTAATAATGAATAAGCTTTACTGGGGAGATGTTCCTTTTGAATCTGTTGAAAGAGGAATAGAGGAGTTGTTATCTATCCAAGAGGAGTTGAAAACATTTCTCCCTCAGGATGTTATATGGGATTTTGAAGATTTGTCACTCACTCCTCCTTGGGGAAATAATATCGCAGAGCATATAACAAATTTATCGCATTATTTCATAACGAGTTCCGGAAAAGATTTAATAGAAGTTTTGCTGACTAGTTTTAGCTTTTCACTTGAGCACGGTCAAAATGTGAGTGTAAAAAGTATTTGAAACTCAATAAATCAAAGATTCATTTATGCTATAATATTCTTAATGAAACTCAGAAAGGAAGCTCAATGTTCAATAAATTTCTACTCTTCGAAATTACTTAATGGAATAAATCAAATAGTTATAGAGAATGTGCAAAAATGAATGAAAAATTACTTTTCTATGTTATTACTCACCTCTAGTCAACCATTAAAAATACTGATTTGATTTTTGTGATGAAAGTCAGGATCTTCACCAGATTTGCTAGTCATGATGAGTTGATGGCATTGATTGGTTTTTACCACGATTGACATAATCGTTAGTTTTCTCAAATGGCTTAATTATTATTTTTGAAAGGTCTTTTATGGAAAAAATTCTATCTTTAGGTCTGACAGGTAGGAAATTACTTGCTCAGGGTTTCTTATTTGTTCTGCTAGGTCTTATCTTGATGGTTACGGGGACTTGGTTGCCAGTAACGGTTATTCGACTGGTTCTGTTTTTAGCTTGGATAGCAACGGTCTTAGATTTAGTATTACGTATTTTCAAAAAAAGTCAGTCAACGGACACCTTGGGAGTTGCACTGGTTAAATTGTTAGTGCTGGGATATTTGCTAGGCTCGAATCTTGCGACGGATGTGCCGATTTATATTTTGGCTCTTGTGATTGGAGTTTATCAGATTTTTCATGCTACTATCAACCTTGTCACCTATGTTCTCTACCGTAAAAATAATATTCGACCTCGTTTTCGTCTCTTACTAGATGGTATTCTACTAGTTTTTCTTGGTGGAGCTAGTCTTTTGTCCTCTACGGGAAATTCTGTCTTTCAACTCTTTGTTTTAGGGGCTTATTTTTTCCTTTATGGTCTGTCCAATATCCGTGACGGTTTCTTATTTGAAGGGGAAATTGGGAAAAACCATCTCAAACGTCGTATTAGAATTAGCTTACCTATTGTCCTAGCCGCTCTCATCCCTGCAAGAACTTTAGCAAAAGTTAACAAATTTATGCTGGAAAATGCTGATGAGGAAGAGAACATCCATCTTGGAATAGTGAAGTCTGGTAAAACAGCGGAGCTAGAAATTTTTGTTCATACAGCTGAGACCTCCCTGTTTTCAGCTATTGGTCATGTGGATATCTGCTATCAGGGCCGTGTTATTTCTTATGGCAACTATGATCCGTCATCTGAGACCTTATTTGGTATGGTAGGAGATGGTGTTTTATATTTCTGTGACCGCGATAAGTACATTGATCTATGTAAACGTGAGAGTCAAAAAACGCTTTTTGGTTACGGAATAGATTTGACACCTGAAATGGAAAAAGCGGTTCAGAAAAAGTTGGCTGAATTGAAACAACTGACGATTCCATGGGAGCCAAGTGCAGATAAAATCACGACAGGTGATGGTAAGGAAGACTACACCTACGCTTATAAAATCAGACATGAGACAGATGGGGAACTTTATAAATTTATCAAATCTAAGTTTAAATCCTACTTTGTCTTATCTACAAACTGTGTGCTCTTGGCTGATACCATAGTCGGTCAGGCTGGCACCGATATCCTCTCACCCAAAGGATTTATCGCTCCAGGAACTTACCAAGCCTACCTTAATCGAGAGTTTGAAAAACCAAATAGTATAGTCGTATCTAAACATGTTTATTAAGGAGAATTTATGAACTTAGTAAAAAAATACACCCCGTTAATACTTTTTATAGGGCTGGTTGCTCTTGTAATTCTGAATGCATCGAGCTTTATATCAGGAGCAATCTCTCTCTTTGATGTAATATCAACCTTGATTTATGGTGCTGTTATTGCTTTTGTTCTTAATGTTCCTATGAAAAAAATTGAACAGTACTTAGTTAAATTGAAGGTAAAGGCAGAGTTGCGTCGTCCGATTGCCATGGTACTTGTTTTCCTAGCTCTTATCTTAATCGTGATTGCTCTTTTGGTTTTGGTGCTGCCAACCCTAGCCCAGACTATTAGTCAGCTGGGAACAGTCCTTTCAACAGTCCTTACTCAACTTGGGAAATTGCTAGGCAGCTCGGAATTTGTAACCAAAGACATGTTGTCAACTATCGTATCAGGCATACAGGGACAATCTAGTTCTATTAGCCAAGCTTTGATAGGTTTTTTATCAGGTCTGACTAGTAATATCGGCAATATTTTTTCAAGTTTGATGAATGCCTTTTTGATTATAGTCTTCACCTTTTTATTTTTATCCAGTAAGGAACATTTGGCAGCGATGACGAGTCGACTTCTAAAAGTTTTTCTTCCAGAGAAGGTGGTGATAAAGTTGACTTACATTGGACAAGTAGCACTAGAGACTTATGACCAATTTTTGATGGGTCAGCTGATTGAAGCAGTTATCATAGGAGTTATGATAGCGGTTGGTTACAGCGTGTTTGGGATACCCTATGGAGTAATGACAGGTATCTTTGCAGGAGTGCTATCGTTCATTCCTTATGTAGGGCCTATGATTGCTTGTGTTGTGGGAGCGATTTTTATCTTCACAGTGAGTCCTACTCAAGCCTTACTTTCTCTTCTTCTATATCAAGTTATACAGCTGATTGAAGGAAACCTTATTTATCCTAGAGTTGTAGGTCAGTCTATTGGTTTGCCAGCTATTTTCACGCTTGCGGCTGCTAGTATTGGAGGCAATCTCTTTGGCTTACTTGGGATGATATTCTTTACACCGATATTTGCTGTTATCTATCGATTGGTTAAGGAATTTGTCGTTGCAAAGGAAAATCAGCTAGATAAAAAATAAATTTAATGAGACTTGTTAAATAAATTATCTGTGTGAAAGAAGAAAATAAAATAATTACTTGGACTTTGTCTCTTTTCCTGTTTTGAAGGTTCATGAGACTATTTTATCTCCTTAGAAAGGAAAACTCTCAAATTGTCCTATAAATTTCTACTCTTTGACCTTGACCACACTTTGCTGGATTTTGATGCTGCTGAAGATGTAGCTTTGACACAACTTCTAAAAGAAGAAGGAGTTGCGGATATCCAAGCCTATAAAGACTATTACGTCCCTATGAACAAGGCTCTCTGGAAGGACTTGGAGCAAAAGAAAATCAGTAAACAAGAACTGGTTAACACGCGCTTTTTTCGTTTATTTGCTCATTTTGGACTGGAAAAAGACGGTAGGTTACTTGCCCAGCGTTACCAATTTTACTTAGCCCAACAGGGACAAACACTTTCGGGCGCTCATGAATTCTTGGACAGCCTCATCGAGCGTGATTATGATTTGTATGCTGCGACAAATGGGATTACTGCCATCCAGACAGGGCGTTTGGCTCAATCAGGTCTGGCTCCCTATTTCAACCAAGTCTTTATCTCTGAACAGTTGCAGACGCAAAAGCCTGATGCACTATTCTATGAAAAAATCGGTCAGCAGATTGCAGGTTTTAGTAAAGAAGAGACGCTGATGATTGGAGATTCCCTGACAGCTGACATTCAAGGTGGCAATAATGCTGGAATTAACACGATTTGGTACAACCCTCATCACCTAGAAAGTCATACACAAGCCCAGCCGACTTACGAAGTCCATTCTTATCAAGACTTGCTGGATTGTTTAGATGCTTTGTAGTGATTTTCCCAAGAGGTGTTGATATGGAAATTAAAGTCATTGAAGAGATTGATAACTTACTAAATCTCATCGAGCAGTATCAGTTAAAAGGTGTGGTTGCTCAAGTAAATTCGTTAAAAGAGTTAAAGTATATCATAAGCAATCATATAGAGTTAAGTACTCGAGAGAAGATGAATATCCACTATTCACTCTTTCTCCCTAGGGGTGGTTTATCTGAACTCTACTATATGGACGCTAATCTTGAACGGATGATGTCTGTAAATAATCAACTTTCCTATTCTATTGATACAATCGAAAAGTTTTTAATGGCTGATTGATACTGTGAATACTAATGTCAAATAATAGGGTCAATAACAGTATATATAAGAACTGTAAAAAGTGGTTTAGATAGCCACTTTTTGCTATAATAGAGGCAGTAAAAATAAAGGAATAGTAAACGATGTCAAGACCAGAACTTTCTCTTTATGAACCATTGTATACACTAAAGGAAGTTGATCAAAATATCTGGATAGCAGATGGTGATTTGATACAAATGGACTTGAAGGTCCTCAAACTACCTTTTCAGACACGTATGACAGTGATAAAGTTAAACGATGGAAAACTCTGGATTCATTCTCCTATTGCGCCAAATGAGGAGCTCTTTACTGAACTGGACGCTTTGGGCAAAGTCGCTTACCTAATTTCACCCAATAAGATTCACTACGCCTATATTGCAGATTGGAAAAAAAGATATCCTTATGCACAAGCATGGTCTAGTCCAGGAGTTGAAGAGAGAGCAAAAAGTCAGAATGTCATGGTGGAATTTGATGCTCCTTTAACTGATAAGGCACCTGACTTATGGTCTGATGAGATTGATCAACTTATTTTTAAGGGAAGTTCTGTCATCGAAGAGGTCGTGTTTTTTCATAAATCGACTAAAACACTCATTGTAACGGACCTTATAGAGAATTTTGAACCTGAAAAGATAGCTAGTCCAATCCGAAGAAAAATTTATCGTTTAGCTCGTGTAACAGCCCCTGATGGTCAAACTCCTATTGACTATCGGATGACTTTTTTAGGAAGACAAAGGGAAGCAAAGGTTTCCTTTTCCCGTATGTTAAACTGGAAACCGGATAAGATCATACTTGCACATGGTTTATGCTTTTTTAAAAATGGTACGGATGAATTAAGACGTGCTTTTAGATGGATACGATAAAGGAGAGAAAGATGCAACACTCATCTTGGCATGCTTTGATTAAGGAGCAATTACCTGAAGGTTATTTTGGGAAAATCAATCAATTTATGGAACAGGTCTATGCTCAGGGAACTGTTTATCCACCTAAGGAAAAAGTTTTTCAGGCTCTCTTGACTACACCGCTTGAAGAAGTGAAGGTAGTGATTCTAGGGCAAGACCCCTATCACGGGCCAGGTCAAGCGCAGGGTTTGAGTTTTTCTGTACCTGACTCAATCCCAGCTCCGCCGTCCTTGCAAAACATTTTAAAAGAGTTGTCAGATGATATCGGCGTTAAGAAATCTCATGATTTGACGTCTTGGGCTAAGCAAGGAGTCTTACTTCTTAATGCTTGCTTGACGGTCCCTGCTGGTCAGGCAAATGGTCATGCTGGGCAGATATGGGAGCCTTTTACTGATGCCGTGATTCGGGTTGTCAATAATCTAGACAGACCTGTAGTCTTTGTACTCTGGGGTGCTTATGCACGCAAGAAGAAGGCCTTGGTTACCAATCCTCACCACTTGATTATCGAATCAGCCCATCCTAGTCCTTTATCAGTTTACAGAGGATTTTGGGGTTCCAAGCCTTTTTCCAAGGCCAATGCATTCTTAATAGAGACAGGACAAGAGCCAATCGATTGGCTTAGATAAGGAGATAATATGCCTCAGTTAGCGACGATTTGCTACATTGATAACGGAAAAGAACTGCTCATGCTCCATCGTAATAAGAAGCCCAATGATGTCCACGAAGGCAAATGGATTGGTGTGGGTGGTAAGCTAGAGCGAGGTGAGACTCCACAGGAATGTGCAGCGCGTGAAATCCTCGAAGAAACAGGGCTCAAAGCCAAGCCGGTTCTAAAAGGTGTTATCACTTTTCCAGAATTCACACCAGATTTAGACTGGTACACCTATGTTTTTAAGGTGACGGAGTTTGAGGGTGACTTGATTGACTGCAACGAGGGAACTTTAGAATGGGTTCCCTATGATGAAGTTTTGAGCAAGCCAACTTGGGAGGGTGATCACACTTTTGTTGAGTGGCTTTTAGAAGATAAACCCTTCTTTTCAGCCAAGTTTGTTTATGATGGGGATAAATTATTGGATACCCAAGTTGATTTCTATGAATAAAGGAGAAAGCAAATGCTACTAATCAAAAATGGTCGTGTAATGGATCCCAAGTCTGGTTTGGATCAAGTGTGTGATGTTTTAGTGCAAGATGGGAAAATTGTCAAAATAGATGCCGAAATCAAGGAAGAAGGAGCAGAGCTAATTGATGCTACTGGTCTTGTAGTTGCGCCTGGACTAGTGGATATTCATGTTCATTTCCGTGAACCTGGTCAAACCCACAAGGAGGACATCCATACTGGGGCACTAGCGGCTGCTGCAGGTGGTTTTACAACGGTTGTCATGATGGCTAATACTAGTCCAACCATTTCGGACGTAGAGACTTTGAAAGAAGTTCTCCAGTCTGCTGCCAAGGAAAAGATTAACGTCAAGACAGTTGCGACTATTACCAAGAACTTTAATGGCCAAGACTTGACAGACTTTAAGGCTCTTTTAGAAGCTGGAGCCGTTGGTTTTTCAGATGATGGAATTCCGCTTGAAAGTAGTAAAGTGGTTAAGGAAGCAATGGTAGAAGCCAAAAAACTCAATACCTTTATCTGCCTTCATGAGGAAGATCCAGGTTTGAATGGAATTCTTGGCTTTAACGAAAACATCGCTAAAGAACATTTCCATATCTGTGGAGCGACAGGAGTGGCTGAGTACGCTATGATTGCGCGCGATGTTATGATTGCCTATGCAACCAAGGCCCATGTTCACATCCAGCATTTGTCTAAGGAAGAAAGTGTCAAGGTGGTGGAGTTTGCTCAAGGACTAGGTGCGCAGGTCACAGCAGAAGTAGCGACACAGCATTTCTCTAAGACAGAAGCTCTTCTTTTAACTCAAGGAAGCAATGCCAAAATGAATCCTCCACTTCGTTTGGAGTCAGACCGTCGTGCCGTTATCGAAGGTCTCAAGTCAGGTGTTATCACAGTTATCGCAACGGACCACGCGCCTCACCATGCAGATGAGAAAAATGTTGAAGATATCACCAAAGCACCATCTGGTATGACAGGTTTGGAAACCTCTCTTTCTCTTGGTTTGACTTATTTGGTGGAAGCTGGTGAGTTGAGCTTGATGGAATTGCTAGAAAAAATGACTGTCAATCCAGCCAAGCTTTACAACTTTGAAGCAGGTTACTTGGCTGAGAATGGTCCAGCGGATATCACTATCTTTGACGCTAAGGCTGACCGCCTTGTGGACTCCCATTTTGCGTCAAAAGCAGCCAATTCCCCATTTATCGGTGAAACTTTAAAAGGGCAGGTTAAATATACCATCTGCAAGGGACAAATTGTCTACCAAAACTAGATGGGATTCTGCTCTAGAAACTATAAGAATAGAGAGCGTATATGTATCCAACCCATCAATTTAAAGACAAGTTTGTCTTATTTCTTAAGATATTTTTCCCTATTCTGATCTATCAATTTGCCAATTATTCTGCCTCTTTTGTTGATACAACCATGACTGGGCAGTACAATACCATGGACTTGGCGGGGGTGTCAACCGCAACGAGTCTATGGAATCCTTTCTTTACTTTTTTAACAGGGATTGTTTCGGCCATGGTTCCCATCATAGGCCATCATCTGGGACGGGGCAAAAAGGAAAAAGTAGCATCTGATTTTTACCAATTTATCTACTTGGCTTTCGGACTGTCTTTGGTCTTGCTTGGAATGGTAGTATTCTTAGCGCCACCTGTCTTAACCAACATCGGACTAGAAGCTCAAGTGGCGGCAGTTGCAGTTTCCTATCTTTGGTACCTGTCTATTGGAATTATTCCCTTGTTGCTGTTCAGTGTCATTCGCTCTTTGTTGGATTCTCTTGGATTGACCAAGCTATCTATGTACCTCATGCTCCTATTACTTCCGCTCAATAGTGGTTTTAACTATCTCTTGATATATGGAGCTTTCGGTTTCCCTGAGCTTGGTGGCGCAGGAGCAGGACTAGGAACTTCACTAGCCTATTGGGTTTTATTGGGGATTTCTATTCTTGTTTTATTCAAACAAGAAAGGTTAAAAGCGTTACATCTTGAAAAACGCATTCCACTAAATATAGATAAAATCAAGGAAGGTGTTCGATTAGGTCTACCAATCGGGGGAACCGTATTTGCTGAAGTAGCCATTTTCTCCGTGGTTGGACTAATCATGGCTAAGTTTTCATCGCTCATCATTGCCAGTCACCAGTCAGCTATGAATTTTTCGAGTCTCATGTATGCTTTTCCTATGAGTATTTCCTCTGCTATGGCGATTGTTGTGTCTTACGAGGTGGGGGCCAAACGTTTTGAGGATGCAAAAATCTATGCTCGTCTGGGGAGAGTAACCGCCCTTATTTTTGCAGGTCTTACCCTATCTTTTCTCTACATTTTTAGAGATCGTGTAGCAAGTCTATATGGGAATGACTCTCAGTTCATTGAAACAACTGCTGTATTTCTAACCTACAGTCTCTTTTTCCAGCTAGCTGATACCTTTGCGGCTCCGCTCCAAGGAATTTTAAGAGGGTATAAGGACACTATCGTTCCTTTCTATCTTGGCTTAATCGGATATTGGGGAGTAGCGATACCACTAGGATATCTACTAGATCAAGTAACTGACTTAGGGGCATTTGCCTACTGGATTGGGTTAATTGCCAGCTTGATTGTTTCTGGTTGTTTGTATCAATGGCGTCTGAAAACCGTAATGAAAAGATTGAGCTAATTTTTGGAAAATATCCTGAAAAAGCACTTTGTGAAAAAATACTCTAACTAGAGAGAATCCCTGTTTTAACAGGGGTTTATTTTTTTATATTGTGAATTTTTATTAGCCATATACTTTGACAGCGTATACTAAAAAAGGTAAAATAGTAAGGTAAGTACAAAGTTAGAAAGGCAAGATTATGTCAACTTTAGATAAGAATCTTTTGCTAGAGATGTTCCGTAAGATGGAAGAAATCCGTCGCATGGACTTAAAAATCGCTCAGTTAGTGAAAAAGGGGAAAGTTCCCGGTATGACTCACTTTTCTGTCGGAGAGGAAGCTGCTAACGTCGGAGCGATGCTGGCTCTTAATCCAGATGATCTGATTACCTCAAATCACCGTGGACACGGGCAAGCTATTGCTAAGGGGATTGACCTCAACGGAATGATGGCTGAAATCCTCGGGAAATACACTGGAACCTGTAAAGGAAAAGGTGGTTCTATGCACATCGCTGACCTGGATGCTGGGAACCTCGGTGCCAATGGTATCGTTGGTGGTGGTATGGGAATCGCTGTCGGTGCAGCCCTCAGTCAACAAATGCAAAACACTGGAAAAATCGTCGTTTGCTTCTTTGGAGATGGTGCGACCAACGAAGGTGTCTTCCACGAAGCAGTCAACATGGCTTCTATTTGGAACTTGCCAGTTGTTTTCTACTGCATTAACAACGGTTATGGGATCTCTGCGGATATCAAGAAAATGACCAATGTAGAGCATATCCATCAACGTAGTGCGGCATATGGAATTCCTGGAATGTTTATCGAAGATGGGAACAACGTCATCGATGTCTATGAAGGATTTAAGAAAGCTGTAGATCATGTTCGTGGTGGCAATGGCCCAGTCTTGATCGAAAGTGTAACCTATCGCTGGCTTGGCCACTCATCATCTGACCCTGGTAAATATCGTACTCGTGAAGAAGTGGAATTGTGGAAACAAAAAGACCCAATCGAAAACCTTCGCAAATACCTCATTGAAAACAATATTGCAAGTGCAGAAGAATTGGAAGAAATTCAAGCACAAGTCAAGGAAGCAGTAGAAGCTTCTGTTAAATTTGCTGAAGAAAGCCCATTCCCACCACTAGAATCAGCATTTGAAGATATTTACGCAGACTAAGGAGAAAGAGATAAAAATGGAAACAAAAACAATGTCGTTCCGTGACACCATTATCCTTGCTATGTCTGAGGAAATGCGTCGCGATGAAAATGTATTCTTGATGGGAGAAGACGTCGGTGTCTTTGGAGGAGACTTCGGAACTTCTGTTGGAATGCTCGAAGAATTTGGTCCAGAACGTGTTCGTGACTGTCCGATTTCTGAAGCTGCTATCTCAGGTGCAGCAGCAGGAGCAGCCATGACAGGACTTCGTCCAATCGTCGATATGACCTTCATGGACTTCTCGGTCATTGCCATGGACAATATCGTCAACCAAGCTGCTAAAACACGTTACATGTTTGGTGGGAAAGGTCAGGTTCCAATGACTGTCCGATGTGCAGCTGGTAACGGAGTTGGTTCTGCAGCTCAGCACTCTCAGTCTCTAGAGTCTTGGTTCACACACATCCCAGGTCTTAAGGTTGTAGCTCCAGGTACACCTGCTGACATGAAAGGACTTCTCAAGTCTTCTATCCGTGATAACAACCCTGTTATCATCCTTGAATACAAGTCAGAATTTAACCAAAAAGGGGAAGTGCCAGTTGATCCAGACTATACAATCCCACTTGGGGTTGGGGAAATCAAACGCGAAGGTACAGATGTAACAGTCGTTACTTATGGAAAAATGCTTCGCCGTGTGGTTCAAGCTGCTGAAGAATTAGCAGAAGAGGGAATTTCAGTTGAAATTGTGGACCCACGTACCCTCGTTCCACTTGATAAGGATATCATCATTAACTCAGTGAAGAAGACTGGTAAGGTCGTTCTGGTCAACGACGCCCACAAAACAAGTGGCTATATCGGAGAGATTTCAGCTATTATTTCAGAATCAGAAGCATTTGATTATCTAGACGCACCAATCCGCCGTTGCGCCGGAGAAGATGTGCCAATGCCTTACGCGCAAAACCTTGAAAATGCAATGATTCCAACAGTTGAAAGCATCAAAGATACAATCCGTAAGACATATAACAAAGAATAATACATAATATAAGTTATGTAAATAAAATAAAAAAGACGAGAAACTTTGTATCTTTTAGGTGCAGAACTCTTTTCGTCCTTAATATCTTAGTATAGAATTGGAGAGGTCATGGCTGATGACAAGCTAAGAGCGACTCCTGCGGCTAGAAAGTTAGCGGATGATCTAGGAATCAACCTCTACGACGTTTCTGGCTCAGGTGCAAACGGTCGTGTCCACAAAGAAGACGTGGAAACTTATAAAGACACAAACGTGGTTCGCATTTCGCCACTTGCAAAACGAATTGCCCTCGAACATAACATTGCTTGGCAGGAAATCCAAGGAACGGGTCATCGTGGTAAGATCATGAAGAAGGACGTTTTGGCCTTGCTTCCTGAAAATATCGAAAACGACACCATCAAGTCTCCTGCTCAAATCGAAAAAGTGGAAGAAGTTCCAGACAATATCACTCCTTATGGTGAGATTGAGCGTATTCCAATGACACCAATGCGTAAGGTTATCGCGCAACGTATGGTTGAATCTTACCTAACTGCGCCAACTTTCACACTCAACTATGAAGTTGATATGACTGAAATGCTGGCCCTTCGTAAGAAGGTTCTTGATCCGATTATGGAAGCGACTGGTAAGAAGACTACTGTAACAGACCTTCTTTCACTCGCTGTTGTGAAAACATTGATGAAACACCCATACATCAACGCTTCATTGACAGAAGACGGCAAGACCATTATCACTCATAACTATGTCAACCTTGCGATGGCGGTTGGTATGGATAACGGTCTAATGACACCAGTTGTTTACAATGCTGAAAAAATGAGCTTGTCAGAGTTAGTAGTAGCCTTTAAAGACGTGATTGGTCGTACCTTGGATGGCAAATTGGCTCCAAGTGAGTTACAAAACTCAACCTTCACAATTAGTAACTTGGGAATGTTTGGTGTTCAGTCCTTTGGTCCGATTATTAACCAACCCAACTCAGCAATCCTCGGGGTAAGCTCAACAGTCGAGAAACCTGTAGTTGTCAATGGTGAGATTGTTATCCGACCAATCATGAGCCTTGGTTTAACTATTGACCACCGTGTTGTAGATGGTATGGCTGGTGCTAAGTTTATGAAAGACTTGAAAGCCTTGATTGAGAATCCGATCTCAATGTTGGTTTAAGTCAGCTATTGTTATTTTAGAGATTTAGAAGGAAGTAAGACATGGCCTTAGAAGTAATTATGCCAAAAGCCGGCGTAGATATGACAGAAGGACAAATTGTCCAATGGAATAAAAAAGTCGGTGAATTTGTAAAAGAAGGAGAAATCCTTTTGGAAATCATGACTGACAAAGTCAGCATGGAATTGGAAGCCGAAGAAGATGGATACTTGATTGCCATCCTTAAAGGAGATGGTGAAACTGTTCCAGTAACTGAAGTTATCGGTTACCTTGGAGAAGAAGGGGAAAACATCCCAACAGCTGGCGCAGCTGCGCCAGAATCAAAACCTGCACCTGCAGCTAGTGCCTCAAACGACGATGGTAAGAGCGATGATGCCTTTGATATCGTTGTGATTGGTGGAGGTCCTGCTGGTTATGTTGCAGCCATTAAAGCTGCCCAACTCGGTGGGAAGGTTGCCCTTGTTGAGAAATCTGAACTCGGTGGAACGTGTTTGAACCGTGGCTGTATCCCAACGAAGACCTACCTTCACAATGCTGAAATCATCGAAAATATCGGTCATGCAGCAAACCGAGGTATCGTCATCGAAAATCCAAACTTCACTGTAGATATGGATAAACTTTTAGAGACAAAATCTAAGGTTGTCAATACTTTGGTTGGTGGCGTTGCGGGTCTTCTTCGCAGCTACGGAGTTACAGTTCATAAGGGTGTTGGTACTATCACTAAAGATAAGAATGTCTTGGTAAATGGTTCTGAATTGCTTGAAACCAAGAAAATTATCCTTGCTGGTGGTTCAAAAGTCAGCAAGATTAACGTCCCTGGTATGGAATCTCCACTTGTGATGACCAGCGATGATATTCTTGAAATGAACGAAGTTCCAGAAAGCCTCGTAATCATCGGTGGTGGGGTTGTCGGTATCGAACTCGGCCAAGCATTCATGACATTTGGTTCAAAAGTAACTGTTATCGAAATGATGGACCGTATCGTTCCAGCTATGGATGCGGAAGTGTCTAAGAATCTTCGCTTGATTCTTGAGCGTAAAGGTATGACTATCTTGACAGGTACAAAATTGCAAGAAATCATCGAAGAAAATGGTCAACTTCGTATCAAGGTTGAAGGAAAAGACGATATCATCGCTAGCAAAGCTCTTCTTTCAATCGGTCGTGTGCCAGACCTTGAAGGAATTGGTGATGTTGAGTTTGAATTGGATCGTGGACGTATCAAGGTCAACGAATACATGGAAACTTCTGTTCCTGGAATCTACGCACCAGGTGACATCAACGGTACTAAGATGTTGGCGCACGCAGCCTTCCGCATGGGTGAAGTTGCCGCTGAAAATGCCCTCAAAGGAAATCATGCTGTTGCGAAACTCAACTTGACTCCTGCAGCCATTTACACTCTTCCTGAAGTAGCAGCAGTAGGTCTGACTGAAGAACAAGCCCGTGAGAAATACGATGTAGCCATCGGTAAATTCAACTTTGCTGCCAACGGACGTGCAATTGCATCAGATGCGGCTCAAGGTTTCGTAAAAGTTATTGCTGATAAGAAATACGGAGAAATCCTTGGTGTGCACATCATTGGTCCTGCAGCTGCAGAATTGATCAACGAGGCATCAAGCATCATCGAAATGGAAATCACTGTTGAGGAAATGCTGAAGACCATCCACGGACACCCAACCTACTCTGAAGTGATGTACGAAGCATTTGCAGATGTTCTAGGAATGGCCATCCATTCACCAAAGAAAAAATAAAACGAAGATAGACTAGGCTGGAAAGATGTTTTCCAGTCTCTATCGTATAAAGGGATATCATGAAATATATTATCAATCATTCAAACGACACTGCTTTTAATATCGCCTTGGAAGAATATGCCTTTAAACACCTTTTGGATGAGGATCAAATCTTCCTTCTTTGGATTAACAAACCTTCTATCATTGTTGGTCGTCACCAGAATACTATCGAAGAAATCAACCGTGACTATGTTCGAGAAAATGGTATTGAGGTAGTCCGCCGTATCAGTGGTGGCGGAGCTGTTTATCACGATCTAAACAACCTCAACTACACCATCATTTCAAAAGAAGATGAAAACAAGGCCTTTGACTTCAAGAGCTTCTCAACTCCAGTTATCAATACCTTAGCTCAACTAGGCGTCAAAGCTGAGTTCACAGGCCGTAATGACCTTGAGATTGATGGAAAAAAATTCTGTGGCAATGCCCAAGCCTATATCAATGGGCGTATCATGCACCACGGTTGCTTGCTCTTTGACGTTGATTTGTCAGTCCTTGCTAATGCCCTCAAGGTTTCAAAAGACAAATTTGAATCAAAAGGTGTGAAATCCGTTCGTGCCCGTGTAACCAATATTGTCAATGAATTACCTGAAAAAATCACAGTTGAAGAATTCCGTGATTTGCTATTGGAATACATGAAAAAAGAGTACCCAGAGATGACTGAATACGTCTTTTCAGAAGAAGAAATGGCGGAAATCAATCGCATTAAGGATACAAAGTTCGGTACTTGGGACTGGAACTACGGTAAATCACCTGAATTTAACGTTCGTCGGGGAACAAAATTCACTAGTGGAAAGGTTGAAGTTTTTGCCAACGTCATTGAATCAAAAATCCAAGATATCAAGATTTATGGTGACTTCTTTGGTATCGAAGACGTTGCAGCTGTAGAAGATGTCCTTCGTGGCGTAAAATATGAACGCGAAGATGTTCTTAAGGCACTAGAAACTATTGACATCACACGCTACTTTGCTGGTATCAGCCGTGAAGAAATCGCTGAAGCAGTAGTGGGGTAAGGAAAAAGAATCCATTTATGATGGATTCTTTTATTAGGGTTAAACTTAATAATCAAGCTGATTAGATTATAATAGTGATGAAAAAAGAAAAGGAGTTATTCGTTTATGTTAGAAATTTCAGTAGAAAAACTTGATCTATTTGAACAGTTAGACCGCAATGTTGTTGCTTTTTATAGAAATGCAGAAATTTCTCAAGCTGAAAATTTATATATAAGCATCACACAAGAACATTATTATAAAAAATACAAAGAGCTTCAGCCTTTAGGATACCAAGCTGTTCAAATACCTTTAGGAATGGCTTTAGATAATGTAATCCAGCAAGCCTATTTCCAAAATCTTATAATTGGCGGACTTCTCCCCGATGAAATCAAAGTAAACAAAGAGGACTTAATGCCTTTGAAAGACATTGTTGATAGTTTTTGTATTATGTATGCTGCAACAAATAACCGACTTGAAAATAGTAAGGCTTATGAACTTATGAAAAATAAGACAGTGTTCTTTATTGGTAAACTGTTAACTGATGATCTTAAAAGTGGTGACGAAATTTCTTATATGGGAATCGAAAGAGAATCAGCTGATGGAACTTCTTATGAAGCAGTAAAATGTTTTCTAACTAAAGAGAGTGCTGAGCAATACAATGATTCAAAAAAACCTGTAAGCCCAGCAAATCTAGCCTATCTGCAAGCCTTTTGGGGTAAACCAGTAATTATAGAGCCACACCGTAACTACTGGATTGAGTTTAAATAACTAAAAAACGAAAGATAAAAGGAATTGATCTTTCGTTTTTTAGCGATAGTTGATTTACATAATTTATAATATGTAACACTTATAAACTATCCAAAGCATTCTTTTGTTCATCATTGACGATATGGGTATAGAGGTCAGTGACTTGTGTGCTAGCATGACCTAACTGATGGCTGACCAAAACTTGCGATTTAGTAGCATCATAGAGCCTGGTCGCCAGGGTATGGCGTAGTTTGTGGGGAGTTACACGGACTTTGAAATCCTCTGAGTACTTAGCAACCATTTTCTCAACACTAGAAGCATCGATACGATTGGGAGCACCACGATATAAGGTCAGAAATAATGCTGTATCTGTCTTTTCCGTCTTATAGCGTTGATTTCGAATGGCTAGATAATTTTCAAGATAAGGCTTAGCAAAGGCCGCGACATTGACAGAATCACGTTTGCCCCCTTTTCGAGTGACATCTATAACCATCATTTTGAGATTGAGGTCTCTTAGATCCAGATTAACAGCTTCAGATAAGCGGACACCAGACGCCAAGAGAAGGGCAATAATGGCTAAATCACGTTCTTTATTTTTATTGAATGACGAGAGTGCACGATTTGAGAGCTGTTGTGGGTACTCCTGGTCGATATAGGTTAAAAAACCTTCTGTTTCATCACCTAGAAAGAGTTTTTGTTTGATGTTTTCAGCTCTAGCAGCAAGTGTTTCTTTCTTTTTCTTGGTTGAAACTTTCTTCATTACATTACGATAGAAATAGGGCTCTCCTTGGTCATTTTCAACTTCCTCAGTTAGATACTTGTAAAGACTAGAAAGTGCTGACAAGGTCCGATTGATGGTCGTCTGAGAGACACCTTGTTTGGTTGTATTGGCGTTCAGCAAAGGACGTTCTCGTAGATAGAGGATAAAGGATTCCATATCTTTCTTTGACATGTTTTCCAAGACCGATAAAGGAATATCAGCCATTTTATCAGCGTTTGAAATCCCAGACTCCAAAACCCAGCTGAAAAATCGATCATATTCCTTGAGGTATTCGTACAAGGTTGTAAAACTATAGGGGACAGCAAGCTTAGATTGGTAGTATTCCAGAACATACCAGGGCATGATTTGTTTTAGTTTGTCGATTCGTTCCAGTAGAATCTCACGTTTCATGTATTTTCTCCATAATTAAGTCTACTAGTAGTATAGCATAGACTAATATATTTTTCAAGAAAATTATAGTTTTTCGGAAAGATGTCATAAGTGTTTACTGTTTTTAGAACCAAACCAAAAAATAACTAAAAATTTTTTTGGAACAAAAATGGTTTAAAAATGTATCTTGTCAAAGTGAAAACTGGAAATTTTCAAATGTACATTTTGACAATAAAAAACACTCCAATATCAATTTAATGATCTTTAGAGTGTTTTTAGCTTGTTTGATTTTAATATTTTATTACATCTTTAATCTAATTTTCTTCTTAAACCTTTGCAAATCGAACATACCTTTTTATTTCGTTTTCTGTATGCCATTCTTTCTTTAACTTGAATTTTATAACGATGTTCTGGATTTTCTTGACATATCCACCATACAGACATATTACTCAACTCTGTGATTTCAGTTGGACTTGCTATTAGGAGGTTATTCAAATAATCCCACTCATTCATTAGACTTTGTTGAGTTGTTGCCAAGTCGTTAAATCCTTTTAAAACTTTTTGATTCCTACAATATGGACAAGAATTTTCTCGGTAAAATTTTTCTTTAATGACTTGCTGATATTCTCCAGTGCATACAGGACATTTCCACCATGCGGTATATGTTGAATTAACTCTTACTGAAAACATTTCTTGTTTATTTAATATAGACCAATTCTTTAATTAACCAAGGATGTGTTGTTTCAAGATCGTTATAACTTTTGCAGTCTTTTTAAATGAACAATATGGGCAACATTGGTCGTTTTCGGAGCGTTCAGAAATTTTCGCTTTATAACTCCTGTGACATTTACGACAAATTCGATCAACTATTATATTTGAATCATAAAAGAAAGTGTCAATATCTCCGTTATGTTCTTTCACCCATTCATTGATTAAGTACGGTTTAGCGAAGCTTATTTTTTCATTTGGTTTAGGGATTTTTTTATTACAGTAAGGACAAATAGAGTTAAGATTATTAAAGTCACTGTTGGTAAATACATCTAAAACAATCCCTAACTTTTCATTGAATTCTAATTTGCAACAATCACAAATCCAAGTAAATATTTTATTTTCGGATTCTACTGATGTTACCTCTTTGATTAATGCATCCTAATATTGAATATAGGACTCCTGAATTACTTCGATAAAAAAGTTAACTACAGAAACAACGGAATTAAATTTGTTTTTTGCGCTAAAATGATGCGCACGTTTAGAATAAAACAAGTATTAAACTTAATACAATTTTAACATAGCGGAAAAGAGGTGTAAAGAATAAATACTCTGAAAAGCTTGTATACATTTTTGATTCGTGCACAAGTATGTAAATATTGTAAAACAATTTCAAAATGTGGTAGACTAGATATGAATTTTGATGGACGATAATTAGGTCAGAGAAAAGGTTACAGATGGAAAAATTAGTTTTTATCGGAATGCTAGTGTTCTTGGCATTTGTGTTTATTGGAATATTGTTTTGGCTGCGTTTTAGAATGAAGAACACCTTTGAGAACGGTGTTCCAGTGTACGATGCCCCAGCAAATAATCAGACTAGGACGAGTAAGCTAAGCGTAGGAGAGTATGCAGTGCACATAATTTTAATACTAATTAGCGCTATAATTGCCTTTAAGGTCATGAGCATGTTCCGTCATGGGGCGGCGCCAATTGGTGCTGCTATAATCACGCCTTCTATAATGTCGCTTTTCAATGCACGAAGGAGAACCGGGAAATCTTGGATGAGTATCGTTGCAGTGCTTATGATATTCGTGTTTTTGATGTTTGTATATATAATTATAGGTCTACCTGATAACGCACCTCCACTTAAAATTGACGGAACTGAAATTCATCTTACAGAGACTAAGATTTCGGATTTGATAGACAAGGGGTTTGAAATTTATGTGTCAAATGGTAGACATGATTATCCTAATTATAACGAGCTTTTGACAACGGGAAGCTATACTAAATACCAAGTAGCTGGGGTTAGCGTACCAAACGGCTTTAAGTCATATGACTCAGCAGTTACGCGATCTACCTATCTTCTTGTAAAGAAGAATGTAGTTCTCGGATGTATAGGTGTTTACGGAGATAAGAGGAAGAGTACGGAGCTGAAGGACTGTGTAGTTACGCAGGTTTGCTTCGATTCTGAGTGCACAGCTGTTGCCAAAAAATATGGAATTTCATATAATATAGATGGTATAGATTTGCTAAAGAAGCTTGACGAAAACGAGTTCACGAAAGTATTTGGGGAAAAAAATATGGCTGACTCCAAGCGAGCCAAGAGATGAATATTTGAGTCATTATGGCGTGCAGTGGGGAGCAGGTAACAATGAATTCTTTTGGAATCATTATTTTATGAATTTAGACCTTGATTCGAATAATGATATAGTTAATTTTAATTTTAGTTCTAATATTGCAGCAGAGCGATAGAAGAATTTGCAGGGATAATTAGGCAAAATGAAAAAGAAAAAAGTACTAAGTAAGATAAAGTATGCTATTTATCTTCTAGTGGTCCACCTTATATGCATACTTTTCACTATAAGCAAAATAGTGATACCTTCATGGGATCACTGGTTAGAGACGACACGCTTTCTTTGGACAAGCTTTCCTACCTATGTATGCGTGTTAATAGCCATTCTCCCAATGGTATGCTTTTGGCCATATTTGATTAGTGCAGATTTTAAGCCGGGTACAGCAAAGACCTTGCTTGCAACTTTTGGTCTAATAGTAGGTAACGTGACTCTGATTTTGATATATACGACTATTTTGCACAAGGTATTATAGGTATAAAAAAATCCCTTTATAGGGATTTTTTGATTTCTTCAAGTAGCTCGTCATATTCTTCAAATGCTGGAACCTTTGGGTGATCCTTCTTGATTGACAAGAATCCTTGTGGGTGTCTCCTTGAAAGAAGTCGGTTTAATCGACGGTCAAGGCAGTTGATTTGGTTAGTCCAAATTATTCGGCAAGCCATAAAAATACTCAAATTTCTCCCAATAACATTGTCATCATAGATAGTTTCCCCTTATCACTTTGTCAACCAGTCCGTAACCATAGAGCACATGTTTTTAATGAACTAGCCGACATTGGTTACAATTCCTCTAAGCACCTTTGGTTCTATGGATTCAAAGTACATATGCTGGTCACCCTATCAGGCTATATTCTGAATTATGTTGTAACGCCTGCCTCAGTACATGATATTAGGGCAGTTGATGACTTACTAGAAAATTATTCTCAACCCTATGTTTTAGCTGATTTAGCTTATCTTAGCTATGAACTCAGAGAACAGTTGAAACAGAAAGGTTACCATCTTTGGACGCCTTTACGTCAAAAGATGGTAAGAGCTAAACAACATAATCATTGGAAACTAATGGCTATGAGACGGACTATTGAAACTCGATTTTCAGAACTTTGTGCTTTTTTTGATGTCGAACAAACACTAGCTAGAGGCTTAACAGGATTGCAGTTGAGAATGGAGCAAATTGTACTGACTTATAATCTGAGATACTTTGAGATTAACTAGCACCACGAGTAAAAATCTATATCTTACTATCAATAAGACCTTAAATGAGTAGCAAAAAATGTACAATTGAACCACTACTTCTTCTGCACCTATTAGAGTAAAAATGTACAAATCAATTCCTTAAATCAGATGATGTTATGAACTAGAAAATATACAAAATAACACTTCAAAATAATGTACAAAATAAAAATAAAGTACACTCCTTAAAGAATGGACTTTATGCTTCTAATTCAGTTGTATCAATAGTTTAGCTCACGTTAAGTCAATTGTACATAAACTTTTAGTTTTTAAAAAAGACTTAAACCTGTGTAAAACAAATCTAAATCTTTGGAGTTATTATTGTGAATCATTATCTAGTGCTTTTTCTAGTTTCCAAATACTAAACCAGAATGAAATAGTCAGCAGAATAAGGAAAATAAAAAAGAGATTATCAGTAACGAAACTTCTGTTCATTCTACATAACTGAAGAGCTATATAAGGAGCTATGAGATACAAAATACATTGTATAATTGCTATTGTTTTCTTTTTCATGATTCTTAATCTTACTGTACAGATTTGATACAGTAAACTCCTTTCTAGCTTTATCATTCCTAACTTAATTATAGTCTTATTTTTTACAAAGTTCAATTACTTGTATGTTGAAATACCTTATCAGTAAGAAATAACCGATCTCATTGCAGAGAATCGGTTTTCAAAATACATCAAGAAAGTATTTTACATAATTTATGTTATGCAAAATACTACAACAACAAATCTTTGACTTTCCCAATTTCACTTTTTGGAATAACTAGGTGGATCATATCACCCAGATACATTCTAGTTGAGCCGTGAACTGTTTGGCTCTTACCATTATGGACTTGGGTGGTGATGAGTACGTTATGTGGCAAGTTGAGCTCGTGAACCTGTTTTCCTGCTATTTTATCTGAAACAGGAATTTCAATTAGTGTTACTTCTCCTTCGTCTGTTGCTTCTTCTGGTAGCATTTTTTCTAGCATGGCCTCATAGACCGGAGCACCCTTGAGCAGATCCATGATGATGTAGGCGACTAAGGTCACTAAACCAAGTGGCATGAGATTGCGAATATCTCCAACCATCTCGGTTACGAGTATCATAGCAGTTAAGGGAGCCTTGGAAATCGCCCCAAAGTAGCCACTCATCCCTAAAATGATAAATATAGGGAATTGTTGCTGACTGACAAGTCCAAGATTGACACAAATGACACCAACTAGGGCACCAAGTAAGGAACCAAGCGCCAAAATTGGTAGGAAAATTCCTCCTGGCAGGCCACTTCCATAACTAATCATGCTCCAGATAAAGCGGATCAAAAAGTAAACTAATAGAACTTGGAAACTAAAATCTTGCTCAGTTAGAGAAAGAACGACCTGATTCCCACCACCAAGGATTTGTGGCAAGAAAATCCCGACTGGTATGATGAGGATAAAGGTCAAGATTGGATAATAAGCTTTATCCAAATGGATTTTTTGACTAATCCAGTCATAAACTCGACCGACATTGAGTACAGCTTTCTCATAGAGAAAACCTGATAGCCCGAGAAAAACTCCCATAAGGAGGTAAATCCAATACTGGTCTAGGGTCATGAGAGGAATGTTGTCTGGCATATCCAGTACGGGTGTTAGGCCAAATATGAGTAGTGAGACAAAGTTTGCTACGAGACTAGCTGCTAGAGTTGAGACCCAGAAAAAGCGTGAAAAATGGTGGTAAACTTCTTCTATAACAAAGAGGAGACCTGCGATTGGTGCATTAAAGGCAGCTGCTAATCCTGCTGCAGCACCACTAGCAATCAAAGAGCGTTCCTCAACTGGACTCGATTTGAGCCACTTGGCAATTCCTTTACCACCGACCGCTCCAAGTTGAATACTTGGCCCTTCACGCCCTAGCATAAGGCCGCTTGCAATAGCAAGAATCCCTAGAATATATTTTTTCCAGAGGACACTCCACCAGTTAAGAGTCATCAGTCCCTTTAGTTCGGCTTCGACTTGTGGGATTCCTGAGCCTTTGATATCTTTCTCTGACCGAGTTAGTTTGGCACTGAGACAGCAAACTATTAAATAAAATAGGCTAATGATAAAAAGATTGCGCACTAGGTGCGCTTGATCTTGATAGAGTCCTTGTATCAGGTGGAAGCCTTTTTCGATTAAGAAACGAAAGGATCCTACGATTAGCCCGACGACGAGACCAACAATGATTCCTCGTCCAACTTGGGATAATATGGTGCTTGAGGCAAAGGCAAATTCTTTCTTGGAACTGAGTGTTTCTGACTGTTCCTCCATAATCATTTCCTCTTACTTGTCTTTCTTAGTTGAAATCAGTGTTTTGACTGGTTCAAAACTGGTTCGGTGAATTGGGGTGACACCTAGTTTTTCCAGTCCTTCTAGATGTTTAGCTGTTCCATAGCCTGCATTAGCCGTGAAATCATAGCCAGGATATTGCTGATCGTATTCCTTCATCAATTTATCCCGTGTCACCTTGGCCACTATAGATGCTGCTGCAATAGAGAGGGAATTAGCATCCCCTTTGATAATGGAAGTTTGTGAAATTGGTAATTCCAACTTCATGGCATCTATCAAAAGGTGCTCTGGTTGAGGACTGAGCTGGGAGATTGCTTCCTTCATGGCCAGTTTGGTAGCCTCATAGATATTAACTTGGTCAATGACTTGATTATCCATGATTCCAATGCCGATTGCCAATGCTTGATCTTGAACAGCATGATAAATTTCCAGATGTTTCTTTTTAGGGATTTTTTTGCTATCGTTGAGGCCTCTAATCTTACAATTTTTTAGCAGGATAACGGCTGCAGCGACTACAGGTCCAGCAAGAGGACCGCGACCGACCTCGTCAACACCTGCAATTAAGGTCACTCCTTGCTTATAAAGTTCTTTTTCATAGGAAAGCATGGATTCCAAACGAAGGTTTTCATCCAGTTCTGCCTGAATAGCTTTTTTACGCTTGCTGATTTCCTTTTGAACTCCAGAACGAGGATCTTTTTCGAATTCCAGAAAAAGAGGATTGTCTAATTCTTTAACAGTGGCAAGAAGTCCTTTGATTTCTTTAATCGTCGTCATCGATGTCGTCCAATGTATCTAAGGTATAGTTACCAAGTTTGCCATCGCGTACTTCCTTGACGAAGAGGCTGTAAAAGCGGTCGTAGTCGTCTCGGAAGCCAAGGGCACGTGTCATATCCATGATGATAACAGGAGCTTCTTCTTCAATTTTTATTTGTTTGAAGCGTTCAGCTAGCTTTTCTGGATAGTGTTTTTTGAAATAATTGAGACCAAAAATGGTCACCTCATCCATAGGAAGCAACTGGTCTTTAATTGCCCCTGTTAGGGCTAGTTTCAAAGCGACGGTTTCGTCTTCGAACTTAGGCCAAAGAATCCCTGGTGTGTCTAGGATTTCAAGGTCTTTATTGGTTTTGAGCCATTGTTGCCCCTTGGTAACACCTGGTTTGTTGCCGACAACTGCGATTTTCTTACCAGCCAAGCGGTTCATGAGAGTTGATTTACCAGCGTTTGGAATCCCGATAATCATGGTCCGCAAGGTTTCGATTTTGATACCGCGCTCTTTCTGGCGTGCAATCTTATCAGCCATGAGCTTTTTAGCAGCATCCGTCACAACTTTTACAGTTACTTGTTCTTTGGAGTTGATAGCCAAAGTCTGGATTCCCCGTGATTCAAAATATTGACGCCATTCTTTGGTCATTGCGGGGTCAGCAAGGTCTGCCTTGTTCAAAATTAAGAGTTTTGGTTTATCACCCACAATCTTGTTTAACATAGGATTTTGACTAGATAGAGGTAAGCGAGCATCCACCAAAATCGTCACAAAATCAACAAATTTTAAATTCTCCTGAACTTGTCGCCGAGCCTTAGACATGTGGCCCGGAAACCATTGAATTGTAGCCATAAATTTCCCTTTCCGACTGAAAAACGTAGTAAAAACGTTTTCTTTCCTACCATCTATTCTATCATAAATTAGGAACTTTTGCACAGGCTTGGACCACAATAAATGACAAATAGTAATCGTGTGAAACATCCTTGATACCAGTAAGGATTGACTTGACTTTTTTTGATGATAGGTATATACTTAGTGTATACATTTTTCTGGAGGTAGAGCAATGAATACAGTAAAGACTCGGAAGGTAGGGAATTCTCTCACTGTGACCATTCCTAAAAATTTGGGTATGACAGAAGGTCAAGAAATGGTTGTCTATAAAGGGATTGACGGAGTCATTGTCTTAGCTCCAAAACTGAAAGATCCTTTTGATGGGATTACTAATTTGAGAATGACAAATGATTTTGAAGGGGTAAGGTCACTTGATAGCGAAATCTGAGTATATTCCTGAAAAGCAGGATATCATTTGGCTGGACTTTGATCCATCAGTCGGTCGAGAAATCCAGAAACGGCGACCTGCTTTGGTAGTTTCTAGGAGAGAATATGCCTTGCAAACTGGTTTTGTAGCTGTCTGCCCTATCACTCATGGCCAACAACGTTTGGCAGAAAAAGGCTTGCTCGTTCCTGTCTCGTCGGACAAGGTAGATGGCGCTGTCAATCCATTTCAATTGTATACCTTTGATTTTCGGATGCGTAATGCTCGAAAAATAACAAGAATGGACACACAATGTTTTCAGAAAGTCGTCCAACTTTACCAGTACATCTTTGGAGATACATAAATCCTACCATGCATAGACAAGGTAGGATTTTTTCTATATGAGTAACCTATTTAAGAACGGGTGAAGGCAATTAAAGAGAATTTCTCTAATCCAGCTTTCTTGTGCAGATGATAGATGTTCTACCTGAAGGCATTCTTTTAGAAAATCGCGGACTTGTTCTGGTGCAATTTCAAACTCAAAGGCTTTCATCTTGTAGAAAAAGTCGATGAGATACTCAGATAAGTAATCATCTGAAAAGGGTACTTCTCCACTTTTTCGATATTCTAATAAGAGCCTAGCAAATCTAGATTTTTCTTCAGGAAGCGCACGAAAATAAGAATTGAGAAACCAGGTCTGCTTCTGCTTTCTTTCAATTGGATCCTGACTGGCAATGCGTTGGGCTTTTTCCAGCTCTTTTTGGTTTTGCTTTGCCTTGATGGCCCGCTCTTCTCTATTTTTACCAAAAAGAATTTTTTCCCATTTTCGTTCTTCTGGTGTGAGAGTTTCTGTAAAGCCAAAGTAATCTTGATAGGCGCGTTCAGCGGGTCCCATGGCTAGAATGAGATTGTCAGCGTATTGCTTGGCGATTTTGTCTCTTTTCTTACGTTCTTTCTCTGCCTGAATCCGTAAATGCTGCTCGTAGTCTATTTTCTCCTTACCTAGCTTGATAAGGTATAGGTGGTCATCAGACTTACCAAGTAAAAAAGGTTTGATACACTTTTCAAGGACTTCTTCCAGACGAGCCTTCTTTTTTGGCTCTGCCTTGGTCCAACTTCCTCCTTGAAAGACTTCTAGGAAAAGCTGGTAATCTTTCTCAGGTGCAAATTGATTGCCACGATTGGCTTTGAAAACACCTTTCTCCCAAAACCATTTTAAAAGTCGTTCGTCAAAGTCGCTTTTATTAACCTTGATTTTTTCCTTTTTCTGAGCCTTTCTGGTTAGGTTTTCAACTTTTCTGAGTAGTCTTTCTTCCTCTTCCAGTTGCTGATCGAGGCTAATACGATGAAAATGGCGAACACAGTCGCTTCCTATAGGGAAGAGACGTTGGCCTGTAACTCCGTTAAAGAGTTCGTAGGCGTATTTTATGGCGTTCCCACAGACGCAATTGCTACGGCCAATGCCATTAAAAATCAAGGAAACTTCATTCCATTCCTTGGTAGCTTGATCCCAAGTATCGGCTTTTGAAGCCTGTAAAACCGCATCGTGCAGGGATTTTCTAACTGGAAGAGTCATGAGGTTTCCTTTCTAGGTTATACTTTTACAACTTGAACCTCGTCTTTACCGAGTAAAATCAAGTATTTCTCAATATTTTCAATCAAATAAGCTCGTGATAAGGCCTCACCATATAGGGCTAACTGGCCACGATAGCGGTCTATGAGTTGACTTGGTTGATCATAACGGTCAGTCTTGTAGTCAAAAAGAACGATGCGATCCTCATAAAGCAGATAGCCATCCAAGATCCCACGGACAACGAAGTCTTCCTGACTCTTTTGTTCTCGTTTGAGCATAGAAAAAGGTTGCTCGCGGTAAAGATGGCTAGTATTAGCGAGAATTTCCTGACCAAGTGCTGTGTCAAAGAAAGCTAAGATTTTAGAAAGATTGATCCTATCTCTAACAACTGGACTAGTCTGAACTTGTTTAAGTGTTTCTGTTAGGCTAGCAAGGGTTGGTTGCTGACTAAGGTCAATTCTCTGCATGAGTTCGTGAGTGGCACTACCAATCTCAGCTCCAGTTACCTTTTCTTTAGTTGAAAAATCTGGTAAATCAAAGCTGATTTGCTTCTCCGGTGATTGAGTTTGGTTAGTAATTTCTACCCCTTCCATATCCATAACGGGTTCGTAGAATTTCTTGATTTGGCTTGGAGTTTGAACACTTGGTAGTTCAATGGCTGCGCGGTGCAGCGTATTATAGACTTCTACTTCTTTTAGCATTTCAAGAGCTTCTTTGATAGTTTCTGACTGGCGATTGTCTGCTTGAGAGCTATCTTGTAGAGGGCTCTTATTTTCCAATTCTCCGATAGCTTCTCTAGTCAACTGGTCTTCACCAATAAAACGATAGCTAAAGTTGAGATTGTCCTTGGCAAATACTTTGCTGATAGCCCAGATCCAATCTTGGAAATTTCTTGCTTGCAGTCTGGTATTGCTATCTAATTTTCCGTTATTTGCTGCCGGGTATTCCTTGGCTTCTAGCTTTTCACGAGAACCCTTACCGACAAGATAGAGCTTTTTCTCAGCCCTCGTCATGGCAACATACAGCAAACGTATCTGCTCTGAATAGCTAGCCAATTGCAGTTCTTTCTCATTCTGCGTATAAGTTAGGCTAGGAATGGAGAGTTTGATGGTTTTAGGATAGTGTGCTTCCACTGCTCCTGTTTCCACTTTGGCAATGTATTTGACACCAAGTCCATTCTGACGACTGAGAATAACATCTGACATTGAGTCTTGCTTATTGAAGTCCTGATCCATGTTGAGGATAAAGACATAAGGAAACTCCAGACCTTTGCTCTTGTGAATAGTCATGAGTTCCACAGCATCCTTTGGCGGGGCGACAGCTACGCTTGCAAGATCATGCTGGGCTTCTAGGACTTGGTCAATCATACGTATAAAACGCGACAAGCCTTTGAAATTACTCTTTTCAAACTGGTCAGCTCGCAGAGCTAGGGCGTAGAGATTGGCCTGTCTGGCAGGACCATTTGCTAAAGCCCCAACATAGTCATGGTAAAAACGGTCGTTGTAAATCTTCCAAATCAAGTCATAGAGAGAGTGGGTTTTGGCATACAAGCGCCAAGAATCCAAGATATCAATGAACTGATTTAATTTTTCAGCTAGAGCTGTATGAATTAAATCTTTCTTGCTAGCTACTTGTTTTTGAGCATTGATCAGTTTCTCAAAAAGATTCTCTTGGACTTTATCTTCTGCTTTCTGAAGGGACAAGCGTGCCAACTCGTCCTCATCAAAGCTAAACATAGGAGACTTCATCAGGGCAACCAAGGCATAGTCTTGCAGGGGATTGTGAATGACACGCAGGGTGTCTAGCATGACTTGTACTTCTAGGGATTGGAGATAATTGTTTTGCTCACCGTCGGTTTTAACTGGAATTCCGTACTCAGACAGGGCAAGTAGAATCTGGTCATTACGACTCCGACTGGAAGTCAAAAGGGCAATTTCTTTGAAGGCAACACCTTTTTCTTGATGGAGCTTCAGGATTTCCTTGATGACCAGGCGCATTTCACCTGTTAGTTTCGTTTCTGCTTGGCTCTCTTCTTCCTCTTGCTCACTATCGTCCTTGTCGTATAAGAGAAATTCTGCCTTGTTGTCTGGATTAGGAGTCAGTTTGGTATTGGCAAAAACAAGCTGGTGCATGCTATCATAGTTGATTTCGCCGACCTCTTGGTCCATAAGGCGTCCAAAAACATCATTGGTTGCAGACAGCACTTCTGAACTGCTACGGAAATTTTCCTTTAGGAGAATTAACTTGCCCTCTTTAGGATTTTGCGCATAGCGTTGGAATTTCTCATTGAAAATCTGCGGGTCTGCCTGACGGAAACGGTAGATAGATTGCTTGATATCTCCCACCATAAAACGATTGTGGCCATTCGACAGCAATTCCAGCATTCGTTCTTGAATATGGTTGGTATCCTGATACTCATCGACCATGACTTCGTGGAATCGTTCCTGATAAGCCTCGCGGACTTGTGGGAAATTTTCTAAAATTTCAATGGTATAATGGCTGATATCAGCGAATTCAAAGGCGTTTTCCTGGCGTTTACGTTCACGATAAGCCTCCACAAAATCACTCATAAAGTTTTGGAAGGTTTTAGCTAGATCCCAGGTATCTTCATGATATCGCTCTTGATAGTCGAGAATGGTTATCTGGTCTGACAGTTGTCCTAGTTTAGCAAACTGGATCTTTCTCTCATCGTTATAGGCATCAGCCAGTGGTTTCAAATCGGCCTTACGACTAGAATTAGCCAGAGCTCGACCATTTTTCTCTTTCGAGATGGCAACAACACGCGCAAGCACTGCTTGATAAGCCTGACTATCGGACTCTTGATTTAAGGAGCTAATTTCATCCAGAACCAGCTGCACATTTTCTAAATAGGTAGCTTTTGGAAACTCCTTGGCATCATTATCCAGATGACAACGGAAAAAGCTTTCCAAATCCCAGAGCGCCTGTTTGATTTGCTCGATTTGTTTGTCTTTCTCATTTGCAAAGTCAGCTTCTTCAAACCCTTTGAGGAAAGAGTTACTCAACCATTTTTGTGGACTGCTGGTGGATTGAAGAAAGTCATAGATTTTGTAGACTTGCTGGCGCAGACCTCGTTCATCCTTGCCTCTCCCAGCAAAATTCTTCACCAAACGACTAAATTTCTCTTTATTTTCGTCTTGGTAATGCTCTTCAAACACCTGATGAAAAACTTCGTTTTTTAAGATTAACTGTTCACTTTCATTTTGTAGAATACGGAAATTTGGTGCAGTATCAATCAGATAGCCATGTTTGCCAAGGAACTTTTGTGTGAAGGAGTCCATGGTTCCGATGGCTGCGTTTGGCAGATCTGCCAACTGACGTCCCAAGTGTTGTTTGAGATCAACATCATCTGTTTCTTGGATTTGTTGGCTGATTTTTTTCTCCAAACGTTCTTTTAGTTCAGTGGCAGCCTTGACGGTAAAGGTCGAGATAAAGAGTTGAGAAATTTCGACACCACGGGCTAATTGGTCCAGAATGCGCTCTGCCATAACAAAGGTTTTCCCTGAACCAGCAGACGCTGAAACTAGGATATTTTGCCCTGCGGTATAAATGGCTTCGATTTGCTCGGCTGTTTTCTTCTGTTCCTTGCTCGAATTCGCTTCTGCTTCTTGCAGTTTTTGAATTTCTTCCTCAGTTAAAAAGGAAATGGGGTTCATCGATTCAACTCCTCTCTCATTTTCTCAAACCAAGCTTGCTTAAGTTTTTCTCCTACCAGACGCTTGCCATCAGATAAGTCCAATTTCTCAAGGAAACGGGCTTGTCCCAAGTGGTAATTGGCTTCAAAACCTGTGATAGCTTGATGCTGCTGAACGTACGGGGCAATGCTTCTGCCATTTTCGGTATAGGGATTGATAGCGAACTGGCCCTTTAAAATTTTCTCAGCTGCCTTCTTGTACAGATGGGCATTGTAGTCTAGTAAGAGCTGGAACTCCTCATCTGTCAGCTGATTGGCCTTGTTTTTGTTATAAAATTCGCCCAAGTGACTGCTTTCTTTTTCTAAAAAGAGTCCTTGGTATTTCATTGATTTGCTGGCTTCTACTACTGCTCCTGCCAGACTTTTAACAGCTAATAAAGATTGGACAGGCTCAGCCATTTCCAAGTACATGGCACCGAAAAAGTTCTGCTCCCCTTCTCTTTTTAGGGCAGCAAGATAGGTGGGCAGCTGGGAATTAAGGCCATTAAAGAAATTCGGAAACTGGAACTGAGTTAAACTAGACTTGTAGTCCACTACTCCTAGTGCTCCATCAGCTTTCAGGCGGTCAATGCGGTCAACCTTGCCTCGCACATGGACACTCCGACCATTATCCAATTGAATAAAGGCCTGATCTTTACCACCAAATGTTGCCTCCTCTTGGATGGTTTCGATAGCTGGATTATGACGAAGGATGTGGCCCGTAGTTCGCGCGACATCAAGAAGAACTTCCTTGGTAAACTGGGCTTCCAGACTTTCCTGATAAATAGCCTCAAATTCACGTTCTTGGCTGGTTTCTTGAATAGCTTGTTCCAGACGTTGATCAAAGGAATCTTCATCAGGCAGTTTCAAGGCACGTTCAAAAATACGATGCAAGAAATTCCCGTGACTTCGAGCATCAGGACGCAGGCGCAATTCCTCCTGCAAGCCTAAGACATAACGGAGGAAATAACTATATTCATTGCGGTAAAACTCCGTCAAACCAGAGGTAGACAAGTAAAACTCCTTGTCAACTGGATAGAGTGCCTGCAAGGTATCTTTTTCTAATGGCTTGCTACTTGGATTAGTTGGGATAGCTGGATTTGTAAGACCTTTTTGGTCAAGTTTTTTCCCCATGACACGCGCAAGAACCTTTACAAAGGTCACATCTTGCTCATTTTCATTAGAACCTGCCTGCTGATGATAGGCAACTAGACTAGACAATAGACTGTGATAAGAACCCATATCATCCTTAGACAGACTTTTTTGATGAATCTTCTTCTCTATCCGGCTAAATCCAAAACTCACCAGTTCCTGAAGATAGGCCGATTCCTTGCTCTCATTTTCATTAAGAAGACTTGGTGCTGACAACACCAACTGCTTACGAGCGGCGTTGACTAAAGAAAGCATGGTATAGCGATTTTTCTTGAGATTTTCGCTACTTGCAATCAGTAATTGTGCTCCCTCTTCAGTTGCTTGGTTTAGGCTTTGTCTTTCTTCGTCTGTTAACAGGCTGGTGTTTTGCGCAATTTTTGGTAAATGATCCTGAGTCAGCCCAATGGCGTAGACAAAGTCAGCGGTCAGAGGCGCAATCAGATCGTAACTCTGCACCAGAACTGTGTCCACTGTCGCTGGAATGGTGCGATACTGGGACAAACTCATTCCAGAATGGAGCAAGGCTAGGAAGTCCTCCAGACTAACTTGTGAACAAGCAAAAACCGTCGCAAATTGTTCTAAAACATGGCAGAAAGCCTTCCAAACTTCGGCTTGTCTTTCCTGTTCTAGAGTTTCCATAGTGGTTGTCAATTCTTGCATCTGCTTGCTTAAAGCAGCATTTTTTAGAAAAGTATTCCACTTTTGCAAGAGATTTTCAGTCTTTTGCTTCCGACTGGCAAATAAGGTTTCAAGTGGCTCCAAAACTCGCAGACGAAGGGCATTCAAGTGTTCCAAATCAAATTTTCCGAGGTGGGATTTGGTAAAGGTCTGCTGAAAAGCTGACAAGCCATTGATGCCAAGATAGCGGAGATATTGTTCAAAAGCATCAATATCAGCCTGACTGAGGTCAGTATACAGACCAGTTCTGAGGAGATTAATCAAATCCTCCTGACGGAAACGGTAACGTTTTAAACGTAAAATAGACTCCACGTACTGGGTCAAGGGATGATGAGCCATGGATTCACTTCTACCAAGATAGAATGGTATCTGGTACTGGTCAAAAATGGTTTTCAACGATAACTGGTAAGAAGCCACATCACCCAGCAAAATACGGAAATTCTTGTAACTCAGTTCTGGATGGTCATGTAATTTCTGACGAATAGCGCGAGCCACCAACTCCAACTCTTCCTTTTGTGTCAAACAAGACCAGATTTGCAGATTTTCACGGTCCTTCTCATCAACATCCAAAGTGAGTTCTGAAAAGTCGTAAGAAGACTCCAGCAAACGAGAGGCCTTGTCAAAACTATCCATATTCTCATGAGTCTGAGAACGGTCTTGAGCAGGCGTTTGGTATTTAGCAGCTAAATGATGGAGAAATTCTACACTGGCTTGGTAGAGATTGCCTTCAGCGAACGGACTGGTATAGGCCTTCTTACTTGCATAAGCACCAATGACAATCTCAACACCTTTACGATGGAGCAGATCCACCACATGCTCTTCCTCGGCGGAAAAACGAGTAAAACCGTCGATAACCAAAGCCAGCTGACTAAAATCACTACTTACCTTATCATTCTCAATAGCCTCAATCAAATGGGATAACTGACTTCCCTGAGCCAACTGGCTTTGATTGAGATAGGCAGTCACTTTTTCAAAAATCAAGAGTAAATCTTCTCTCTTGTCCTCATCGGTCAAACTTTCCAAGTCCAAAAAGCTCATCTGAGCAGTCGTCATCTCGTGATAAAGTTCAATCAACTGCTGGATAAATTGAGGGTCTTGTTTAATAGCACCATAAACTCGTAACTCTTTGGGATCAAGTTCAGCAAGGCATTTATAAAAGGCCATCCCAAGGCCGATGTCATCAAGACTGGTCTTTGTAGGCAAGTCATTTAAAACCAGGTAACGAGCCATTTGGGCAAAGCGCGTGACGGTAATAGCAAAAGAAGCCTGCTGGGACAAGCATTCCAGCACGGCGCGTTCCTTTTCAAAAGAAAGAGAGTTGGGAGCAATGTAGAAAACTCGCTTACCAGCAGCAACCAGCTCTTCCGCCTCTCTGGTTAGGATTTCAGTCAAAGAAGTCCGAATATCAGTATAAAGTAATTTCATCTCTGCCTCGTTGGAATTTTTCATTACCTTTTATTATACCATTTTTTGACTGCTAATCCTATAAATAGAGAGTTCTTAAAACTTCTGAATCATAACCACCCGTCTAACGGGTGGTTTGCACCAGGGCTATAAGCCCAAATCACCAGCCAGCGCCTAAAGACGCTGGCTTTCACGTTGTTCAAGCCTCATTGCTCTTGACTCGTCACTTGCCTCTTAAAGAGACCTTGGTACTACTTACCACTATCCCTAAAGGGATCCTCATATTCTTTTACACTTAATTTATCTAGTGCTATATCATGCTTTTCCTGTTCTTGAATATATTTCTTAATTGTGGCTTCATTAAGCCCTACTGTACTTACATAATAACCTTCTGCCCAGAAATGCCGATTCCCAAACTTGTACTTGAGGTTGGCGTGTTTGTCAAACATCATGAGTGCACTTTTACCTTTTAAATACCCCATGAAACTTGAAACACTTATCCTCGGTGGAATACTGACTAACATATGTACATGGTCTGGCATTAAGTGACCTTCGATAATCTCAACACCTTTATAACTACATAATCGATGGAATATTTCTCCCAAACTGCTTCGATATTGATTATAAATTACTTTTCGTCTATACTTAGGGGTGAACACAATGTGATATTTACACATCCACTTTGTGTGTGATAAACTATGTGCCTTTTGTGCCATATTTTTCTCCTTTCGCTTTACAATTGGCTTGAACACCTTTATTGTATCGCGTTTGGAGTTTTTTGGTATAACCTTCGATGCGCACCCGCATAGCGGGTGGTTTATTTGTCTCGCACCTTGCGGAGCGAGACGGACTAGTAGTCACATAAGAAAAAATGCCGGAAAGTTCCGGCATTGAATGATAAGCACTAACTTGCTGAAAATAGATTTATCCATAAGTACCAAAATGCTGTAATGTTAACCATGAAATGGAGCAAAATGGGATAATAGAGAGAGTGAGTTTTTCGGTAGAGTAATGCTAAAATCGCTCCTCCACTTGCATAGGTGAAAAAGGCGAGTGGTGTTAAACCTGAACTGACATGCACATAGCCAAAGGCGCAGGCCGATAGTAAAACATCTCCATACCAAGGTGAATCTTTCAAAAAAGTATTCATAAGAACTCCCCGATAAACCATTTCTTCTGCAATTGGTCCTAGTAGACAAGTAAGAATCAAAAAATATAGTAACTCTTGTCGACCTGTCATCTCAATCAATTCATTTAAAGCGATTTGATTGGACGTTGCTGGGGTTAAAAAAGAAAACACAGAATCTGAAAGATAATTGACTCCATAAGCAAGAAGCAAATAAACTGGATATCTCCATTTCCATTTCAACTCCAGCATTTTTTTACCTTCGAACACTAGTAAATAAAGTACTGTTAGAAGAGTTACGCTGAGCTCTAAAAAAGCAAGAAGTAAGAAATATTCTCGACTAGCAGGTACAAATCTAGCTGCAAAGTGATTAAAAATCCACCGAAACCAAGTTGATTTGTAAAAAATTAAGGATAATGCTAGTAAAATTTGAATAATTCGTTTTTTCATACTATGCCTCAGCTTTCTCCCCTTGTTTCTTCATATTACTAATAAATTTTACTTAAAATCTCGCAGCACTTCCTTTGCAAAGATGATTGCCTCCGCCAATATATCCTAAATCATAAGTGCCACTGGGACAAAATCCATGAACTGGCATAGTCAATACCGACGCCATTTGCCAACCGTAATAACCATTAGCCTCTTTACCATATCGATTTGCTCCACCTTGTATCATCTCTAATTCTTCATTTGTTAGATTTATATTTTTTTTCATTAAAACCATGATGTATTCCTCCACTATTGTTCAGATTAGTTGAGTAATCTGCTACTCATACCGACTTATAAAAAACTATTTTAAGTTAGTTTTTTTAATATTTGTCTAGTTGCAACTTTGACAACTTTAGTATAGCATATCTTTACAAAATATCCTCTTCAAATCTTGAATTGTCATCCAAACATCCTAAATTGACATAGTAATCCTTATTTCCCTCAAAATATGCTATAATAAAAGCAAAACACCTAGAAAAGGAAGTCTTATGATTAAACTACTAGCCTTGGATATGGACGGAACCCTCCTCAATGAAGCCAAGGAAATCCCGCAAGCCCACATCACTGCCATTCACCAAGCCATTGAAAATGGTGTCAAACTGGTTCTCTGTACAGGTCGCCCGCTTTTCGGTGTCCTCCCCTACTATAAACAACTAGGACTTGACCTACAGAACGAGTACGTCATTGTCAATAATGGTTGCTCAACCCATCAGACCAGTGACTGGAGTCTAGTTGACTGGCAAGAACTCAGTCCATCTGACATTGAATACCTCTATGACTTAGCAGAAAAAAGCGACGTCCAGTTGACTCTTTTTGATGAGAAGCATTATTTTGTCCTCGGTGGCAAGCCTAATCAAATCGTTCAAAATGATGCCAAGCTAGTCTTTTCAGACCTGACTGAAATCTCCCTTGAGGAAGCCACTAGTGGCAAATATCGGATGTTCCAAGGTATGTTTTTAGGAACAAAAGAACAAACAGACGATTTTGAGCAGCGGTTCGCTGAGGAACTCTGCCAACAATTTAGCGGAGTTCGTTCGCAGCCTGTCATTTATGAAGCCATGCCACTTGGAACAACAAAGGCTACTGCTCTTTCTCGACTAGCAGCGATTTTGAAGATCGATCCCTCAGAGATTATGGCCATGGGCGATGCCAATAACGATATCGAAATGCTTCAGTTTGCAGGACTGGGCATTGCTATGGGAAATGCCAGTGACCATGTCAAATCCCTTGCTAATGACGTTACAGCCAGCAATGAAGAAGAAGGCGTTGCGCGTGCGATTGAGAAGTATATTTTATAAAAAGAAAAGCAAATAGACAGTTAATACTGCTATTTGCTTTTTTGCTACTTAACCAAATAAGCAATCAAAGTTATGATCCATAAATGAGCTGGGTAGAAAATATAAAAGAAATACTTATTCCATATAGTTTGTTCGCCACGTTCCCCATTATACAAGGCCATAAAAGGAAAGACGGTGACAAAGAGCCAGTCAGAATTGAAAAGCATCATTTCCAGTGTTTGGTGCCAAGTGTCGTAAATTTGGATGGAAGTCACTAACAAGAAGGCCCACAGAAAGGCATAGAGGAGATTTCGCAATCCCTTGCGATTCCGACAAGAGTAACTAATCAAGAGAAAAGGAAGCATAGTGATACCACCTTCAGTAAAAAGACAACCGAAAATCAAGAGACCTGCAACTCCAATCCGACGCCACAACTTCTCCTTTTTATCCAACTCTTTTCTAGGAAAGCCAATCCAAAGCATGGTGACACCGATTGCCAAAGTCAAGAAAATGTTATTATTAACCATTACTCCCTTGGAGGCAAACAGAGCATTAAGTACGCTATTTCCTGCGAACATGATAAGAGCCCAACTCCAGAGACGGATGAGATAGTCTTTCAGATTTCGAGTATGTATGAATCCTTCCATAGCCATATAGGCAAACCAAACTCCCACACAACGGGTCAAGGCGTGAAAGATACCTTCCCACAGAGGAGAAACGATTCCTGTGATATGGGGGATATGGTCTAAAACCATTATAGCCGCCATCAGGTACTTCAACTGCGTTGCATTCCATTTTTTCATAATAAACCTCTTTCATTTTGATCTACATAGAGTATAGCATACATTTCCACACATAATCGTACACTCATCTTACATTTAAAAAGCCTATCTTACATTTTTGTAAGACAGACTTTTAGCAACTAATTTTTATAAAAGAATATCATTTGATTTTATGCTTATTCATTTTTTCTTGGAAAATATCTGTAATGATTTGGCGCAATTCTTCTCGTTCCTTCTCAGGAATCTCACCATTTCTTTTCGCAATAGCATAAAGTTCTGGATGTTCGATTGAAATGCGTTTAATCATACGTGTCGTAGCATGTTTTAAAAGAAGAAAAGCACAAAACGAACAAGTTCTCTTCTGAATGACAGAAAAAGAGCCTGCTCGTTTTTTGTTGAGTCTAAGTAGACTTTAATTCTATATTAATAATCACTATTCAATCACTATCTCAGAGAGAATGAGAGAGCCATTCATTAATCATACTAGCGATTTCTTTGGGGGCTTCAGTATAAAGCTCATGGCTAACGTTTTCTAGAAAAATAGTATCAAAATAGTCTAGTAATTCTTTTAGGGCTTCCTCTCTCCATGTAGCTTCATTAGAATTGCAAGGACTAATAAACAAGGTATCTCCCACTTCTATCTTAAACGCTTGTATCTTCCTCCATAGGCGGAGTATCGCTTCTATATTTTCATAATTTATAGCTAACTCATATCTATTATACTCAAAATTCCAGTGATAGGACTGTCTTACGGCTTTCTCCATATTTTCTGACCAATGCTTTGCTTCAGATTTTTCTTTAGAAATAAGAACATCTAAGTCCGAAATAATTTGAGATTTGATATAGTTTTTAGTTTCCTCTAATTCCACATCTAAAGTTAAAATCTTATCTAAATCTAGATAGCCACCATCCAAAAGAATTAGTTTCTTCACTTCTTCAAATTCCGATGCAAGATAACGAGCTAAATCTCCTCCAAGAGAATGACCTATCAGACAGATAGATTCTCCCTCTACAATCTCATTTTTGAACCATGATTTCAATTCTGTTTCATCTCGAAGATGCGTTTCATATGGATTGAGAAAATAGACCTGCGAATCTAGTTCTAGAAGAAAATCCTTGCTATGATAGACATTGCTTCCCAAACCGCCAATAAAATATATTTTCATTCTCTAATTCTCTACTTAATACTATGCTTATTCATCTTTTGTTCAAAGATAGTCGTGATAATTTGACGTAATTCTTCTCGTTCCTTCTCAGGAATCTCACCATTTCTTTTAGCAATAGCATAAAGTTCTGGATGTTCGATAGAAATTCGCTTTATTGTCCGAGTTGTTGCATGTTTTCGCACGAAAAAGGGAATGCGTTTGATCCATTCCTGAGGCACTAGGGCAAGAATTTTAGCTGCGGTTTCCTTATCACTAATCTCAGATGTTGTCAATCCTTGCTTAATCATCTCTTGTTCTTTCTCAGTAAAATCTTTTAATTCCATGATTCTTCTCCTAGTTAGTAAATGACTCTATGATAGATTATATACTAATCCTGACCAAAGTACAAATAGAATAATATCAAAAAAACTTAGTAGATCTTTATTTCACTAATCATCACGCGCTATCTCTCCAACTAGCTCAAAGTCTATCATTTGGTAGTTTTCATCCAAGCGAATTAAGGAAAAATATTCATTCCAAAATAGGTGGTCGCTACGACTTTTCCACTGAACTCCATACCATAGTTGGGTCGAGTCTAGAGGTTGGGCAGGAGGGACAGTCCATAATTTATCACCAAAAGTAGTTCGCATATTCCCTTCCTCAAACCTAGCTAGTAAATCCACACCATCCAGCTTGTAAGAAATCGCTTTTGTTTTTGCTGCTGAAATACGGTCTTCATCCAGCTTAAACTGGATAATTTTACAGTCCTCTAAGACAGTTTCTTTTATTTCATCCCCGTATAAGGCAATACTTCCAAGGATTAAACCATCTTTGCCAAGAAGATAGGGAGCATACGACACAGCATTGCTATCTCGATGAAAACCTTTTTCGATAAAAATACTCTTATCAGCCTGATATTTTTTGATTTTCCCTGAAGAAAGAGCCTCATCATAATCGTTACTAAAGCTGTCATTATCCCTGATGTAGATGTCAAAACCTTCTTTTAGAAGATCACTCACACTTGTTTGTGTTAGCGTGATTGGCTTATCATCTATCTTTAGTTCAGGCGCTTTGGGAGGTGAACCGATCTGTCCGTATGCAATCATAACAAATATGGCCACCATAAAAGAAACCACAAGCGCAATCATAGCTTTGCCCGTGCGTTTTCTGGCATTAAAAAGTGCCATAATCGGTGGTAGGATGACAATTCTAGCCAAGATAGCATTACCAGTTCCACCCCTACTCATTATTTGGACTACAAAAACACCAGCAATCGCAATTATCGACAAATAAACCAAAAGCTCGCCAAGCCCCATCTTGTCTGTACGAGTTTGTTCATTTACCGGCTCATCTAAGACGGATTTCCCATTCACTACCAGCCTTTTGAGGAAGAAATACATGCCAAGTCCAATCCCCAAAAATGCCAATGCAAGAAAAGCCAGCGAACTGATTACAACTATTCTACCCATTTCAATTTTCTCCTTAGTTGATACATTCAACCTTTAATTTCTTTTTCAAGGTTCTATTCGCAATCAGTAGCACAAGCAAAAGAAAGGGCGCCCCATTAAGAACAAATATGGGGAAAGCTTTGATAGCAATCCATAATATCGTCCCTTTTTTCTCAATCCAACTACTCCCCCAATCACCATTGATCAATGGAAATAGTGATTCTATATAGCCTTGATACCATAGAAAAAATGGATTTTGGGAGCAATTCGCATTCAACCAGATAATTATCAAGCAAAACAGAATCAAGTAGACCATACCAACAAATACACTAATTCGTCTGGTGGTTTTTGTTGCCTGCTGACAGATTCTTTCTTTAATCTCTTGATTGATCCCTTCCAGACCACTATTCTTGCAAGCCTCCTTTTCAAACCGATAGAGTAAATACCGATTCAAATTGTAGAATGACCGTCGCCCTATCCTCTTTTCGCATGGTAAACTGAACGAAAAAATCCTCGCCCTTTAAATACGAATACTCACTTGGATGGCCATAGGAATTTCTAGGTCCTTTTGAGAAGCATTTTTCGCTTACATGGTCTTCGATGAGTGCCAGATAGCGTTGATGATATTCGTCCATCAGGTCCTTCCACTTGGGATGAATCTGATGTGAGGGTATCTTGAGTACAATCGTTTCAGCATCCAGTTCCTTGTTGCATTCATAGATTTCTTCTTCCAACAAGGTTAATTTCTGTAATAATTCCAATAAAGGGGGTAAGAGTTTCTCTACCATTTTTTTGTATTTTTCTGGGGTATTTTTTAGCGTCAGTTCCATTTCTTCTAACCTCGATATTCATGTGTCAGTTCTGCCAATTCTCTATCAGACAACGTCCCATCAGTATAGAGTTTTGTCAGTAACTGATCATCAAAATCAAAAGAATAATATTCTGTCACAAATTCTTGAAATCGTTCGAACGTATCAAAGATGTAGGCCAATAACCAGGCCCCGTCATTATGATTCTCAATATTATTTTGATGAACGGCACCATCATACCAGATACAAAATGTCGTTTCTTTCCTTTCCTTTGAAGTTAAAAGATTCAGCCATTTATCGTCAATACCTTCATAAATTCTGTCGATAAGGTCCTGTTTCCATTGGTCAGCAGCAAACTGATTGAGACTGCTTTCATGATCAAATCCCTTTATCAAGATGACATCTTTTGTAAAAATCACATCCAAAGAATCCCCAGAACCGTTATCAATACTGTATCGGATAGTAAAGTCCGTTTCTTTCTTTCGTATCAATCTCAAATAATCTTTTGATGAATCCGTTACATAATCATCCAAAACAAACAAGGTCTCTAAGCTTTTCTGTATATTGTCCCAGTCTAAGTGCTTCATAGCTCACCTTTTTACCTATCATTTCCATTACTGGCTAAAATCACATGATTTATAGCGGGAAGAAACAAATCCTGAAATCGAAAACTGAGGGATATTCCATTCATTTGCTAGGTAAATGCTGCATTCAATTTCATCTCCCTTAGAAGTTCTTGCAATAAATTCATATCTTCCTAACTCTTCATTGTTTCTGTTTCTTTCAATCTTTTCGAAATAGCTTTCTTTAAAAAACTTCTGAAATGCTTCCCAGATCAGCTCTGCCTCATTAAGGGATAATTCGACTTTTAGACCATATTTCAATCCTACCTTACAACGCATCTTTCGACCAGCTTCATCGGCTTTGCAAGTTTTTATGCTTCCCTTATTATGTACCCAATCCGTACTGTCTAATTTATTGATTTTTCTGACCAACAAGTTTTTAAAATCGGTCATTTGTCCTAGAAAGTATTTGCTTGCAATTTCAAAAATCTCTAAATTCTCCAAAACACAATTCCTTTCTTATAACCTCGAAACCTTCTTGATTAGCTACTCTAATAACCTAATCTGCATCTACCCAGAGATGGTATTTCTTACAGTGGAGACATCTAAATAAATACCCACAAAGGGAACCATCCTTTACAAGATAATCTTCTACATCTGCAAACTCATCGCGCTCGTGGTATTCTGCTAATACTTCATCAGCAATATCCATTGCCTTCAACTCCTGTGTTCCAACCGTTCCCAAATAGGCACAGTAATCATCACAGCATGAGAGCCAATATTCTCCCTGCCAGCTTAGGTATCCTGGTGTTTGGTAGAAAAGCATATTGTTTTTCTCTTCATCTGGCTCTCCGATCCATTCTGCTTCTTGAACAAATTCTGCATCGAATTTTCTCGCTGCTTCCCCATTTGCGATGCACATCGGACAGAGATAGTCGACATCATCGATACAGTAAGGCCGCATAGCATAATAAACACTTGATTTTTTACCGCAACAAGGACAGATTTTCTCTTCTCCCTCCTCAAAAGCACCCGTAGCCAGCGGATCAGGATGGTAGAGAAACTGAGGTAAATCTTTTAAACATTCCCTTCTCTCAGCCTCCTCTGTCTCTGTTAATGGACGCGGTAAAGCGAAGTCGTTTCCACGCTTTTTGCTCAACTCTTGTAAAGTGGTGAATTTCTTCATTTGTTTTCGGTCTGTTTTATCAACCATAGTCGAGAAGACTTTAAAGGCACTCTCCATCATACCAAGTTTTTGATACACATCCACCAATACCTTCTTCGCCTCTATCTCCTCAATCTGAGAAAGTCTATCCACAAATTGATAGAGAGCTAAAACACTTGATCTGTCACCATCTTGAAGATTGAAATCCTCTTTTAAACGTATCCATTCTGTCAGATATTCTTTCATTTTATCACCTTATTTTATACTTTTAATTTCAGGCAAGTTAGTAAATTTCACAAATAACCTCTCTAGCGGCTTGAAACTGCTTGTCGAATTTCACTAGCAGGTAAAGTGGCCCAGCCAGAGAGTCACCTGCATCATATCCTAGAGCAAATTCGCCATAAGAACCGTTTTTATCAAAGATTAGCTCAGTTAATTCCAGTTCTGAAATAGCTTCATCAGGCCAGTTATCTTGAATAACCTTTTGAGCTTTTTTATCTATCTGCTCCAGATCCCTGTAGAGTCTAGACATCAAATCATCCGATAACAAGAGTAGATCCTGTTCACAATAGCCTGTAAAATGAATATCTACGGCTTTATTGCGACATTGCCCTAAAAAATAGATCCCCGAATCATGTTTTTCCCAGTTTATTCCTTTCCATAATGCCAACAAATCTTCTTTTTTCATTTTTTATCTCATACCATCCTCGATTAATATTGGATCTTGGAACCCTTTATATATAAAAATACTTCTCGTTTTTCCTTCTATTATACCACTTAAACGACAAAAGCCTGTAGTTTCAGTGTACTGCAGGCTTACTATGTAGAAAGAAACAATGATGACCACAACATTCATACATTTCAGGGGCTGATATTGATAATATGTTCCTTTGTAGTTTTAGAGCTGTATTGTTTCTCAATTTGAGAGCTGTTAATACTTATCGGTCAATAAACTTTCCAATGCTTCTATATGGTTATCCCTTAAAACTTACTTAGGAATCTAATAGCAGATTTTTGAGCTTTTTCTATTTTTTCAATCTCCACATTTTCCACTGCAGAAGATGATATCCATCTCTTGCCAAATAATAGTTGAGTTGCTTCTATCATCAAACCACAAGCATAAGGATCTTTTTCTTCAGTAATGGCTTGAATAAAACTGGCCTTTGCTTTTTTGGATATAATTTCTGCTTTTACTCTATGGAAGGATAGTTGCATAAGACTCGTCGCAGACCATGCACGACAAAGGGCGTCTTCATCATCAAGCATTTGTCTTGTTAAAAGTTCAATTTCTTTTGCTGATCCTATCCAACCTAAAGCTATGACCACCTTTTGACGAAGAATAGGATTCTTTATATCTAAAAGTACAGTAAAGATAGGAATCAGTTGGTCACAAAATGAGCTATAAAAATCTCGATGTTTTGATTTAGAAAGGATTTCCGCTATAAGATAGGCAATCAATACACTTTGTTTTTCATCTTTAACTTCATCCAACTGTTCAAATAAAAACTCTAAGCCATCTTTTCCATGTTTATTAAAGCTACCTTCTAAATGCAGATTTCTACCTTCATTCCAATCTTTGCAAATCAGTTCGTAATGATATGCGATTTCTTTGGAACTACCCAGATCAGCTACAAATTTGATTCTTTTGCCAGAAGGAAAGCCTTCTTTTTCCAAGTCAAGGTATGCTTTTTGTAAATCTTCTTTATCCATTTTTAACCTCAAGCTGTTTAATTCTTTGAGATACCTTTGCAAAGCTTTCTAAGAAATAGTAACCATGACATTACCATTGAGCTCTAAAATCTTCTGGTAAAACTCTTTCATCGCTTGGAAATAATCGCAAATTTCTTCTTTAATCTCTTCCTCTTCGTCATCATAATCCCAAATATCGGGGTAAAGGTCTGCCTTTTTACAAGCTTGCATACTAAAATGCGCCATGGCTTCTTCCATATCAAAGTTTTTCAAAGCCGAACAAATCTCTGATACTTTTGATTTTTCTGTATAGGCAATATATTCCGCAACATTTTCAAGTGGCGTCACACCCAAAACAGCCACGCTCAAAGGATCATTCCGACTAGGGTTTGAACTTCCAACCCCTGTAAGCACAAAATGAAGAACATCCCACATTTTATCTATATCAAGTAAAAGTTCTGCTTCCTCTTCTACTACCTCAAATTGATCATCTCCTTCACCATTAAAGGCCTTCAGTTGATGTAAGTACTGATCGTTTATATATTGAAAATTAGCAATCATTCCCATTTGTTTTTCCTCCAAAATTTCTATGTTGAATGATGTTATTTACGTTTTATAAAAGCTTATTATCACTAAAGTGTAATTCTTACTTGATGAATAGTATCTTCAGATGTTTTCCTTATAAAGTGTTATAATGTAGGTGTATCCAAAATGTGGATTATCGCCTAAAAAGGAGAATAGCGATGGGCTTTTTTATATTTGCTTTGACTTTTTATTTTATTTTTTGCCTGTTCTTAGTCTTTACGATTTATCTCTATTTTAAACTGGCAAGTGCCGTCAGCGCTGGCAAAGAAGTTCCTAAGTGGATGTATCAGTTCGGGCAAGGTTTTCAAGGACGCTACCATATTGAATATGAAGATATCACTAATAGGAACGCTCTCAAAGAAGCCAACCTATTTATTTTCTATTTTGTTCTAGCTAATATCTTCACTTTAGTGGCACTGTATGTTAAAATGGACAATTTTCCAGCAGCTCTTTATACTTGTTTAAAGGCTCAATTCGCCATTGTTGTAGGGAGCATGCTGTTTAGACAGTTTGTCAACTTGGTAATATTTATAGTAAGTCGTTCAAAGAAAGATCGTGGTCCCTATTCATCAACCAATGCTATCATCGGGGCTACCTTCTTGACCACCTTAATCTTTATGTTCTGTATCATGATAACTGGTGTCCCCGCTAAACCTATTCCAGTTCAAATCGACAAGACCAGTGTGGTGGTAGGTGAAACAAGAGCTTCAGAACTACTGAATCAGGGGTTCAGTTTTACTGGAAAAAATCCTGAGAGTGAGATTGTGAACAAACGCAATGACCATTTCTACTATGGAGAACTGCTTGAAATTGTCCGAGGTGGTCAATCTTACGGTCTGATGAGCATTACACCAAAGTGGAAAGATTCTGATAAACTCGAGAACTGCGTCGTCACATACTATGAAATCTCAGCAGACAATCCGCAACTATCCCAAGTTAAAATCAGCAACCAAGACCTCTCCAAACTCACAATCACTGATTTTAAAACGAGAAACTTAACAGATATCTTTTCACTAAAACCTGCTGATGCTAAAGAAGTGAAGCACGATACCTACTTCAGTCTGAGGCTGCAAACTGCCGACTATGTACTATGGAACAGCTATCAATTTGTGGCGAATTTCAATAGTGATCAGTCCCCAAATCGATACGGAGTAAGAGCTCAGAATACAATCTGGGAGTGAAAAATCAACTACTCCTGATAGGATAAGGTAACGCTATCTATCTCTTTGAAATAGACCCTCATCTTAAACAAAACTCTTATATTTTTATAGGGAACTCCGTCGCTCTCCTCTTCACTAGTGGAGGGCCTTTTTATTCCAAGCATGTCATATAAATCAGCGGTTAACTCTTTTCTTTTATCAAATTCGTAATAGACATCCCCAATATACATACTTGCCGGATCAGAGATGACAGCCTTTATCAACGTTCCATCTAAAAGAGAACATCCTTTATCGCTTAGGTTTTTCACCTGAATTTTAAATTTTGTATAATAAGATAGACTTCCAACATTATAGACTCTAGATAATATATAGCTTTCACTGACTTCTCCAGGTTGTAAGTAAATCTTTTTGAGTTCCCCTATTGTGGTGGATTCTAATTCAACATCCTTATTTAAACAATCATCAAGCGTATCACTCCCCAGTACAAAAGAAGTCGAGTTTACCACAAATACAAATCCATTAGGATTCTCAGGGTGTGTTCGTAGTTGGGGTTCCAATTCTTGACGAATTTTCTCAAAAGATGTTATGTTTAATTTCCCATTTTCTGCATTACAAACTTGTTGATAAATACTGGTATCAATTGTCCCATCAAGATTTCTCCTCGAGCTCTTTAATCGAATACCACTGATATCCATTCGTACCCCGAAGCAATCAGTTTCAGCTAAAATAGGATACTTCAGGCTAGTATAGTTGATAAAGTCCAACATCTTGTCATAGGATTCTTTTAGTTGATCTAAATTTTCAACCTCAGTAGAATAGACAAAATTTTCAGGATGGAGATAGGAAAGGACATCATCACCTAGATTATGATTTTCCTTATATTCCGCAAGGGCTCTTGTGCAAAATACTTCTTCAAAATCAGAATGAATAAAGGGGGAACCCATTGCGAGCCAATCATGGGACACACTACAAGTAAAAGAAATGTCAGGATAATCCTTCAGGGTCACAAACCAATAATAGGGATGACTAGGATCTTCTTTTATCACATAAGTACTCTCTCCATAGACTTTATTGAGATATCGAACTAGTCTTTCTTTGTCTTCTTTATGCGAGGTACAGGCATTTAGTAGAAGGGCGCCAACTATAATAATAAATAGACAGGAAATTTTTTTAAATAGTTTCATTTTTTTCCTCTTCCTTGCTATCTAATAAATATTCTCTACGATAAAGGTACTTTTATAAGTTGACTTCTTTCCTTCTGATTATTATCATTTCATTACTTTCCTTTATTATACTACATAAATACAAAAAAGACTGGAACGAATGGTTGCCTATCATTACAGTCTTTTACACCTTATTATCTATTTCTCCACAAAAACTACAAAGCCTTTTGGCGAGATGACAAGCTGATTATCCAATTCTTGGCAATGACTGGCTAGCGCTACAGAATCACGATTTACAAGATAGTTTTCAGTTGACTGGTTAAAAATAGCTTGGACTTTTTGTCCATCATAATCCCATTCTAGGGACACTACATCTGGCTTGATTTCTTTCAGGCTATAGGTTCCATGTTGGATAATGTCTGAAACATCCTTGCGAAGCTGAATCAATTTCTTCATGAACATAAGCATCTCATTACTGTCAGAAACACGCTCCCAAGGCATAACACGACGACAATCAGGATCTGGACCTCCGTCTAATTCTAACTCGGTTCCGTAATAGATACACGGTGTTCCCCTTTGTAAAAAGAGGCAAGCAAGGGCAGATTTAACAAGTTGGACATTTCCCTTGGCCGTAGCCAAAATGCGCTCCGTATCATGCGAATCCAGAAGATTGAACATCACTTCCGAAATCTGTTGTCTATAGTACATAGACTGGCTATTGATTTCATCGATAAATTGACTGGTCTTCTTGGCACCACGCAAGAAATAGTCCTTAATGCTATCAGATAATGGATAGTTCATGACCGCGTGAAATTCATCGCCATTTAGCCAAGGCTGAGACGTGTGCCAGACCTCTCCAAGAATATAAAGGTCAGGCTTTTTAGCCAGGACAGCCTTCCGGAACTCTCTCCAAAATTGGTGATCCACTTCATTGGCCACATCCAAGCGCCAAGCATCGATATCAAACTCTTCAATCCAGTAGGTCGCTACGCTCAACAAATAGTCCCTAACTTGAGGATTTGCCGTATTGAGCTTGGGCATATAGCTGGCAAAAGCAAAGGTATGATAAGGGAGCTTTCTTGGGTTCCCCAGCTTATCCTTTGTCACGGGGAATTCTTGAACATGGAACCAATCTTTGTAAACGGAATCTTCACCGTGTTTAAGGACATCCTGCCACTGTGGTGATTTGTCCCCGATATGGTTGAAAACAGCGTCCAGCATGATTTTCATACCTCTCCGATGGGCTTCCTTCACCAGTTGACGGAAGATTTCCTTGTCTCCAAAATGACGGTCAATTTCGAAATAATTCGTCGTATTGTACTTGTGATTGCTTGGAGATTCAAAGATAGGACAGAGATAAAGTCCTGTAATCCCTAAGTCTTGCAGGTAATCCAGATGGTCAATAATACCTTGTAAATCACCACCAAAGAAATCGCTCGTCTTTGGTTTGATAGAGGAATCCCAAGCTAGCGAACCTTCTGGAGAAATCTCAGGATTACCATTGGCAAAACGTTCTGGGAAAATCTGATACCATACCGTCTCAGCCACCCAGTCAGGAACATGGCAAGCATCAATTTCATGGATATACGGAATTTTAAAGCCATTTCCTTCGTAATGAAGGTTTTCTAGCGTATTTTCAACACAACCCTTATCGCCATATAAGATGCTCTGACCTTGCTTATCCTTGAGTTCAAAGAGATACTGAAGTCGTGCATAGCCGACCGTAACATCCACTTGCCAGTAATCAAACAAAGCATCGGAGGTAATTTTGGTCATCTCCTTGATTGCTTCATAACAGTCCTCTATAAAAATAAAAGGATCTCCATAATGCAAGTGGACGCTTTCAGTATCTCCCCTTTTCGTTCGAATGCGAATGTGCATTGTCTTGTCTTTGTAAAGATAGGCGTACTCCGACTCTGGTCTGTGGTAAATGGCTGTTAATTCCATTGAGCTATCTCCTAATTTACTTTGATTCATTTAAAACGCAAACGTTTTCAAAATCGTGATTCTAGTATACTACTTTCGTATTTTATTTGCAAGGCTTGTCCGAAGGCGCGTGGTTCACACCAGCCCGTCCGGCAGGAAGCACATCTTCTCCTGCAATCACTGCTTTGCACAAATCGTTTTCTGCAGTGAGCTTTACCGGCGCGTCCACTGGAACAATCACGGCTGCAAATTCATTGTCTGGCGCTGTATTAGCCGCTTGGAAATCAATCACCCACGCAGAAGTACCCTGTGAGAACCGGATCAAGGAGCTGCAGGACTTCATCGCCAAGCAGAAAACCGACATCACAGAGTTTGATGAGACTCTGGTAAATAAGCTCATCGAGAAGATCGCCGTCTTTTTTGGCCACTTCACCGTGGAATTTAAGTCCGGCCTCACAATCGACATCGAAGCGTAAAAAGGCTCCTCACCACTGAAACTAATCAGTAGTGAGGAAGCCTTGGTTCATTATTCCTCTATGCTGGATGATGCCCACTCCATTTCTTTTTTCATGAGAACCTCCGTGTTTTATTCTTATGAAAATTGTAATGAAAAGTTGTCCGATCATCTACCAATCAAAGATGTCAGAAATTATCGATCTTTGTTATGTTTAGTTGCGTGATTCCCCGCAAAAACCTTGATTTTACCTTGACATCTAACTCACTAACTCCACTTAATGACATCTATCTCTATCAACCTTTCTTGGTTTTGTTCCTTTTACTTGATGGTTTAGCTCTCCTGTTTTCTCTTTTAGCTTTAACCAGCCATAAATAGTATTACGCGAGATTTGGAAAACGTGTGATGCTTCTGTTATACTACCTGTTCGCTCACAATAACCGAGAACTTTTTTACGAAAATCTATTGGATAAGCCATAAGAAGGTTACACCAAATTATGTACTATTTTTTGTTCAGTTTACTATAAATGAATCACTCTTTAAAAATGGTAGCACCAAATCAACCCACTCTTGAGGCAGGTAAGCTGATAAATAGCCGTGATTATAGCCCTTTGCTTCATACAAAATCGTATTTGGATGTAGCTGCTGAAATAATTTCGCCGATGCTTTCACACAGTTTAATTTTTTTTGACCATAGATATACAAAACCTGAGCTTTGCTAGCAGAAATCATATCTTTCAGCTTGTAACACCCCATATAGTTTTTGTAAATGGTTGCCATTGTTTTGACAGGCGTCCTTGGCAGATCCTCCAAATAATAAGCTTTTATTTCCTCTGGATAAGCCAGTTTAGGATAGAGTTTGTTCATCATGCTCAACTGAAGTTTGCAAGAGAATTTATTGAACATCAGTTTACCGAATAGAGACACTAAAAGGATGCTGATTTTAGCTAACCTTGGTTGAGGAATACAGAGGCTTCCGTCTATGATGGTCTTCTCAGCAATTTCACTGTCTAAAGACAAAAGCTCCATGGCAATTTGACCACCAAGTGAAACACCACCGATTGCAAACAATTTCCCACCACAGTTTGCTTTGATATAGTCTAGAATCTCCAAAGCAGAATCTTCAGTAGAAACATAATCAAGTTGATATTCCTCGCCGTGGCCATTCAAAGTGGGTAGAATAACACGGTATTCTTCTGACAAGATTCGTGCTTGACGAAGATAATTCCACCAAGAACTGCCACCACCATGTATCAGTAAGATAGGAGGCAAATTCTTATCACCAAATTCATGGAATTTCATCTTTAAACTCCTTACTTTAGGACTTTCACTAGCTACATCCTTGTTTAATCAGCTCGTACAAGCAAAGCTACACACTCCACGTGATGTATCTGCGGAAAAAGATCAACCGGCTGGACTTTCTGCAGTTCATAACCCATTTCTTGCTAGAGTTTGATACCACGCGCCATAGTAGCGACATTACATGAAATATAAGCAATGCGGTCTGCTTCTGTTTGGCTACTTGCCTTGATAAAGCTTTCGGTCAAGCCCTTGCGTGGAGGATCAACCAAGATAACAGTTGGTTGAATACCTTCCTTGAGCCAGTTCTTCATTTGAACGGTATTCAAAAACCAAAGACCCCATGAGCGTCGGTGTGATTCCGATTTGGTTTAAATGAGAACAAATTGATCGAAATTTATCAAATAAAGAATTGATTCCTCCTCCAATCGTTGATATAAAATCGATTTCGTTGTGAATAATAAACTAATTTTTACCTTCTACTCTTTCGGTTTTGAAAATACTTCTACTCGTTGAGGTAGAACTTTGATTTCTACAGGTAGGTTATCCGATTTATCGCCGTCAACATCTGACTCCAATTCACTATCTGAAGAGATCTTAATATTACGCGCTCTGATATACTCAATATTATCATTGCTGACAACATCTCCTTTTAGTAGATCAGGAATAACGGATAATTTAGAGAATATAGAAGCATCTTTCAGAATCAAAATATTGGCATAGCCGTCCTTGTTTTCTTCAAAGATTTTTTTATCAGCAAAGTAATTTGTCAAGAGAACCAAAACATGGCTAGCTTCACCAACATAATTTCCATTTTCCGTCTCCACCTTAATGTTAAAGACCTGATCCGTCATGACAGATTTCATGGTATTTATAGCATAGGCTAAAATACCGAATTTTGTCTTGTCCTCGATTTCAACATTGTGAATCGCCTCAGGCAGAGAACCGATACTAAAAATATAACCAAAATAGTTGTCATTCGCTTTACCGATATCAATCTTGTTGGTTAAGTTAAAATCGAGTTCATCAATCGCACCATCGATGTCTTGATTGATTTCCAAAAGTTTCGTAATGAGGTTACCCGTACCGCCTGGGATAATCCCTAACTTAGGAATGTAGTCTCTCTCAGTAATACCCGAAATGACTTCATTGACAGTCCCGTCACCACCAAAAACAAGGACAGCATCATACTTCTCTTTAGAAGCTTCTGCTGCAAAGTTTGTCGCATCAAGAGCTTTCTCAGTGATTCTGGTTTCCACATGCTCAAAATAATCTAAGGCTTTATTTTCTAACTTAACTTTATAATCCAAGGCTTTTTCACCACCAGATGTTGGATTAATAATGATCATAATTTTTTTCATTTATAGTTTTCCTGCCATTAGATTTCCTTACTTTAACTAATTATCTCAAGTTTGGTCTAGATAAATTTTGACCGCTTGGTATTCCTGCTCTTTAGCATAGGCAAACACCTCTGAATCTCTAATGTAATCAAAGATATTTTCCTCTAAATCTTCATCCCAGGTCGATTCATGAAACATTTGATTCTCTTGACATGCTTCATAGAAAATATCAAGGTGAACTTGATAAAACTCTTCATCTTCATTTGGGGCTTGCCTTACTAAGGATAGTTGAAACAAGGGCTTATCAGATACAGTTGTAAATGTCCCTGTCTCAAATAAAATCATTTCATCCTCAATAGGATCACTACACAAGTCTTCAAAAATTGCTACCATATCCTCTAAGGGCATCTTATCGGTGATTCTTTCTCTTAAAAATTCAAGTGATTGCTTTATGCTTCTCCTCTTTCTAGATGATTTTTCGTTCTTGGAAAAATCCTATTAATACTCAATGAAAATCAAAGAGCAAACTAGGAAGCTATCCGCATACTGTACTTGAGTACGGAAAGGCGAAGCTGACGTGGTTTGAAGAGATTTTCGAAGAGTATAAAAAATAGAATCCCTACACCCTTTATTATACTACATAAATAGAAAAAAAGACTGAACCAGATGGCTTTCACCCTAGTTTCAGTCTAGATCTTTTTGATAATCGGAATAGCCACTGTAAGGATGTCTATCCCAAAATTAATTCCCTGTACTTGGTAGTGATAGATTGGAACAGAATAAATTTTCTGAACTCTTTTTTTGAGGTGACTATCTAACATTTCAAGTAAAACCCCATCTGAGAAATGAGGAAATTTTGGTCCGCTAATAAAATCTTCTTCGAGCAAATTCAGGTCCAACCCCTCATCGATAGATCTGCAGAATAGAGTCTTACCAAAATCTATACAGTATTTTAGCTTTTGATTCTTTAAACCTTCGAGAAAAATTTGCAGGTGATTTTCTCGAGAAAGTTGACACCGTAATTCATACCAATCATACTTGATTTTCTCACCAATATTAATCCACTTCATTCTTGACCAACCTCTTCTATCCTGATATCACTCTCTTCATTTTTATAGAGAATTAAGTCTATGACTAGATTCTTGGCACAAATACGAAAATGAACCAAATCTTCTTCAGCCAAAACTCCACCCGCCTTATGAATCACTTCTGTAATCAGACTACTAGTATCTAGCTTACAAATAGGGGATTCAAGCTCTGGTAAACTAGGAATCTGATTAAGAGTACCAAAAAAGTCTCTATCTATGATTTGGTAAAAATGACAAAATGGAAATTTCAATCTAATCAGATGTTTCTTGCCCTTCAAAGTTATCGTAGAAATCTCGTAATTACTATTTTTATTAAGAACTGCACTAACTTCATACTCATCTTCTGGTAAAGATTTCCACTCAATCATTAAATCTTTCTCTCCACTATTTTCAATCGTCTCATACGCTTTCTCACTATGAAAATCTATAGTAGTATAACAAGCACATAGCTATAAGTTTCATCTCACATTTTTTAAAAATCTTCAGGAGTAACTTCTTCAAGATAGTCATCCAGATGATGGTAAATTTGCATATCTTCATCTGAACTATCTTGTAAAACGGCAAATACCTTCACTTTCTCATCATTGACAAATACGAAATTCTGTTCACCAAAATAAGCCTGATAACCCTTGTCAACTAAGGTCCAGAGTTCACCTTTTTTTAAACTGAAAATATCATTTTTCACTAGATAGGTTTTCCCAATTTCTATTTTCATAATGCCCTTTCTCCTTAATAAACCGGATAGTGCTAGAAGTTTCCCTTTACTGCTTAATCCGTTCACGCAAGCAGTGGCGTACACTCACAAGGAATTTATTTTGACTATTGCATCTCTTCCATCGCTTCTTTAATATATCCTTCTACATCTTCAATCTCTAAAAACGATGGGTCTAAGTGACACAAGAAGTGCCAATCTTCGGTGCCACGTATTCTGTAGAGAATCGCTTCACCATCTTCACTTCCGAAAAAGCTTCTGTCGACTTCATATCCACTGCCTTCTAAAAAGTCTTTTGCCTTACGGAAGTTTGCTTCTCTGGCTTCGATATAGGCTTTCACTTCATCGTTATTCACTACATAAGCATCGACTTTTGTAGCTCCTTCGACCACTTTATCGTTTTTAACGGATAGATTCGAAATCTCTTTCCAAATAATCTCGACATTTTCCTCAGGTTCAAATGAGAATCTAGATAAAGGGACAATATTCCCATTAAAGACAATTTCCATATAATCCGGCAAGTGTTTAGGGTTAAAATACTCCACTTCAAACCCATCTTCGTTTTCTAGAGTATACCCCGGGATTTGAGCGACAAATGCTTTCCCTTCTTCTAAAGTCTCAAAAATGACTAAATCCTTTGAGTAATCACTTTGATACAATTTCAATATAACCATCGATAATCATCAATCTTTCATTATTGGTCCGCATAACGCCTATCTATTATTTTATTACAACCGTTTCTCCCCATCGTCTAAGCACTTCTTTTAAAGGCTCATCCAAATAAGTATAAACTTTGTCTTGAATCCACTCAGGAATTCCATAAGCCGCCTCTGCTATGCTCCCTGTGATGGCAGCGAGAGTGTCACTATCTCCGCCGAGAGAAATAGCATTTCTGATAGCATCTTCGAAGTCTGTACTTTCAAGAAAGGCAATGATAGCTTGAGGTACCGTATCCTGGCAAGTTTCATTGAAACGATAAGTAGGACGAATTTCATCTAGTGATTGAGAAAGGTTATACCCATACTCCTGCTCTATGTGTTCCTTGATGAATCTCTTACACTCCGTAGGGTTGTCGTTGATCGGTTTTCCATAGTCGCTACTGTAACCTCCAAAGTAATAACGACACATAAAGATAGCATCAGACGTCGCCATAGCTCCTTTGATCCCCTCTGGATGGTTATGAGTCACCTCTGCAGAAAGTCGTGCAAGAGCTCTTCTGGACGGCCAAGCTCCCGTTCGTGCACAGAAACTACAATCCATGGCCCAGGCACATGGAGAAACACGCATTGCCGAGCCATTGCCAAAGCTATTATAAGGTTCTCGATCGTTGCCATCAACCCAATTACCAAATCTTGCACCGTATCCTGCATCAGGATACATTCTACCATACTTCTTCATGGCATCAATGAAGTCATTCTTCTGACCGCCATTCATAATTGCTTCTGCCACAGCACAGGTCATCACCGTATCATCTGTGAAAAAACAATCCTCACGAAATAATGGAAAGTCTTTCGTTTTGATATTATTCCATTCGTAAACAGAACCAACAATGTCTCCAACTATTGCTCCAAGCATAAGATTCCTCCTTATGAACTATTGGTTGAGACTGACATTTCTACTTGCCATACTCTTTTATTTTATCAGCATATTCAGTCAAAAGATTTTTTGAATAAATTTTTTCATTACTTGAATTTCTTACTTCTTTCCAAAGAATAGAAGCTACTTTTAGTTTATTCGAGTAATTGTGACTATTTTCGTCTGCACAGAAATCCTTTAGAAATTGGTTCCACTGACAAACTGAATGATCATACTTGGCATAATCTGAATTTCCATAATAAACTTTTAGCATATCCTGTATTGTGAAACTCAAATCATTGTCACTTTTTACTTTTCTCCAAGCAGTAGCCATATCAGCAGTAAATTTAAACGGTGAAACCTCTGTTAAAGTTGAGAAATATTCTCTAAAGTGTGCATTAAAAGAGAATCCACATTCAAGTAAGGGAGTATTTAAGGTAAGGACTTCGACTCGTTTCTTATTCCTTTTTATTGATGATTTTTTAATCAAATTACCCTTAAAGTACTGCTCAATAATATCATTCAGTTCTTGTTTTGTCCCTCTATATTCAAGTCCTAATGACTTGCATATCTGTGAAAGTTCATCACGGTACCAATAGTACTTATTAAATTCATCAAAGGATACGATTTTGTCAAACTCAGGTCTACTCTCTATCAATATTTTACCTCCTTCCTCAAAAATAGTTTAGGTTTTCATCTTAAAATAATGGAGTTTTAGTTTCTTTGTTTTGAGAATTATCCACGTTTCACTAACAAACTTACACACGGCGGTTCGGACTTACCGTATCATTTCGTTAGATTCCCTCCTAATTCTACGAGTCCTATCGCATGGGCCGAACATCCACTTCTACTTCACTGATGAATTAGTTCGAACAAGCAGTGATACGGCCTCAACATGAAACGAGTGAACACTAAGTATGTTAAGTAAATCTGTTTATATGTAGAAACATGTCTATAACGCTTTTAAGGATAGCACAAGATTGTCGTTAAAAGGTATTACCTAGACAAACTAGAATTTGTTCATTTTATTAAATCAGCTATTTCTTTCTTCCCATACGCTTTTACATTCTGAATTACATTCTGTTTCCTCTTTATTGATTCAAACAATGATATATCTAGTACATTTGCGAATTCTGCAAACTGAACCTGCCCGATTCTTCTTATTTCTTTAAGTTTCTCAGCATCTCTTACCTTTCTCTCTGCCTCACTTTTGGGGTATCCTTGCCCAAATGGCTCCGAGACAAGAGCTTCTATTGTTTTTTCAAGATTTTCAGTACCTGACCATGTATAATCTTCACCTAATGGTAATGATATCGCATTTCCATTATTAATCTGAGCAAATAAATAGGCATCATTCGGTGTAGGTGCATACCCGCAAATGACATCAGGCATACTATTACAAGCAAGCATCATTCCTTGTCCGGAAGAACAGCCCGTAACAACGAAATCAACTGTCCTACTTGCCAACAAGATACCTACAAGAATAGAAATCTCTATATACGAATATTTTTCATTTTCTTCTATCGTACAGCCAAAATTTATAACCTCAGATTTCTTTGGAGCATACTTTAATACAGCATCATAGATTATTTGATTTTTGGTCGCTTGCGAACTTGCTTGAATAACTCCAATTCTCATCATTTCCCCTGTTACTTCTAATTTAATTATTTCTTTTTCTTTGGTTTGGGTGCCGGTAATGTATCATACTTCGAATTGAACAAGCCTTTGTTTTTTACACTTTATTTACTTATCGGGTGCAACTTTTGACATCAATACAACACATTCAACGTGTGGAGTTAGTCAACATCTATATTATATAACGAAAGTGATAGAGTTGTTTTAAAAATTAAACTTTAGAATGAAAATATTTAAAAAAAGTAGATCACTTTTAGAAGTGTCCTACTTGTATTATTTTCATTTAAAAAGGAATAAATCCTCAACAAAAGGGTTTACTCCCGCGCCTGCGGGAAGGACAGAAAAGAAATGGCGCCAAATCAAGGTTTTATTATTGAAATTTACCAGAAAATACCCACTCTTTTTTTACTTACAATTATTTTAATAAAAAGAACTCGCCTGTCAAATAAAACGTTAATGTATATCATCTTTGTCTATCTTAGTTATTATGTTTTTCAAATCTGATTTGAGCATTTCTTTTACTTATCTTAGTTTCACTCATTTTAGAAATAGAATTCTACTAATGTCATGCGTGCAGTATTTGGAATTGATGTAAGTAAGACAAGTTCTGAGGTGGCAATTTTAGTCAACGGTGAGAAGGTTCATGGCTATACCATACTCAATGATGCCATTGGATTCAATCGCCTGTTGGGGGACTTGAAAACAGTTCATAACCCTGAGATTATATTTGAGGCCACAGGCGTCTATTCTCGACGTCTTCAGGCCTTTCTTGAGGAATATGGTTACGCTTACACACGGCTAAATCCTCTGAAAGCTAAGAAGCAATTGGACAGTCTGCGAGTTCGTAAAACAGATAAAATTGACGCTGAAAAGTTAGCTAAATCTCAGCTTGTGCACAATCGTAAACCAACTTACGTGCAGGAAGAAGTTTATCAACACCTTCGTGATTTAAGCCGTTTCTATCAAAATCTGACAGAAGACCTTGTTCGAGCTAAAAACCGTCTGCACAAGGTCCTACAAATCACCTTTCCTGAATTGGAAAATCTCTTATCCACACCAACTGGCGAGCAATATTGGAACTTAGTGATGGCTTTTCCATGCAAAGAGTTTGTATTAAGACTATCTCAAAGTGACTTGTGTGAGATTATCCGTCAATCTACCTCCAAACGCATCTCTGAAAAGCGTATTGCTTACCTGACTGATAAACTTATAAAACTCGCTAAACAATCTTTTTGTGTGGTCAAGAAAACCTCTCCAATGCTTGAAGAGGTTCGTTACTATGCTCAAGAATTGCTTCGTCTTTCTGATCGCAGACAAGTTGTCCTAAACGACATGGTAGCTCTAGCTCAGCCTTTACCAGAGTATGACATCTTACGGTCAATTCCTGGCATCGCAGAAACCATAGCGACTTCTATCATTGGCGAATTGGGAAATTTTCGTCGCTTTCACTCTACCAATCAAATCAACGCTTTTATTGGCATTGACCTGAGACACTATGAATCTGGGAACTTTCTCGCCAAGGAACACATCACTAAACGAGGTAATCCCTATGCCAGAAAAATCTTGTTCAAGTGCATTCACAACATCGCTTCAGCTAGTCATACCAATCCCTGCCATATCGCTGACTTGTATGAGAAACGAAAAAGACAATCGACAATAGCTTCAACTAAGCCACATACGATTGCCTCTATACATCGTCTCATTCGAACAATGTATTACCTCATTACGCATAACAAACTTTACGATTACTCTTTGACCCAAAATCGATAAGACTGTCTATGTCGTATTATTGTAACACCTTGTTTCAAAAAATACCAGATGAGGTGTTTTTTAGCATGCCCTTTTATGGCTCAAAAAGTGTTAAAAATAAGACAGTAACCTCGGAATAGCTACTGTCTTATCTCATTTTTCACTTAAAGCCTTGACAGACTTGACAAATGGTAGAAAATAAGCGATATCTGATTTCTTCCAAAGCCATAATAACAAAGGGACAAGCAAGTAAATAGAGCCAATCATCAAGTCCAATTGGGGCTGTGTTAAATAGCGTGTGGAAGAGCGGTAGATAAGATAGGATAATAAAGAGAACAATTTCTAGAACAATTCCTAAGCTAATAATCCTATTAGCAAAAAGTTTAACTTGGAATATAGAGCCCCTACCCTTACGACTATTCATGGCCATACCAATCTGAGTAAAGATAATCGCTCCCAAAGTCATGGTGGTTGCCTCTCGATAGAGGGGACCTGAGCTAGCCAGATGGTTTAAATTTCCTTGATTTACCCAATAATTAAGGAAGAAAGCACCCATAGCCAAGGTTGCTTCAATCAATCCATACCAGACAAAAGCTTTAAGCAATAGTTGGCGATTAAGTAAGCGGTCCGATAAACGTCTTGGTGGCTTGTCCATCACTCCTTCTTCAGGTGGTTCAACCCCCAATCCCAAAGCAGGTACCATATCTGTTCCTAAGTCAATAGCTAGGATTTGCATAACGGTTAAAGGAAGAGGAATGCGCCCCAAAGAGAACAAGAAGAAGGCAGATGGTACAGCTTCCGGTGTATTGGAATTAAAAATATAGGTCAGGAATTTTTGAATATTTCGATAAACGGCACGTCCCTCTTCAACAGCATGGACAATAGAAGCAAAGTGATCATCCGTTAAAATCATATCGGCAGATTCCTTGGCGACGTCAGTTCCGGATATTCCCATAGCTACCCCGATATCAGCCTTTTTCAGAGCAGGGGCATCATTTACTCCATCACCAGTAACAGCAACAACTTCACCAAGTTCCTGAAGTGCATTGACTACACGATATTTTTGTTCAGGGGCTACACGGGCAAAAACAATCTCACCTTTAAGCGCTTCTTTAAGCTGATCGTCATCCATGTCAGCCAGTTCAAGTCCTGAAACAACACGCGCATCATCACCCTGCACAATTCCGATTTTCTTGGCAATACTAAGAGCCGTCAAGCCATAGTCACCTGTAACCATGATAATACGAATATTAGCTCGGTGACATTTTGCAATAGCTTCACGTACACCCTGACGTGGGGGATCACTCATGGCAACAAGACCCAGAAAAACCATATTTTCTTCCAAAGTCTGCATATCCCACTTGTCTTCTCCAATATGATCACTTTCTAAGGGCCTATAAGCCACAGCTAAAACACGCAAGCCGTCACGAGCAAATTTATCGTTAGCAGCAAGAATAGCCTGACGTTCTGCAGCAGTCATAGATTTGATTGCCCCTTGACCATCATAATAGTCTGAGCAAAGTTCCATCACTTCTTTAGGCGCACCCTTAGTGATGGAAATATGGTGACTGCCATCTAGACCTTTTTCGAGACTATGTACCGTTGTCATTCGTTTACGATCAGAATCAAAGGGAATTTCTTTGATACGAGGAGCCCAAGCGTGATTTTCATTTAAATTAATCCCTGCTTTTTCGGCTAAAACATTAAGACAAGCCTCAGTCGGATCACCTAAAATCGTATAATTGGGATTATCAGCACTAGGTTCCACAACCTGTGCATTACTAGCCAAATGAGAAAAGCGAACCAAACGATTCACGAGGTCATTCTCCTTCAGAGAAACAGGGCGGCCATCCTTCTCAATATGCCCTTCTGGTGCATAACCTAGTCCAGTTACCTCATAATTACCTGACAAGGTCCATAAATGATTAACTGTCATGGCGTTTTGAGTTAGGGTCCCTGTTTTATCTGAGCAAATAACAGAGGTCGCTCCAAGAGTCTCAACCGAAGACAACTTCTTAACCAAAGCATGATCCTTAGCCATGCGCTGAACGGCCATGGCTAGAGATAGGGTAACCGTGGGAAGAAGCCCCTCAGGAATAAAGGCAACAATCATACCCAGGGCAAAGATAAAGGATTGAGACAAAGGTTGGTGAACAAATAGGGTTGCTGCAACCATAAAGAAGAGACCAATAGAGACTGCAATTACTGAAATTTGCTTGGTCAAATGATCTAATTCTTTCTGAAGAGGGCTTTTTTCCTGAGTAAGGTTTTGTGTCAAATCTGCAATTTGTCCAAACTCTGTTTCCATTCCGATAGCAGATACTATAAAACACCCAGACCCAGAAGAAACTGTAGTTCCAGCAAACACCATATTGTCATATTCTAACTCGGTTTTTTCAGGATCTAAATCCGCTTGGTCTGACTTGTAAATAGGGCTAGACTCACCAGTAAGAGCAGACTGATTAACTCGCAAATCTGTCACGGCAATCAAGCGTCCATCTGCAGAAATACGGTCTCCTTCTTCAATGAAAACCAAGTCCCCTGGCACCAAGTCCTGAGCAAGAATCTTATCTTCCTTCCCATCCCGAAGAACCCGTGTGTAAGATGGAAGAAGCTTATTAAGGGCTGCCGTAGCCTGACTTGCTCTATATTCTTGAATAAAACTAAAGAGACCATTAATAATGTTGACCAACCAGATAGCAATCCCCAACTCTAGACTATGAGAAAGCATAGCGATAAAGCCACCAACCCACAATAAGAGGGCCATGAGACTGGTAAAATGTCTGACAAAAGTCAACCAAATAGGTTCTTGTTTACTCTCCTTTAATTGGTTAGGCCCGTAAGTCGCCTGCCTTTTCTGGACTTCTTGTGAGTTTAAGCCTTGAGGACTTGTTTGCAACACCTGATAAACCTGATCAGGGGCACAGGTCCCTAATTTAGCACCTTTCTGACTAGAATTACTCATAATCCTTTCCTCGATTCTAAATCATTAAAACGATTTTATATTTTCGCCCCTATTATACTCCTTTTTCAGAAAAGGTAAAAGAAAAGGGCTCTATAATTTCTGTAGTGGGTAAAACCACCATAGGGATTATGGAGCCTATTTTGCTGTAGAAAACATACTAAGATTAGTAGTGAAGAAATCTCCGACGGGAGAGAGTACTCACTACTTTTTCTTTATGTTAAAGTAGTGGTGTCTTGTAAAGTCGTAGGGCTCTATGGCGCTAGACGTCGCTTGACAAACTGGCAAGACACCTTGTTTTAGGTGGAGTTTGATCAAAGTATGTGGGACGCTAAACGTCGCGTATTGAAAATAAAATCACTAAAACATGGAATTATTCAAGACAAAAGAGGTAATGTCATGCATGCAGTATTTGGAATTGATGTCAGCAAAACAAGTTCTGAGGTGGCAATTTTAGTCAACGGTGAGAAGGTTCATGGCTACACCATACTCAATGATGCCTTTGGTTTCAATCGCCTATTGGGCGACTTGAAAACAGTTCATAACCCTGAGATTATATTTGAGGCCACAGGCGTCTATTCTCGACGTCTTCAGGCCTTTCTTGAGGAATGCGGTTACGCTTATACACGGCTAAATCCACTGGAAGCTAAGAAGCAATTAGACAGTCTGCGAGTTCGTAAAACAGATAAAATTGAAAAAATCAATAACAACCTGGTTTGGATTTCTCTTTTACTACTATTTTTTCTTCTCTTTTCCCATATGCAACCACTCTTGTTTCAATGGAGTTTAATAACACAGTAGCACAAACTTTTTATGGAATAGTTGTTCTTCTGATTTCTTTTACAAATATATGGATATATGAAGAGTTACCTCATCTCAGCAATAGCCAAGTAACTATTAAAAAAGCTAGAGAAGAAAATCGTTACACGGTTTGGGATATTGCTATATGGGATATTGCTATAAAACTAATTGGTTTGATTCTGACTTTAACAATTTTTCCATCAGCAATGGCGTGGGCTGTCGGTATTACAGCAGTCATTGTAATTTTGCCAAGGAGCATTAAGTAATCCGTACAAAAGATTCCAACAAATGACAAATAAGTTTTCAAACCTAGTAAAAAATATGAGAGGTTACCTTAATACTTCCCCATCATACGACAAAAGAGAGTGGGGCAGAAATCAGTAATTCGTTAGAATTCGATTTCGTCGTCCCACCTCCGCACAGTTGAGTAGGGCTGTAAAAGCTGATGAAATCAGCGTAGTAGAGCCCACTCAACCACTGCGTCTTGCTCGACAATCCAAAAACAATTGAGAGGCTAGGACTTTTGTCCCAGCCTCTTTTTACTTTCCCTTTCGTCAAAGGTTTCTAAGCTTTTACAAGCAGTGATACCGCCTCAACGTGTGCTTACATCTTGCTTTCCCTTCTATAAATTGACTAAAGTTAAATTTGAGGTATTAGAGGAATTGATATATTCTCTTTCTAATCTATAGTTATACCTATTCAGTTCGAGTTTCAGCTAAATATATTCCCCATTCAGCTAATTCTCTAGGCAAATCATAAACAGTTTTTCCATTACTTTCATAGATTTCAGAGATTCCTGATGAAGTCTTAGAAAAAGTTTTCCAAGCTGTCACTAGTTCTTCTACAAATTGAATATTATGAGGTTCAAAAAAGTCATTAAATTTCGATAGTTCTTTACTATAAACTGTCACAACATTATAGCTATCAAGCATGATCTCATCATGACTTTTATGCCCACCAAATCCAAACTTACTTAGTCCATCATTAACAAGTAAATCACCGTATCTAATCAACAGTGCTAGGCATTCCTCTCTTGAACAACCATCAATATAATAAACATCCTTATGGGATTCCTTGATAATATTCTTTGCTATCACTTTTTCTCTATCAATACTGACAGGCAATTCTAAAATAAAAAACAAGGGCTCATCATGAATCGCAATAAAGTGTTGAAAAACCTCTAATATTTTTTCTGCGTGTACATTCGCCGTCAAATGATGTTCAGTTAACTTTGTAAATGATTCAAACAGGTTTTCTACCAAGCTAACTTGGTGACCTTTTACTAAATTCAACATTATGCGTCCTCCAGAGAATTTAAACAATATCCACATTTATAATCTCATTATACCATTAAACCCCTAAAAAGACTGCAACTTCCCAGTAACAGTCTCTTATAAATCTACCTCAGTTCCTTATGCTGAATCACATTCGGAACAGAAAATATTGGTGGTAAAAGAAGCATTTCAATAATTTATTCATGGCTGTGTTAGGCACGTTTCTCTAATAAGCTTACACACTCAGCATTTCGAACTTACCGTATCATTTCGTCGGTTTCCCTCTTCATTCTACGAGTCCTATACCATGGGCGGAACATCTGCTTCTACTTCGCTGATGCCTCAGCTCGTACAAGCAGTGATACCGCCTCAACATGATGCGTTTGAGGAAAAAGATCCACCGGCTGGACTTTCTTCAACTCATATCCCAACTCTTGGTAGAGTTTGATATCACGCGCCATGGTTGCAACATTGCAGGAGATATAGGTGATACGTTCTGCTCCTGTTTGACTACTTGCCTTGATAAAGCTTTCTGTAAGGCCTTTTCTTGGTGGGTCGACCAAGATAACGGTTGGTTGAATACCTTCCTTGAGCCAATTCTTCATGGCATTTTCAGCTGTGTCACAGACATAGTGAGCATTTGTAATATTGTTTAATGCAGCATTCTTCTGGCTATTCTCAACCGCTTCTGGAATTACTTCAACACCATAGACTTCCTTAACGTGCTTGGCGACTGATAAACCAATGGTTCCAATTCCTGAATAAGCATCAATAACCACGTCATCTTCTTTTAACTCCGCAAAGTCAATGGCTGTTTGATAGAGTTTCTCTGCCATTTGAGTATTAACTTGGTAGAAGGCTGGTCCAGCGATTTGGAAGTCATTCCCCAACATTTGGTCGGTAATATAGTCTTGACCATAAAGAGTCTTCCACTCCTTACCAAAAATCGCATTGGTATTCTGGTCGTTGATATTTTGCATGACAGACACAATCTCTGGAAACTGCTTGATTAATTGTTCAATCAATTGGTCGACACGAAAAACTTTAGGACGAGTGGTTACCAAAATAACCATAATTTGTCCTGAGTAATGACCACGGCGGACAACGAGGTTCCGAATCAAGCCAGACTGTTCCTTTTCGTCATATGGTTTTAAATCAAAACGACGAAGCAAATCGCGTAGAACTACCACAACTTGGTCAATGACAGGATCCTGAATAAAGAAATCTTCAAGAGGCATGAGGTCATGCGAATTCTTACGGAAAAAGCCAGTTTCCAAGATACCATTCACTCGACGAACGGGCACCTGTGCCTTATTTCGATACTTAACAGGATTCACCATACCAAGTGTTGCAGCAACTTCTACATCCGAAATTCCTGCAATCTTGTAAAGACTATCCTTGACTTGCTTGGTTTTAAACTTGAGCTGCTCTGGATAGGCAAGATGCCCTAAATCAGCGATACCTGAGCGTAGATAAGCTAGGTCAAGGTCTTGGTTACGATGTGGAGAGTAAGTAAGGTATTCTTCAACTTTTCCATAGCCAATCTTTTTATTGATTTTAAGGACACGCATAAGGATTTTCTCAGTTGGTAAAGCATTTTCTACAAAGAAAACCAAACCATCTACCTTAGCAACCCCTGCCCCTTCATGAGTCAAATCAACAATTTCAACTTCTACAATATCATTTTTCTTTAGCATATTTTTCACTTTCTATCGGCCGACAAAAAAAGACGGCAACATTTCTGTTACCATCTATTATATCATGAAATGACCTAAGCACCAAAACTCTTGAAGAAGTTGACAATGGCTTGCCAAAGGGAGCTAAAGAAGTTGCCCCCGTCTTCTAGCGCTTTATTGGCATCAAAGTTGAGGTTGATATTTTTAAAGCTATCTCCAGCTTGAGAGACAATGCTTTCCTTGAGGTCATTTAGGGTTTTAGTGAAATCAGCATTGTTCAAAATGTCACTCTTTGAGAGATTGAGGGCAAAATTGATAATGATATTGACCTGGTTTCCTGTTATAACCTGATCGAGTTTGTAGTTTTTTAGTGTGTCTTCTACAATTTTGCGAACATCTTCTTCTGTCAGATTACCTTTGGCTTCTTTTGCTTTTGCGATTCCTGCCTTGATATCTGCCAAAGCGACATTGAGTTTATTGGCATCGTAGCCTGATTTGTCCTTGTTTTCAGCATTAATATCGGATAAGGCTTTTAGCTCCTCTTGGGCCAAGTCTTTATTGGCTTGCGGTACTTTGGCACCATTGGCCTCTAACGAATAGTAAATCCCTGCTAGGGCGCTCTCTCCTGTAACTGGAATAGGAGCTGCAACTGTGATTTTGGCATGCTCCACTCCCAGCGTCACTGCTGCGTTACGGTACATATCCTGCGTCACCTTGGTGATATTTTCTGGCGTTTCAATCTTGACTTCTAGAGGCGACTTATCACCTAGCTTTTGAATCTTAGCTGAAGAATAGAGCTGTAGACTAGCATCATTAGCCACATTCATAATTTTCGAGTAGATATCAGGTGTCATAGTTTTGATATCTTTGGTGTCTTTTGATGCGTCATAGCCAAGTTTGCTAAGAGTTTGATTTTTCTGGTCTTCAGATAGAGAAGAACCTAGGACATATTCGGGTTGTACATAGGTTTCATCGATTACTTTTTGAACATCGGTTGCTGCGTGGACACTAGTCATAGCTGTTGCGGCCCACACTACTACAGCACTTGTTAGAAAGAATTTCTTTCTCATGGGATATTCCCTCCTTTACCTTTCTAGGGTAATAAAACAATCTTAAAGAAAACTTATAGTGAAAAACACCTGGTCAAACCAGATGTTTAGAAGAAATTAAAGAATTTAATGATATAGAGATTAAAGCGAACCTGTCTTGAGTAGTAATAATTTCCACCATTTTCATAGAGTTCTGCACCATGAAAGATAGAAATTGGGTTGATATAGGTGTAGGTCTTCCCTGTAGTATTACCAAGGATAGGAGCGACCGTTTCTCGGGAGTAACGCTTGGCTAATGCTAGTGTATTTTCCTTGCCATTCTGAGCGATAAAGTCTATATAGGCAGGCCCAAAATTATAGGCTTGAACAGCGGTCCAGATATCTACCCCCTTGCTCTGAGCCAGATAGAGGTTATCTGTTAAAGTCTGTACCCCTTGGCGAATACTAGAGGCATCGTCTTTGATGGTATTGGTAGCGCCACTAGCAGACTCACTAGACTGCATGACATCTCGCTCTTTTCCCTTCGTTTCGGTATAAATCATGGCGAGAACTAACTCTTCATTGGCTGGAGTATCTCTTTCACTGAGGATTTCTCGCACCATGGGTTGGTAGGTCATGACTTGTTTAACATCCTGATGGATATGATAAGCTTTGTATCCTGCGAAAAGGAAGACTGCTAGCACAAGCACTCTTCTTATAAATTTAAACATTATTTACTTTGAATATCCTCGATATTTTTGATTAAGATAGAATAGGTTCCATTGTCATTTTGGATAAACTCAACCGATTCTGCGTCTTGGTAAACATTATTTGGAACGATGAGCTCAATTCCATTTGACAAGGAAAGCTTTTGATTTTCAAATTTCTTGAGCTGACGACTGGCATCAATTTCATCGAACTGGACTGGTTCTGGTACGGCTTCCTTGACTTGATCAATAAAGCTCAAACGAGCTGTCAGATTGTTGTCAAAAAGGTCATTAGCCAATTTTTCAGGTGACAGTTCATTGTTTTCTTCCAGATTGTTGAAAATCGCTGATTTGACCTTGGATTGAAATTGAAAATCATCTGTGTTAAAAGATTCAGCAATTCTCTGGGCCGTTTTTTCCAGTTCCTTGATAGATTTCTTTGGCGAAATCTTTGGGGCAACAGCTAGGAGATTTTCTGAAAAATAGTTCAAGAAAGTCCCATTGTACTTGATGCGTTTTTCGATGAGATGATACTTGCGACTTTGAAGATTGACCACCAGAGCCTCATCAGCCCCCGTTCCAAATCCAGGCAGGTTATTCTGAGTCAACTTGATTGGATTATCAACTTCTCCACCGAGGTGGGTCAAGGTCTCACGTAGAGCAATTCGCAAGAAAGCGAAATGTTCAACGCCTTCTTTAGAAAACTGTACAAAAACCAAGTCATTGGTCTTGAGATTTTCAGAAATGCTGAACTCCTCTTTCCAGAGATTAGCCAGTGTTACTGATGTCTCCAACAAATCGTCTGTGATGTGATTGAAGAAGGGATTTTCTTCTTCGAAAATCCCAGTCTTTGCTTCATCTGAATACACGCGTTCGATTTTTTTGCGTAGGTATTCCTCGATTTTTGGAGTGATATTGAGAAACTTATCCGCTAGAAACAACTCGGTATCATCTGGGCTGAACTGATGGATGATAGCTTTCTTAATATAAATGTCCATAAAAGTATTAGTCCTCGTATAGTGGGAAAGCATCTGTCAATGCTTTGACTTCACTTCTCACTTCTTCTAAGACAGCTTCATTACCTGCATTTTTAAGGGTTTTAATGATGAGTTCAGCCACTTTACGGCTTTCTTCTTCACCAAATCCACGCGCAGTGATGGCTGCAGATCCGATACGAATCCCACTTGTCTTGAATGGTGACAAAGTTTCGTAAGGGATTGAGTTTTTATTTAGGGTAATATTGACTTCATCCAGCAAGTTTTGAGCAACTTTTCCGTTTTCTACAACCTTAGTTACATCCACTAGGAAGAGGTGATTTTCAGTTCCTCCAGAAATGATACGGAAATCAGGGTCTTGCAAGAAGACTTCAACCATAGCCTTGCTGTTTTTGATGACATTAGCAGCGTACTCCTTGAAGGCTGGATCCAAAACTTCTTTGAAGGAAACGGCCTTAGCCGCCACAACATGCTCCAAAGGACCACCTTGAATACCTGGGAAAATAGCTGAGTTGATTTTCTTAGCTAGGTCCTCATCATTTGTCAAGATCAAACCACCACGAGGTCCACGAAGGGTTTTGTGGGTCGTTGTTGTTATAATATGAGCGTATGGCACTGGACTCGGATGTAGACCAGCTGCAACCAAACCAGCGATATGAGCCATGTCCACCATGAGCTTAGCTCCAACAGCGTCTGCAATTTCACGGAATTTTGAGAAGTCGATAATTTGAGAATAGGCTGAAGCACCAGCTACGATTAATTTTGGTTTTACTTCTTGGGCTTGTTTCAAAATGGCATCAAAGTCCAAGAGTTCTGTTTCAGGATCCACACTATAAGAAACAAAGTTGTAGGTTTGACCAGAGAAGCTGACAGGAGCTCCGTGGGTCAAGTGTCCACCTGCAGCCAAATCCATCCCCATAACCGTATCACCTGGTTCAATCAAGGCCATGTAAGCAGCACAGTTTGCTTGGCTTCCTGAGTGGGGTTGGACATTGGCAAATTTTGCACCGAAAATTTCTTTCGCGCGTTCAATAGCCAGAGTCTCTACAACGTCCACCACATCTGTACCACCGTAATAACGGCGTCCTGGGTAACCTTCGGCATATTTGTTCGTCAAGATAGACCCTTGAGCTGCCATAACAGCCTTGGAAACTACGTTTTCCGAAGCAATCAACTCAATGTTGTTTTGTTGGCGTTCTTCTTCTTTGGCAATAGCATTCCAGAGATCAGCATCATATGCTTTAAAATCATCTTTGTCAAAAATCATAGGTCTTCTCCTTTATAATATGACAGGTCTTTTAGTTTAAGAAAATATACTAAAAGATGCGAATAAACCGTTTTTGCACTTTATCACAAGTATAACCAACTTTTTCATAAAATGCATGAGCTCCCAGACGATGATCAGCAGAGTTTAAGCGGATAAACCCATAACCCCGTCTTTTTGCTTCTTGATCCAACCCTTGCAGTAAACTTTTACCGATACCTTGCCCTTGCGCTTGAGGCGAAACCGCTAAGCCTAAGATATTAAATCCTGCTTTGGAATAGAGGGATTCATAAACTTCAGCATGGACATATCCAAGCAAGACATGGCTGACTTCATTCTCATAGCCAAGTAGGAAATGATGGGAATCCTGAGACAGTCTAGCTAGTTGACTAGCTGTGTCCTCTGGACTAAAAGAATAGCCCAAAGCCTCTTGGTTAATCTCACATATAGCATTCACATCTGTTACTTGCAAATCTCTTAGCATCTCATTCCTCCTCAAAAGAAATCTCTGGCAACCGAGCAAGAATATCTTCTCGCTTAATCGCCCCTTGGCGTAAGATTTTCACCTTGTCTCCAGATAAATCCAAAATCGTCGAATCCTGTCCAGTTAGAAAAGCGTCGTCCTCCAAACCCAGAACCTCTTGGTCAAAATCCTCTAGAATTTGAGCAAAGGTCACTCCACTTGCCTGACCTGAAATATTGGCAGACGGACCAATCAAAGGACCTGTCTCGCGAATCAAATCAAGCGTAATGGGGTGACTTGGCATTCGAAATCCAACAGTTGCAAGACCAGAATTGACCCAATAGGGAACTCTGTCATTGGCTTCGAGAATGATGGTCAAGGGACCTGGCAAGAAAGTCTCTACAAGTTTTTGAAGATAGGTTGGCTGATTCTTAGAAAAGTGCAAGATATCCTCTAGAGAAGCGACATTAAGATTGAGCGCCTTGTCTCTAGGACGACCTTTGAGTTGGTAAACATGGTTGACAGCTTTTTCATCTAAGGCCTTAGCAAAAAGACCGTAAACCGTCTCTGTAGGCAGAACAACAGCTCCGCCCTTTTCCAACTCTTGTCTAATCCTGTCCATCATCAACTATAACCATCCTATCTTGACCAAATTGGTCCTTGAGTGTTCGTACTCGTTTTTTAGGAAGATGTTTCCTAAAAAGCGCAGGAACACTTTGACCTTGCTTGTATCCAATTTCAAGGTAAATCTTACCACCATCTGTGAGATAGTCTTTTGCATCTTCCGCAATTCTGCGGTAAATAGCTAGGCCATCCTCATCTGCAAAGAGAGCTAGATGAGGCTCCGAATGCAAAACATTCAAACCGACTTCTAACTCATCTTCTCGAGAGATATAGGGTGGATTGGATACAATTATATCATATTTTTCAGAAATTTCTGCAAAACAATCAGATTTTTTAAAAAATATATTAAGATTTTGATTGCTAGCATTCTCTGATGCAAGCTCTAAGGCATCTTGGGAAATATCTGCTGCTGTTACAGACCAATCTGGTCTGTTTTTAGCTAATCCAAGAGCTATGGCGCCACTTCCAGTCCCAATATCTAGGACATTAAGATTTTCCTCAGGATTTTCTGTGAGGATGAGTTCCACCAACTCTTCTGTTTCTGGACGAGGAATCAAAACTCGCTCATCTACTTTTAACTGCATTCCAAAGAAATCTGTATGACCGATAATGTACTGGGCAGGTATATGTGCTGCTAATTTCTTGTAAATTTCCTCCACAAACTTTTTTTCTTCCTCTGTTACTTCTTTCTGAAGGGCAAAGACAAAGTCTGTAAAAGATAGATTTTTTAGGCTACGATAGACAAAAGAGAGGCTTTCAGCTTCCTCTCCTTGTTTGAACAACTCTTCTTCAAAATCTGAAAATAATTGAGCTAATTTCATTATTTGTTTAATTCTTCTAATTTTTGTGTTTGGTCATAGAGCACCAAGGCATCCACAACTTCATCTAGTTTACCAGACAAAATGGTATCTAGTTTCTGGAGAGTCAAGCCAATACGGTGGTCTGTGACACGGTTTTGTGGGAAATTGTAAGTACGGATTCGTTCTGAACGGTCACCAGTTCCGATAGTAGACTTACGCTCGGCGTCTTGTTCATCTTGGGCAATCTGCGCAAAGTGGTCAGCAACACGCGCACGAATGATCTTCATAGCCTTCTCACGGTTTTTCTGCTGGGTACGTTCTTCCTGCATTTCAACCTTGATATTGGTTGGCAAGTGAACGATACGAACGGCAGTCGCAACCTTATTGACGTTCTGTCCACCAGCACCAGATGCGTGGTAGATATCGACACGAAGGTCTTTTGGATCAATATCGTATTCTACTTCTTCCACTTCAGGCATGACAAGAACTGTGGCAGTTGATGTATGGACACGTCCTTGGCTTTCTGTCACAGGGACACGTTGGACACGGTGGGCACCAGATTCATACTTAAGTTTAGAGTAAACTGACTGACCTGATACCATAGCAACCACTTCTTTAAAACCGCCGACACCATTCATAGAAGCCTCCATGACTTCAAAGCGCCAGCCTTGGGCTTCCGCATACTTTTGATACATGGTTAGAAGGTCTCCAGCGAAAAGTGCTGCTTCGTCTCCACCAGCCGCTCCACGGATTTCAAGGATGATGTTCTTGTCATCATTTGGATCTTTTGGAAGGAGCAAGATTTTTAGTTTTTCTTCGTACTCTTCTTTTTCAACCTTAGCGTCTTTGAGTTCTTGCTTGGCCATTTCTTCCAAGTCCGCATCTCCGCCTGATTCCTTAATCATCTCTTCAGCATCGATGATATTTTGAAGAACTTGCTTGTATTCTCGGTAGGCCGTTACAGTATCACGAATTGAAGCTTCTTCTTTTGAAAGCTCCATGAAACGTTTGGTGTCAGACACTACATCTGGGTCACTAAGCAATTCTCCTAATTCTTCATAACGGTCTTCTACAGCTTGTAGTTGATCATAGATGTTCATTTTTCTTCATTCTCCTTATTGATTTCAGGCGCAAAATAATGTTTACGGCAGACTGAGATATAGGTTTCATTTCCACCGATCTGAATTTGTTCGCCATCATAGACTGGCACACCATCTTGAGTTCGCAACACCATAGTCGCCTTTTTCTTACAGTACTGACAGATGGTCTTTATTTCTTCAATCTTGTCTGCTAAGAGCAAAAGGTGTTTGGAACCTTCGAACAATTCATTGCGAAAGTCATTCTTCAAACCAAATGCCATGACAGGAATGTCTAACTCATCGACAACACGAGCTAGGTCGTAAACATGGTGACGCTTGAGAAACTGGGCCTCATCGACCAACACACAGTAAGGTTTTTCTGGTAAATCACGGATAAATCCAAAGATATCCGTCGTTTCCTCAATCGCAATGGCTGGGCGTTTCATGCCAATCCGACTCGACACATATCCAACACCGTCACGCGTATCCAGAGCAGAGGTCATGATAACAACACCTTTTCCTTGCTCTTCATAGTTATAGGCTACCTTGAGAATCTCAATCGTCTTACCAGAGTTCATGGTCCCATAACGATAATACAACTGTGCCATGCTTCTATTTCACGTCCATTTCTAAATTTTTGCTACATTCTAGTATATCATAATTTTCTGAAGCTTTAAACGGCAAAATGTGGTAAAATAGAAGAAATCAAAAACTAGTGGAGGAAGCTATTATGCCATTTGTACGCATCGATTTATTTGAAGGACGCACGCTCGAGCAAAAGAAAGCTCTGGCTAAGGAAGTAACGGAAGCTATTGTCCGTAACACTGGAGCCCCTCAATCAGCCGTTCATGTCATCATCAATGACATGCCAGAAGGAACTTACTTCCCACAAGGAGAAATGCGCACCAAATAAGCTAGCTTAAGCAGAATTGCTTAGGCTTTTTCAATCTCCAAGTAGCATCCATTGAAGAAATAGTCTAATTTTGTTACAATTTGAAGAGATGCTTGGATACATATCCTAAGAAAAGAAATACAAAAGGAATTAGTATGATTACACGTGAATTTGATACCATCGCTGCTATCTCTACTCCACTAGGTGAAGGAGCCATTGGTATTGTCCGCTTGAGCGGAACTGACAGTTTTGCCATTGCGCAAAAAATTTTCAAAGGAAAAGACTTGAGTAAGGTTGCCAGCCATACCCTCAACTACGGTCACATTATTGACCCGCAGACAGGGAAGGTCATGGACGAAGTTATGGTTGGAGCTATGAAGTCTCCAAAGACCTTCACTCGTGAGGATATTATCGAGATTAACACTCACGGTGGGATTGCGGTGACCAATGAAATTCTCCAGCTAGCTATTCGTGAAGGAGCTCGGTTGGCAGAACCTGGTGAATTTACCAAGCGCGCCTTTCTAAATGGACGTGTGGACTTGACTCAGGCTGAGGCGGTGATGGACATCATTCGTGCCAAGACAGATAAAGCTATGAACATTGCGGTCAAACAACTAGATGGTTCCCTTTCTGACCTCATTAACAATACTCGCCAAGAAATCCTCAATACACTTGCCCAAGTTGAGGTCAATATTGACTATCCTGAGTACGACGATGTTGAGGAAGCTACTACTGCTGTTGTTCGTGAGAAAACTAAGGAGTTTGAACAACTCTTGACCAATCTCCTTAAAACAGCTCGCCGTGGTAAAATCCTTCGTGAGGGTATTTCAACAGCTATCATCGGCCGTCCCAACGTTGGAAAATCCAGCCTTCTCAACAACCTCTTGCGTGAAGATAAGGCTATCGTGACGGATATCGCTGGTACTACACGAGATGTCATCGAAGAATACGTCAACATCAATGGTGTACCTCTCAAATTGATTGATACAGCTGGAATTCGGGAAACAGATGATGTTGTGGAACAAATCGGGGTTGAACGCTCCAAGAAAGCCCTCAAGGAAGCTGACTTGGTACTTCTTGTCTTAAACGCTAGCGAACCACTAACAGCCCAAGACAGACAACTCCTAGAAATCAGTCAGGACACTAATCGCATTATTCTTCTCAATAAAACAGACCTGCCAGAAGCGATTGAAACTTCAGAACTTCCTGAAGATGTCATTCGTATTTCAGTTCTTAAAAATCAAAACATTGATAAAATTGAAGAACGTATCAACAACCTCTTCTTTGAAAATGCTGGTTTGGTTGAGCAAGATGCTACTTACTTGTCAAATGCCCGTCACATTTCCTTGATTGAAAAGGCTGTTGAAAGCTTGCAAGCTGTTAATGAAGGTCTTGAACTGGGGATGCCAGTTGATTTGCTTCAAGTTGACTTGACCCGTACTTGGGAAATCCTTGGAGAAATCACGGGTGATGCGGCTCCAGATGAACTCATTACCCAACTCTTTAGCCAATTCTGTTTAGGAAAATAAGAAATCCATGATCGTTCTTGCGGTCATGGATTTTATTGTCGTTATTAGTAATCTGGTCTTAAGACACCTGTTACAGTTGCCTTAGTTGCTTCGTAGTCGCCATCTACGACGACTTTGATAATGCGTTTGGCATCTTCTTCTGGCGCTGGAACAAGAGGTAGACGAGTTGGTCCAGCTTCAAATCCCATGTAGTTGAGAACAGCCTTAACTGGAGCAGGGCTTGGATAAGAGAAGAGGGCGTTGACCTTAGGAATGAACTGACGCTGAATAGCTGCAGCTTTCTTCATATCGCTTTCTGCAATGGCAGTAAACATCTCATGCATTTCATCCCCATTTGTATGAGAGGCAACAGAGATCACACCATCTGCACCCAAGTTCATAGCATGGAAGGCATCTCCGTCCTCACCTGTATAAATCAAGAATTCCTCTGGCTTATGCTCGATCAAGTAAGCCATATTTGCCAAGCTGGTACATTCTTTAACACCGATGATATTAGGATGGTCAGCCAAACGAAGCATGGTCTCAGGAGTTAATTCGACAACCACACGGCCTGGAATGTTATAGATAATAATTGGTAGGTCAGAAGCATCTGCAATGGCCTTAAAGTGCTGGTACATGCCTTCTTGAGAAGGTTTATTATAGTAAGGCACAATAGCAAGCCCAGCTGCAAAACCACCAAAGTCTGCTACTTCTTTGACAAACTCGATCGAGTCTCGGGTATCATTGGTACCTACACCCGCAATCAAAGGAACGCGCCCATTGACAATCTTTTGTACAGCCGCAAAGAGTTCCAACTCCTCATCGTGGGTCAAAGTTGGACTCTCAGCAGTCGTTCCAGCTAGAAGAATTCCATCTGTATGATGGGCCAATAAATGCTCGATCAAGGCTGGGATAGCATCAAAGTTAATGGAACCATCCTCATGGAAAGGGGTAATAAAGGCCGTGATGATTTTACACTCTTTTAAATCTTGATAAGACATGAGAAACACCTCTCTATTTCAAAGAAGGAGTTCATCTGAACTCCTAAACGATATGACTATTTTAATTCAAATTTCAACTCAGCTGTTGGACGAACCAATCCACGTTCGTGAAGCGTTTCTGCAATCTGAACTGAGTTCCAGGCAGCACCTTTGAGAAGGTTATCTGAAACAACCCACATGTGGATTCCTTTTTCAGCATCCAAATCCTTACGGATACGACCAACAAAAGTATCACGCGAACCCACTGCATTGACGGCTTGAGGATAGATTTGGTGCGCTACGTCATCCTCAAGAACAGCACCTGGAAAGGCTGCGATGGCTGCTTTGACTTCTTCGATTGGAGCCACTTCTTTTGTTTCAATATAAACTGACTCAGAGTGAGCTGACAAGACTGGAATACGCACACATGTTGCAGATACTGAGATGCTATCATCTTCCATGATTTTCTTAGTTTCCTTAGTCATCTTCATCTCTTCGTAAGTGTAATCATTGTCAGTGAAGACATCGATTTGTGGAAGAGCGTTAAAGGCGATAGGGTAGTGTTTCTTGTCACCACCTGAAGGCAAGATTTCCGCATGCAAATCACGTGGATTCACACCATCATTCAAGACTTCACGAAGTTCACGTTGTGTTTCAAGAATCGCACCCATACCAGCACCAGAGACTGCTTGGTAAGTTGAAACGATGATGCGGTCCAAGCCCCATTTTTGGCGGACCGGCTCAAGAGCCACCATCATTTGGATTGTTGAACAGTTAGGGCAGGCAATGATTCCGTTGTGGGCATCAAGTGCATGGGCATTGACCTCTGGGACAACCAATGGTACATCTGGATTTTGACGGAAATAAGATGTATTATCCACTACTACCGCACCAGCTTGAACTGCGTATGGTGCATACTTAGCTGATGTCGAACCACCTGCTGAGAAGAGTGCAATATCAACACCCTCAAAAGCTGTCTCAGTTGTTTCTTCAATCGTAATATCTTGGTCTTTAAATTTCAAAGTCTTGCCTGCTGAACGTGCAGAAGCAAGGTAACGGATTTTATCGATTGGAAGTGTTGATTCTTCCAACATTTTTATCATCTGAGCTCCGACAGCACCTGTCGCGCCGACTACAGCAACTGTATATCCCATAAATAACCTCTTTCGGAATTTTCTAAAAATTTCTATAATAGATGTATTATACTACTTTTTACAGAAATTGAAAAGTATTTTTAGACTATATTTTCTGAAAACTAAAAATCCCTAGTCATTGACTAGGGACTAAGAGGCATCTTCATGTGATGAGCAGGTTCACACAACTCATCAAGGTCCACTCCTGTGTTATGACCTCCTTATGCTCAATAGCAGTCCGAAGACTACCTATCGACTCATCGCATCTACTATTCTACTAAAGAGAATCACTTTTGTCAACAAACAAATTTTGGGGTTCATTCTCCTTGTTGTATAAGAAAAACCTTGGCTTCCCAAGGTTATTTCATTTTATACCATGCTAATTGCCGGGATTGAACCGGCGACCTCATCCTTACCATGGATGCGCTCTGCCAACTGAGCTAAATCAGCTTACCTGAAAAGTATACTATAGTTCTATGTTCTTGTCAAGCGCTCTCTTTTAATTTTATAGAATGGAAAAAGCTAGATCCTGCAAGAATCTAGCCTATAAACTTCTTATTTTGTAAGGTCAATTCGCTGTCCCAGTTTATTGATCAAAATCGCACCTACGATAAGCGATGCAAACTCTCCAATTCCTGTAGAGAACCATGTGAAGAAGAAGGGAGCTTCCGTCAAGATATGAAGTTCTGCTGCAATGGTAACCATTGAAATAGAGAAGAGGATTGAAAAGAAGAAATGATCTTTTCGAATTAAACCATTGAACAAATAGTCTTTCTTGTACTTGCTAAAGAGCCATACACCTAGACTAAGGAAAACTAGAGTAGATCCCCCGCCGACAAAGACATCTATTAGGCCAAAACTACTAAATAAATTAGCAATCATACATCCAATTGTCACACCAATGATGTATTTTGGATTGTAAAATGCCAAGAAATTCAACATTTCTGAAATACGGAACTGATACGCCCCAAAACTAAGAACATTGATTGGTGGTGTAATAGTCAAAACCACATAAATAGCAGCAACAATAGCAATATCTGCCATGTCACGAACAGTTAAATTTTTCATATTTTCTCCTTTGGCGGTTTCCCGCGTAAAATACGCTTGGTGAAAGAAGCTAAGCACCAAGGGTTGAGTGAACCAACCTTACTAGTATAGCACATTATATGACTTTATGCTATACTAAAATCATGAAAAATCAAATAAAAGCTTTTTTTGATAACGAGCTTCTCTCCTACTTATTTTTTGGTGGTACTACTACTTTAGTATCTATTTTATCACGTTTAGCTATCTACCATATCAACCGTCAGGAAATCCTAGCAACCGCAGTCGCTAATATTATCGGTATTCTTTTTGCCTTTATCACTAATGATACTTTTGTCTTTAAACAAGAGAGAAAGAATTGGGCAATCCGTCTGGCTAAATTTTTCTTAGCTCGTCTGTCTACTCTTGGACTGGACGTTCTTTTAACATATATCTTCGTTACATCTTATCCTAATATTATTGGTCAGTTTGTTGAACAAAATATAGATAGGGTTAATACTATTGAGACTATCTTGGCTCAGATATTGATCATTATTTTAAACTATATTCTCAGTAAAATTTACATTTTTAAAAAGGGCAATTCATCTCTAAAACATTAATCTTGCAATTCGTTCGGTTTCAGGATATAATAAGTCAGAAAATTAGGAAAGGAATTTATGAAAATGTTAAAGGATCTTAAAGAATTCTTGCTTCGTGGTAATGTCGTTGACCTTGCTGTCGGTGTGATCATTGCCTCTGCATTTGGTGCTATCGTTACTTCATTTGTTAATGATATCATCACTCCACTTCTATTGAACCCAGCCTTGGAAGCTGCGAAAGTACAAAACATCGCTGAGCTTGCATGGAATGGTGTTACATATGGTAAATTCTTGAGTGCTATTATCAACTTCCTTGTAGTTGGTACTGTTCTCTTCTTCGTTATTAAAGCTATGGAAAAAGCTCAAAGCCTTACTAAAAAAGAAGAAGTTGCTGAGGAAGCTCCAGCTGGTCCAACTGAGTTGGAAGTACTTCAAGAAATCAAAGCTCTTCTTGAGAAAAAATAAGACAAATAAAGGATTTAGTATAAAGCTAAATCCTTTTTTTCTTTACTCTTTTGGTAACTTACCAGCCTTTTCCAGCATTTTCTTAATCAAGTATGGCATCTTCACATTTTCACGGCCTTTTTTCTCAATGAGCTTTTTCACAAATTCTGGCATCTGAAGGTCGTCTGTCTCTTTCATGATGTCCTTGGTAGTTGCTGAAAGCGCTAACTCATCAAAAGTTTCTTCTTCTGGAAGAAAAGCTTTAAATCCTTTGTCTTCATTGGCTCTTACAGTAGCAACTAAGGCGTCAATTAAACGACTATCCGTATTGGGTTTAGGTGGACGATGGTAATGCACCCCCAATTCCTGACATAGCTCATAACATTCCACACATTATCAAACAAGACTTCAATGTGCTCACTGATAAAACTAATAGGTACAAAAATATAATGGTCTGGATGCTCTGTCTGTTCTCTGAGATATTCTAATACATCTGTCTTAATCCATGGAATCCCGATATCACTCTCACTCTGCCAAGTGTTGGTATATTGCTCGGAACTCAAACTCAGTTTTGCAGCAACTAACTTGCTATTTTCAAAAATTTGGTCGATATATGGGTCACCAAAATCCAAGGCAAAAATGGGTACACTGTGGGCTGAAAAGATGACTTTAAAACTATCCTGCTTCACTTCTTCTTTTAAAATCTTAGCAATTTCATCTGCCCAATAGTTTAAGAGCGCTTCTTCCTGATACCAGTCCTTAATGACCAAAAACTGAATTTGCTTGCTTTCTAAAAATTTCTCATAACCCATGACAGAGTAGAAAGAATAATGGGGCTCCAAAATCAAGCAAATACACTGCTCGATTCCGTCTACTTCCATCTGACCAATCACATCTGGAATAAAGGGTTTGGAAAACTTATTAGCAAAATAAACACTATACTCATTCCCCAGCCTAGCTTCTACCAATGCAACCTCTTGACGGGTAATTTTTTGCGGAGGCGTGCCACCAATTCGTACATAATTATCGTAGAGAGTTTGAATTTCGTGGTTTCGAGGTCTCACTCCACGACGAATATTTGTGAAAAAACAGCCACACCTTCAAAAGTAATCTCTTTCTGGCGAACCGAAAGTCATCATTAAAATTGCTTTTTTCATAATCGCTTCCTTGTGATATTTTTATCAAGTTTATTTTACCATTAATTCGTTGATTAGTAAACGCTAACATTGTATATTCCCCTAACTTCTGGCTTTTGTTTTTCTCTTCTTTCTATGATACAATGGAAAAAATGAATTCAAAAGGAGTTTTTTATGACTTATCCAAATCTCTTGGACCGTTTCTTAACCTACGTTAAGGTCAACACGCGCTCTGATGAACACTCTACTACTACTCCAAGTACGCAGAGTCAGGTTGACTTCGCAACCAATGTTCTTATCCCTGAAATGAAACGTGTTGGATTGCAAAATGTTTACTACTTACCAAATGGTTTTGCTATCGGAACACTGCCTGCCAATGATCCAAGTTTGACCCGTAAGATTGGTTTCATCTCTCACATGGATACTGCTGATTTTAATGCTGAAGGCGTAAAACCGCAAGTTATCGAAGACTATGATGGCGGAGTCATCGACTTAGGTACTTCTGGTTTCAGACTCGATCCTGCTGACTTCAAGAGTCTTGAAAAATATCTAGGCCAAACGCTTATCACAACTGACGGAACGACCTTGCTGGGCGCTGATGACAAATCTGGAATTGCTGAGATTATGACCGCTATCGAATACTTGACTGCTCATCCTGAAATCAAGCATTGTGAAATTCGAGTTGGTTTTGGTCCAGATGAAGAAATCGGTGTTGGTGCCAATAAATTTGACGCAGAAGATTTTGATGTGGACTTTGCCTATACTGTTGATGGTGGTCCGCTAGGAGAACTGCAGTACGAGACTTTTTCAGCAGCTGGTGCTGAGCTTCATTTCCAAGGACGTAATGTCCACCCTGGTACTGCCAAAGGACAGATGGTCAATGCCCTTCAGATGGCGATCGATTTTCATAATCAACTTCCTGAGAATGACCGGCCAGAGCTGACAGATGGTTACCAAGGTTTCTATCATCTTATGGATGTGACAGGTAGTGTCGAGGAGGCGCGTGCAAGCTACATCATTCGTGATTTTGAAAAAGATGCCTTTGAAGCGCGTAAAGCAGCCATGCAGTCTATCGCTGATAAGATGAATCAAGAACTTGGTAGCGACCGTGTCACTCTAAACTTGACAGACCAGTACTACAATATGAAGGAAGTCATTGAGAAAGACATGACGCCTGTTACCATTGCTAAAGCTATTATGGAAGATTTAGGCATCACGCCTATTATTGAACCAATTCGTGGAGGAACAGACGGCTCTAAGATTTCCTTTATGGGAATCCCAACTCCAAATATCTTTGCGGGTGGAGAAAATATGCACGGACGTTTTGAGTACGTTAGCCTTCAAACTATGGAACGTGCAGTTGATACCATCATTGGTATCGTAGCTTATAAAGACTAAAAAAGACGAGGTAGCTCAGCTACTTCGCCTTTCTGTTTATTCTGCTGGTTTTTCTTGATTGTCAGCACTTGTTGTAGATTCTATTGTTTCCTTTTCTGAAGTTGATTCAGCATGTTTAGAATCACTTGTGTTGCTTGGTTTGTTTTCGTCGCTTACTGTTTCACTGTTAGATTCTGCAGCTGCTGATGTTTCAGTTTTGGAACTTGTGTTCTCACCATTTGCTTCAGCATTTGTTGCTGGAGTTGCTTTTTCACTTGCGCTTGATTTTGACTTGATTTCTTGATTCAAGACCAGAATAGCTTTTGTCAATTCAAGTAAAGCAGCTTTATCTTTACTCTTAGCAGAAAGTTGATCTAGTAATGCATCCACCTTATCAAAGTCAGCATCAGAACCCTTATTGTTTTCTAAATAAGCATGAAGCGACATGAGAATATCGTAGAGTTTTTGATAGAGTACAAGTGTCTGAGGATCTTGCTCAGCATTTTCTTTCTCTTGTTGAAGGGCGCTAGCGATACGAGTCAAGACATCTTTTACCTGACTGTTTACTTCATCCAAGTCTGCATCAGCCTTATTTGTAGCAGCTTTGAGATTTTCTACTTCTTCTGCCAAGGATTGTCTGATTCCTTCTTCTTGGATTTGTTCCAAGAGTTGATTTGCCTTGCCCAAAAGACTTTCTACTTCTTCCTTGCTAACATGGTTGACATGTTCTTCAGGCATAAAGTCTCCGTACAATTCTTTCAAGAAGGCATAAATAGCTGTCTTGGCAGTTTGGTTATCGACTTTTTCAGTATCTAGAACTGTTTTCGTTGATTTCGCTGTTGTTGGCTGAGCTTTCAAAGCTTCTTCTACTTCTTGTTTTGTTTGATAGATGCTTGGGAATAATTTGTTCAATTCCGCTGCCTTAAGGAAGGATTGAGATTGATACAAGGTCCAAGTCAACTGAGCGACTTTGTTTCGAAGTTCATCACTCAAACGACCATCATTTACGTGTTCGTAGAAATACTTGATGTATTCCACTGTTGTAACACCTGTTCGATCATTAAAGTCTTGAAGAGCTTGAAGTTGTGATTCAACCGCCACTAAAGCAGCCTCATCTTTAGCCAATTTAGCTTCTTGGAGTCGAACGAGAAGGTCTTTCTTAGGAAGGCCATAAGACTCTGTATCCAAGGTATTGATTTTATCAATCAAGGCCTGATATTTCTTATCTAAAGCACTTGTTTCAACTGGTTTAACACTTTCATCAATATGGATATATTGCTTATCAAAGAGATCCAGTGTTGCAAGATAACCTGCTGTAGAGTTAGTTGCCAGTTTCTTCATGTTTTCAGTAAACTGACCTAAAGCTAACTCAATCTGTCTTTGTTCAATAGGCTTGTCTTTGTAGATACTTCTGCTATCAGCTAGAAGTTGATCTACTTTCGCCAAGACTGCTTTCTCATCAAAAGCTCCAGGTTGATAGTTGGATTGTAGGGCTGGAATTTTGTTTTTCAAAGCCACTTCATATCCCTTCGTTTGAACCTTGATGTAGTGATTGTGGTCGCCATGAGGAATCACAAAACTACCATTTTCTACCTGCAAGCTATAAGGAGATACCCCATCTCGCAAAGCAGTGGTATAGAGTTCATTTAGGAAATCAAGTTCTGGATTGCCAGTTTGAAGAGGAATCCGAACGTGTTCTTTACGAACAGCATATGGATGGATATGAGTTGGATCGTAGGCTTGGTCTGGATTTCCAAAGACAAAGAATCCGTTTGAAATTCTAATAGCTTCAAGTGGAACTCCATAGGTCTTAGAAATATAAGCAATTTTTTCTTCATCGCTAGCATCTCTTGAGAAAGACTCTACCGTTTTAGCAAGAGGTTTTACAGGCTCTGCATCATGATGGTTTTTCAAATGATCTTGGGCCAACTTAATCTGCTCTGCTGTCAAATCTTTCTTAAAGAAGTAATGATTGTGGTCACCATGACTCATGACAAAGCCTTGCTCATCCTCACTGATGACACGATTGGCATCAAAACCGTGACCATGGTCTTCATCATGTTTGTGGCCATGATTATTTTTATCGTGTTCATCACGGGCTGGACTTGGTACTGATGGCGTTTTACTTTTCAGATGGTCTTGTGCGGCCTTAATTTGTTCAGCTGTCAAGTCCTTCTTGAAGAAATAATGATTGTGGTCACCGTGACTCATGATAAATCCTGCCGCATCCTCACTGATAACGCGATTGGCATCAAAACCATGATCATGGTCTTCATGGTGATGACCATGTGCATCTTCATCATGATCATCATCGTCATCATGGGCTGGACTTGGTGTTGCTGAGCTTGCACCTTTCAAATGATCTTGCGCCGCCTTGATTTGTTCTGGTGTCAAATCTTTTTTAAAGAAGTAATGATTGTGGTTGCCATGTGACATGACAAAGCCTACCGCATCTTCACTGATAATTCGATTGGCATCAAAATCATGACCATGTTCGTCATGGTGATGACCATGTGCATCTTCATCATGATCGTCATCATGAGATGGAGTTGGTGTTCCTGTTCTTACACCTTTCAAATGATCTTGTGCCGCCTTGATTTGTTCTGCCGTCAAATCTTTCTTAAAGAAGTAATGATTGTGGTCGCCATGAGTCATGACAAAACCTTCTGAATCTTCACTTATAATTCGATTGGCATCGAAACCATGACCATCTTCTTCCTCGTGGTGGACATGTGGTGACGGATTACTTAATACAGAACTAGAAGAACTTCCTCCCTCTTCCGTGTTAGAGTGTGATGGAGGATTGTTTAGAGATGACTTAGGAATATAATGATAGTGGTCACCATGTCTTACTATATAAGCATCACCTGTATCTCTGACAATGTCATTAGGATTAAAGACATAACCATCATCTGCTGCGGTAACACCATTATTCGGTGTCACTGACAAAGGTTGACTGAGAGCTGTAGTATTCCCTGATAAATATGCTTTTGCAGCTGCTAATTCACCTGCCGACAAGTCGCTCTTAGGAATGAAATGATAGTGACCACCATGTGGTACTATATAACCATCACCTGTGTCTTTAATGATATCTGAAGCGTTAAAGACATAACCATCATCTGTTGTATAGCGTCCCTGAGACCTTGCTACAGCAACATTAGAGTTGACCTTCTCATTATCTTTGACATGTTCTTGTTTTTGACGGTTGATTTCATCCTTAGTTCGAACATTATCAGCATGAGCTGCATCTTTCAGGTAGACATAATATTTTCCATCTACCTTGATGATATACCCTCCCTTGACTTCATTGACAATATCTCCATCCTTAAGTTGGTAGTTTGGATCCTTCATCAAAAGTTCTTCACTGAAAATCGCATCAAAAGGAACTTTCCCATTGTAATAATGGAAATGATCACCGTGTGAAGTCACATAACCTTGATCTGTAATTTTCACGACAATTTGTTCTGCCTGAATATCTTCTTTTTTGCTAACTTGATCTGGTGTCTGAGTCTCTGTTTTTTGAGAGTCTTGTTTACCATCAACATAAGATACACGATTTGTATCTTTTTTTTCTTCTACCTGGTGTTGATTCAGCGCATAGATGCAAAGACTTAGGGAAAGGACTAAAGCCGATCCCGCCGCAAGATACTTTTTCTTAATTTTCATAATTTCCTCATTTCAATTCTTCTGCAAGAACATTTATATTTTCTTCTAGATTTTCTAAGTAAGTTTTGTCATTTTTGGGGTCTGCTTCCAAAGGATTCAGTGTTTTCAGACTAACTCCTGTTGATTTGATCAAGGTTTCAGCAACTTTAGAGGAAGCATTGCTCTCAGTAAAGATGGTTTTGACCTTATAGGTTTTTACAAATTCTTGGATTTCTGTCAACTGTCTCGGACTCGGCTCTTGTTCTGGAGAAATACCAGCAATTCCAAGTTGTTTCAATCCAAAACGTTTAGCCATGTAAGAAAAGGCTGTGTGTTGCGTAACAAAGGTCTTTTGACTCGCTTTTTCAAAAATAGGCTGGAATTTCTTAGTCAATTCCTGAGCTTTTTTGATAAAGGCTTGAGCATTTTTTTGGTAAGTTTCTTTGTGCTCACTATCAACCTCTGAAAGTTTGTCCGCAATAATCTGTGCTTCTTCGCCTGCTTTTTCAGGATCTAACCAAGTGTGCGGGTCGTAAAGTGTTTTTTCATCAATACCGTCACCAGCTTCTACATCTTCCAAACCTGGTACACGCTCCAAGGTCATCCCTTCAGACGCTTCTAAAACCTTAACTTTTGAATTTTTCAAGTTAGGATCTAGACTTCCAGCCCAAGATTCGAGCGTATGAGAATGGTAGACAAAAACATCCGCATCATAAATGGCAGCAATGTCATTTGCTGACGGTTCAAAGGAGTGAATCCCACTACTTGACTGAATCATCCGTACGTCATTCAAGTCACCTGATACCTCTTTGACCATGGCATAGATTGGGTAAAAACTTGTTACAATCTTCATTCCTTTTGCTTCTTGTTTTTCTTTTTGGCTACATGCTCCTAAGACAAGAACCAACAGACCTGCCATTAATAATAGAAATGTTCTTTTTTTCATCATTACTCCTTAACTAGTATTTAACCATTTAATTAACTAGTAAATAGTTTATCTTTATTTACATTATATGTCAAGTTATTTTGCACATTTTCATGAAAAAATGAGAACTAGAACTCACATTCTGCTCTCATTTTTCGATTTTATCTTTTCTAGCTCTCCTATCCTGTTTTTAGGAGTTAGAAAATGTTGCTACGACTACTTACTCTCCCTTAACAAAGCCAATAATTTTTCAGCTTCTGCCATAATAGTATTGTTGTCTTGGGCGCCAAATAGCAAGTTATTCTTTAATCCCGTGAGAGTTTCTTTGGCATTAGACTTGATAATTGGATCTTGGATTTTTCCAAGTAAATCTTCAGCCTCTCTCAGTTTTTCTTCAACCTTTTCAGTATCAACCTGAGGTTCTTCTGATTCCTCTGGCGATTCTTTTTCTGGCTCCTCAGTTGGTTTTGGAGACTCTGGTTTCTCACTCTGAGGTTTTTCTTCCTCAGGTTTTTCTGTCCGAGGTTTCTCTACTGATGGTTTTTCCGTATGATTGTTATCAGCTTGACCATTTTGGTTTCTTTGAACATGGTCACTTGCATTTCCCCAACCACTATCTGAATGCGGACGTTCGTTTGGATGTTCGACATAGTACTTCACAGTCGCAAAGAGATCCTCTAAAGTATAGCCCTTAGGAGCCTCATAAAGACCTTCGTCAAACCACTCAAATTTGATGTTATGGTAATGGTCGTAATGAGGTATAATCAAACTTCCATTTTTGACTTCCACAGTATGTTGGAGATTGTAAGGCATACGATCAAGTGGCACCTTCTTAGCTGCTTTTACTCGATTGTAGATAGCTTCTGCTCCCTTAGCCTCAGTATTTCCTGAACCTTGGTGATCTGTTGAAGGAGGTGTCAAACCTTTCTCTTTAGCATAAGCCTTGGCTGCTGCTCTTTCAGCTTCAGACAAACTATCTTTCTTAATCCAATGACTGTGGGTCATATGCGGAGTTACATAGGCATCCCCCTCATCACTGGTGATATCACGAGGATCAAAGATATAACCGTCTTCTGTTGTATACTTGCCCGCCAACTTGGCTACTTGAATCTCATCATCAGTGTAGGCAAGTTGCGCATTTGGTTTTCCTAAACGTTCTGGATGACGAATCGGTGCTAAGAAGGCAAGAATATCATCCACTAACTTGACTTTATCACTTGAGACATCATTGAGACGTTCCAACAGTTTATCCAAAGCCTCAAAATCAACTTGTCGACCTTTATTATCAAGTAAGTCCTGATGAATTCTTGCTAGTAAATCATAAGCCTTATTGTAAAATCCTCGATCACCAGATGGGAGATTGGTTTTCTTAGCTCCGAGCTTATGAGACAAACTTTCTTGCTTGTCTAGTTTACTATCAATAGCTGCAGTAGTTTCAGCTGATAATTCCTTGGCAGGAATATAACGAGATGTTCCATTCTCCTCAAATACATAACCATCATCTACTTTTCGAATCACCTGTTTAACTAATTTTTCATCAATTGGATTGCTTGGAGTTGGTTGAGGAGTTGGTTGAGGAGTTGGTGCAGGTTGCGGGCTTGGACTAGGTTCCGGAGTCGGTTGTGGACTTGGTTGTTCTGGTCTTGAATCTGGCACCCTATGGTCCGAACTGTACTGAAGAGGAATAATACGAGCGATTCGTTCTTCCAATTCAGACATCTGTGAATAAGGGATGAAATGGTAATGATTCCCATGAGGCACAGCAACTCCTCTAGCTGTTCGACTTGTAATCTGTGCTGGGTCGAAAACGAGGCCATCAGATTCCACATGTCGTTGGCTGAGTGGCAAGGCATAAAGTTCTTTCAAGAGACTATCAATGTCATCACTTTGACTTGCTTGGCTATCGTCGCTACCGTTGTTAGCCGTATTCGTGTTCGTATAGCCACTACCTTGATTATTATAGGATGGGGTCCATCTATCTACATCGTAACTAGCACTGTTGTTATTGGTACGGCGATAAGTAGGCGTGTTTGATTGACCACTTCTACCAGATAGGAAGGCTTCTGCGGCAGCCAATTCGCTGGCTGATAACTCACTTTTAGGAATATAATGGTAATGGTCGCCATGAGGAACAATGTAAGCATCACCTGTATCTTCAATGATATCAGAGGCATTAAAGATGTAACCATCATCTGTGGTGTAGCGTCCTTGTGAACGTGCCAAGGCTACCGCACCATCATTTGCTGAAGTTCCTCCTTCACGATGCTGACTATGCTCTTGTTTTTGTCGATTAATTTCTTCTTTTGTACGGACATTATCCGCATGGGCCGCATCCTTAAGGTAGACATAGTATTTTCCGTCCACCTTGATAACATAACCACCCTTGATTTCACTAACAATATCTTCATCTTTTAGTGTATAGTTTGGATCCTTCATCAGCAACTCTTCACTGATGATAGCGTCATAAGGAACCTTACCATTGTAATAATGATAGTGATCGCCGTGTGAAGTGACATATCCCTGGTCAGTTATCTTGATGACGATTTGTTCGGCATTGATGCCTTCTTTTTTACTGACCTCATCAGGAGTGAGATCCTCCGTTTTTTGCGCTGTTTGTTTTCCATCAACATAAGACACACGGTTATTTTCCTTGACCGTTCTAGCTTGATACAGTCCCAACTCGTAAGAACAAACACTTAAAATCAGGGCTGCCGCAGAACAAGCAAGGTATTTCTTATTAATTTTCATTGAAACTCTCTTTCTTTTTGATATTTCTAGTTGCAATTCATTTCTAAATTGCAGAAACTCCTTTCTATTACTTAACTGGTTAACAGTTTACTCTAAAATTTCTACCTTGTCAAGGATTTTATGAACCGGTTAAGTAACTTTTACTATTTTTTTACTTTTTAATAATTATTTCAGATACGAACTATGAAGTCTAACTCTCATTTCTCCAACTAAAAAAAACAAAAAATCCCTGCAACTGAGTTGCAAGGACTTTTCGATTAATCAAAATTAACGTATTCTTTTTGAAGTTCAAGAACTTCTTCCATTGTTGAGCATTCTGTAAGGGCACGGTTAGCGTACTCTTCCATCTTAGCAGTATCCAATTTCTTCATCAAACTACGTGTACGAAGGACTGATGTTGCTGACATAGAGAACTCATCCAAGCCCATTCCGACAAGAAGTGGAACAGCTTTTTGGTCACCAGCCATCTCACCACACATACCAGCCCATTTACCTTCAGTGTGAGCTGCCTTGATCACATTGTTGATCAAGCGTAGGATTGATGGGTTGTATGGTTGGTAAAGGTATGAAACTTGTTCGTTCATACGGTCTGCTGCCATTGTGTATTGGATCAAGTCGTTTGTACCAATTGAGAAGAAGTCAACTTCTTTTGCAAATTGGTCTGCAAGCATGGCTGCTGCAGGGATCTCAATCATAATACCAACTTGGATATCATCCGCAACTGCAACACCTTCAGCAAGAAGATTTGCTTTTTCTTCGTCAAAGACTGCTTTCGCTGCACGGAATTCTTTCAAAAGCGCAACCATTGGGAACATGATACGCAATTGACCGTGAACAGACGCACGAAGAAGAGCACGGATTTGTGTACGGAACATTGCATCTCCAGTTTCAGAAATAGAGATACGAAGGGCACGGAATCCAAGGAATGGGTTCATTTCGTGAGGCATATCGAAGTAAGGAAGTTCCTTATCTCCACCGATATCCATTGTACGAACAACAACAGGTTTACCGTTCATTCCTTCAAGTACAGCCTTGTAAGCTTCATACTGCTCGTCTTCTGTTGGGAAGTCTTGAGAATCCATGTACAAGAACTCTGTACGGTAAAGACCAACAGCTTCGGCACCGTTGGCATTGACACCTTCAACGTCTTTTGGAGTACCGATATTAGCAGCCAATTCAAAGTGTTTACCATCAGCAGTCACTGTTTGAGCATCTTTCAAAAGTGCCCATTCAGCTTTTTGCTTCGCATAAGCTTCACCAGCAGCCTTGAATTCTGCCGCTTGCTCATCAGTTGGGTTGATAATCACTTCACCAGTGATACCGTTAACAGCAAGGATATCACCATCTTTAACAATTTCAGTGATGTTGTTTGTACCCAATACTGCCGCAATTTCAAGTGTACGCGCCATGATAGCTGAGTGGCTTGTACGTCCACCAATGTTGGTTACAAAAGCTTTTACAAAGTTTTTGTCCAATTGAGCTGTATCTGAAGGAGTCAAGTCATGCGCAATCACGATCACTTCTTCATTGATAGAAGCTGGGTTCGGCAATTTTTTACCAAGGAGATTTGCCAATACACGTTTTGTCACGTCGCGGATATCCGCTGCACGTTCTTGCATGTATGGGTTGTCTTCCATGCCTTCAAAGATAGTGATAAACATGTCTGTCACTTCTTTCAGACCTGCTTCTGCATTCACTTTCTTCGCACGGATTGTCTCCTTGATTTGGCTGATCATTTCTGGGTCAGCAAGAACCATTAAGTGAGCGTCAAAAACTTGAGCAGCTTCTTCACCAAGCGTACCTACTGCTTTCTCACGAATAACAGAAAGCTCGTCTTGTGATGCTTTTAGAGCGGCATCAAGGCGAGCTTCTTCTGCGTTTGTATCTTCGACTGTAATAGTCTCAAATGACAAATCCGGTTGAACGAGTAGATATGCTTTTGCAACTGCAACACCGTCAGATGCTGCGATTCCTTTAAGCATTTCTGTCATTTTCCTTATGCCAATCCTTCTTTTTCCATAGTTTCAGTGATAGCAGCGATTGCGTCGTCAGCATCTGCACCTTCAGCTGAAATTGTAACGTCAGCACCTTGGCCAACACCAAGACTCATAACACCCATGATAGATTTAAGGTTTACTGATTTACCTTTGTATTCAAGAGTGATATCTGAAGCAAATTTGCTAGCTGTTTGAACCAACAATGTTGCTGGACGTGCGTGAATACCTGTTTCTGCCACTACGTGGAAATCTTTAGAAGCCATAGTTTGACTCTCCTTTAGTTATTTCTTTTTTGGATTATATGTGATAACCCTTACAAGACTGTATTATATCACCTTCTAGATAATTTTTCAAGTGTTTTATGGACTTTTACTGAAAATGAAATTGCTTCTTTTTCTATCGTACAGGTACTATGGGAAATTTAGGCACTAATTATTAAAAGAATATTACCCTCAAAATTCCAATTATCAAAGCTATTTTTTCTTAATATCAATCAGAAGATAATCCTAGTAAACAATGAAAAAATAATACTATTTAGTCATAATTGATATAACTCAGCAAATCTATTATTTGAAAAGGCTTCATCAAATACTGAGATTCTAAAACCTACTCTTACCATCAACAGTAGAGAATTTATCCAATTTGCTACTTAAAGTAAAATAAGCTTGTAGCACCTAACAGTAAAAAGGTAGATATATCTAAGTGGTATAAGTAGAACTAAAACTTTGATTGATTCCATTCAAATAAAGTATCCAACCAATCAAAAACGACATTATGGGAGAGCCTTAAATTATTGACTTGGCAATGAGCGTCCGCACCACTTTCCGCCTCAAATACTTGAAGTTTAGTTTGCTGATTTTTAGATTTAAGTGATTCATAAATCACCTTGGTTTGATGCTGCAGTTCAGCACCCTCACCCTTTCCCATGATAAACAGGCATGGGCATTGAATTTTTTGATAATCCACAATCTTTGCATGGTTAAATACATCATCAATAGCACTCTTAAAATCAGAAGTACCAAACTGCCATGCATACTTTTTAAGATTCAAATTTGCTGATTCATTCAAATTTCCAGCGAATTTTAAAATGGCATTTATTAACCAACTAGGTGCTTTCAAACTTGATCCAAATTCTTTTCTGAAAAGTTCTGCAACGTCGTAAATAGGGGTACTAGCAATCCAAGCATGAATTCTTGGATCCTTTTCAACAGCTTGTGCGGTAAAATATCCCCCTCCGCTGACACCATAAATGGCTAAATCATTTAGTTTAGGATTTCTATTTTCCAACCAGTCTATGCATAATGAAATTGGAATAGAGGCATCCACATCAAAGACCAGCCCTCTACTAGGATTGCTCCCTTGACCGGGAAGGTCAACCATTAAAACATTATAATTTCGTATCCATCCAGGATATCCTGCAAAGTAAAATAAATCTTCGCGATAAGTATCACCTCCACCAATCATGATTAGCGTTGGGCAATTATCGCCGCTATGAAGATAATAACCAGGCAAGTAAGAACCCTGATAGGTAATAGTTAATTTTTCAATCGGTGCACCTAGTGAATGAATTGCACTAGAAAACACCTTCTCCATTTGACGAACGGTCGGTAAATACTCTTCAGAAAATGGATCGGTAAATTGGATTGCCGAGCGAAGTGAGTAGGTCTGTGCAAGATAATACTGCGCCTTTGTTTGTTCACTCAACCCTGAATTACTTGCTTCTTGTTCAAGGTAGTTTACATGCGATAAAAATACATTTTTCCAGTCATCAGGCTTTGGTGAGTTCCCCAATCTTTGAGCAAGATAATAAAGCTCTCCATGAGAGAAACCAAAAATTTCACCGATTCCTAACAACCAATTGAAGAAAAAATCCGTATCACCATTCTTAAAAAATATTTGAGTCGATTGCCGTTTTAAAATAACATCATTTTCTTTCACCACGCGCCTCCTAATTCTGTATTCTTTCATTCATTTAATCTAATTATAATCTGATAACATTCTCTATCAAACAAAAGTATCCAGATATCCATTTTTTAATCTTATAATCACAGATAGTGTATCACATAAAATGAACTTTTTCAAACATTGTATTTATATACTCCTTATGAAAGGATACGAAACTCATAAGTATCCTATATAAAATTAACCAATGATCCATTTTTATGAATACATCATAATCTGTCATTTCCATTTTGGTTATATTTTATATATTCTAATACAAATATTGGGACATCTTGTGTAGAAAATTTCTTTTTTCGTAAATATTACAGTTTCTATTTTGTTAAAGTATTATCTCAGCTATACTTATTACTGTTCTTACGATTTTTGCTATTTTCTTCGTTTTCCTTTCTGATAACTTGCTGAAAATCTTCTATTTATATTGCCAATATACAGTATGTAGTTTTTTTATTTTGAGAAAGTTTGACAGTTCAACGGAAATCAAAATTTATGTTTTCGAAAACACTATATCTTGTGTTTTGATTTTAAAACCGTAACTTTTTGGCACAAGATTTAGTTTAAAAAGTTTGACAAAGTTTTTTTTTCTGATATACTAAGAAAGTAATCTATTTTGAAAGAGGAGTTACGAAAATGGTAACCGTTTATTCTAAAAATAACTGTGTACAATGTAAAATGACTAAACGTTTCTTGGATAGCAACAATGTCGCTTATCGTGAGATCAATCTCGATGAGCAACCAGAGTACATCGATCAAGTTAAAGAGCTTGGTTTCAGCGCTGCTCCTGTCATCCAAACACCAACTGAGGTCTTTTCAGGTTTCCAACCAGGAAAACTAAAACAGTTAGCATAATTTTAGTGCATCATCCAGAAGAAATTGCTTCTAGGGCTAACTTAGAGGCCTTTCTTTTGTAATCAGGTTAGATAAGGAAAATTTTATGGGATTAAAACATCTTGAAGACGTGACTTACTTCCGTCTCAATAACGAAATCAACCGTCCTGTTAATGGACAAATCATGCTTCATAAAGATAAGGAAGCCTTGGATGCTTTCTTTAAAGAAAATGTAGTTCCAAACACTATGGTTTTTGATTCAATCACCGATAAAATCAACTACCTCATTGAACATAACTACATCGAAACTGCATTTCTCAAGAAATACCGTCCAGAGTTTTTGGAAGAATTGCATCAATTCATCAAAGACCAAAACTTCCAATTCAAGTCGTTTATGGCAGCCTATAAGTTTTACAATCAATATGCCTTAAAGACAAACGACGGTGAATATTACCTCGAAAGTATGGAAGACCGTGTCTTCTTTAATGCGCTTTATTTTGCAGACGGGGATGAAGCGATTGCGACTGATATTGCCAATGAAATCATCCACCAACGCTACCAACCAGCTACTCCTTCCTTTTTGAACGCAGGTCGTGCTCGTCGTGGGGAATTGGTATCTTGTTTCTTGATCCAAGTAACTGATGACATGAACTCTATCGGACGTTCTATCAACTCAGCCCTTCAACTTTCACGTATCGGTGGTGGTGTGGGAATTTCCCTCAGCAACCTTCGTGAAGCTGGAGCTCCTATCAAAGGTTATGAAGGTGCTGCTTCTGGTGTCGTACCAGTTATGAAGCTTTTTGAAGACAGCTTCTCTTACTCAAACCAACTCGGGCAACGTCAAGGTGCTGGGGTTGTCTACCTCAACGTCTTTCACCCAGATATCATCGCTTTCCTTTCCACTAAGAAAGAAAATGCCGATGAAAAAGTTCGTGTTAAGACTCTTTCACTTGGTGTTGTAGTACCCGATAAATTCTACGAATTAGCTCGTAAAAATGAAGAAATGTATCTCTTTAGCCCTTACTCTGTAGAGCTTGAATACGGTGTACCGTTCAACTACATCGACATCACTGAAAAATACGATGAATTGGTCGCAAATCCAAATATCCGCAAGACAAAAATCAAGGCGCGTGATTTGGAAACTGAAATCTCTAAATTGCAACAAGAGTCTGGCTATCCTTATGTAGTCAACATCGATACGGCTAACCGTGCGAATCCTGTTGATGGAAAGATTATCATGAGCAACTTGTGTTCTGAAATCCTTCAAGTTCAAGAACCAAGCTTGATCAACGATGCTCAAGAATTCCTTCAAATGGGAACAGACGTCTCATGTAACCTTGGTTCAACCAACGTGGTCAACATGATGACTTCACCTGACTTTGGTCGTTCTATCCGTGCTATGGTTCGTGCTTTGACTTTCGTTACAGATAGTTCGCACATCGTAGCTGTTCCTACAATCGACCACGGAAATAGTTTGGCTCACACCTTTGGTCTTGGGGCCATGGGGCTTCATAGTTACCTTGCACAACAACTCATCGAATACGGATCTCCTGAGTCAATTGAATTTACAAGCATCTACTTTATGCTTATGAACTACTGGACCTTGGTAGAGTCAAACAATATCGCCCGCGAACGTGGTATCACCTTCCACAACTTTGAAAAATCAGACTATGCTAACGGAAGCTACTTCGACAAGTATGTGACAGGCGAATTTGTTCCAAAATCAGACCGTGTTAAAGAACTCTTCAAAGACGTCTTTATCCCAAGTGCTGCTGACTGGGCTGAACTTCGCGAAAAGGTTCAAGCAGATGGTCTTTATCACCAAAACCGTCTAGCTGTTGCTCCAAATGGTTCGATCAGCTACATCAACGATGTTTCTGCATCTATCCACCCGATTACGCAACGTATCGAAGAACGCCAAGAGAAGAAAATCGGTAAGATCTACTATCCTGCTGCAGGTTTGTCAACAGAAACGATTCCTTACTACACTTCTGCCTACGACATGGATATGCGTAAGGTAATCGATGTATACGCGGCTGCAACTGAGCACGTGGATCAAGGACTTTCACTCACCCTCTTCATGCGTAGCGATATTCCAAAAGGTCTTTACGAATGGAAGAAAGAAAACAAACAAACGACACGTGACTTGTCTATCCTTCGTAACTATGCCTTTAACAAGGGTATCAAGTCTATCTACTACGTCCGTACCTTTACAGACGACGGTGGAGAAGTCGGTGCTAACCAATGTGAAAGCTGTGTGATTTAATTTTAGTCAAAGGCAACCACATTTTCTCAGATTACTGATTAAGTTACCCGCCAGACAAAACTTGATAAGTATCTTAAATACTATGAAAAACCAAAAAGTCGGTCTTCCGACTTTTTGTGCGATACTCTTCTCAGACTATGATAAAATAGAGATGATTCGACAATCGCATTATTACATACAGAAAGAGATTTCAAATGGAAACTTACTACAAAGCCATTAACTGGAACGCCATCGAAGATGTCATCGACAAATCAACTTGGGAAAAGCTGACAGAGCAATTCTGGCTCGATACGCGTATCCCCTTGTCAAATGACCTAGACGACTGGAGAAAACTATCAAACAAAGAAAAAGACTTGGTTGGAAAAGTCTTTGGTGGTTTGACCCTTTTGGATACCATGCAATCTGAAACAGGAGTTCAGGCGCTTCGCGCAGACATCCGTACACCGCATGAGGAAGCTGTTTTTAACAACATCCAATTTATGGAATCTGTCCACGCAAAATCTTATTCTTCTATCTTTTCGACCTTGAACACCAAGGCTGAAATCGAAGAAATCTTTGAATGGACCAACACAAATCCCTACCTACAAAGAAAAGCGGAAATTATCAATGAAATCTATCTCAATGGTAGCCCACTAGAAAAGAAGGTTGCCAGCGTCTTCCTTGAAACCTTCCTCTTCTACTCTGGTTTCTTTACACCGCTTTACTATCTCGGTAACAACAAACTGGCCAACGTTGCGGAAATCATCAAACTGATCATTCGTGATGAGTCTGTTCACGGAACTTATATTGGTTACAAATTCCAACTTGGTTTCAATGAATTACCTGAAGAAGAGCAAGAAAAACTTAAAGAATGGATGTACGACCTGCTCTACACTCTCTACGAGAACGAAGAGGGCTATACAGAAAGCCTCTATGACGGTGTTGGCTGGACTGAGGAAGTTAAAACCTTTCTTCGTTACAATGCCAATAAAGCTCTTATGAACCTAGGACAAGATCCACTCTTCCCAGATTCAGCAGATGATGTCAATCCAATCGTTATGAACGGAATTTCAACAGGAACTTCTAACCACGACTTCTTCTCTCAAGTCGGAAATGGTTACCTCCTTGGTGAAGTTGAAGCCATGCAAGACGAGGATTACAACTACGGTTTAGACTAATTTGACCAAACATTCAAAATATCATGGTTTGTTTAAAACAACCATGATATTTTTGTTTTATGTGACTACTAGTCCGTCTCGCTCCGCAAGGTGCGAGACAAATAAACCACCCGCTATGCGGGTGCGCATCGAAGGTTATACCAAAAAACTCCAAACGCGATACAATAAAGGTGTTCAAGCCAATTGTAAAGCGAAAGGAGAAAAATATGGCACAAAAGGCACATAGTTTATCACACACAAAGTGGATGTGTAAATATCACATTGTGTTCACCCCTAAGTATAGACGAAAAGTAATTTATAATCAATATCGAAGCAGTTTGGGAGAAATATTCCATCGATTATGTAGTTATAAAGGTGTTGAGATTATCGAAGGTCACTTAATGCCAGACCATGTACATATGTTAGTCAGTATTCCACCGAGGATAAGTGTTTCAAGTTTCATGGGGTATTTAAAAGGTAAAAGTGCACTCATGATGTTTGACAAACACGCCAACCTCAAGTACAAGTTTGGGAATCGGCATTTCTGGGCAGAAGGTTATTATGTAAGTACAGTAGGGCTTAATGAAGCCACAATTAAGAAATATATTCAAGAACAGGAAAAGCATGATATAGCACTAGATAAATTAAGTGTAAAAGAATATGAGGATCCCTTTAGGGATAGTGGTAAGTAGTACCAAGGTCTCTTTAAGAGGCAAGTGACGAGTCAAGAGCAATGAGGCTTGAACAACGTGAAAGCCAGCGTCTTTAGGCGCTGGCTGGTGATTTGGGCTTATAGCCCTGGTGCAAACCACCCGTTAGACGGGTGGTTATGATTTTTGTTTTATTTTGTTTTTTTCTATTTGATTGATTGAGCGTTTTATGGTAAGATAATAATAGTAGAAATCGAGGTGATAAGGATGCTAAAGCAAGAAAAACTAGATAGTATTCTAGAAGCAGTAAACACAAAAGGCACTATTACTGTAAAAGAGATTATGGAGAGTCTTGATGTGTCAGATATGACAGCTCGTCGCTACTTACAAGAATTGGCAGATAAGGATTTGCTGGTTCGTGTGCACGGTGGCGCTGAAAAACTTCGTACAGGTTCTCTCTTAAACAACGAACGCTCAAACGTCGAAAAACAAGGCTTGCAGATTGCTGAAAAACAAGAAATCAGTCGTTTTTCTGGTCATTTGATTGACGAAGGTGAAACTATTTTTATCGGGCCAGGAACAACCTTAGAATGTTTTGCTCGTGAGCTCCCTATCGATAATATTCGTGTTGTAACAAACAGCCTTCCTGTTTTTCTCATCCTAAACGAACGAAAACTAACAGATTTGATTTTGATTGGTGGAAATTATCGCTCTATCACTGGAGCTTTTGTGGGAACACTTACCCTGCAGGATTTAGCCAATCTTCAGTTTTCTAAAGCTTTTGTAAGCTGTAATGGTATTAAGGATAAGGCAATTGCTACTTTCAGTGAAGAAGAGGGCGAGGTACAACGAATCGCTCTGAATAATGCCAATAAAAAATACTTACTGGCAGACCACAGCAAGTTTAATAAGTTTGATTTTTACACTTTCTACAATATCTCAGAGATTGATACCATCGTTTCAGATTCCAAACTAAGTCAGGAAACATTTGAAGACCTGTCAAAACAAACAACCATTCTTTTATCAAAATCATAACCACCCGTCTAACGGGTGGTTTGCACCAGGGCTATAAGCCCAAATCACCAGCCAGCGCCTAAAGACGCTGGCTTTCACGTTGTTCAAGCCTCATTGCTCTTGACTCGTCACTTGCCTCTTAAAGAGACCTTGGTACTACTTACCACTATCCCTAAAGGGATCCTCATATTCTTTTACACTTAATTTATCTAGTGCTATATCATGCTTTTCCTGTTCTTGAATATATTTCTTAATTGTGGCTTCATTAAGCCCTACTGTACTTACATAATAACCTTCTGCCCAGAAATGCCGATTCCCAAACTTGTACTTGAGGTTGGCGTGTTTGTCAAACATCATGAGTGCACTTTTACCTTTTAAATACCCCATGAAACTTGAAACACTTATCCTCGGTGGAATACTGACTAACATATGTACATGGTCTGGCATTAAGTGACCTTCGATAATCTCAACACCTTTATAACTACATAATCGATGGAATATTTCTCCCAAACTGCTTCGATATTGATTATAAATTACTTTTCGTCTATACTTAGGGGTGAACACAATGTGATATTTACACATCCACTTTGTGTGTGATAAACTATGTGCCTTTTGTGCCATATTTTTCTCCTTTCGCTTTACAATTGGCTTGAACACCTTTATTGTATCGCGTTTGGAGTTTTTTGGTATAACCTTCGATGCGCACCCGCATAGCGGGTGGTTTATTTGTCTCGCACCTTGCGGAGCGAGACGGACTAGTAGTCACATAATCATAAAAATTCCCCTGCCTTTTGGCGGGGAATTTTTGTTGAATTTTAATCAATAAGTTGTGTCTCAGCTAGTTTCTTGTACCAGTGAGCTGATTTCTTTGGATAGCGCTCCTGGGTTTCAAAATCAACATAGAAGAGGCCGTAACGCTTTTCGTAACCATTTGACCAAGAAAAGACATCCATTAGCGACCAGATAAAATAGCCTTTGACATTGGCTCCATCGGAGATTGCATCTGCTATCACTTCCATGTGTTTCTTAACATAATCAATCCGTCCATCATCGTAGACTGTCCCATCCACAAACTCATCTTTGTATCCGAGACCATTCTCTGTGATGTAGATTTTCTTGTAATTTGGGTAATCTTTCTTCACGCGCATGATTTGATCATACAAACCTTGAGGATAGATAATCCAGTCCCAGTCCGTACGTGGGACATAGTCAGGCGCCACTCGACGTCCAACTCCCTTAATCTGATACTTAGAGCTTCCTTTTTCACCCTTACCGTTATGAATGATTTCTGTTTCGCCATCAAAGGCTTGCATCCAATCACTCATGTAGTAGTTAATTCCAAGGAAGTCATTCAGGTCTTTTGCTGCTTCTAGGACTGCGAAGTCTTCTTCACGCAGATCTAAACTTCCACCATTGACTGCTAGGATATGGTTGACACCTTCCATGGTTTCTTCAGAATATCGTCCTAGATAAGTCGCATCTAGGATAAACTTGTTATGGATAATATCTTCTAACTCGGCTGCACGAACATCTGCTGGATTATCTGGATTCAGAGGATACTTAGTAGGCAGGGCATGAACCACACCAATTTCACCTTTATAACCTTTATCTTTATATAGCTTGACTGCACGCGCATGCGACACCATCATATTGTGATGAGATTGGAAGACTTTGGCAAGGTCGTACTGGACACCTGGAGGGAACTTCCCAACCAAATACTGACCATCTCCTATCGGTCCAATTTCATTGAATGTTGTCCAATAGTTTACTTCTGGAAATTCTTCAAAACAGAAGGCTGCATAATCCACAAAGTGATCAATGTTTTCTCTATTCAGGAAATCTCCGTTTGAATGAAGAGCCTCTGGTGTATCAAAGTGATGGAGTGTCACGAAAGGTTCAACATGCCGCTTGTGACATTCTGCAAACAACTTGTGATAGAACTCAACTCCCTTGGCATTGACTTTCCCGTAACCAGTTGGAAAGATACGTGACCAAGCGATTGAAATACGGATACCATTGACACCATACTCTTCTGCAAGTTTGAGGTCAACTGGGTATTTGTGATAGAAATCACTGGCTGGCTCAGCAGTGTACCAGTAGTTGTCCTTAAGATATTTATCCCAGGCAACTGGCCCTTTACCATCAGTATTGGTTGCACCTTCTGCTTGGTAGGCTGCTGTTGCTCCGCCAAAAATAAAGTCTTTTGGTAATGTTTTTGACATTTGATTCACCTTTCAAGAAATAGAAATGAGATGGAGATATAGTTGGGAGGAGTTCCTCCATCTCACTTCTTCGCTATTTACATTTTAATCTTCGAACTGCGCTTGAACAAAGGCAAGAGCGCCTTTTCCATCGCGAGTCAGTTTAATGTATTGGCCACCTTCTGTCTTAGCAAGTTTGATACCCAGTTTGTCGGTTTCGGCCTTCATGTCTTCAAAGTTTGAAGCTACTTGAGGAGCAAGGATAACCAGATCAAACTCAGGCAACATTTCACGGTGAGCTCCATAGCCACCAGCTGCTGCTTTAACAGGAACCTTGTACTCCGCAGCTGCCTTGTTTAGAGCATTTGCAAGGAGACCACTTGTTCCTCCGCCTGCACAGAGAACGAGAACATTTGTTTCTTCTGTAATTGTGTTTTGCGCTGCTCCTACACCTGCTTTTTCAAGAATCGCATCTGCTTTAGCAGTATTGAAGTTTGAAGCTACTTTTTCTTTCAATTCATCATTGGCTTTACCTGAACGTTCTTCTTCAAGTATTTGTTCATCATAAACCTTGAGGAATGGATAGTAGATGGCTACGTCTACAAGGATTAACAAAGCAGCAAGTACAAATGATAAAAATTGGAAGTTTGTTCCGAGAACAATACCGAGCGGACCTGGTGTTGTCCAAGGAAGGTTGGCAGTGAATGAGTTCATGCCAAGCGTTTCGATAAAGAATTTGAAAATCCAGACGTTTGCGATTGGCGCAAAGATAAAGGGAATAAAGAAGATTGGATTCAAGACAAGTGGTGCACCAAACAGGATTGGTTCGTTTACACCGAAGAAAGTTGGTACTACTGACGCACGACCGATTGCACGGTTTCGTTTTGATTTGGTCAACCACATGAACATGAATGGAACAACCAGTGTCGCACCAGTACCACCCATGGTAACGATAAACATTTGTGTACCAGAAGTAAGAATCTTGTCAGCGTGCATACCTTGTTGGAGAAGGTTCAAATTGACTTCAGCATTTGCATAGGTAATCGCTGCGATTGCAGGTTCGACGATGGAAGGACCGTGGATACCCACAAACCAGAAGAAGGCAAAGGCCCCAAAGATAATGGTAATACCTAGATAACCATCAGCAGCAGAGAATAATGGTGCAAAGAATTTACCGATTGATTCAGCTACGCTTGCACCAACAAAATGACGAGCTAGTAAATCAAGAGCATAAAGAGAAACCACTGATAGAGTGAATGGAATCACATCTTTAAATACTTGTGAGATATTTGGTGGAACTTCGTCAGGCATGCGAATAGTGACGTTGTTCTTAACACAAACCTTATAGATGGCTACAGTAACAAAGGCAGCAAGGAAGGCTGAAAGCAAACCTTTTGTCCCCAAGAATCCAGTAGCTAGGCCATTTTCGATAGGATCAGCTGCCAACATCAACAAACCAACAATTGCTGCCAACAATGTTGACATATAGTTGATTTGATTGGTTTTCTCCATGCTACGGTTTACTGAGTCAGTCAATGACTTAGCTGTTGTACCAGCTACCAAGAGAGCTAGAATCCCCATTGAATAGCTATAAGGTTTCATGAGGAGATTAACAACATCATCAGACCATTTAAAGCCCCATGAGTTAGGAACAAAGGCAATCAAGATAAAGATACTTGAGAAGAGAATGACTGGCATACCAGCAATGAAACCATCACGAATAGCACGAAGGTAGATATTACGAGACAGTTTTTCAAAGAAAGGCTTTCCTTTCTCAATAAATGCAATTAGTTTGTTCATTACTTAACTCCTCTCTTGTAGAGTTCGATTAAATGGTGCATCAAATCTTTTAACAAGATAGTTGTCATCAAGTGGTCTTGGCCATGCATCATGGTCACACTATAGGCCAAATCTTCACCAGCTGCTTCCTTGGTCAATAGACTTGTTTGCGCGTGATGAGCCTCGGCGATACAGCCACCAGCTTCCTCAACTAAGCTATCTGCTTTCGCAAAATCGCCAGCTTCAGCAGCCTTCAAGGCTTCCAATAGTTTTGAACGAGCATCGCCAGCATAGGCTACGATTTCAAAACCTAACAATGTTACTTCTTCTCTATTCATGATAGAATCCTCCTTATGTATTTTTAATTAAATTTTTATGACAATAAACGTTGGATATGTAGAACTAGATAAACTCGTTCACTTTTATACAAATCAAGACCCGTATGTTGCGTAATCACATCATAGATCTTGGAGCCGACCTCAAATGCCTTTGGATAGGATTGTTTGATATGGTCTTCCATATCTAGAAGAGATTGATTATCATCTCTAGATCTGTCTAAATAATCCAAGAAATAATTCAAATGAATCATAAAACGATCATAGAAATGGTTATTCTCTTTGGTTCGTTGAATAGCGTAACTCTTCAGCACTTCTTCAACATTCCTGAGAATTTCTTTCCTCTTATCTATCGACTCAACCACTTGAACTTCGTTCTCACCTTCGGCATTAATGAAATGATAAGCGATCCGAATAATTTCATCCTCAGGGAAATGATCTGTCAACTTCTGACGATAGATTTCAAAGGCTTCCTTTGCGATTTGAAAAGCTACAGGATACTTGGCAGAAATATCTGGCAGATTACTATCCTTGTACCTTCCTTGTGCTAGAGCTTGGTAAGAACAGTAAATATGATCTGTCAAGGTTACGTAGAGATACTCTTGAATCGGATAATGATATTTCTTAGAAAGCTTATCAATAATCTCATAGGTCACTGTGATAAAATCAAGCGGGACATCTTTGAGCAGAGCCATAAAGTTTTCCCTAGACTCTTCTGTCTTCATCCGAAAGATTTTCTCAACTTGTTCTTCAGCAATCAAATCCCCTTTCTTCTTTCCAAATGCAATCCCTTTACCAATTACAATCACCTCTTCTCCTTTATCATTTCTGACAAGTGAAACATTGTGATTCATTGGATTTAGAATTCGATACATGTCAACCTCCTTTTATCTCTTAATGGTATATGAGTATAAAAAATGACCACAAATGAACTAGAAAATCTTTTGATTTCTAATTCACCTGTGATCATGCCTAATATTACTTAGTAACACTCACCTTGTATTAACTTGTGATTTAAGTATAGCACAAGTAAGTTTTTTTGTAAACCTTTACATGTAACTTTTTTTTTAAAATTTTTTTAGATTCATGTTCCTAAACTAGGAGGAAGATTTTACACGCGTTCTTTCCATGAAGTCGCTGTTGTTTGAAGAACCTTGTTGAGTTCGTCAATGTTTTCAAAACCAGTTGTGCGAAGCCATTCGCGAGCTGCTGCTTCACCAACTTTGATGTAAGCTTCAACTGATCCAGCCCATGTAGCACGGCCACAAAGAACGCCGTTGAAGTTTGCACCTGATTCATGGGCAAATACAAGAGTATCTTGGAAGAGTTTAGCTGATACACCAGCACTCAAGTAGATGTATGGAAGATTTGTTGCTTCATCTTGAGCTTTGAAGAAGGCTGCTGCTTCTTCACGTGTATGCACGATTTCACCATCACTAAATCCTTCAACGTATTTGACGTTGACTGGAACCTCCACTTTCAAGACATCGATGTTAAAGCGTGGGTCTGAGAAGACCTTCATAGCACCGATAACCTTGTGTGGTTTTACTTTGGCGTATTCTGCAGAACCTGCGTCAGCAATCTTTTCATCGTAAGCGAGGATTTCAAGGAAGAATGGAATGTCTTCCGCCACACATTCAGAACCGATGCGTTCGATGTAGGCTTGTTTTTGTTGGTTGAGTTCGTCAGAGCTGTCTACGTCATAGTAAAGCAAGAATTTGACTGCATCCGCACCTTGTTCTTTAATGCGTTTTGCAGACCAAACATCCAAGCAGTCAGGCAAGCGTTTGGTGCTTGTTGTGTCGTAACCAGTTTTCTCATAAGCAAGGAGAAGACCAGCATTTGGAGCAAGCGCTTTTGTAGCTGGAAGTCCATACTCAGGGTCGAGAAGCATAGAGGATGCGTATTTTGTCAATTCATCTGCTACCAAGACTTTGAGTTCTTCCATTTGAGCCACTGTTGGCTCTTCTGTTTGGTATTGAGCCATGAGGCGTTTCAAAGCACCACGTTGGTCAAAGGCAAGGGCTGAGATGATTCCATTTTCATCTGAAAGTTTTTCTAAGCGTGCACGTTTTTGTTCTGTTAAAGCCATTTTATACCTCTTTTACTATTAATTGATCATATAGAGCTTGATAGTTGGCCATATTCACATGACCTGTTATCTTTTCTTGAGCATTGAGCATACCAAGGACATTGGCCTTGATGAGGAGTTCTTGATCAGATTCCTTATGAAGAAGTCCTGATGAAATCCCTGCTACAGTAGAATCTCCAGATCCGACAGGATTAACTACCTGAATTCTTGGAATATCTACTTTATAGAAAGTATCCCCTTGTTTTGCAAAAGCACCATTTGCACCAAGTGACACGATAATCCACTCAATCCCTGCAAATAGAGGCTCCTGAAGAACTTCTTTTAATTCATCCAGATCCTCAGAAACTTCTTTCCCAAGAAGCTGAGACAATTCTTCGTTATTTGGTTTAATTACTGTTGGTTTATGTGGTGATTCAAGGACAGCCTGAAGAGCTGCACCTGAGCAGTCTAGAACAACTGGTTTCTCTGCTTGATTAGCAAGCTTCACCAAGTTTGCATAATAGTCAACTGGAAGACCAGCTGGAAGACTACCTGAGATGGTTACTACTTCCACAGTGTCAAGAAGATTTTTGAAATGAGCCAAGAAATCTTGCCCTTCTTGTTCTAGAACTTCAGGCCCTTTCTCAAGAATTTCTGTTTGATTTTCACCATGTAGAATAGCGATACAGTTACGAGTCTCTCCTTGAATTGAGAAGAAATCTTTCGTTACTTTATCATCGATATGTTCTACCAAAAATTCACCAAGTTTACCACCAACTAAACCAGTAGCTACAACAGAATCACCAAATTCTGAAAGAACTCGCGTAACATTGAGACCTTTACCACCAGCTGTCTTGGTCACGTCCACCACACGGTTGACAGTGTCAATTTTTAATTCATCCAAAGGATAAGAAATATCAATGGATGGATTCATTGTGACTGTTAAAATCATGCGTCACCTCTTAGTCGTGGTATTCACCGCGATCCCATTTTTCAAGGAATTCTGTAAAGAAGTTTGCATCTGCTTGATGAGCATTGTGAGTTTCAACGTGCTCAATTTTCGCAATCAATTTTTTGTTTTCTTCTGATGGTTTGTATTCAGCTTTGATGAAAGCTTCAATGATATCGCACATAAGCAATTCACCAGTGATTTTACCACCAAAACCAATAACGTTGGCATTCAATTGTTCTTTTGCATAAAGAGCTGTTGTCATATCACGAACCAAGGCAGAACGAACTCCTGGAACTTTATTTACAGCGTTGTTGATACCAACACCAGTACCACAGATACATACCCCAAGATCAGCTTGACCGCTAGTTACAGCTTCACCAACTTTTTTACCAAAGATTGGGTAGTGAGTACGTGTGTGGTCATAGGTACCAAAGTCGATAACTTCATATCCTTTTGATTTCAAAAATTCTGAAACCGCCATTTTTTCATCTGTTACGATGTGGTCACATCCAATTGCAATTCTCATTTTTAACTTACCTTTCTTACTGTAATCTAATTAGCACATTTTGTTCAACATATCCACACGAATTTGGTGACGACCACCGTCATATTTACCGTTAACAAATCCTTTAGCAATGTTTTTAGCCAATTCATCACCAACAAGTTGTGCACCCATAGTGATCATACGTGAGTTGTTGTGTCCACGAGTCATATAAGCTGAACGTTCATCTGAAACTTCTGCAGCAACCATTCCTTTGATTTTAGTTGCGACCATGAATGGACCAGCACCATAAGCATCAATCACGATACCAAGGTTTTGTTCTTCTTTGTTTACTTCTGAAGCAACAGCAAGAGTCACATCAACAAAATCTTGACCTTCAGCTGTAACATCCACAACGTGGAAGTTTTCTTTTTCCAAGAAGTCTTTCACAACTTCTTTCAATCTCAAACCTGCAGCATCTGCACCGATAACAATAGACATATTGTATACTCCTTTTTATTTTTCTAGGCTAGTAAAGACTTTTATAGTTAGCAGTTTACCTACAAAAGGTTTTCTAGCAGTTTAGTGACAAATTTGATTGAATGAGATGAATATCACCTTATCCAAGTCCAGGAAATCAAGTTCCTAGAAACAAACTTTCTCCTCGAAAGAGAATATAACAAGTGGTTATTTGTTTGTTACAAACATCATTTGTTGCTTACAAACATAATATACTCCTATTTTTATAAAAAGTCAACAGTAAATGTTTGTTTTTGTGTTTTATTTTTTATCTAAAAGACTTCAATATCAAAGCCAATTTGATCCACTTGACCAGGTTCTAAGAGACGAACGTTTTTCTTATCTTCTAAATGATCTCCTTCTTCAAGAGATGTAGATAATCCAGACCAAGGTTCAAACGCAATGAATGGTCCCTTATTCAAAGTTGACCAAATGATGAGATTTGAGAACTCTGCAAAGTGGACTTTCAATCCCTTATCATGTTTACGAGAACGAAGGGCAATTGTTCTAGATTGCAATTCATCCAAGGTGACTGCATCTGTGCTGAAAAGATCATAACTAAGATCTATTTCTTTTTGCCCCTCTAGCCATGGACTTCTATCTTGAAAATCTAGCATACCCGTTTCTGGGAAAGGACGTGGGACAGAGCAAGTCTCTTCTTTCTCAAACTCTAAATAGTAATCTTCATAGACTTCATCATCAAATAGAGGACAATTAAATCCCGGATGGCCTCCGATAAAGTATGGCATAACTTTGCTAGTTTCTTTATTAAAGACTTTGTATTGGGTACGAACGGTCTTGCCAGTAACCCTATAAGTGATTTCAAGTCGAAAATGATAAGGATAGTTTTGATAAGTATTCTCATCATCTTCGATAGCGAAGGTTACACTGTTTTCAGTTTGATCAACTAATTCAAATTCTTTTTTGCGAACCAAACCATGTCGAGGAATAGTTCCTTTCGTCTCCGTTCCATCTCCGTGACTGTAGAAGGCTGTATCCTCTCTTAAAGAGCCACAGATTGGAAAAAGTACTGGAGCTTGCCCACTCCAATAGGTGGCATCTCCTTGCCACAAGTACTCAACGCAATCCCGATCCTTAATAGACGACAAGGCACCACCAAAAGTTTTAAATTGGACCGTCAATTGCTCTGATTTTATTTCAATTACCATTATTTTCTCCGATTTCTTGATAGTTTATAAAAAACTAGGCTGTCACTCCCCATTAGGAAACTGACAACCTAGTTTTCACAATTTACATTTTATAGGAGCGAATTATTTAGCATTTGCTGCGTATTCTTCATTACGTTTAATCATTTGTTTTCTATACCAAGCAAAGATACCTACATAGAATACAAGGAAGACTACTGCGCCAAGGATTGCTTTAATATCACCTGTTGTGGCATTACCAATTGCCCAACCAAGAAGTTTTTCGATTGGTCCTTCAAGAGTTGAATGAGTAATCAATTGAGTTTGACTCACACCTTCTGGGAAGGCACCCACACCTTTAGCAAGTTCAGTTGCAAATGGTGCAATAAGTGTACCTGAAAGAAGGAAGAGTGGCAACAAGAGAGTTCCGAAGATGATCATACGGAGCAATTTACCACGAGTAACAACCAAGAGAGCTGGAGTTACACCCATTGCGATGATACCCGCAAGTGGCAAGATACCATTTCCGACTTTAGAAAGAAGTACAGCTTCTACTAGCATGATTGGAGCAAGTACGTTGGCACAAGCCCAGATTTCAGCACGACCAGCGATGAAAGGCCAGTCAAGACCGATGTTAAATTTACGTCCTTGAAGACGTTTAGTAGCAACGTTTGTAATACCTTGTGAAAGTGGTTCCACGGCTGCGATGAACCAAGATCCGATAAGTGAGAAGAGTTCCAAAGATACACCAGCAGTCAAACCAAGGCTCAACCAACCTTTAATTACAAGTTCCCAAGAAGATGCATCTTCTACTCCAGCAACTGGATGTGGAGTTCCCATTAAACCAATAACGATACCAAGAATGAAACCGATGAAGAATTTAGATCCCCAGAAACCGATTTTCTTGTTCAATTTTGCAGCATCAAAGTCATATTTATCTAGACCTGGCAATACTTTATCAAAAATCTTATCCAAGACCATGATAACTGGGTTCATCATGTAGTTCATGTGAGTTGAAGTCATTGGTGATGAACTTGGTGCATTAAGAAGGTCGTCGAATGTTGGTTTCATCAAGTCAGAGTTGATGATTTTCAAAATACCTACAAGGACAACTGCTGCAGTTGCGATGAAAAGGGAAACCCCTTGGCTAACTCCATTGTTGTCTGCATACCATTTGATCAAAAGACCAGTGATTGACAAGTGCCAGATATCGAAGATATCAACGTCAAGTGTGTCTGTTTTCTTCATTGCAAGCATCACAACGTTGACAATCAACATCACAAGCAAGAAGTAAAGTGTCCAGGCAGAACCCCAAGTGATGGTAGCAAGTGGTGCCCAACCAACGTCAGTGATGTTCAATTGAATACCAGTGTTTTCAACGAATTTTGCAAGTGATGCTGAGAAAGCTCCGTTGAGCATACCGATAATAGCACCGATACCAGTAAGGGCGATGGCAAGTTTGATACCACCTTCAAGCGCTTTGGAGAATTTCACTCCAAAAAGTAGGGCCAATACTGTCAAAATGATCAGCATGATGATAGGGCCACCCATAGCCAAGATAGGTTTGAAGATATCGTTGGCCAGATTGATAATGACATCCATAATAGTTCCTCCCGTTTTTCTAAGTTATATGAATGTTAACAAGATAAAGGATAAATTAGCTTAGTCCATGTTCTTTGATAGCTGCTTCAATATTGTCAAATACTGGAGCACTCATCGCTGGAATACGGAACAAGATTGGTCCAGCTTCAATTACTGGAATTCCTGGTTCAAAACCAAGGTCAGTTGCAGCGATTGGCGTGAAGATATCGTATCCCTTGATAAGGTCTTCGTTTACATCTTTCACCATGACTGCATCACAGTGAACGTCATAACCACGATTTGATAGTTCTTCTTCTAGAGCACTTTTAATTTGGTGACTTGAGTTAACACCTGCACCGCAGGCAGCAAGGATTTTAATCATTTGGATTTCCTCCGATTTTAGATTTTAATAGACAAGATTAAGCTGTTGCTTCAGCAATATAAGCATAAAGTTTTTCTGGTTCAGAAATTTTTGATAGATCTTCTAGATGATCCTTCCCTGTAAAGAAATCCATCAACTGAGCCAGAATATTCGTTTGACTTGAACTTGAATTGTTAATGATAAAGAAGAGCAGTGAAACTTCAACCTCTCTATCAGGAGCAATCATATTGTGAAAAGTTACTGGTTTTTCTAATCGAACAACCACTACTTTCTCAGCTAGATTATGAACAATATCTGTATGAGGAATCGCTACATTTGGCAAATCCTTTCCTAGAAATTCCATATCTAAGCCAGTTGGAAATGACTTCTCACGCGCGATCAAGGCTTCACGATAAGTTGGAGTAACGATTTCTCGTTCTTCCAATAAGGTTGCCACCTGATTAAAAAGTTGTTCTTGATTATCCGCTTCTAAGCAAAACACTAGGTTTTTGTCAAAGAAATGATCTAACCCCATAACCTTTTCCCTTCTTTCAATTATCTTTTATGGTATAAGTATAACACTATATGAAATCGTTGTCAATATTTTTTTGTTTCATTTTGTTCATTTTTTTGTAATTTTTGTTTTGTTTCAAGAATATAATCAATATCAAACATTTCTATTTTAAAATCTACAAAAAAAGAAGGCTCAAGCCTTCTTCTCTTTCCTTACTCAATAGTAGATAAAATCTCTTCTAACTTATGGTAATCTTTTACACTATCAATTTCATAAATGCTATTGTCTTCTAATTCTTCAACATACACATCTAATTCTTTGATATTATCCTTAACCATGTTGTCCCAGTAGAGATCTACAAATTCACCACTTGCATATGCTTTGTCAATAAAGCCAACAATCTTCTCTGCAGTTGGAGCATCCCAGAATGAAACCCCACTCAAAATTCGACCAGCTTTGCTGTCAACAATGATGTCTTGAACCTTATAGTCATCACCATAAACCAAGAACCACTCGTTCGTACAGTCTTCACGATAAACGCTGAAATAGGTAGAACGTTTGAGATCGTTTCTAAACATATTTTTGAAAAGATAGTTATCTGCATCGATGACGTAGCTGTTAGCCAAATCTTCTTTTACTAGATAAAGTGAGTAAAAGTTATTGTAATCAGCATACTTGTCGTTAAAGACTAAACGGACACCATATTTCTCTTTTAGGTAGTCAAATTGTTCTTTTAGGTAACCGACAACTATGATAATCTCATCAATTCCTCTCTCTTTCAAAAACTCGATTTGGTATTCTACCAAAGGTTTTTGATTAACCTTAACCAAAGCTTTTGGGGTATTTTCAGTCATAGGGCGCAGACGAGTTCCTAATCCCGCTGCTAAAATAATCGCTTTCACATGAATCTCCTTTATTCTTTAATAATAATATAAACACCAGCCATAACAATAAGTGAAGTGATAATTGTCAGCATATCTAGCGGTGCACCTAAGAAAATAGCTGCAAATAAGACAGTCCAAACTACATAGCTCACATTCAAACCTGTCGCTTTCGCAGGTTGCAAACGATTAATAGCGATATAATAAGCTAAGTAGGAAATCATATCAAAGGCCGCAAAGACAATCAAGAGGCCGAATAATTGCCCATCTGCCACTTCTGCAAATGAATGGTGAGAAAAGAGCACAATCACAAGATAGGACAAGAATGAGGTTACTTGTCGGATTAACAAGGCTTCAATTTCACTTAATTCACTTTCCATGGCGTAGGAACTAAGAACACTTTCACTCCCCCAGGCAATGGCACAGATAAGGGCACAAAGAATCCCAATGTAAAACGAGTTTACTTGTTCAACCTTGTAAGTCTGAGCAATGATCGCTGCAATAATCAAGAAAACACCGAATACTGTATTCTTTGAAACCTTGTGTTTCAAAATGAAGAAGGCGAGCAAAACTGAAATTGCTGGGTAAATAGCCGATACAGATGAAGCTAGAGAACTACCGATATATTTAACCGCATAAAGATTGGCCTGCATGCCTATTGGTCCTGCTAGTAAAGCTCCGATAATTACACTTACATTTCGAATATTTAAGAAAATCGAGAAGCGAACTTTTCCTTCTTTTACCAAAAGAAAAGCTAACAAGATAAAGATACTCAAGAAATCATGAGCAGCAGCCACCACAAAAGGCGAAAGATTTGTAAAAATTGAAAAGATATAAGCACTAATCGTTAGACCTAATCCCCAGAAGATACCAGAGAGCAGACCAAAGGAAACACCATTTTTATTCTTCATCCTAACCTCCATAATAAGTCAAACCTTCGACAGCTCTTTGGTAACGGTTGATACCATAATCTCCAAAATCAGCTCCTTGAGCTTCTTTATACACTGTCCACAAACTCCAGATAGTATCTTGTAAGATTTTATAGATACGAATCTTCTCACGTGATACAGGCGTTTTATCACTTTCATAGTAGGAAAGGAAATCATCTTCCTCTTGCTTTGTAAATTCAGACTCTAAGAAAAGAGCTGCCAAATCCCACATCGGGTCATTCATAGAAGAGTATTCCCAGTCAATCAAATACAAACGACCTTGTGGTGACTCGATAAAGTTTTCTGGTACCAAATCGATGTGACAGGACTTTCTATCAACACCCAAATCAGCCAATCTCTTTTCTAGTGAAAATACATCTTTTCTTACAGTTTCATAGTTTTCATAAGGGATAGGTCCCTCAATCAAGGATTCATATTTGCTGATTTCCTCAAAAGGAGCAAATTCTCCTCTTAATTCTTTCCCTGAAGCGTGGATGGTTTGTAAAATTGGTGCAATCTTTTCAAACTTGGACTTGATTGATGTTGAATCAAGAGTTACTGCTGATTCGATGTACTCATTTACTTTGATCCCTGACTCAATATCAAAGAGATAATTTTTGACATCTAAATCTAAATCCTCTAAAAGTTCAAGATTGTACTTTTCATTTTGACGATTGATGAGTTTTTCAGTCCCTTTACCAAAAAATTTCACAATATACTGTTTGTTGGTTGTTTTAACCAAATAGTTTTGGTTGGTCATGCCTCCCAGCTGTTCAACACTGAGTACTTCCTCTTCATTAGATAGTAAAGAAGAAATTTTTTCTTTGATGAGTTTCTCCACAATTAACCTCCATCTTCTACACTTCCCACTTAAACACTGTTTTGAAAGCAGTATTTAGGTCTGTAGCAAAGACACGATGAATGTCCTTGATTTCTCTCACAGGTTCTTCAACATAAAGGATATTCTTCAGTCGATTCGCAAACTTTTTAACTTCCATCATTTGAATGGCCTTCTCAAAATCAACGCGTCCTGAGCGAGACGATCCCACTAATAACAATCCTTTTTCCAAAGCATCTCGTGTATTGATATTAACCTTGTATTCGCTCACTCCCATCATGAGAATCGTTCCCTGTGGACGAATATAACGAATCAAGTCATTGATAGCTGGACCTGTACCATCGCCACCACAACACTCAAATCCATGATCAAAGGTCAAATCCTCTGGGATATTATCCGTAATGTAGCACTCTTTTGCAAAAGAGAAGAGCTCCAGCTTTTCCCAATGGCGACCAATGACGATAATCTCTGCTTCTGGCAAGGTATAATTGATAATATTTGCAACCACAAAGGCCAAACTACCATCTCCGATAACTGCGATGCGCTCTCGCTTGCTATGAGCAAGATGTAGGAATCGATCCATGGCATGCATACCGACACTCACAAACTCGGTAATGGCGGCAACTGTGTCCTCGATGTCATTATAAGACACAACACGATCTTTGGGAAGAGAAACAAACTCTCTCATAAAGCCATCATAGCCACTAGATAGGAAGTAGGTTCCTGTCATGTAGTTCTCGTAGAACTCCTTGTCACTCTGCATAGGCGGTTGATTTGGAATCATGACCACCTTTTGACCGACTTCATAAGTCCCAGTCGGATCTGAAATAACAGTTCCACAAGACTCATGAATCATGGCCATAGGAAGCTTTTTAGCCAATATCTTTGGATCGCGTTTCCCTTGATAGTAACGTTGATCCGCATGACAAACCGCCATATAATTTGGACGAATCAGGATATGATTCTCCTGATCAATATCCTCTTCTTGGTATTTTACATTGATAAACTTTGGTTTTGTCAGTTGATAAATTTGATTAATCATAGCCTTAGTCTTTCTCAATCATGCTTTTTGCGATTTTCAAGTCTGTCACAGTTGTGATTTTAAGGTTTGAATATTCCCCTTTAGCTAGAGCAACATCTTTTCCTTTGATAACAAAAATCTTACATGCATCCGTTAGGATTTCCTTTTCTTGATCAGATAGGGAACCATACAAATCCATGAAATCCTTGCAGCGGAAGGTTTGAGGTGTCTGACCTTGATAGAGGTGAGCACGGTTTGGAATATCCGTGATAAACTGACCATTGGTGCTTTCAACAATGGTATCAACTGCTTCTACTACTGTATCAACTGCATCATGATTTTGAGCTAGCTTGATATTGTCCTGGATCATGCGAAGTGTGATAAAGGGACGAACTGAGTCGTGAGTAATCACGATATCTTCTGGAGTGATTGGACGATAGGCATCAATGGCTTCTATTATCTTCTCGATACTAGTATTGCGATCAGCACCACCCTTGGTAATGATGATACGGTCCTTGTGGAGAGAAAGATACTTGTCAACCAAGTCCTCAGCATGAGAGACCCAATCTCCATGAACTCCAACCACAATTTTTTCAATACTTGGTTCTAAAACAAATTTTTCAATTGTGTGAATCAAAATAGGACGATCACCCAACTCCAAGAATTGTTTAGGTAAATTACTGATTCCCATGCGTGTGCCAGTTCCTCCGGCTAGGATTCCTGCATAGATCATTTATATTCTCCTTTAGTTTATTCTAAAAAACTCATTACCATCTATTATATCACAATCTGTCTCCATCATGAAGAAAAGACAGAGTGTCATTTAGTATAATCAACACACCATTTAAGGTAAAAAGTGAACAATGTATTACTAAATCCAGAAAGATCATAACAAATTAAGAAATAAAATTAGGTTATCCTCTATATTAGCCATTCAACGTTCGGTTAATATAGAGTTCTTTAGAATATAATAGGAACCTTAAAGAAAACTTAAACAAAAATTATTTCTTTAGCAAAGGATACTGGATGTCCATAGTATATATCTTAAAAGTTGTTTGAGGGATTCATTATAAAAGCTCATATATCTCATGAATTAAACAAATAATAGACTTTTGCACCTAAAATTGATAAAATAAATAGAAAAATAATAGGAAAAGGAAACTGTAAACCGCCATGATGAATATGCAAAACATGATGCGCCAAGCACAAAAACTTCAAAAACAAATGGAACAAAGCCAAGCAGAACTTGCTGCCATGGAATTTGTTGGAAAATCAGCTCAGGACCTTGTCCAAGCAACTTTGACTGGAGATAAAAAAGTTGTCAGCATTGACTTCAACCCAGCAGTTGTAGATCCAGAAGATCTCGAAACACTTTCAGATATGACTGTTCAAGCAGTTAACGCTGCTCTTGAACAAATTGATGAAACGACTAAGAAGAAACTAGGAGCTTTCGCTGGAAAATTGCCTTTCTAATCCACAAAAAAAGAGAAACAGATGTTTCTCTTTTTTTCTTAGAAATCAAAGAATTCCATTGCTTTCTTTAAGAGTAATTCCGTATATTCCGGATCGTCTTGAGCCATTGTGACTTGTGACTGGACCATTTCAAGATCATCAGTAATCATGCCATCTGCACCGAGACGAACTGCTTTATCAAATGCCTCCGAACCATTTACGGTCCAAACGTAGAGTCTCTGATCAGTAGTCCAGAGTTTATTGACAAAGTATTCATCCAAAGTTGAGTACTCCATAGTGTAACCCGTTGCCTTGGTTCTTGGGAAGATACTGTTATAGGGAAGAATAAAGTAAACTGGAATTTCAGAATCATAAGTCAACACTTTATCAATCACATGGTAGTCTAGTGATTGCATCTGATGTCCATATTTCTTGATAGTCGCCCCATACTTTTCGAGGAAATGGTCCATCATTTGCGGACTATCTTTTTTACTGGTTTTAATCTCAATCAGCAATTTTTGGTTTAAAGCATTTGCACGCTCTAAATAGGCATCAAAGCTTGAAATCTTTGTTTGATAACCATTCTCGTAAATATCTGTATTTGTTAATTCATCCAGAGTCAAATCTTGCGGTGTAGCATTAATACCTGTTAAATTTTTGAGGTTGGCATCGTGCATCATCACGAACTGACCGTCTTTCGTTTCCTGCACATCCATTTCGACGAGGTCTGGTTTTAGTTGGGCTGTCTTTTCTAAAGACTGTACCGTATTTTGAACACCATTTTTATTACTTACTCCTCTGTGTGAAATCACTAAAGGTGTATTGGTATCCGGAGACTCCAGATAGATATAACCTTCTAAAGCAAAAAAGATACTTGCACACCCCATGACTCCCCATCTCATCAGATGGTCTTTCTTTCTCCTTGGCATGATCTCCAACTCTTCTCCCGTCAGGAAGGAAACAAACTTCACTAGGAAATAAGTCAGGGTCATGTAATGGAGGTTTTTAATCAAGATAAAATTAATCACACCAAGAATCAAGGATTCTTTTTGAGTAAAATTATCCATTACAGCCTGAGCAAAGAGCAAGGGAATTAACAAGACAAAGAAGAAGAGATAGGTTTTAATGATAATGAGTAGGAGATGCCAAGAGAAGAAAAGGACGTTTTTCTTCGTCTTTTGGAGACTATATTTCACACTTTCTCTTACTGTCTTTCTTTCAAAGAGAATCTTAGGAAGAGCAAACATGAAACGAACAGAAATGTAGAGAAAGATCCAAGCGGATGCTATGATCAACAGCCCTACCAGCCAGTTCTTATCTTCTAGATATGTAACGATAAAATCGGGGATAATAATTTTATTGAGATAGTAGATTTTTAAAATTTTCCTAATAAAAGGAAAAAGTAGAGCTACATAAAAGAAGACAAAGGCCATCTTACAAAAGCTCAATCGTTTGACAAATAGAAAGCTCTGGTGAAAGACTTTTCGACTATATTCAATCAGGGTTCTCTTTTCATGGTAGAGAAGGTGACGCGCCCCGATGAACAAAAGACAGATTTGAAAATAAGCCACTAAAAGATTGATTGCTATTAAAATGAGAAAGGCTAAACTGACAAAAGGCGAGCCTTGTATAATCGCCCAAAAGTTATTGTAGGAGATAAACAAGTAACCTGTTTGTCTTAGAAGTATGCCAGCTATCCATGAATTCAATGGTAACCAAACAAACTCTACCATCATGAAAATCAAGAAAAATAGAAATAGTATTTTATCTAGGTTATAGTAAATTTTCCTAAAACCTAGCTTTTTAGGTTTTTCAGGTTTCATAGGCACTCCTAATCTAAAAATTGAGATAAGTCTAAGCTATTAAAGGGATTCATAGAAAAACTACTCTGGTCTTCTAATAATAGCTTTCCTTCATCCGATTCCAAAAATGCTTCGTAAACACGCGCCGTCATGCGGGCATCCTCTAAACTATTATGAGACTTCCCATGAAAACCTAAAAAATTCGCTACAGTTTGCAATTTAAGATTGGCTATGCCGTGTAAGTCAGAACTACGCCGTTCAAAAGCCTCATCATATAAATCAACCTTATACTGGTCATGATAGTCCAAGCCATGTTCCAAGAGAATAGGCAGATCACTTTTAGCCGCATTGTATCCAACTATAGGTAAATTGCCAACAAAAATCTGAAAATCCCTTAAAACTTGCTCCACCATTGGCGCATCTTTCAAGGTTTCAGCTGTGATTCCAGTCAAGCCATTGATAAAACTCTTCAAAGGCGCTGTAGTATGAACATAAGAATCAAAGGCACCTATTTCTTGACCATTTTGAAAGCGAACTGCCGATACCTGAATTAAATGGGTAACCCCTTCGTATTGATTGAACTCCAAATCAAAGGCAATATAATCTCTTAATTTTTCCATCTTTTACCTCAGTTCCGACTCAATTTAAACCATAAATAATAAAAGAAGCTATCAGGTTAGTGAATAACTCAAACAGCTTCTTTATTTTCCTCCAAATAAGCGAGCAAAAAAGCCTTTTTTGGTAGCTTGAACTTCTTCTTTTGCTTGATCCAACTCTAGTTTCAAGGTTTCTTGATCCTTCATAGCTTGAAGAGTTAACTGTTGCTGTTGGTCCAACTGTTTGTCCTTTTCTGCAATCTGTCGATCTTTAACACGCATCTGTTCATCTTTTTCTACCAACTGCTGGTCTTTGGCCTTGAGCTGCTCATATAAACGAAGAATTTCAGCATTTTTCTCATCGACTAAGATTTCCATCAGTTCGCGTTGTTTGACATCATCACTGACTGGTTCATCTTCAAAAATCGTTTTTTTATAGATTTCTTCTAGCTTAATCAAGCCACTTCGAGTAACTACAGTTACACCTTTGTCATTTTTTTTCGTGTCCTCTTCTGGAAGTTCTTTGACACGATTGTTGATTGCTTGACGAGAGAGTCCTAAGACCTCTGCAATCTCACTGACGGTCATTTCAATACTCATAATATCCTCTGAAACGTTTTCTAGCTTTTCTTTATTTAAATCTTATCATAAGCTAGATAAACTGTCAAATTTCCGCTTAATCTAAGGCCTTTAAAAAGGCTAGTAAGACTTGGGCAGAACGACGTCCAGCTTCGATAATAAACTCATCAAAAGAGATAGAGGCTTCGTGATTGGCATTGTCACTCATGGCACGAATGACTAGGAAAGGTAGGCCAAGAGCCTGAGCTGCTTGTGCAATAGCAGCCCCTTCCATTTCAACTGCTAAAACATCAGGAAAGTGGGATTTGATACTAGCAATCTTATCATCTCCAGCTATAAAGCTATCTCCTGTAGCAATCAAGCCTAGGTGCCAGGTCTGTTCTAACTGAGATAGACTCTCTTGGATTTTGGCTACAAAGGTTTTGTCTGATTCAAAATAAAGCGGTTGTTGCGCCATTTGGCCATAAGCATAGCCAAAAGCAGTCACATCCACATCATGGTAAGCTAGTCTATCTGCAATCACGACATCACCAACAGCAATCCCATCTGCAAGAGCACCTGCTGATCCTGTGTTGATGATAGCTTCTACTTGGAAATGGTCAGCTAGAATAGCTACACTCATAGCCGACATGACCTTTCCAATCCCACTCTGAACTAGAACGACTTCTGTATTGCCAACAGAGCCAGTGTAGTAGGTGTTTCCCAAGACTTGGATTTCTTGAGTTTTGTCCAAGTTCTGAGTCAAATATAGGAGTTCTTCTGGCATGGCAGCAATGATTCCAATTTTCATTTCAAGTCCTTTCAATTACAAGAGTTTCATCGCTAAAATTAACAAAATCAAAAGTAGGATAACTGCAAACAAGATGCGATTGAGTTTCGAATTAAAAACATTTCTCTTAGTGTTCTCAATGCGGCGACTCTTATGAATTGTTGGTTCTACTTCGATTGTAAGTGTATCTTGACTAAAACCGTGGTCTCTAGAGTGTGAATAACCAAAATGTTGTGAAGATGTTGGTAGGATCTTTGTTTCCTCATCATCTTGAAGAGGTGGTCCTGAGATTTTCTCACCACGATTGGCACGTTCAATCATTTCGTCTGTTAATAAAGGTTTTCCCATGGGTTGCTCCTCTATTTCTTTTGTAGTTCCCAGTACTGGATCGCCATAATGGTCTTGGCATCACAGATATGACCTGACTGGATCAGGTTCTTGGCTTCCTCTAGACCTACTTCTAGGACTTCCAAGGTTTCATCATCATCTTGAGGACGAGGATTTTCCACCTTAACCAAATCACTGGCGAGATAGAGTTTTAGTTTTTCATTACAAAATCCAATCGCAGAATAGAAATCGTACAACAGTTCTAACTTAGCTGTGTAGGCAACTTCTTCTTCCAATTCACGAAGGGCCGCCGCCATTGGATCAGCATTTTCACCAAGTTCAAGTTTACCAGCAGGAATCTCATAAGAAACCGCCTCAATAGCTTTTCGGTATTGCTTAACGAGAACGATTTTGTCTTCAGCTGTCACAGCTAATACACAAACAGCTCCATTGTGAAAAATCAAGTCACGTTGGGCAGTCCCCTTTCCTTCTGGTAGTTCCACCTGGTCTTGTACTAGTTTGAAAATAGGACCTTGATAGATTTCCTTCCGACTAATCGTTTTTTCTTCAAATTCCATGACAAACTCCTACTGGTTCTTTGGATGATGAGGGAGGCGAGTCGCATATTCATCTTTGTTGACCTGACGTCCACGGCCGATAGCAATGGCATCAGCAGGAACATTCTTGGTAATGGTTGATCCCGCTCCAACCAGAGAATTATCCCCAAGTTCTACAGGAGCAATAATAGTTGAGTTTGAGCCAACAAAGACATTATTGCCAATGACAGTTTTGTATTTATTTTTGCCATCGTAGTTGACTGTAATAGTTCCTGCACCGAAATTAACGTTGCTACCCACTTCACAGTTTCCAATATAAGTCAAATGACCCGCCTTGGTATTTTCACCGATTGAAGATCCTTTTACTTCAACAAAATTTCCAATGTGAACTTGAGCAGCCAGACTTGAACCTGGACGAATATGGGCATACGGGCCAACAGTCACGCCGTCTGCAACTGTACTTTCCTCAATCATAGAGTTGGTAATCACAGCTCCAGCTCCGATAGTGCTATCCACTACGTAAGTACCGTTTGTCAAAACAGTCTCAGCACCAATCTTCGTTTGACCTTTCAAGGTAACATTAGCTTCGATTTGGACTTCGGGAGCAATCTCAACATCAATGTCGATGTAAGTTGCTTCCGGATTGACAAAACTAACACCATTAACCATATGCTTTTGGTTGATACGGCGACGCATCACTGCTTCTGCAGTCGCAAGAGCTACACGGTCATTTACGCCAAGACTTTCATCAAAATCCTTGAGAGTATAGGCCCCAACCTTTTCACCCGCATTACGGAAAATACCAATCACGTCAGTAATATAGTACTCACCTTGGGCATTGTTGGTGTTGATGTTTTTAAGGGCTTCAAAAAGACGCTCATTGTCAAATACATAAGTTCCTGTATTGATTTCCTTAATTTGCTTTTCAAAGTCTGTGGCATCTTTCTGCTCAACAATACGAAGAACTTCAGCATTATCGTTACGGACGATACGACCGTATCCGAAAGGATTTGCCGCTTCAGCTGTTAGAATCGTCGCAACATTTTTGTGGTTGATATGGAAATCCAAGAGGTTTTTCAAACTTTCACCTGTAATCAGAGGAGTATCCCCAGCGATAACCAAAGTATGACCAGAGCAATTTTGCAAAATTGGCTCTGCCATCATGACAGCATGCCCAGTTCCTAGTTGTTCTGTTTGGGTAACAAAGTCTGTCTGACCGGCTAATACTTGCTCAACTAGCTCTGCCTTGTGACCAACTACAGTAACTGTTTTTTCAGGTTGAATAGCACCAACACTACGAAAAACATGTTCCAACATCGAAATTCCAGCTACTTTGTGAAGTACCTTTGGAAGATCTGATTTCATGCGAGTACCTTTTCCCGCTGCTAAAATAATGGCATAATTTGACATAATCTTCTCTTTTCTCTAGAAATTCCCTTATATTATACCATAATTTAGTTTCTTAGGAGTAAACAAACAGAGAAATAGGGAAAAGACGCCCATATATTCACTTTTTCCGATGTTTTCTTTGATTTTTTTATCTATTTACGTTAAACTATTTAAATATGAGAAAAAAGATTCATCCAGCTATTATTTTTACTTTATTTACTATATTTATAGCTATTTTGATCCTCAATAGACCAACTTATGAAGACCATCCCGTCAAGTCAAAACCAAATGCTGTCCAGGTTGAAAATCAGGCCTTGCATAATCTTGACAAACCTATTATTGATGTCTCTGGTTGGCAAAGACCTGAGGAAATCAACTACGATACCTTGTCTCAAAATATTTCAGGTGTTATTGTTCGCGTCCACAATGGGGCTCAACATACTGAAAAAAATGATGCCGCTTATGCCAATGGTATTGATAAAGCCTATAAAAGTCATATTACAGAATTTCAAAAGCGCAATGTCCCAGTTGGAGTCTATGCCTATCTAGCTAGCCCCAGCAAGGAAGAAATGGAAAAAGCCGCTGAAGTTTTCTATAATGCTGCTTCTCCTTACAACCCTAGTTACTATTGGTTGGACGTGGAAGAAAAAACAATGTCTGATATGAATGAAGGGGTTGAAGCCTTTCGTGCTAAACTGGAATCTTTAGGTGCTAAAAACATCGGCATCTATATTGGAGTTTACTTCATGCAAGAACACAGTATCAATACAGATAAGTTTACTGCTATTTGGATTCCTTCCTACGGGACAGACTCTGGTTACTTTGAAACAACACCCAATACCAGTTTAGACTACGACCTCCATCAATACACTTCAAAAGGAAGAATTGCTGGATTTGAACATCATTTAGATATTAATCTTATTTCTACCTTGAAGGAAAAAGAAGAAACCTTCAGAAAACTATTTTTAAGACCATAAGACAAGTGAAAATCGCTCTCTTTTTCACTTGTTTTTTCATTTTCTCCTCGTCTGTGTTATAATTGATAGAATAGAGAAAGAATTTTATGAAATTGAGGATTTTATGATGTTTTCATGGATTGCAAGAGTTATTAAAGGAATCGTCATCGCCTTAGGATTTATCTTACCAGGAATTTCAGGCGGTGTTTTGGCAGCTATTTTGGGAATTTACGAGCGAATGATTAGCTTTCTGGCTCATCCCTTTAAGGATTTTAAAGAGAATGTCCTATACTTTATCCCAGTAGCAATCGGGATGTTGCTAGGCATTGGTTTGTTTTCTTATCCAATCGAGTGTCTGCTAGAAAATTACCAGGTCTATGTTTTATGGAGTTTTGCTGGAGCTATCATCGGTACAGTTCCAAGTCTCCTTAAAGAATCTACTCGAGAATCTGATCGTGATAAGATTGACCTAGTCTGGTTCTGGACTACCTTTATCCTTTCGGGTGTCGGGCTATACGCACTAAATTTTGTTGTTGGGTCTCTTAGTGCCAGTTTCGCTAGTTTCATCTTAGCGGGTGCTCTTTTAGCTCTAGGTGTCTTGGTGCCTGGTTTAAGTCCGTCAAATCTACTCTTGATTTTAGGGCTGTACGCTCCAATGCTAACTGGTTTTAAGACCTTTGATTTATTCGGAACCTTCCTTCCTATTGGGATTGGTGCAGGAGCAACCCTCATCATTTTTTCAAAATTAATGGACCATGCCTTGAACAACTACCACTCCCGTGTTTATCACTTTATTATTGGAATTGTGCTATCAAGCACCCTCTTGATTTTGATTCCAAATGCTGGAAGTGCTGAAAGCATCCAATACACTGGACTTTCTATCGTGAGTTATGTTCTCATCGCCTTCTTCTTTGCACTTGGTATTTGGCTTGGTATCTGGATGAGTCAATTGGAGGATAAATATAAATAATGGCAAAGAAAGTGAAGATTAAAAAAACCTTGGTCGAACAAATTTTGACCAAGGCGGGTATTGACCATACTGGTATTCAGATCAACGCGCTTGAGGGTGAACTTCCTTCGGAATATGATCGAACACATATCTTTAAAACCTTGGCTCTGCTGGGTGATAAGACGGGGCCAATCATCGGAATCGTTCCCATAACAGAACACCTCGCTGAGAAAAAACTAGCAAAGGTTTCTGGTAATAAAAAAGTGAGTATGATTCCACAAAAAGATTTGGAAAAAACGACAGGCTATATTCATGGGGCTAATAACCCTGTCGGCATTCGCCAAAAACATAATTATCCCATTTTTATTGATCAGACTGCTTTGGATTTAGACAAAATGATTGTCTCTGCTGGAGAAGTCGGGCATAGTATCATCATCCGACCTCAAGACTTAGCCAGCTTTGTAAAAGCGGACTTTGCTGACATCTTGGAGGAAAATAACTGATGAAACTCTATTTTGTCCGTCATGGTCGGACTGTCTGGAATCTTGAAGGACGTTTTCAAGGTGCTAGCGGCGACTCTCCCCTTCTTCCAGAGTCCATTGACGTTTTAAAACAACTGGGGCAGTATCTCAAGGAGATACCTTTTGATACGATTTATTCTAGTGATTTACCCAGAGCAGTTAAGTCTGCTGAAATTATCCAAAGTCAACTCCAGTCCCCTTGTCCTTTAAAGAGCATTCCTAACCTACGTGAATGGCAACTTGGAAAACTAGAGGGATTAAAAATCGCTACGCTCAATGCCATCTACCCACAGCAAATCAAGGCCTTTCGCTCTAATCTGGCCCAGTTTGATACGAGGATGTTTGAAGCCGAATCTCTCTACTCTACGACTCAGCGAACCATTCAGTTTATCAAATCTCTGAAAGGAAGTCCGGCTGAAAACATTCTGATCGTTGGTCATGGAGCAAATCTTACTGCTAGCCTTCGTACACTTTTAGGCTATAAAGAAGCTCACCTCCGCAAAGATGGAGGCTTGGCCAATGCTAGTCTGACAGTTTTAGAGACCGATGATTTTGAAACCTTCACTCTGGAAAGATGGAATGACACTTCCTATCAAGAAAAATAATGGAACTTGATCTTAATGGTCAAGTTCTTTTTAGTTTTCAAAGAATATCCGTGAATTTCTTTACTATTTATGATAAAATGGGAGTATCGCAAAAAATGACTCATCGTATCAAATTTTGAGTAAAATTAGGAGGAACCCATGTCTACAGAACATATGGAAGAACTAAATGACCAGCAGATCGTTCGCCGTGAAAAAATGGCTGCGCTCCGTGAACAAGGAATCGATCCCTTCGGAAAACGTTTTGAACGTACTGCTAACTCTCAAGAACTAAAAGACAAATTTGCAGAACTTGATAAAGAACAATTACATGAATTAAATGAAACTGCTACTATCGCTGGACGCTTAGTAACTAAACGTGGAAAAGGGAAAGTTGGCTTTGCCCATCTCCAAGACCGTGAAGGTCAAATCCAAATCTACGTTCGTAAAGATGAAGTCGGTGAAGAAAACTACGAAATCTTCAAAAAGGCTGACCTCGGTGACTTCCTCGGTGTCGAAGGTGAAGTCATGCGTACGGATATGGGTGAACTCTCTATCAAGGCAACTCATATCACTCACTTGTCTAAAGCACTTCGCCCACTTCCAGAGAAATTCCACGGTTTGACAGACGTTGAAACCATCTATCGTAAACGTTACCTTGACTTGATTTCTAACCGCGAAAGCTTCGAACGTTTTGTTACTCGTTCAAAAATTATCTCTGAAATCCGTCGTTATCTAGATCAAAAAGGCTTCCTTGAAGTGGAAACACCTGTCCTTCACAATGAAGCTGGTGGTGCTGCTGCTCGTCCATTTATCACTCACCACAACGCCCAAAACATTGACATGGTGCTTCGTATCGCGACCGAGCTTCACTTGAAACGCCTTATCGTTGGTGGTATGGAACGTGTTTATGAAATTGGCCGTATCTTCCGTAACGAAGGAATGGACGCTACTCATAACCCTGAGTTTACTTCTATCGAAGTTTACCAAGCTTATGCTGACTTCCAAGATATCATGGATTTGACCGAAGGCATTATCCAACACGCTGCTAAGGCAGTTAAGGGAGATGGTCCAGTTAACTACCAGGGCACTGAAATTAAGATCAACGAACCATTTAAACGTGTTCACATGGTAGATGCTATCAAGGAAATTACTGGTGTAGACTTCTGGCAAGACATGACTTTCGAGGAAGCTAAAGCTATCGCTGCTGAGAAGAAAGTTCCAGTTGAAAAACACTACACTGAAGTTGGTCACATTATCAACGCCTTCTTTGAAGAGTTCGTTGAAGAAACCTTGATTCAACCAACCTTTGTCTATGGTCATCCAGTAGCTGTCTCTCCACTCGCGAAGAAAAATCCTGAAGACGAACGCTTTACTGACCGTTTCGAGCTCTTCATCATGACTAAGGAGTACGGTAATGCCTTTACTGAGTTGAACGACCCAATCGACCAGCTTAGCCGTTTCGAATCCCAAGCAAAAGCTAAAGAACTTGGTGATGATGAAGCAACAGGTATCGATTACGACTACATTGAAGCTCTTGAATACGGTATGCCACCAACAGGTGGTTTGGGTATCGGTATCGACCGTCTCTGCATGCTCCTCACTGATACAACTACTATCCGTGATGTATTGCTCTTCCCAACAATGAAATAAACTCTTATCCTCTGGTACTTGCCAGAGGATTTTTCGATACAAAAAGAGACTGAGAAAAAACTCAATCTCTTTTCTTATTCTTGATTTTTAACTTGACTGGTGGCTACATCTTCCCCAAACCATTTCTGGCTGATTTCCTGAAATTTTCCTTCTTGGTATAGTGATACAAAAGCTTGATTCAGAGCAGCTAGCAAAGTTTTATCAGCAGGTCTAACACCCACTGCAAAAGCTTCACTTTCAAATCCAACTGAAAAGACATTGTAGTCATTTAATATTCCTTCAGACTGGAGATAATAATTGGCATATACCCGGTCAATCACAAGGGCATCAATCCGATCATTTTTTAAATCAATCAAGGCTTCATTGAAACTTTGGTATTGATTGGCCTTCTGGTCTTTCACTCGGTTCTTGAGTAGTTCGGGTTGTCCTTCAAAATTCAAATAGCCAGAAGATCCTGCCTGGGCCCCTAAAACTTTGTCAGTCATATCCTGAATTGAGTGGATATTTTGAGACTTTTTAGAGACCAAAACTTGTTGATTTTCCATGTAAGGAATGGTAAAGGCAACCTTCTCTTTCCGTTCATTTGTTGCTGTATAGCCATTCCAGATGGCATCAATAGTACCATTTTGTAGTTCGGTTTCTTTCATATCCCAGTCGATGGGTTGAAATTTAATCTGAATTCCTAGCTTTTCAGAAACAGCTTGGGCTAGGTCGATATCAAAGCCCGCATACTGGCCATTCTTTTCCTCAAATCCCATGGGAACAAAGGTATTGTCAAAGCCAATGGTAATGCTTCCCTGTTTTTGATATTTGGCCCAATTATCCTGATTTGGATCACTTGCCTTCTGAGTACAAGCCGTCAGGAAGAAGCTAAAGAACAGAGCAAGTACAAGGGCAATTTTCTTTCTCTTCATAGGCACCTCCTAGTCCTACTTTGGATCAACCTTAAGGATCTGATCAGCAATGTTTTCCGCAAACTGAAGATCGTGGGTCACAACAATCTGGGTCATCCCACGCTCTTTATTTTGAAGGATAAGTTTTTCTACTTCTAATCGCAATTCTGGGTCTAAGGCTGATGTAGGCTCATCATATCCAATAATTTCTGGGTTTATCATCATGGCGCGTGCTAAGGCCACCCGTTGTTTTTGCCCACCTGAAAGTGAGAAAGGAAAGGCATCTGCATGTCCTGCTAACCCAAGCTGTTCTATCAAACCACGCGCCTTCTTCTCAGCAACTTCCTTCTCCATGCTCATTGTTTTTATAGGCGACAGAGTTAAGTTATCTAGAACTGACAAATGCGGAAAGAGTTGAAAATCTTGGAAAACAAATCCCAGAAGATTGCGCTTTTCTAGTTCGTCTATAGCTAGCGCTTCGCCGTTATAGTAGATTTCCCCCGAATCGATGGTTTCCAGTCCAGCTAGCATACGTAATAGGGTTGTCTTGCCGCTTCCTGATGGACCTACGATTGCAAGGATTTGCTTTTCAGGAATTGATAGGCTGAAATTGGTTAAGATTTGTTTGCCACCAAAGGCCTTGTTAATATTTCGTAATTCTAACATAGCAATCCTCCTATCTGTAATAACTGTACTTCTTCTCAAGTTTTTTCGCTACAATGGTTACAAGACCAATCATAATCAAATAAATCGCTCCAGCTAAAAACATAGGAACAAGACTGGCATCTCGATTGGCTGCTGTCCGACTTGCCAAAATCAAATCTGAAATCCCAAGGGCATAAACCAATGAAGTATCCTTGACCAAACTCATAATTTCATTAAAGACGCTCGGTAAGACAATCTTTGTAACCTGAGGCAAAATAATATAGCGCACTGTGTCAAATGGACTAAACTTCAAGACCTTAGCAGCCTCATATTGACCTTTAGGAATGGTTTCAATCCCACCACGAAAGATTTCAGCAAAGTAGGCTGCATAGTTCAATACAAAAGCGATCACAGCAGCAGGCAAACGATCTAAACGTATCCCAATGCTAGGGAGAACATAGTAAATAAAGATTAATTGCAAGAGCAAGGGAGTCCCTCGCATCACCCAAATATAAAGGTCAATCAGATAATGGAGGGGTTTCCAGCGGACTTGTAAAGCAAAGGCAACGACAATACCTAAAGGAATTGAAAATATCAAGACCAGAGCAAAGACTTGAAGAGTCATACTTGCACCGTTCAATAAACTTGGTAATATCTCAAACATATAAGACATACTGCACCTCCTAAAAATTATTGTTCCTATTATAGCATAAATAAACAATTTAGCAAGTCTTTTTGTAAAAAAATTCTATTTTTCAAAAAAACGTATCTGCCAAATTGACGGATACGTTCTTTTAGAGAGATAACTTTTAAAGTGTTTCTAAGAGTTCTTGCATTTGAACATCATCTGGAACGAGTTTTAAATAAGCTTCAGCTTGTACTTTGGCTTCTTCAAAATACCCCAATTCACGCAAAAGATAAGTATACTGCTCCAGAAATTCAGGATTATCCTTGAGATCAAGCGATAGTTGTTGATAGAGTTCATACGCCTTATCTAAATCCTCGATTTCCTGATAAGAACGGGCAATCATCCACTTGGTCAGGAGGTTTTCTGGTTCTTGACTTTGGAGAGCGATGATATCTTCGTACCGCTCTTGTTCCATATAAATCGTTGCAAGGCGAAGGAAAATTTCTTCTGTATCCTCTGCATCTTCTTTTGCAGTAAGGAGAAACTGCTCAGCACCACTAGGATCATGCAATTCATACGAAAACTGAGAAGCAGCCAGTAAGAGCCGAGTTTCAAATGGATTTTTCTCCAAACCTTGTTTAACGATACGAAGGGCCTCTTCCACCTGATGTTCCTTGTGCAATGCTTGACTATAACCATATTCATATCCTTCAAAATCAGGTGAAATGGTATCAATTTGCTTAAAGTAAAGAACAGATTTTTGATACTCTTCTTGGTCAAAGTAAAGGCTAGCCAGTTCAAAGGCAGTTTGGTCATCGTATTCCAATTCTAAAGCTTTTTCTAAGAATTCAGTTGCGGCTTCAAACTTGCCTAACTGGGCATAAGCGTAACCAATTCGTTGATAGGTTGAGACACCCGTTTGCTCATAGATGGAGCGATTGTCTAATTGAGCATAGCCCTGAATAGCTTCCTGATAATTCCCTAACTCGCTATCCAACTCAGCCAAACCAAAAACTAATAAGGCATCATCTGAGTAATTTAAGGCTTCCAGTAACTTTTCACGCGCTACATCTGTCAATCCTTCCAACTGATAGAGGTCAGCCTTCAAGGCCAAAGCCGACACGTACCAGTCACTTTCGGGTGTGATTTCCTCAAGGTAAGCAAAGGCTTCCTCAACATTGCCATCCTCACTAGTAATGCTTGCTAAATTCAGATTCACTTCTGGAAATTCTGAAACGATATGTTGGTAAATTTCTTTTGCTTGAGGATAAAAGCCAATTCCCTCTAGATAGCTTGCTAGTTCATAGAGAACTTCACTTGAATCTGTTTCGAGGGCTTTGTGAAAATACTGATCCGCTTTGGTTAAATCCTGTTCATCCAAAGCCTGGAGCATGCGTTGACTATTGTTCACTCTTGATTTCCTCCCCTTCTTCTTCATACAGACCGCTGACTTTTTTATACCAGTTAAAGATAGCTGAGATAACGACCTTGGCAGAAGCATAGACAGGAATTCCCAGCAAGACTCCCCAAATACCAAACATAGAACCTGAAGTTAGGAGAACAAATAGGACATTTATCGGATGGATGTTTAACTGACTACCTAAAATAAGCGGAGAAACGAAGCGACCTTCAATCGTTTGTTCAACAATAAAGACAATAATTACTTTCAAAAGCATCACAGGTCCTGCTATCAAGCCCAAAACCAAAGCAGGCAACATCGCTAGAAAACTACCTAGATAAGGTACTAGATTAAGGATACCAGCCGTGATCCCTATAGTCACAGCATATCTGAGACCAATAATCTTAAAGAAGATAATAAACATAATTGCCACGATAATAGCAACTGTAACCTGCCCTCTAACATAGTTTGACAACTGTTTATTAACATCTGACAAAACTTGTCCGACAGGTTCTTTTAACTTGTTTGGGATGAATTTAGTCAGGTAATCTCGCAAGCCTTTCCCATCTCTCAAAAGATAAAAGAGCATGAAGGGTACGATAATAACCGCAACAATGACCTGGGAAACGCTACTGATAAAGGCGCTAACCCAGTTAACAGCTTGAGAAGAGATTTTGCTGGCCCACATGGTCGCCTCACTAGAAACATTGGAAAGAACCTGCTCCAACTGTGGTCTAAAATCATCTGGCAAGCGTTTGGTTACAAGGTCATTGATCACCTTATCAGCATCTTCCAGGTATGTCGGCACATTCTTCGCAAAATTTAAGACTTGACGTTGCAGATTAGGAATTGCGACTGCCAGCCCCCAAATGATAAAGAGTCCAATAATAACAAAAACAATACTAATGGCAAGGACACGATTGATCTTGTGCTTCTCCATCCAGTCCACAATCGGATTGAGGAGGTAATAAAGTAAACCAGATAAAATAACTGGCAACATGACAACTCCTAGAAAATCCAAAACTGGTAAAAAGATAAAACTAATCTTACTTAGAATAAAAATGTTTAGCCCCAGTAACAAGGTTACTAAAAATACAGTGATGGCTTTATTATCCAAAAACCACTTGAAGAACCAAGATAGGCTAAAATGTTTCTCTTTATGTTCCATAAATACATCCTTTCTGTCATCCTCTCATTATACCATTTTTAGACTAAAATAACTCTTTTTTAAAGTGCTTACATGAATAGACAAAAAGAAAAATCTCCTCTATTGAACTGCACCCCAAAAGTTAGATTTTTCTGTCTAACTTTTAGGGTGCAAATCAAATTGAGGAGATTTATTTAATCTTTAATATGACTTGATAGTTGTTTTTGGTATTCTTCGTTTGATTTTGCTTTTTCTTCAGCAAATTTCTTGCGGAATTCTTCCATTTCTTTACTTGTCACAATCTTATCTTGAATCTTCAGATATTTATAACTGTTTTCGCCTGTTTTATCGCCGACCCAACCATCTGCTCCTGTTCCTGGAACTTTCTTTGTAACAAGCATTTGGGCACCATCAGAGTTAACAGGGATGATCAAAGCACTGTCTGTCAACCATGCTTGAGCTTTAGCATATTTTGAATAGCGTTTTTCGAGATCTGTTTTCTCACTGTTAGCATCATCAAGTAATTCTTTGTATTTATCCAATCCTACTGCCTTAATGGCTGAACTATCTGATCCTGGTGCAATACCAAGTGCTCCAAGAAGAGTTGGTCCAGATGTTGGATCAAATGCATCAAGATAGGTTGATGGATCTGCATAGTCTGGGCTCCATCCACTGTTTGGATTGATATCCCAGTCGATATTGTCTTTTGAAGTTGCAAGAACGGTCATACTTCCCAATTCATCATCAGAAACTTGTTGGATATCAACCACTACATTTTCAGCTCCAAGAGCTTCCTCTATTGATTGTTTATACGATTGAGCTTGACGTACAAAATCTGTTTGAGTAGAGGATACTGGCAAGTCCAAATGAATAGGGAACTGAACACCGTCGGCTTGAAGAGTTTTCTTAGCCGCTTCAAGTTTAGTTTTAGCTTTCTCTACATTATGAAGTGAATCTTGTGCATCATCTAAGCTAACATCGCTCCAAGCAGTATCCAACTTGTCAAGTTCTGTTTTTGTTACTTGACCAAAAGATTGATCCCCAATTTGAACAAATGTTGGAGGTGTAAAGCTAGTACGTAATTTACGAGGGGCAACTTCATCACCAAATACTTGAGAGACAGCAGCCTTACGATCTGCTCCAAAAGCCAAGGCTTGGCGGAAATCTTTGTTCAACAAAGCTTTCTTAGTAGATGTCTTTTCTTCGTCCGTTGTTTTAGAAGTATGGTTATAGGCTACACGGTCAATATTAGTTGAAATGTAGTAGCTACCTCCTCTTTGTTGACCATACACAATGTTGTCTTTGTATTTTTCTTTGAATCGCTCATAGTTTGCAGAATTCTTAAAGAGGGGAGCTGCTGGGTAGTGGCCTTCATCAAAACCACGACCAAGAGAGTCTGCATCTTGACCATCAAAGAAGGTCAATTTTATATCATCAATGAAGACATTTCCTTTATCCCAATAGTTTTGGTTTTTTGTCATCTCGATTGAAGATTTCGATGTGAGACCTTTCAGAAGGTAAGGACCATTGTATAGAATACTTGTAACATCAGTAGGTTTACCAAAATCATCCCCCTTAGAGGCTAAAAAGTCTTCATTGATTGGTGCTAAAACACCCATCGTTGTCTTGGAATTCCAGAAAGATTCAGGATTATTAAGCGTATAAACAAGAGTATAATCATCTGTCGCCTTAATTCCAACAGTAGAAAAATCATTTGTTTTTCCGTTAATATAATCATCCAACCCTTTGATTGAATCCTGTACGAGATAGAGGGCTTGTGATTTCTTAGCGACAGCATGTTTCAAACCTGTCACGAAATCCTGAGCCTTTACTTCACCATATTCTTCGCCTTCATTAGTGTACCACTTAATCCCTTTCCGGATTTTATAGGTGTAAGTCAAACCATCTTTAGAAACACTCCAGTCCTCTGCTACAGAGGGCACAAGATTTCCATATTGGTCATTCTCAAGCAAACCATCGATGACATTCCCAGTCACCTGTTTGGTACTGGAATTTCCAGAAACTGTATAGTCCAAAGTTGCAGGATCCGATGAGAAGACATAAGTATAAGTCACAGGTTGGTTGGCATTTTTACCACCAGACGAACAAGCTGCTAGTAGTGCTGATGACAACACTGCTACTGCAGCCGTTAGAAAAATACGTTTTTTCATAAGACACTCCTTTAAATCAAATATATGATTATTATATCACTTTGATTTTTGAAAGCAAGGTAAAAACTAAATAAATCTTCCTAAGATGTTTTCTGTAATTTTCAAAAAATGATGAAAGTCAGTTAAGAATTTCATTTTGTGGTATAATAAATTTATCATTATTAAGAGGTATGGACATGAAAGAAACTGTTTATTTTGGAACTTACACTCGTCGCTTATCTAAAGGGATTTACAAAGCTGATTTTAATACAGAAACAGGCCAGCTTGCAAATCTTGAACTCTTTGCTGCTGAACCAAGTCCGACCTACCTTGCCTTTGACCAACAGCAACACTTATACACCGTAGGGAGTCAGGATGGTTTGGGTGGAATCGCTGCTTACAAGGCAGATGGCACTTTGTTAAATCATGTAGTGGAAGAAGGCGCTCCTCATTGTTATGTGGCAGTAGATGAAAAACGTGGTCTCGTTTATGGGGCCAACTATCATAAAGGTCAAGTTCTAGTTTATAAACGTCAATCGGATGGTAGCCTCATCCAAACAGATCTAGATCAGCATAGCGGACAAGGTCCTCATGAAAACCAATCTTCCCCACATATACACTTTACGGATCTAACACCTGACCAATATCTCGTCACATGTGATCTAGGAACGGATGAAGTAACGACCTACGATGTTAGCCCAGAAGGAAAACTAAGTAAACTCTACACTTATCACAGCCAAGCTGGAGCAGGTGCTCGCCACATCGTTTTCCATCATCATTATAAGATTGCCTACCTCATCTGTGAACTCAACAGTACCATTGAAGTCTTGATTTACGATGGTGTTGGTGAATTTGAACGCATGCAAGTCATTTCGACTTTGCCAGATGGATATGAGGGATTTAATGCTACTGCTGCCATTCGTCTTTCAAAAGACGGTAAATACCTCTATGCATCCAACCGAGGTCATGATTCCATTGCAGTATTTAGCATCCTAGCTGATGGTAGTTTGGAATTATTAGAGATCGTTCCAAGTCATGGTAAAACACCACGTGATTTCGACCTAACTCCTGACCAAGAATTTCTAATTGCAGTTCACCAAGACTCAGATAATGCAACCGTCTTTAAACGTAATCCTAAAACTGGTCGATTAGCTGAGCTTTCTAACGATTTCCGAGTTCCCGAAGCCGTTTGCATCACATTTAAACATTAATGTAAAATAAAAATAAACTTGCTTAAGCAAGTTTATTTTTATTTTATAGTTTATTTCCGACATTGATACGGTTAATGGCACGTTGCAAAGCAACCTTAGCTCGCCGTTCTTGGTCAATCAAGTGTTTATCTTGTGCTTCTTCAATCTCACGTTCAGCACGAAGTTTAGCACGTTGGGCACGGCTAATATCGATATCACGAGCACGTTCTGCTGAGTCCGCTACAATAGTAATGATGTCATTGGCAATCTCGATAATCCCTCCGTTCACTGCAATCCAGTTCACATGAGTATCATCATCGATTCGTTTTACCTTTACTTCATCAACCGCTAAAACCGCAATCATATTTTCATGTCGTGGCAAGATCCCCATCTCACCATCCAGAGTTCGTACCGATACAAAGCTGGCATGGTGATCATAGACGAGGCCATCTGGTGTCACGATCTGGACAGTTAAATGAGCCATAGATCACCTCTTAAAATCCCATTTTCTCAGCTTTTGCAATCACATCTTCGATTGAACCGACACCACGGAAGGCATCTTCTGGTAGATGGTCATGTTTTCCTTCAAGGATTTCCTTAAAGCCGCGAACTGTTTCCGCTACTGGTACATAAGAACCAGGTTGGCCAGTAAATTGTTCGGCAACGTTAAAGTTTTGAGACAAGAAGAACTGGATACGACGGGCACGTGCAACCAAAGTCTTTTCTTCATCAGAGAGTTCATCCATACCAAGGATAGCAATGATATCTTGCAATTCATGGTAACGTTGAAGGACACGTTTGACCTCAGCAGCAACTGCATAGTGCTCCTCACCAACAATCTCAGGTGCCAAGGCACGAGAGCTTGAAGCCAGTGGATCAACGGCTGGGTAGATACCCAACTGTACCAACTTACGTTCCAAGTTTGTTGTTGAATCCAAGTGAGCGAAGGCTGTTGCTGGCGCTGGGTCAGTATAGTCATCCGCTGGCACATAGATAGCCTGGATAGAGGTTACAGAACCCTTCTTGGTTGATGTGATACGTTCTTGCAATTGACCCATTTCTGTAGCAAGTGTTGGTTGGTAACCAACGGCTGAAGGCATACGACCCAAAAGGGCAGATACTTCTGAACCAGCTTGAGTGAAACGGAAGATATTATCGATAAAGAGAAGCACATCTTGGCCTTCTACATCACGGAAGTATTCAGCAATTGTCAAACCAGTAAGGGCAACACGCATACGTGCTCCAGGTGGTTCATTCATCTGGCCAAATACCATGGCTGTTTTCTCGATAACGCCTGATTCTTTCATTTCCCAGTAAAGGTCGTTCCCTTCACGAGTACGTTCCCCAACACCAGTAAATACTGAAATACCACCGTGTTCTTGGGCAATGTTGTGAATCAATTCTTGGATCAAGACAGTTTTACCAACTCCGGCACCACCGAAGAGTCCAACTTTCCCACCTTTAAGGTAAGGGGCAAGAAGGTCGATAACCTTGATCCCTGTTTCCAAGATTTCAGATGAGGTAGACAATTCATCAAAAGTTGGAGCTTTCTTATGAATTGGCTGACGCTCAGCGTCTTCAGCGAAAGGAGCATCCAAGTCAATGGTATCTCCCAAAACGTTGAAGACACGTCCCAAAGTTTCTTTACCTACTGGCACGGAGATTGGACGGCCTGTGTCCAAAACTTCCATACCACGAGTCAAACCATCTGTTGATTCCATGGCGATGGTACGAACCATACCATCACCTAACTCCAAGGCTACTTCAAGGACGATTTTTGTTTTTCTTTCGTCATTTTTGTAGACGACAAGTGCATTATTAATCTCAGGAAGTGTTTCCCCTGCTGCGAACAAGACGTCGACAACGGGTCCAATAACCTGAGCAATTTTACCTGAACTCATCTCCTTCTCCTATTCTATATAAGATACTGTCGGTTCCTAGTTCAACTAGGGCCTAAGTTCATTTTGATATGAGGGAGGCAAAGCCTTATTCTAAGGCACTAGCCCCCGCTACAATTTCTGTAATTTCTTGTGTAATCGCCGCCTGTCTGGCACGGTTATACTGGATTGTCAAATCATTGATGACTTTCTTGGCATTATCAGTCGCCGTTTGCATGGCTGTCATACCTGCAGCATTCTCAGCTGTCTTGGCATCAATGATAGCCCCGTATATCATACTTTCTGCAAACTGAGGTAACAACTGCTCTAGAATCTCATCACGACTCGTTTCCAACTCAAATGTCAAGCTATACTCTTCATCCGCTTCATTTGGATCTAAGTCAACGATTGGAAGCATTTGTTCTACACGCATTTGACTTGTGAGAGTATTGACATGATGATTGTAGCAGACGTATAATTCATCAAAAAGTTCGTTTTGATACATTTCAATCGTTTTTGAAATAATTTTACGAACTTCATCAAAACTAGGTTGATCTGCCAAGCCACGTAGTTCATAGATTGGCTGAATACCACGAGCCTTAAAGAAATCAGCTCCCATCCCACCGATACAGATGATCTCAAAACCTTTACCATCTGGATGGTATTCATCTTTCAACTCCATAACGGCTTTAAGGATGGAAGCATTATAACCTCCAACCAAGCCACGGTCTGAAGTGATAACGATATAGCCTGTTTTCTTAACTGGGCGACTGATGAGCATCGGATTGGTTGAACCACCAGATCCGTTACCATGCAGAATATCCGTCAAAAGCTTACGAACTTTCTGAGCGTAAACTTGGAAGTTGCGCGCTGCTTCTTCAGAGCGACCTAGTTTAGCAGCCGATACCATTTGCATGGCATTAGTGATTTGACTAGTATTTTTTGTTGAGGCGATTTTTGTTTTAATATCATTTAGAGATACTGCCATCTGACACCTCTATTCTTATTGGAAGCTGGATTGTTTGAGAAACTCTGTAATCGCAGCATCCAAGACTGCTTCTTCTGGCAAGTCTTTTGTTTCACGAATAGTTTCCAAAATCTCTGGATGTTGTGCATCAAAGAAATCATGAAACTCTTCCTCAAAACGAACAATGTCATCTACAGGAATCGTATCCAAGAAACCATGTGTCAAAGCATAGAGAATGGTTACTTGTTTCTCAACAGGTAGTGGTTTATGAACAGGTTGTTTCAATACTTCTACAGTACGACGTCCACGGTTCAACTTAGCCTGTGTTGCTGCATCCAAGTCAGAACCAAACTTAGTGAAGGCTTCCAACTCACGGTATGAAGCAAGGTCGATACGAAGTGTACCAGCAACCTTTTTCATGGCTTTGATTTGTGCAGAACCACCTACACGGGATACAGATGAACCCGCATCGATGGCTGGACGAATACCCGCATTGAAGAGACCATCACCGAGGAAGATTTGACCATCTGTGATTGAAATCACGTTGGTTGCGATATAAGCAGAGATATCTCCTGCTTGTGTCTCGATAAATGGTAGAGCTGTGATTGAACCACCACCAAGTTCATCAGAAACTTTAGCTGAGCGCTCAAGCAAACGGCTGTGGAGGTAGAAAACATCCCCTGGGAAGGCTTCACGACCTGGTGGACGACGAAGCAAGAGAGAAAGTTCACGATAAGCGACCGCTTGTTTTGAAAGATCATCATAAACGATCAAAACATGCTTCCCTTGGTACATAAACTCTTCTGCCATGGCAACCCCAGCATAAGGAGCTAGGAAGAGCAATGGAGAAGGTTGTGAAGCAGAAGCTGTCACAACGATTGTGTAGTCCAAGGCACCGTACTGACGAAGTGTTTCAACTTGCGTACGAACAGTTGACTCTTTTTGTCCAATCGCTACATAGATACAGATCATATCTTGACCTTTTTGGTTCAAAATAGCATCAATAGCGATGGTTGTTTTCCCTGTCTGACGGTCACCGATAATCAACTCACGTTGACCACGACCAATCGGAACAAGGGCATCAATAGCTTTCAAACCTGTTTGCAATGGTTCTGATACAGACTTACGTTGCATAACACCAGGAGCCGACGCTTCTACTGGACGAGACTTATCAGTATGGATTTCTCCAAGACCGTCAACTGGACGACCAAGTGGATCCACAACACGTCCAATAAGGCTCTCACCAACAGGAACTTCCATGATTTTACCTGTACGACGAATGGTATCGCCTTCACGAATATCTGTAAAGTCACCTAGGATGATAATCCCAACGTCTGTTGACTCCAAGTTTTGCGCCATCCCATAAGAGCCATTTTCAAAAATCAACAGCTCTCCACTCATGGCATTTTCAAGGCCGTGAGCACGCGCAATTCCGTCCCCGATATAGGTTACAACACCTGTTTCAGATACATCAAAATTGGGTTTGAAATTTTCAATTTGTTGCTTAATTAAAGCGCTGATTTCTTGTGCGTTAATTGCCAAAAGAACACCACTTTCTATTTCAAATTTTCTTTAACAACTCGAAGTTGTTGTTTAATACTCACATCAATTGTCTTGTGATTAGCAAAAATGACAAAACCACCAATGAGTCCTTCATCAATTTGTTCTTTGACGCTCCGCACTTTCAGAGACATTTTTTTCTCTATCAATGGGAGCAGACGTTCCTTCTGTTCATCTGTTAAAGGATGGGCTGAAGAAATAGTTACTACAAAACGATTGGTCTCTTTTTCAAGGCGATTCAAACAATCTGCAATTACTTCATAAAAAAGATTTGCTCTGTGATTGTAAACCAGAACTTGAATAAAGTTTTGCATTAAAGGTGAGACAGAGTCTTGAAAGAAACCAACTGTTTTTTCCTTATCAGACTCATCAACTGCCACCTGAGCTAAAAAAGAAGGTAAGCCCGTTTCTTCTGCGACTTGCTTGATTTGATCCAAGTCTGAAAAAATCCGGTCCTCTTCTCCTTTTTCAATCACTAATTGGACAAAAGGCATGCTGTATTTTTCAATTACCTTTGCTGTCTTCTTGTCCATTAGGCTTCTCCTAGCTGATCGATATACTGATCAATGAGTTCCTTATGGGCATGACTGTCAAGGTTTTGTGAGATGATTTTCCCAGCTAGACTAACTGTCAAATCTGCCACCTCGCCCTTAACACTTTGTAAAGCATCAGCTTTATTTTGAGCAATTTCTTGGTTGGCTTTTTCTTTTAAGCGCCCTGCTTCAAGTTTAGCTTCGGCTAAAATATCGGCTTTACTTTTCTCAGCAGTTCCCTTTGCATTCTCGATAATCGTTTTAGCTTCGGTACGGCTACCTGCTAACTCAGCTTCACGTTTGTTAGCTAGTTCCTCAGCCTTTTTACGGGCTTCCTCGGCACCATCAATATCTGAAGAAATCTTTTCAGCACGTTCATCCAAGATGCTGGAAATATTTCCCCAAGCATATTTTTTCACTAAAAAGATCAATAAAAGGAAGGAACCAGCGATAAGAATAAAGTCACCGATAATGGTACTAATAGTTAAATCCATCTTCTAATCCTCCTCTACTTACTCTTCCCCTTCATTTATTTTTTTACCAATGTACATAGATGACAACATGGTAAATACATAAGCCTGAATACATGAAATGAAAATTGAAAAGGCTGTCCATAACATGTTTGCGATAAAGGCAAAAGGATACCAATACAAAGCATTTTGTGACAAGGCTAATAGCAATCCAGCTAAGACCTCACCGGCAAAAATATTTCCGTAGATCCGAATCGCCAAGGAAGCAAAATTGGTGAACTCTTCTAAAATGTTCATCGGAGTCATAAAGCCAGGTGTAACAAATGCTCTCAAATATTCTTTAACGCCTCTACGACGAACTCCTTCTACATGGGCGATCAAAGTGATCAAGAATGATAGGGATAAATCGTATCCAAGGTTGGCTGTTGGGGAAGTCCACAAGTTATAACCGTTTGTTGTTTGTACTTTTGCCATTAAGCCGATATTATTGGCAACCAAGATAAACAGAAATAGAGAAAACAGAAATAAGGAATAATCCTTGATGTATGATTCTCCAATGTTTGGTTTGGTAAAACCAATCACAAAGTCGTAAATCATCTCAAGAGCATTTTGTTTGCCCTTTGGACGGATGGTCATTTTACGACTTGCCCAGTAGACAAAGGCAAAAACCATCAAAACAGTTACAAGAGACATGGCAAGCAGGGTCAAATCAAAGGATATTGGTCCAATATTAACGGTTGGATTCAAACTTTCTTCCATGGTTTGACACCTCCATTTCTAAATAGAGTTGTCTATTTAATGACAAATGACATCGCCAAGGTTACAAAGAATGTTCCTTCGATAAAGGCAATCCCCATGATCATCAAACTACGCAATTGTGGGATGATGTCTGGTTGGCGTGCTGCAGACTTGAACAAACCGTTCATCAAAAATCCTTCTGCAAGAGATACACCCATACAGGCAAGACATAGACCGAAAAATGTTAAATTCATGATGAATTCTCCTTTTATTTAAAATTTACTTACTTAGTTTAGTCCTAAAATTTGTTTTTGTCAACTTTTTACTTACGTTGGAAGCGTTTCAGATGATTTATTTCTATTTTTGCTATTTTTATACCACTGTATAGATAAGTTTCTCATTTTATGATGAAATGTGTTTCCACTTTTTCTATATTTTCCGAAATAAATTGAAAAATCTAAGTTTAGAACTTGGATAGATTCATTTTATTTGAAATGGTAGGAATAGTGTTGTTTACACCCTGGATTAAATGGAGCGCTACAATAAGGACAAGCTATCTGTTCTTGATATTCTTGAAAAGTCATTGTCCTTTTACAGGCCCCACATAAAATCGGTTGATCCTCAGAAAGCGCCAAGGGGTAGGGAGAAAATACATGTGTTTCCAGAGCATTGTGACACTGATAGCATGCGTAATATTTCTTGCATTCATAACACTGGAGTGAAACAATATCCCTTTCACTATGATAATGAACACATCTGCTTTCATCATCTACCAATAAACCTTGAGCTTGAATCATTCCCTTTTCCTTATCTAAGCACGAACTGTGACACTTGTCCCGTCTTCCTTATAGAGGTTGATAAGCCCTTCTTTCAGAGCACGTACCATATCCCCAGCTTGTACAGGTTGCGGAACCTTGATTGTCAAGAGTTCCATTGGATTTGGAGCGCGATCGATTTTATTTCCCTTGGCATCGTGAAGATCCTCGATATAGGTTTCAAAATGACGTAAACCTGGTCCATAAAACTCCACTTGGTCGCCTTCGTTGATGACATTCCGTTGACGAATGGTTGCCGTTTGAGTCGTATCATCGTACGCAACCACTTCAGCGACAAACTTGTATTCAGGGATTTTACGACGTGCACCAAACAACTGTTCATTTTCTGTAGGTGTACTATAGTAGAAACCTGTTGCCAATTCACGTTGGGCAACCTTCCACATCTCATCTACCAGGTCTTGTTTAATAGCTTCAAATTTTTCTGGGCTTTCAAGGTAAGCATCCACAGCCGCCTTGTAACAGTTGGTTACAGTTGAAACATAGTGGATTGACTTCATACGACCTTCAATTTTTAGACTATCCACACCATTTTCAATCATATCTGGAATATGGTCAATCATGGACATGTCAACGGCTGACATCGAAAATTCTTCAGGAATTTCACCTTTAAGACTCTTGCGTTCTTGACCAAAAGGCATGTCGTAAAGGTCGTATTTCCAACGGCAAGACTGCGAACAACCACCACGGTTGGCGTCACGCATACTCATGTGGTTTGAAAGCGTACAGCGACCTGAGTAAGAAATACACATGGCTCCATGGACAAAGGCTTCAATCTCTACGTCTGTGCGTTTGCGAATCTCTGCCAATTCTTCCATTGAAACTTCACGCGCCAAAACGACACGAGTCAAGCCCAGTTCTTTCCAGAACTCTAGCGTTTCATAGTTCGTCGCACTGGCTTGGGTAGAGAGGTGGATTTCAAGACCTGGTGCTTCTGTTGCTGCAATCATAATCAAGGCCGGATCTGACACGATAACTGCCGCAATACCAATGTCACGCAACTTACGGAACCACTCACCAGACCCAGCTTCATTTCCTTCGTGCATAACCATGTTGGCAGCTACATAGACCTTGGCACCATACTTGGCAGCGAATTGCACACCTTCTTCCATCTGTTCAAAGGTGAAGTTTCCTGCACGGCTACGAAGACCATAAGCCTGTCCACCTATAAAAACAGCATCAGCTCCATACCGAACAGCCACTTTTAGTTTCTCTAAAGTCCCTGCAGGCGATAAAACCTCAGGACGTTTTAATGTTTTTGTCATTTTTTCTCCTATTTGCAATATAAAAGTTTGACGTTTTTCCTTCTCATTTTATAGTAAATAAAGGATAAAATCAAGCCTAGACAGATTGTTTTGACAATTCTAATCTTTTAAAAAACAAAAAACTAGCCTTTCTAAACTAGTTATTTTCAAGATAAAATTCAAAGCGTTCGCCCACGTATTGACTCTTTACATATTCGAAAGCTGTCCCATCTTCAAGATAAGAAACCTGAGTCAAAGCTAAAATGGCATGCCCCTTTTCAACTTCCAGATAGTGAGCAATTTTTTCCTTAGCCAATCTCGCATAAATGGTCTGTTGGGATTTGCCAATACGGTAGCCATGTTGCTGCAAGGTTTGAAAGAAGTGACTGGTGATTTCTTCTTTTTTGAAATCCTTAATGAATTTCTCAGGAATGGATGCGACTTCATAGACTAGCGGAACTTGGTCAGCGTAACGCACCCGTTCCATACGAATGATATTATCAGTTGGTGAAATCCCAAGTTTTGCCACTTCCTGCTCGTTGGGAATGGTTCTCCTATAAGAAATCAGCTGACTAGAAGGAACTTTTCCTTGAGCTTTGACAATCTCCGTAAAACTAGTGGTGCCCCGCATTTTTTCTTGAACTCGAGTACTAGAAACAAAGGTTCCGCTTCCTACACGACGCTCCAAAACTCCCTCCTCAACCAAGAGAGAGATAGCCTGGCGTAATGTCATCCGGCTAACTTGAAACTGGTCTGCAAGATCCCGTTCACTAGGAAGCCTTTCTCCTATCATCCAACGATGCTCGTCGATATCTTTTTTTATCTGATCGTGGATTTTCATATAAGCTGGTAACATGCTTTTCACTTCTTTTCTTTATTTTCTCTATTGTACCGTATTTAATTAGGAAAAGTCAAACTTTGCCTTGTTTAGTTGGTAATTCGCTCTCATTTGTGATAAAATATTGAAAAAGATATTTCTTTTGAGAAAGGAAAAAGATGAGCAACATTTCAACTGATTTGCAAGATGTCGAAAAAATCATCGTACTGGACTATGGAAGCCAATACAACCAGCTTATTTCACGCCGTATCCGTGAAATTGGTGTTTTTTCTGAGCTAAAAAGCCATAAAATTTCAGCAGCAGAGGTTCGTGCCATTAACCCTGTAGGAATCATTCTCTCAGGTGGGCCAAATTCTGTTTACGAAGAGGGTTCATTTGATATTGATCCAGAAATTTTTGAACTTGGTATTCCAATTTTGGGAATCTGCTATGGTATGCAACTTTTAACTCATAAACTTGGAGGAAAAGTTGTACCGGCAGGTGATGCTGGTAACCGCGAGTATGGCCAATCACCACTTACCCATACCACTTCTGCCCTCTTTGAAGGGACTCCTGAAGAACAGATTGTTTTGATGAGCCATGGTGATGCAGTTACTGAAATTCCTGCTGACTTTGTCCGTATAGGAACTTCCGCTGACTGTCCTTATGCAGCTATTGAAAATCCAGACAAACACATCTACGGTATCCAATTCCACCCAGAAGTTCGCCATTCTGTATACGGGAATGATATCCTTCGCAACTTTGCCCTTAACATCTGTAAAGCTAAGGGTGACTGGTCAATGGACAACTTCATCGAGATGCAGATTCAAAAAATCCGTGAAACTGTTGGAGACAAACGTGTCCTTCTCGGTCTATCTGGTGGTGTTGACTCTTCTGTCGTTGGCGTTCTTCTCCAGAAAGCAATCGGCGATCAATTAATCTGTATCTTTGTAGATCACGGTCTTCTCCGTAAGGGAGAGGCTGACCAAGTTATGGACATGCTTGGTGGTAAGTTTGGTTTGAATATTGTCAAAGCCGATGCTTCAAAACGCTTCCTTGATAAACTTGCTGGCGTTTCTGATCCTGAGCAAAAACGGAAAATCATTGGTAACGAATTTGTTTATGTCTTTGATGACGAAGCAAGCAAGCTAAAAGATGTAAAATTCCTTGCTCAGGGAACGCTTTACACTGACGTGATTGAGTCTGGTACAGATACAGCCCAAACCATCAAGTCACACCACAACGTTGGTGGTCTTCCAGAAGACATGCAGTTTGAATTGATTGAACCATTGAACACTCTTTATAAAGACGAAGTTCGTGCCCTTGGTACAGAGCTTGGTATGCCAGACCACATCGTATGGCGCCAACCATTCCCAGGACCAGGGCTTGCTATCCGTGTCATGGGTGAAATCACTGAAGAGAAACTAGAAACTGTTCGTGAGTCAGACGCTATTCTTCGTGAGGAAATCGCTAAAGCTGGTCTGGACCGTGATATTTGGCAATACTTCACAGTTAATACAGGTGTTCGTTCAGTCGGTGTTATGGGTGATGGTCGTACTTACGACTACACAATCGCCATTCGTGCCATTACTTCTATCGATGGTATGACAGCTGATTTTGCCAAGATCCCTTGGGAAGTTCTTCAAAAGATTTCTGTCCGTATCGTAAACGAAGTAAACCACGTTAACCGTATCGTCTACGACATTACAAGTAAACCACCCGCAACTGTAGAGTGGGAATAAACCAATCAAACACAAAAGAACTCTGAATCAGATTCAGAGTTCTTTTTTAGGTAAGCGCTTCTGCTTTCCTTTTTTATTTACGTTTCTTCTTCGCTTTTTTCATTTTGTTGGCCATACGTTTCATAGACTGTTTCATGGCAAATTCACCGATTTTACCTTTGAGACCTCCACCAAACATCTGGCTCATATCTGGCATGCCTGCGCCTCCGAGCCCCGACATATCGGGCATTCCACCTTGTCCCATCATGCCTTCGAGGGCAGACATATCCATCCCTCCCATATTTGGCATATTTTTTGGAAGGTTATTTGGATTGATTCCCATCTGCTTCATCATCTTGTTCATATCTCCAGACATGACACCTTGCATGAGCTGTTTGGCCTGGTTAAAGTCTTTGATGAATTTATTGACTTCGACAAAGGTATTTCCAGAACCTGCAGCGATACGACGGCGACGACTTGGATTTAACAAATCAGGATTTTCACGCTCCTCAGGTGTCATGGAAGACACAATGGCACGTTTGCGCGCAATCTGGCGCTCATCCACCTTCATATTTTGAAGGGCTGGATTGTTAGCCATACCTGGGATCATCTTGAGCAAGTCTTCCATTGGCCCCATATTTTGCACCTGATCCAATTGATCGATGAAATCATTGAAATCAAAGGTGTTTTCGCGCATCTTCTCAGCCATTTCAAGGGCTTTTTGCTCATCGTATTCCTGAGAAGCTTTCTCAATCAAGGTCAGCATATCCCCCATACCAAGAATACGACTTGACATGCGGTCTGGGTGGAAGGTTTCAATGTCCGTAATCTTTTCACCTGTACCAGTGAACTTGATTGGTTTTCCAGTGATGTGACGAACAGATAGAGCCGCACCACCACGAGTATCACCATCAATCTTGGTAAGGATAACCCCAGTCACTTCCAACTGAGCATTAAACTCACGCGCAACATTGGCCGCTTCTTGACCAATCATGGCATCAACGACGAGCAGAATTTCATTTGGTTGAGCTAGTGCTTTCACGTCACGAAGCTCATTCATCAAAAGTTCATCAATCTGCAAACGACCTGCCGTATCAATCAAGACATAGTCATTATGATTAGCTTGGGCTTGTTCCAAACCTTGACGAACAATCTCCACAGCTGGAACCTCTGTCCCAAGAGCGAAGACAGGCACATCAATCTGTTGTCCCAAGGTCTTAAGCTGATCAATAGCAGCAGGACGATAAATATCCGCCGCAATCATCAAAGGACGGGCATTTTCTTCCTTCTTGAGTTTGTTGGCCAATTTACCAGCAAAGGTTGTTTTACCAGCCCCCTGCAAACCGACCATCATGATAATCGTCGGAATTTTAGGAGACTTGATAATCTCTGCCGTATCAGAACCTAAAACGGTTGTCAGTTCCTCATCAACGATTTTGATAATCTGTTGCGCGGGATTAAGGGTATCAATGACCTCATGCCCGACTGCACGCTCACGAACTTTCTTGATAAAGTCCTTTACAACGGGCAAGGCAACGTCGGCCTCAAGCAAGGCCAAGCGAATTTCTTTGGTTGCCTCTTGGACATCAGATTCAGAGATTTTTCCTTTTTTACGTAGATTTTTAAAGACGTTTTGCAAACGTTCTGTTAAACTTTCAAATGCCATGTTTCTTCCTCTTATTCTCTATTATCAATGCTTGTTAAAATTTCTATCTGCTCCTGCAGAAAGTCATCCTTGGGATAGCGCTCCAAAATCTGGTCAAAAATCTGACTGCGGACAATGTAGTCCGAATACATGTGCAATTTCATCTCATAATCTTCTAGAATCTTTTCTGTCCGCTTGATATTATCATAAACAGCTTGACGACTGACACCGAACTCTTCAGCAATCTCAGCAAGACTGTAGTCATCAGCATAGTAGAGTTCAATATAGTTCATCTGCTTGTCTGTCAAAAGCGCAGCATAAAATTCAAAAAGCGCATTCATACGATTGGTTTTTTCGATTTCCATAACCTTTATTATACCAAAAAAACGATTATACTGCTAGAGTAGAAGCACTTCAAATAGAACAAGAAGAAAAAAGAACCTTGCAAGGCAAGATTCTTTTAGTGTCTGACTTAAATAATTGTTCTTCTGGGAACTTAATCGAATTAAGCTTCGATTTCTGTAACCATACCTGAACCAACAGTACGTCCACCCTCACGGATAGAGAATGTAGTACCTTGTTCTACGGCGATTGGGTGGATCAACTCAACGTCGATAGTCACGTTATCACCAGGCATTACCATTTCAGTACCTGCTGGAAGTTCGATTGAACCTGTAACGTCAGTAGTACGGAAGTAGAATTGTGGGCGGTAGTTGTTGAAGAATGGAGTGTGACGTCCACCTTCTTCTTTAGTAAGGATGTAGACTTCACCTTTGAATTTAGTGTGTGGGTTGATTGAACCTGGTTTAGCGATAACTTGTCCACGTTCGATTTCGTCACGTTGAATACCACGAAGAAGTACACCTACGTTATCTCCGGCAAGACCTTCATCAAGTTGTTTACGGAACATTTCAACACCAGTAACAACTGCTTTTTTAGTTTCGTCTTTGATACCAACGATTTCGATTTCGTCGTTGACACGAACAGTACCACGGTCGATACGTCCTGAAGCAACAGTACCACGTCCAGTGATTGAGAATACGTCTTCGACTGGGAGAAGCAATGGTTTATCTGTATCACGTTCTGGTTCTGGGATGTACTCATCAACAGTATCCATCAATTCCATGATGATATCTTCGTATTTAGTATCACCTTCAAGTGCTTTAAGAGCTGAACCTTGGATAACTGGAAGATCGTCACCTGGGAAGTCGTATTCTGACAAGAGGTCACGGATTTCCATTTCAACCAATTCAAGCAATTCTTCGTCGTCTACCAAGTCAACTTTGTTCATGAAGACGATAAGGTGTTTAACACCAACTTGACGTGAAAGAAGGATGTGTTCACGAGTTTGTGGCATTGGTCCGTCAGTTGAAGCTACTACAAGGATAGCTCCGTCCATTTGAGCGGCACCAGTGATCATGTTTTTAACGTAGTCCGCGTGTCCTGGAGCGTCGATGTGAGCATAGTGACGTTTTGCAGTTTCATACTCAACGTGCGCAGTGTTGATAGTGATACCGCGTTCGCGTTCTTCTGGAGCAGCATCGATAGACGCATAGTCTTTAGGTTGGTTAACTGCTGAAGGCAAGCGACGTGCCAAAACAGTTGTGATAGCTGCAGTCAAAGTAGTTTTACCGTGGTCAACGTGTCCGATAGTACCAATGTTAACGTGTGGTTTACTACGATCGTATTTTTCTTTTGCCATTTGAGTAAAAGCCTCCAATAAAATATATTTTATAGATAGACAGTAGGCAATACAGTCTAACTTTCCTTACTATTTTATCAAATTTCTGCTAAATTGCAAGTGTTTTACACATATTTTATGAATTAATCTGAATCTTACAAAGTGCTGTTCTTCTGCTTCTTTATACAATTCAAGTTTATTTCATTCTAGCGGTATTATGTTCACAAAAAAATCAGGTTCCCCTGATTCTAAATGGATTCTGATTTTTCCAGTTCTTTAGCTTCCTTATGATTTTCATATAATTTCGCCAAGAATTTAGTGATTTCTTTGAGAATAGAATAGGTTGGCACTGCTACAATCATCCCTATGACGCCGTAGATATTACTTGACAGTAAGAGGAGCACCAAAATCGTAATCGGATGCACTTTCATAACCCCTCCAACGATACGTGGATAGAGAACATTTCCATCGATTTGCTGAATAATAAGCATATAAGCAACCGCAATCAACATACGATGAGGATCCGTGAACACATTGGCAATCACCATTGGAATCAAGCCAATACTTGGACCAACATAAGGAATTAAATTTGCGATTCCAGAGAAAATAGCAAAAACAAGAGCGTACTTTAATCCGATAACGCTATAACCAATATAGGCTAAACATCCGATAATAACCGCATCAATCGCAATTCCACTGATATAGCGCGCTATGGTTGTATTGAGATTGGTTAAAAGGCTAGAAAGATTTAATTTATCATGTTTTAAGACGGTACGTTCCAACATCGGTAGCAACTTATGTCCATCTAACAAGAAATAAATCAAGAAGACGGGAGTCATAATGAGAATCAGAACCGTGCTAAACAAGGCTGAAAGGACGCTTCCTAAACTGTTGCTGACGCTATTAAGAATATTCTGTAGGATATCCACATAGGAGAGATTTAACTGTTGAATTGTTTGTTGAATATCGATATTCTGGAAAATAGGGTTCATCGACAAATCAATAACCAAATCCTGCAATCTGCTATAGATATTTTGACTAGAAATAATCAAGCTAGTCAACTGATTAATCAGAATCGGCAAGAGATAGACGACCCCTACAACGATGGCACCAATTAAAGCACAGAGAGTGACCAAGACACCAATTAGACGATTAATCTTACATCTCTTTTCCAAAAAGGTAACGATTGGATTGGTAATGTAGTAAAAAAATCCACCTAACAAAAATGGAATCATGATGGTATTCACAACCGTCACGAAAGGAGTAATAATCGCTCCCATCTCTCTCCAAAGATAGAAAATCAGTGTTAATAATAAAATTTCAGCTGTCCAAAAAAATAATTTGTTTCTACGGAACATAGGCATCCTCCTCTATTTATTTTATCATATTTCTTCAAAAGATAAGATGGCTTTAGTATAAAAGCGAGAAAAATTTTTTTCTTTATGATAAAATAAAGCTAATATGAAAAAAATAATTCTATCTTTTATAACACTTTTTGTTTTTGGAACAGTTTCTACTGTTTCTGCTCAGGAGTTTGATGTTGCTGCTAAACATGCCATTGCTGTCGAGGCCACAACTGGAAAAATCCTCTACGAGAAAGATGCAAATCAGCCTGTAGAAATTGCTTCTATTACCAAACTTGTTACAGTCTATTTGGTCTATGAAGCTCTGGAACAAGGAACTATCAGCCTATCTACACCTGTCGATATTTCGGACTATCCTTACAAACTTACAACCAATTCTGAGGCGAGTAACGTCCCTATGGAAGCTCGAAATTATACTGTTGAACAACTATTAGAGGCTACAATGGTATCCAGTGCAAACAGCGCTGCGATTGCACTAGCAGAAAAGATTGCTGGTTCTGAGAAAGACTTTGTAGACAAGATGAGAGCTAAACTTCTTGAATGGGGAATTCAAGATGCAACTATTGTAAACACAACTGGTTTAAATAATGAGACCCTTGGCGATAATATCTATCCTGGTTCTAAAAAAGACGATGAAAACAAGTTGAGTGCCTACGACGTTGCAATAGTCGCTCGTAATCTCATCCGAGATTATCCTCAAGTTTTGGAAATCACCAAAAAACCAACTTCTACTTTTGCTGGACTTGAAATCCACTCAACCAACTATATGTTGGAAGGAATGCCAGCCTATCGTGGTGGTGTCGACGGTTTGAAAACAGGTACTACCGACAAAGCTGGTGCTTCTTTCGTTGGAACAACCGTTGAAAAAGGGATGCGTATTATTACGGTTGTTTTAAATGCGGACCAACAAGATAGCAACCCTTATGCACGTTTTACTGCAACTTCTTCACTTTTAGATTATATTTCTGCAAACTTTGCCTTAAAAACTGTCGTTCAGAAAGGCGAAACCTATAAAGATAGCAAAGTGACAGTCCTTGATGGGAAAGAAGATAAGGTAGCTGCAATTGCTAAGTCAGATATTTCAATCGTCCAACGAGTTGGAAGTGAAACAACATCAGCTCTTCAATTCACACCAAAATCAAGATCAGAAACTGCTCCTTTGGAAGAAGGAAAGGTTGTCGGTAGCCTAACCTATGATGACCAGGACTTGATTGGTCAAGGCTACCTCACTTCTGAAAAACCTTCTTTTGAAATGGTCGCTGAAAAGAAAGTAGAAAAAGCCTTCTTTTTGAAGGTTTGGTGGAATCAATTTATCCGCTTTATCAATGAAAAACTATAAAAAAATCGCGAACAATCGCGATTTTTTCTTTATTTTATTTCATTTCTTTAAATGCTGCTTCCGCATCTGCATTGCTAATAGCACCGAACTGAATTTTCCCGATTTTACCTTGACTGTCAATCAAGTATTCCGTTGGAATACTACGAATTTGGTAGGCTTGAAAGGCGGTTGCTTGGGTATCATACAAAACTGGTATATCCTTGTAGCCTTGTTCTTGAAACCATTTTGGAAAGTCTTGAACTGTTTTTTCACCTTGTAGACCTGGTGCAATGACACTCAAGATTTCAAAGTCTCGATCTTGTTTGGCAGCTAATTCCATCAGCTCAGGCATGCTTTTTTTACATGGTCCACACCAAGATGCCCAGAATTTCAAATAGACCTTTTTCCCTTTATAGTCTGATAACTTCACTTCTTTGCCATCCATAGACTGCAAGGTAAAGTCTGGCGCATCCTTACCCACTGCGATTTGTTGTACAGCAGGTTGTTTTGGACTGCTTGTCTGTTTGGTTTCTTTTTCACCACAGGCAATCAACAAGAATAGAGACATGAGGCTCAATCCAGCAAAAATAACTTTTTTCATTTTTTCTCCTTTTATCCAAGAATTCCTGACAAGGCATTTAACTGCCCTAGCATTAATAATAATCCCATCAAAATAATCAAGGCTCCCCCGATTTTCTTTAGTAGAATCATATGGGGTTTTAATTTACTAAAATAGGGCATGATCCAGCCCGAAGCTAAGGCCAAAACAAGGAAAGGAAGAGCCATCCCCAATGTGTATACTAATGTTAACACGGCTCCTTGCCAAGCACCATTCCCTCCTGAAGCCGCTAGAGCTAAGACCGAACTTAAAACTGGTCCGATACAAGGAGTCCATCCAAAACTAAAGGTTATCCCAAGTAAAAAGGCTGATAGATAGTGATTTGACTTTGATTGTTTGAAGGTGACTGTCTTTTGAACTTCCAGTTTATTGAAATGCAAGATTTCCATCTGGTGAAGCCCTAAAAGAATAATGACTGTCCCCATAGCATAACGAAACCAGTCTGCATAGAGCATGTGCCCTAGGAATCCGGCTCCAAATCCTAGAATAAAGAAAATGAGGGAGATTCCTGCAATAAAGCACAAGGTCCGAATTAAGCCTGACCAGGCAACGTCTCTTCCAAAAAAGCGGAAACTTTTCGAATTTCCTTGATCATCCAGTAAAATACCAGCATAGACAGGTAGCAAAGGAAAGATGCAGGGTGAAAAGAAGGACAGAATACCTGCTAAAAAAACGGATACTAGAAATATAATCGACTCCAACGAATTACCTACTTTCTCAAAATTCTAATCCTATTTTACTACAAAAGGATAAATTTGTAAGAAGTCTGCTACGCTTATTTATTTTGATAAAATTTGACACAAAAAAAGGAGCTAAGCTCCTTTTTTTTTAATACGTTCCTTCTTCACCTTGACTAGTCAAGATAACAGGGCCGTCTTTGGTAATCACGAACTGATGTTCATATTGGCAAGACAGGCCGCCATCGATGGTTTTATGAGCCCAGCCAGTTTTCATATCTGTATCAATTTCCCAATCCCCAGTATTGATCATGGGTTCAATGGTCAGGACCATTCCTTCACGGAGACGGAGACCACGACCAGCGACACCATAGTTAGGGACCATTGGCTCCTCGTGCATAGTTGGACCAACTCCGTGACCAACCAAATCACGCACTACACCATAACCACGACTTTCAGCATATTCTTGAATGGCCGCACCGATATCGCCGATACGGTTTCCAACGACTGCTTGCTCAATCCCTACATACATAGCTTTCTTGGTCACGTCCATCAAGTTCTTCACTTCTTCAGACGGTGTACCGACCGCATAAGCCCAACATGAGTCAGCTAAACCGCCAGTATAACTTTGGGTGTATTTTTTCATTTGCTCAACATTATTAAAGTTGAGTTTAGACACATTGAGGTCTGATTTGGCAATTGGACCGCCCAATACCATGTCAACCTTGAGCAAATCGCCATCTTTCAAGATGTAATGACGTGGGAAAGCGTGAGCTACTTCGTCATTAAGAGAGCAACAAGTGGCATAGGGATAATCCATAACTGCACCATCAACGCCAATCTGTAAAGGAAGGAAATTCTCCTCTTTACAACGTCGACGAACGTACTCTTCAACTTCCCACATATCCACGCCTGGCTTAATCAAATCACGTAAGCCAATATGGATACTTGCTAGGAAATCACCAGCCTTGTCCATGGCTTCGATTTCACGTGCTGATTTTAAAGTTATCATTTTTTCTCCTAGATTCTAATTAATTTTAACCGTAACATTTGCTTTTGAAACAATCTGATGCCCATGATAAATATCATAATCAATAATAGCTGAGCGTCTCGTGTGGTGAATAATCCGAGCCTGAATTCGCAGAGTATCATCAATCTGAACAGCCTGCAAGAAATAAATCAACATCTGCTCTATGATAAGATTGCGCCCGCTATTGACAACGAGGTCTTGGGTCATATGGTTGAGGATTTCAGCCAAGACTCCATTAGCAAGGACCCCATTTTTCTCCAACATGAAAGGCTCAACAGTAATGACGACTTCATCATGATGATAAGAGAGTTTTTGTCCGATTTGCTCGGAGAAAGTCGGCAAAGCTGAAACTTGGGAACGGCTCATCTTTTCCATGACATCTCGTCGTGTTACGACACCGAGCAAGGTTTGGTTACTTCGGACAACGGGAACCATCTCAAAGTCTTCTGCGATCATCCGTTGACTAACATTGGCAATATTGGTCGCTAAGCCTGTTACAAAGATACTACGTGTCATCACCTTGTCAATCGTTGTGCTGGGGGATTTATCTCCTGCGTCACGCATAGTAACAACCCCAACAACCACTTGGTGTTGGTTAATGACTGGGAAACGACTACTTCTGTTCTTACGGACCAAGTCTAGATAGTCTTTTACTGTATCCGTTTCTCTCAAAAAACCATACTCATGACTGGGACGATAGAGCTTCTCGACTGTCAGAATATCGGTTTTGATTTGAACATTTGAGAGAGCTTTGTTAATCATGGTTGCTACTGTAAAAGTGTCATGCTTACTTCTTAGAACTGGAATCCCTTTTTTATTGGCCAACTCAAGAACATCGTCCTGAACATAGAAACCACCTGTCACGAGGACCGCATTTTCATTTTCCAAGGCTAGAAGTTGAATACGAGTACGGTCACCTACGATTACAAGACCACCATCATGGAGATAGGATCGGATATTCTGCTCTGTCATGGCCCCAATGGAAAATTTGCTAAATTCTCTCTCCAACCCTTCCTGGCCGGCTAAAACTTCAGAGGAGGTGACTTCAGCAATTTCAGCATAGGTTAGCCGTTCAATAGCCACTTTTTTTGGCTTAACTCGTATGGTTCCACTACGTGGTCGAGTTTCAACGATGCCACGATTTTCAGCTTCTTTGATAGCTCGGTAGGCGGTTCCGTCACTAACACCTAGATGATTAGAGATACTGCGAACACTAACTCTTTTCCCAATTGGCAACTCTTCCAGATAGGACAAGATTTCCTGGTGTTTACTCATTGAATTCTCCTTTTATATATCGAAATTCAAGATAGTCTCTCATTTTTCGTGTATAGCGGTCGCTCCCCTTAAACTGTCGGACGAGACTAAATCCCGATTTTAAGGCTACTTTTTGACTAGCCTGATTCTCCAGATGAGTGATGATGGATAATTGTTTTAAACCAAATTCTTCAAAGGAAAGCTGACAAAGCTTGGTAACTACTTCTGTCATATAACCTTGTGACCAAGAATCTTTTTTTAAGAAGTAACCAATTTCTGCCTCTTTTTTGATTTCATCGATTTTTTCAAATTTAATAGAGCCAATCATTTCCTGATTTCCTTGGAGACAAATTGCCCAAACTCCTAGAGGATTCTTCATAAAATAGTTAGCAAGTGCGTACTGACTTTCTTCCAAACTTGCTTGACTGGGAAAAATAAACTGCAAATTCTCAGGGTTTGAAGCAATGTCGAAAAATGCTTGACTGTCACTAAAAAAGAAAGGACGCAAATACAAGCGCTCCGTTTCAAAAAAAGAAAACATTGCTAATTTGGTCCAAATATTCATAATCACCTCAACGGCTTAGTCTTCAACGAGTGTAATATCTGCTCCAAGACTACGCAATTTTTCAATAATATCTGAGTAGCCACGAAGGATAAACTCAATATTCGTAATTTCAGTCTGGCCTTGAGCCATCAAACCAGCGATGACAAGTGCTGCACCAGCTCGCAAGTCTGTAGCTTTTACACTTGCCCCGTGTAACTTACGACCACCGTTGTAGATAATGTGATCATTTGTAGTCGTAATATCCGCATCCATTTTTGCTAACTCAAAGACATGATTGACACGTTTCTCATAAATCGTATCAATAATGGTTCCACGACCTTGCGCAGTTAGTAAAAGTGGCGTGATGGGCTGTTGCAAATCGGTTGCGAACCCTGGATAGGGAGCTGTTTTAATATTGATAGCCTTCAAATCGGACTGTTCTTCAACGAAGATACTGTCTTCTGAGACCGTCATACGAACCCCCATTTCCTCTAGTTTAGCGATAAAGCCTTCTAAGTGTTCATAGAGAACGTTGTTAATGCGAATTCCTTTTCCTACCGCTGCAGCAAGTGAAATATAGGTTCCAGCTTCGATACGGTCTGGAATGACTTGGTGACGCGTCCCATGAAGTTTCTCAACACCATCAATAATGATAATATCAGTCCCTGCACCACGAATATGGGCCCCCATGTTGTTCAAAAGGGTAGCCACATCGATGATTTCTGGTTCACGGGCCGCATTTTCAATGACAGTACGTCCCTTTGCTTTAACCGCGGCAATCATGGTGTTAATCGTTGCACCAACGCTAACAGTGTCCATGTAAATACTTGCTCCGTGAAGCCCCTTGCCTTGGGCAGATAAATTCATATTATCTCCCTCGTAGCTGACCTTAGCACCCATGGCTTCAAAGGCTTTCAAGTGAAGGTCAATCGGACGAGGCCCCAGATCACATCCACCAGGAAGTCCAACTGTAGCTTCACCAAATCGACCTAAAAGACTTCCGTAGAAATAATAAGAAGCACGCAAGCTATTAATCTTACCATAAGGCATAGGAATGTTTTGAACGCCTCTTGGATCAATCTCCAAGACATCGTCATAACGCTTAACAGTTGCCCCCATAATCTCCATGATTTCGACAAGACTAGCAACGTCTGAAATATCTGGAACACAATCTAAAGTGACAATATCATCTGATAAGATAATAGCTGGAATAAGTGCTACAACACTATTTTTAGCACCACTAATGGTGATCTCACCTTGCAATGGACGTCCACCATTGATGACAATTTTTCTCATGTTTTACTCTTTCAAAATTTACTAAAAAGGTCTTTTCGTTCTATTATACCACAATTTTCAATTTTTTCCCATTCCTATTGATTAAACATTCCATTTCGATAAAAAAACCTATCATTCAAGCTGAACAGCTTGAATGATAGGTTTTAATGTTAGATTAACGTACTGTACGGATGCGCATTGTGTTTGTACGAACAGCTTCTCCAACTGGTACACCTGCAACGATAACGATATCGTCACCAGATTGTACAAGACCTGCTTCAACTGCTTTACGTTCAGCAATTTCGAACATATCGTCAGTTGATGATGGAGCATCTGTCAACATTGGGATAACACCCCAGTTCAACATCAATCCACGTTCTGTCAATTCGTCAAATGTCAATGCCAAGATATCAGCATTTGGACGGTATTTAGAAATCAAACGTGCTGTGTGACCTGTCTTAGTAAGAGTTACAACCAATTTGATATCCATTGAGTTAGTAGCGTCTTTAACAGCTGAAGCCATAACTTCTGTCTTAGAGTTACGTTCGAAAGTATCTGAGTTCAAACGTCCGTATTCGTTAAGAAGAGTTTGTGCGTTCTTGTCAATTGTAGCCATTGTTGTTACTGACTCAAGTGGGTATTTACCATTTGCAGACTCACCTGAAAGCATTGTTGCGTCAGTTCCGTCGATAACAGCGTTAAATACGTCTGATACTTCTGAACGAGTTGCACGTGGTTTTTCAGTCATTGTTTCAAGCATGTTTGTTGCTGTGATAACAACTTTACCTGCTGCGTTCACTTTAGTAATAATCATTTTTTGGTAAACTGGAACCATTTCAAATGGTACTTCGATACCCATGTCACCACGAGCGATCATGATACCGTCAGCAGCTTCAATGATTTCATCCAAGTTGTCGATACCTTGTTGGTTTTCAATTTTAGCGAACAATTGAACGTGGCCGTTACCAGTTTCTTCACAGATTGCACGAACTTCGTTAACGTCTTTTGCAGTACGGACGAATGAAATCGCGATGAAGTTAATACCTTGTTCAAGACCAAAGCGGATATCATCGTTATCACGTTCAGCAAGAGCTGGGAAAGGAATTTTAGTGTTAGGGATGTTTACACCTTTTTGTTTAGCGATCACACCATCATTTTCCACTTCAACTACAAATTCACGAGTTGCATCGTCTTTTTCTACAACGCGAAGACCCAATTTACCATCGTCAACCAATACTTGGCGACCAACTTCAACGTCATCATAGATGTCAAGAGCACCAGCAACGTTCAAAGCAATCACTTCACGAGTTGATTTAATTCCTTGTTTAGTTGCAACACGGATTTTTTCACCAGTTTTGTATGAGTACTCTTTAGCTTCACCTTCGAACAACTCAGTACGGATTTCTGGTCCTTTAGTATCAAGAAGGAAACCAACTTTTTTACCTGCAAGTTTTTCTGCAAGTTTAACAGTTGCCATACGTTCACCTTGTTCTTGGTGGTCACCGTGTGAGAAGTTGAAACGGAAAGTGTTAGCTCCCGCTTCAATCAATTTAGCAATGTTTTTAGCTGAAGCTTCAACATCAAGTTTTTCACCCCAGTATCCGTCATCACCGAATTTCTTTCCACCACGGATTTCAACCGCAGGACCCAAAGTTGCAACGATTTTTACACGTTTATTCATGATTTGTGACTCCTTTATATAATTTGACCTTTTATGGTCATTTTACCAGATTAGTTAAAGTTGATTATGACAAGCTCTTATTCAAGCTAGCAAGTTCAAGGTCAGCTTTGTGAGGGTTGTTAACAACGATTTTACCATCAGCTGTTAAGCTGAACAAGGCTCCTTCTTCTGCTGTTCCAAGAATTGGATTTTCAACCATTTTCTCGTTACGAATACCAACAGCTACACCACCGATTCCTTGTTTAAGAAGTTTAACAGCGTGTGCTCCCATACGTGACGCTAATACACGGTCACGAGCAGTTGGTGATCCACCACGTTGGATATGACCGAGTTCTGTGACACGAAGATCACTTGTGTCTCCAGCTTCTTTCAGCTTTTGACCAAACTCAGCCGCTGACATGACACCTTCAGCTAAGACGATGATGTTGTGTTTTTTACCGCATTCATAACCAGCTTTGATACTAGCTACGATATCTTCCATCTTGAAGCCTTCTTCAGGGATAATGATTTCATCAGCTCCAGTTGCGATACCAGCCCAAAGAGCGATATCACCTGCGTTACGTCCCATTACTTCAACAACGAAAGTACGATGGTGACTTGATGATGTATCACGAATCTTATCGATTGCATCCATTGCAGTAGTAACTGCAGTATCAAATCCGATTGTGAAATCAGTACCTACGATATCGTTATCGATTGTACCTGGAAGCCCAATAGCAGGGAATCCATGCTCAGTCAAGCGCATAGCTCCGTGATAAGAACCATCACCACCGATAACAACGACACCTTCGATACCGTGTTTTTTCAACTGCTCAATCCCTTTAAGTTGACCTTCAAGTTGTGCAAACTCAGGGTAACGAGCAGAATGAAGGAAAGTACCACCACGGGAAATGATGTCTCCTACTGAAGCAGCATCAAGTGGATAAATTTCGCCGGCAACCATACCTGCGTATCCATCGTAGATACCAAATACTTCCATTCCTTCTGAGATTGCTTGACGAACTACCGCACGGATAGCAGCATTCATACCAGGGGCGTCTCCACCACTGGTCAAAACAGCAATACGTTTCATTTGGTTATGCTCCTTTTTCTTTTAACATTCTTACTGATTATACCACATTTAATTGGAAAATTCTTCTATTTTCCGTATTTTTAGCGATAAATCGTTTTCATAACAATTCCCTCTAATTTTTCCTGTAAAAGGGGATCTTTTTTTACAAAATGTTGGGAGGAAACAATGGTTTTCTCTTCCTCAACATACCTGATAATTACAGGAATAGAGCCTTTATGTTGTTCTAAGATAGTTGAAATTTCTTTATCATTGTCGTGATTTTTAACTTGAATCCAGAATCGTTCAGCGACTGCTTCTTTCAAATCTTGTGCAATCATTTGCAGACGACCATCTCGTGATTGAACTTTGCCATTGATGTAGTAGAATTTTCCTTCAGATAAGATGGAAGCGTATTTTCGATACTGATCTGAAAATACAGTCACATCCAGTCGAGACTTACCGTCATGAACCTGTAGAAAGGCCATACTCTCGCCCTTCTTAGTTCGAATGACTTTTATTTTTTGCACTTCAACTAGAAGAGTTACATGACTCCCCTCAGTGATTATAGAAATGGGCGTTGTCGGATAAAGAGCTTGTTTGGCAAGTGTTTGTAAAGGATGGGCACTGATACCAACCCCAATCAATTCCTGCTCCTTGTAAAATTTCTCCGCCTCTGTAAAATCATCAGCCTCCGTCCAACTATAGTTTGTATCCGCAAAGAGTCCTCCCAACTCCTCAACAAAGACAAATAAGTTTGGCAGATTCACTAAAATTTTCTGACGATTCTTATCAAATTCATCAAAGAGACCTAGTTCAACCAAAGGTGTCAAAAGTGACAGTTTCTTGTAATTCTTGGGGAGACGTGTGACGAAATCTTCGATACTTGAGAAGGGACGATTTTCAATAATCCAATAAGAAAAATCTCTTGGCATCCCTTTAATAGCTTTCAAACCAAGATAGATTGTTTTCTGGGTAATTTTATCGTGATAAGGAATACTATTGATTGCTAAAGGAGCCACTTCAAAGCCCATCTGCAATGCATCTACAATGTAATCGCTGCTAGAATAATTCAACATAACTTGAAAGAAAATAGCAGGATAGTGCGTCTTGAAATAAGCTAGCTGGAAAGCCAGTGCTGAGTAGGCATAGGCGTGGGATCTGTTAAATCCATAGCCTGCAAACTTTTCCATCACTGCAAAAACTTGGTTGGCCTTTTCTTCTGTATACCCAAGTTTCATAGCTCCTGTTATAAAATCTTCCTTCATCAAATGCATTTCTTTAGCATTCTTCTTACCCATGGCTCGTCTGAGAATATCGGCTTTACCAAGACTGAATCCTCCAAAGCGCTGAGCCACCTGCATGACCTGCTCTTGATAGAGCATAATACCGTAGGTTGATGACAAAATGTCCTCCAAGGCAGGATCTAGTACCGTCACCTTTTCTTTACCATGCTTACGAGCCACAAAATTATCAATATAATCGCTTGCCCCTGGTCTGTTGAGCGATGTCGTTGCTACCACTTCTTCGAAGACTTGCGGCTTGACTCGTTTTAAGAGTCGAATGGCACCAGATTGTTCAAATTGGAAAATACCTTTCGTATTTCCAGCTGCAAAGAGAGCCAAGGTTTCTTTGTCTTCCAAATCAATCTCTTCGATTTTTAGATGTACGCCCTCTGATTCTGCAAGTAATTCTTGCATTTTTTGTACGAAAGTCAGGTTACGTAATCCTAGGAAATCCATTTTTAGAAGTCCATTGGCTTCAACACCATGAGCATCATACTGGGTGATGAGCATATCCTCACCATATTTTAGAGGAATATAGTCCGTCAAGTCTTGGTCACTCATAACGACTCCTGCCGCATGGATAGATGTCTGACGAGGATAACCTTCAATCTTACGAGCAATCTCAAAAGCTTTTTGGTATTCAATCTTGCTATTGATTATCTGCCTAAATTGCAAATTCTTTTCATAGGCCGTCGTTAGCGTATCTCGGAAACTGATTTTTTTAGTAATGTTTGTTAATTCGTACTCTGGAACACCATAGCGTTTGAAAACATCACGAATTGCTTGTTTGGCTCCAAAAGTCGAATAGGTAACAATCTGTGCCACGTGTTGACTACCATACCGATCACGAACATAGCGAATGAACTCTGGTCTATAGAGGTCAGGGATGTCGATATCGATATCAGGCATGGTGTAACGCTCACGATTTAAAAAGCGCTCGAAAATCAAGTTCTTTTCAACCGGGTCGATTCCTGTAATATCCAGTGAGTAAGCCACCAGGCTACCAACCGCAGAACCACGCCCCATTCCCATATAGTAGCCTTGAGAACGTCCAAAACGGAGCAAATCCCAAACTACAAGGAAATAGTCGTCAAAGCCCATATCATGAATCACAGCCAATTCCTCATTCAGTCGCTCATGATAAATAGCTGAGGTTACCCCCTTATCACTCAAACCTTGCTCAGCTCTCTCTCTAAGTTCTTCGACCGCTGGTCTTTCAGGATTAAAGCGAGGGAGTTTTAAACTTGGGTCGATTTGATAGCTTACGTTCTCTATCAGACCTTGGAGATTAGCAAGCGCCTGAGGGAAGCGATTTTTAAACCGTGCTTCCAAGTCTGAGGCTGGTAAAAAGATTCCTTGTTGTGAATGCAGATCCACTTCTCTCAGACTGACATTATCCTTGATTGCTGACAAGATTTGTAAAACTTGGATATCTTCTTTTTCAAAAGAGTTGACTTGATAGAGTGGAAGAATGGATCTAGTAAAGACTTCTTGAGGAGTATCTGGACTGACACCGATAAAATAATCATGCCCCAAATCTAACTGTTCGATTCCCTCAAAATAGGGAACAATAATAGCAATATCTTCGAGGTGGGAGGTAAAGTCAGACCAATTTTTCCGTCCAGTCATTTTTAAAGTGGATAACTTCATCAACTCTTGGTAGCCTTTAGTGGATAGGGCTAGAAAACGAAGAGAGAGATTCTCCTCATCTTTGACCAAAGTCATTTCTAGACCGACTAAAGGTTGAATGCCATACTTACGAGTCACTTCTAGAAAATGATAGGCTCCATAGAGATTGTCCACATCCATGATAGCAAGGTGAGAATAGCCATATTCTTTAGCCGTTTGTACGTATTTCTCAATCGAAACCACACTTTCCATAAAACTATAAACGGTCTTGGTGTCAAGCTGTGCAATCATTTCTTCTCCTCCTTGCTTTCGTTTTACTACTATTATACCATTTTAAGTTGGATATTGAAGCAACTCGGATGCTTTCTTTTCAACATCAGCATTTACAACCTCTCCGTCTTTCTTCCCTTTAATTTTTAATATTATAAGATGGATTTGAATGTCATTTTAGACATTTTTATACTAAGTAAAGTATAATAAAGCCGGACTCTATATGCAATTTCACATATAAAAAATTCTAAGAAAGAGCTTTTTATTATAGTATTTATTCATCATTTTATAATAACTTACTAAATAGGTATTCCGCTTCACGAAATTTCTTGCATTAAAGTTTATTTATTCCATTTTTCCTTATTTTTTGATATAATAAATTCAGTCTGTTTTCAAAGGAGAGAACCATGCGTTTTAATCAATTTAGCTATCTTCCGACCTCTAGTTCTCAACAATTAGATGAATTAGCAAGTCTTGGTCTGGAATTGTCCCCTCAACTGCCCTTAAAAAAGCAATTTGAAGACTTCATCCGTTGGAGTTTTTTCACTTATTCTAACACGGATTATGCCTTATCCACTTTGGCTGCGGATAACGAAACAGATCTATTAACTTTTTTCCAGTCAGAGCGTGATTTAACTACTGATATTTTCTATACTGTAGTTTTTCAACTTTTAGGCTTCAGCTATCTTGTTGACTTTGAGGATGCCGAACAGTTCCATAAAGAAACTGGTTTTCCTATTGTTTATGGGGATCTCATTGAAAATCTTTATCAATTGCTCAATACGAGAACGAAAAAAGGAAACACGCTCATCGATCAGCTTGTTAGTGATGGACTCATTTCAGAAGATAATCACTACCACTACTTTAACCGTAAGAGCTTGGCAACCTTCTCTACTCATGATGTCATTCGTGAAGTCGTGTATGTCGAGAGTCGTGTGGATACTGATAAAGATGGGCTCCCTGACTTAGTCAAAGTCAGCGTTATTCGCCCACGTTACGATGGTCAAGTACCTACTCTTATGACTGCCAGCCCTTATCACCAAGGGACCAACGACAAAGCTAGTGACAAGGCTCTCTACAAAATGGAGGGAGAGCTTGAGGTCAAACCTGCCCACACCATTGAGCTCGAGGAGCCCAAGCTAAATGTAGTCGAACCCCATGGTCAAGCAGAAGTCGTCTCAGAAGCTGAAGAAAAGCTATCTCATATCAATAGCTCATATACTCTAAATGACTACTTCCTCCCACGTGGATTTGCCAATCTCTATGTATCGGGTCTTGGAACTAAAGATTCTCAAGGACTCATGACCAATGGTGACTACCAGCAGATTGAAGCTTATAAAAATGTCATTGATTGGCTCAATGGTCGTTGTCGTGCCTTTACTGACCACACGCGCAAACGTCAAGTCAAGGCTGACTGGTCAAACGGCAAAGTCGCAACAACAGGAATTTCCTATCTAGGTACCATGTCCAATGGTCTCGCGACAACTGGTGCTGATGGTTTAGAAGTGATTATCGCTGAAGCAGGTATTTCCTCTTGGTATAACTACTATCGTGAAAATGGTCTGGTGACTAGCCCAGGTGGTTATCCAGGTGAGGATTTTGACTCACTTGCTGAATTGACCTACTCCCGTAATCTCCTAGCTGGTGATTATATTCGTGGTAATGGAGCTCATCAGGCAGACTTAGAGAAGGTAAAAGAGAAACTCGATCGCAAGACTGGTGACTACAATCAGTTTTGGCATGACCGCAACTATCTGCTCAATGCTCATAAGGTTCAAGCTGAGGTCGTCTTTACACATGGTTCTCAAGATTGGAACGTCAAACCTCTTCATGTTTACCAGATGTTTCATGCTCTTCCAACTCATATCAATAAGCACCTCTTTTTCCATCATGGTGCCCATGTCTATATGAACAATTGGCAGTCAATTGACTTCCGCGAATCCATGAATGCCTTGTTAAGTAAGAAATTGTTAGGACTTGACTCATGCTATCAACTCCCTGCTGTCATCTGGCAGGACAATACTGCACCGCAAACATGGCAGAGCCTTGACGACTTTGGCAAACAGAATAAACTGCATACTTTCCCACTTGGAACTGAAGAAAAAGTAATTCAAAACCAGTATGATCAAACAAATTTTGAGCGGTATGGCAAGACTTACCAAACCTTCAACACAGAACTTTACCAAGGAAAAGCCAATCAAATCACCATTGACCTTCCAGTAAGTCAAGACATTCACTTAAATGGGCGAGTGGAGCTGAAACTTCGTGTCAAATCAAGTACAAACAAGGGCTTATTATCTGCTCAACTCCTCCAACTAGGACAACAGAAGTACCTTCAACCCTATCCAGCAGTTCAATCAGTCCGAACAATTGATAATGGTCGTTACCACATGTTAGAAAATCTCTGTGAACTGCCATTCAATCCAAGTGCTCAACGTGTCATCACTAAAGGCTACCTCAATCTTCAAAACCGAGATGATCTCTTGACAATCGAAGAAATCCAACCAAATGAATGGATGGACTTCAAGCTAGAGCTTCAACCAACTATTTACAAACTTAAGGAAGGAGACATTCTCCGCTTAGTGCTCTACACAACAGACTTTGAGATTACAATTCGAGATAATACAGACTATCACTTGACTGTTGATTTAGCACAATCTACTATCACTATTCCCTCATAAAAGGAGCTATTAACACTTATGAACAAATCTGAACACAGACACCAACTTATTCGTGCCCTCGTTTCAAAAAATAAAATCCATACCCAAGCGGAATTGCAAGCCTTGTTAGCCGAAAACGATATCCAAGTTACACAGGCTACCTTATCACGCGATATCAAAACCATGAACCTTTCAAAAGTACGAGAAGAAGATCATTCTTACTACGTGTTAAATACAGGCTCTATCTCCAAGTGGGAAAAACGTCTTGAAAATTATATGGAAGATGCTCTTGTTATGTTGCGTCCTGTCCAACACCAAGTTATTTTGAAAACCTTACCCGGTTTAGCTCAATCATTTGGATCTGTAATTGATTCCTTGGACTTTCCAGATGTCATTGCAACGCTTTGTGGAGATGATGTCTGCATGATTATCTGTGAGGATGCTACAAAAGCGCAAGCTTGTTTTGAAAGTCTTAAAAAATATGCACCACCATTTTTCTTTGGTGAATAACACAAATCCCGTGATCAAAAAATCACGGGAATTTTTTATTTCTTGGACTGTGTTTCTTCTTTCTTTGTACGTGCTAATCGAAGGGCACGTTTAGGGTTGAGACGATTAAACAATTCTTCTAGTTTCTTTTCATTCCATACATCTGCTGCAGAAACAAAATTTCCATCTGCATCTCGGAATGATATCGGTTTATCTCCCATATCAATCTCCTAGTCTACAAATTCAAACTCAAATTTACCGATGCGAACCAAATCACCATCTTTGGCTCCACGCGCACGAAGGGCTTCATCAACCCCCATACCACGAAGCTGGCGGGCAAATTTCATAACTGATTCGTCACGGTCAAAGTTGGTCATGTTAAAGAGTTTCATGAGTTTTTCACCAGAAAGTACCCATGTCGCATCATCATCACGACTAATCTCAAAGGCTTTTTCTTCCTCGTGAAAACCGTAGTACGCCTCTTCTTCCATATCAGACTCATCATAGATTGGAAATTCTGGAGTCTTGTCTAACAATTCAGCTGTCGCATCCAAAAGAGTTGACAAACCTTGCTTGGTCAATCCAGAAATAGGGAAGATGGCTGGAAGTTCCTCAAACTCGTCGTAGTTTGCTGCTAACTTTTCCTTGAAAGTTTTAAGATTTTCCTGACTTTCAGGCATATCCATCTTATTGGCTACGATGATCTGCGGACGTTCCATGAGACGAAGGTTGTAGGATTCCAATTCTTTATTGATAGCAAGGTAATCCTCGTAAGGATCACGTCCTTCGCTAGCTGACATATCGATGACATGGAGGATAACTCGTGTACGTTCGATATGACGGAGAAACTGGGTTCCAAGACCAACACCTTGACTAGCCCCTTCAATCAAACCTGGAAGGTCAGCTACTGCAAAAGATTCACCTGACTGTGTACGAACCATACCCAAATTAGGGACAATCGTCGTAAAGTGGTAAGCACCGATTTTGGGTTTAGCTGAAGTAATGACACTGAGCAAAGTTGACTTGCCGACAGATGGGAAACCGACTAGACCAACATCTGCTAAGATTTTCAATTCCAGTTGCAACTCACGTTCTTGACCTGGCTCTCCATTCTCAGAGATTTCAGGCGCAGGATTTTTTGGTGTTGCAAAACGGATATTCCCACGACCACCTCGACCGCCATGAGCCACGATAAATTCTTGACCATGTGCAATCAAGTCTGTAATGACTTTACCTGTTTCTGCGTCACGTACAGTAGTTCCCTGTGGCACACGAACACGAAGGTCTTCTGCACCACGTCCATGCATTCCTTTGGTCATCCCTTTTTCACCGGAATCAGCCTTAAAATGACGGTTATAGCGGAAATCCATCAAGGTACGTAAGCCTTCGTCTACCACGAAAACAACGTTACCTCCACGTCCACCATCACCACCCCACGGACCGCCATTAGGGACATATTTTTCACGACGAAAGGCAACCATGCCATCGCCACCATTACCAGCCTTGACCTTGATCTTGGCTGTATCTAAAAACATACTCATATTTTCTTCTCACTTTAAAAAGGCTGGGGAGAACCCAGTCATTAGTTATTGTTTCTATTCTCGCAGCTTGCTTAGAATCTGCTAAAAGCTCCAAGCGCAGTTGCAAAGATACCAGCAAGGGTTACAAACAACATGATGAGCACGACAACAAGTGTCACTTTCTCAAACAATGTTTTTTTACGTTTTCCATTATCTCCAAAAGCCATAACTTCTCCTTTTCACTTTATAATTCTAAATTAATAGTCTGTTGAAACCGGTGCAACCACCCATAAAATGATGTAAGCAAGGATTCCTGCTCCATAACAAAATGCAAGAACACCCCAAACAACACGAACAATTGTTGGGTCAATATCAAAATAATGGGCAACTCCTGCACAAACTCCACCAATTATTTGATTTTTTCCACTTCGCATTAATTTTTTTATAGTATTTTCCTCTTATTCTATTATTTGAATTCATCTTTCCAATAATCTCTGATGCTGGATAATTGCTTCCGAGAAGCCCGCAAAATACGCTTAGACTCTTTTACTGGACTTGTAACAGCCTGTTGGGGTAGATATAAAATCGTTTTCAAAAAGCGCTGACTAACAGGTTTCCCATCATGTAATTCATGTTCAAAGTTATTTGAGATAATGGCATCGAGGTAAAACTCATGTACTCGTTTCCCAAAGTTCTCAGCCGAAATTTCGTACAACTTATCCGCCAACTTTTGTTCAGACATATCAGGAGTAGCAATCAAGGCTTCAAGGATAGCTCCTGCAAGCTCTCGTTCTCCATAGTAGAGGGTACCAAACATTTTATCACTGATCAGGTTATCAAGATAGGGGTTGCCATGAGCGATAACAGGCGTTCCACTGGCTAGACTTTCTAGATAGGTTAAGCCCTGAGTTTCACTCGTTGAGGCAGAGATGAAGAAATCTGCAGCCTTATAGTATAAGGCTGTCTCGCTTGGAGCAATCATACCTGTAAAAATCACATGTTTTTGCAGGTTTAATTTCACTGCTTGCTCTTTCAGACTGTCCAGATAAGGACCGTCTCCAGCAACGACCAGCTTCACCTTATCTTCTTCTTTTAATACTTCAGCAAAAGCATCTAGGACTGCTTGGATATTCTTCTCATAAGAAATACGCGAAAGGCTCAGTAGCATTTTCTCGTCTTCCTGAATACCTAACTTCGAACGAAGTTCTTGCAAGTTTTCCTCTTTAATCTCAGGTCGTTCAAACTTAGCTAGCTCAATTCCGGTTGGAATGACACGTTTTTCAACCTTGACTTTGTATTTAGATAAAAGGTCCCGAACAATCTCGCTAGGACAGATTACTCCGTCTACATCACGAAGGAAACCACGTACCAGATATTTTACCATACTTGGACGAATCAACATCCCCTTAGCAATATAATGCACATAGTCTTCGTACTGGGTATGGTAGGTATGGATAACAGGAATTCTCAATTCTCGTGCGATCCAAATCCCTAATAATCCAAGTGAAAATTCTGTCTGGGTATGAATGATATCGAGTTGATACTGCTTGGCGATTTCAAGTGCCTTTGTAAAACCTCGATAGGCAAACCGTCGATCTTTAAATGCAAAGAAAGGGACACTTGGAATTCGAATAATTTGCCAATCCTCGTAGCGGTTCACATCTTTATCTGTTGTTGTAAAGATAAAAACTGCATGGCCTTGCTTCTCAAGCTCTGTCTTCAAGGTTCGAATACTGGTCGCAACCCCGGAAACCTGAGGAAAATAGGTGTCTGTAAATAAACCAATTCGCATAGATTACCTCACTTTTTACCTAGAGCAGCCTGTTCCCGATAAAATTTTAACCAAATTCCCAGTAAACGCTCTTCTGAATACTGCTTGGATATCCTTTTAGCTTTTTCTTTCAATTCTTTCAACGCTTCAGGATTTTCTTTATATTCTAGGATTGCTTCTCTCATCTCAGAGACATCACTTGTAGCACGATAATCTCCCTCAAGAATGACCTTATACAGGTCCAAATCCCTTAACATAATAGGAGCCTCGCAACTAGCTGCCTCTAAGATGGTCATAGGGAATAGTTCATTATAGCTAGGTAGTAAGAACAAATCAGCTAAAGCATACAGTTCCCGCATCCTCTCCGGTGACACAATACCTGGGAAAATTAGATTTTTAGGTGGATTGTCCATAATCTTCTTATAGCGTTCATAACCATCTGTTATTCCACCAAATGAAAAACCACCAGCCCAGATAAAGGTAATTTCTGGCAATTCTTCAGCAAGACGGATAAAATCATCTATCCCTTTTCGTTTCTGAACCTGGCCCGCACCAACCACGACAAACTGATCTTTGGCGAGATCCATTTCTTCACGAAGTTGTGCAACTTGTTCAGCTGGTAATGGATGCCATTTTTCTTTGTTTACAAAATTGGGAATATAAGTTATTTTTTCTCGTGGAATACCCGCAGCAACTAGATCCTCGATAAACATGGGATTAACCACCACCAAGTGTTCCATTCGGTTGTAAAAGGAAAAAACATAGCGTTTGACAATTCCTTTTAAGAAAAATGGAATTTTCAAACTCCCTTCGAGTGTCTCAGGTAAGAAATGCACATAACCAACTTTTCTCCCAGAGCGTTTCTTTTGAAATGTGGATAAATAATAAGGGAAATCAATGGTGTGAAAGTGGGTTACATCTGCCTCTACAGGAAGATTCTCCGTAACAATCAACTGATCTTTGGCATCACGATGTAGGAGACTCACCAATTCACGGTAGGCTCCTGACACTCCTTGACCAGCCACTTTTTCACTTGAACTTAGCATATTAATACGCAATTTTTTGTTTTCCATACTACTCATTATACCATTTTATTTCAAGAAAATCAGTAAAAGAAAGAAGAGACCAGAGGAAAATGGAGGAGCCCCTCTCTTTTCCAATCGTCTCTCGCAATTTTCCAATCGATTACTTAATTCCTAGAGCGATACGCGCATAGCGACTCATTTTTTCAACCGTCCAGGCTGGATACCAGACCAATTTGACTTCGATATTGGTTACCTCAGGCACCTCTGTCATCGCATCGTGTATCTGATCTGTTAAGAGGTCAGCCAGTGGGCAACCCATAGTTGTCAAGGTCATATCAATTTCCGTATGACCTGTTTCACCATCAAATCGAATTTCATAAATCAAACCTAGGTTGACAATATCAATCCCCAACTCAGGGTCGATGACTTCTTCCAAGGCATTTAAAATGCGTGTTTTAATCGTTTCAATTTGCTCTTCTGTATAAGCCATGTTCATCCTCACTCTAATCTTCAATAAAATCACGAAGCGGTTTGCTGCGACTTGGTTGACGCAATTTTCTCAAAGCTTTAGCCTCAATCTGACGGATACGTTCACGAGTCACGTTAAAGACTTTACCAACATCTTCAAGGGTACGCATTTTCCCATCGTCCAAACCGAAACGAAGACGCAAAACGTTTTCTTCACGATCTGTGAGAGTATCCAAGACTTCATCCAACTGCTCACGCAAAACGATACGAGTTGTGTAGTCTACTGGATTTTCAATCACTTCGTCTTCGATAAAGTCCCCAAGATGGCTATCGTCCTCTTCACCAATCGGTGTTTCAAGTGATACTGGTTCTTGGGCGATTTTTAGGATTTCACGGACCTTGTCAGGTGTCATATCCATACGTTCAGCGATTTGTTCAGGTGTTGGATCTTGCCCCAATTCTTGAAGGAGATTGCGCTGTTCTCGGACAAGCTTGTTAATGGTTTCAACCATGTGGACAGGGATACGAATAGTGCGGGCCTGGTCAGCGATGGCACGAGTGATTGCCTGACGAATCCACCAAGTTGCATACGTAGAAAACTTAAATCCTTTTGAATAGTCAAACTTGTCAACAGCCTTCATCAAGCCCATGTTTCCTTCTTGGATCAAGTCAAGAAACTGCATGCCACGCCCTACGTAGCGCTTAGCGATAGAAACCACCAAACGAAGGTTGGCTTCCGCAAGGCGTTGTTTGGCTTCAATATCACCAGCCTCAACTGCTAGGGCCAATTCTTTTTCCTCTTCGTTGGTCAAGAGAGGAACAACCCCGATTTCCTTCAAATACATACGGACTGGGTCATTAACCTTGGCTGAAGTTGAGCCAATCAAGTCCTCATCACTGAGTTCTGGTTCTTCTTCTGCACTAAGAACACGCGCACTTGGATTTCCTTCGTTATCTGTGATAGAAATTCCAGCATCCTGAATCCGTTGCAAAAGGTCTTCAATGCCGTCTGCATCGAGGGTAAAAGGAATAACCAGACTTGAATTGATTTCGTCATCTGTTGCTGTTCCTGTTTTTTTGTGGTTACGGATAAAGTCTGCTACTTGCACATCAAATGTGGTTACTTCTTTTTGTTTTGTTGCCATTATTACTCCATTCTTCTCTTTTGGGAAATCAATCGTTGCAATTCTTCCAAGGCTGTGTCAGTATCTCCTACATGACTAGCTTCCTGCACTTTCTTTTTAATTCGTAAGTTGTCCTTGCTGAGGAGGGCACGGTTTCGAGTCGCTTCTACTTCTACTAGCTCTTGAGGCGACATCTCAGCTGGCAAATCCAAGCTAAGCACGTGGTACCAAGCATTTTCAACCTCAGGTGTCTGATGAGAAAGCTCCTCTGAGCCGATTTCTCCCTGCTCACTTAATAATTCGTAAAGAATTTGAAATTCTGGGGTATCAAAGAAAAAATCTTCTCTTAATCTGTAGTCATTTAGAACAACTGGATTCTCAGCCATCCTATAAAGGAGATGAGCCTCTGCTCTCATAACTGCTGTCAGTTGCCGGGTCACAGGCAAACTAATCGCTACTGGCGTAGGATGCTCCTCTTTGACTCTCTCCTGCCTCTGAACAATCCGACTTTCATTTACAATCTGCTCCACCTGCTGGTAATCAAAAGAAGGTAGATTATCCGCCAGAATGTGGATATAAGAATTCTGGGCAGTGATAGACTTTTCTTTAGCGATTAGGGGCGCAATCTTTTCAATGAACTCGATTTGCGCTTGCAGGTTATCACTATTCTCAGGCTTGAGCTGGTGTATATAGAACTCTATAGGACTGATACGAGTCTTTGTTAAGAGGTAAGCCAGGTCTTCAGCAGAATTCTTTTGCAAATACTCATCTGGATCCATGGCATCAGGTACTCGAATAACCTCAACTGAAAAGTCTTTTAACTCCTCTAATGCCTTGGCTGTTGCTGCCTGTCCTGCCTTGTCGCCATCATAGCTGAGAACAATTTTTTTGGTAAAGCGTTTGAGGTGGTCAACATGCTCCTTGCTTAAGGCTGTCCCCATGGAAGCCACAGCATTTTCTATACCAGCACGGTAGGCTGCGATTACATCCATGAAGCCTTCCATCAGATAGAGCTCTGTGATCTTCCCTGTTCCCTTTTTTGCCTTGTCCAAATGATACAATTCATAACTCTTGTTAAAAATTGCAGTCGAACGGCTATTTTTGTACTTGGCAGTCTGACTATCAGTTTCCTGCCAGATACGACCTGAAAAAGCAATAACCTGCCCCTTGTCATTGGTCAAAGGAAAGATGATACGTCCGAAAAAAGTATCATAAAACTGATTGCCATCTGATAAGTAAAACAAGCCCGAATCCAATAAATCCTTTTCCTCGAACTTGTCAGCCAAACGTTGATAGAGATAGGTTCTCTCTGCTGGAGCCAGTCCAATTTGAAAGTGCTTCAGAACATCATCTGTCAATCCACGTTTGTAGAGATAAGCCCTTGCTTCTTCTCCCATCTTGGTCGTCATGAGGATTGCATGGTAAAAACGGGCAGCTTCTTCATGCATATCATATAAAGCTTGATGAGGGGAAGCCTGTTGAGGACGAGACTGGACAGGCATGGCTAATTGAATACCGACGCGCTCCCCTAAGAGCTGAACAGCTTCCATAAAGGACACACCTTGGTACTCTTCGATGAACTTAAAAACATCTCCTGAACGACCACAGCCGAAGCAATGATAAAACTGCTTGTCTTCCACAACGTTGAAAGAGGGGGTCTTTTCACCATGAAAAGGACAGAGACCTAAATAGTTCCGTCCAGCCTTTTGTAAAGAAATCACGTCGCCTATGACTTCCACAATGTTGGCATTGTTTTTGATTTCTTCAATGACTTGCTTGTCAACCATACACAATACCTCCATCTTATCATAGTTTCACGTTAACTAGTATAGCTTATTTCTGAAAAAAAGTAAACCATTTCATACATTTTCCGTCCCTATATTTCATAAAAACTCACTGCTAACATCTTATTGAGAATTTTCTCCAAAACTCCAACAAGTCCTCCTTATATTTTATTTTGAAACCTCTAATCAGGTACACTTATTTAGCTTGGCTTTCAATATTATATTTCAGTATTCGGCTAATATACTGCCCGTCCTTTCTGCTGATACAGGCCGTCGCAAAAGTCATTGGTGCTATATAGGCTTCTCCTCGATAGGAGGGATCTGTCAAAACAGGCATGGAGTAATAAGCGTTCTTTTTATTTTTTAGGTCAATAAACCATTTGCCTCCGAGGTGCTTGCGGAAGGTTTCTCCGATATAGACAGTCAGGTAATCCAAAAGCTTTTTATCCTCCATCAAGACGTGGTGATTGTCATAGTGAGTCAAAAGCCAAGCCTCCAAATCATCCAAGGACTGCATACTGTAGTCTAGTGTTAGATTTTGTTCTTGAGCAAAGTCACTTGTAAAGTAATCCATTTTAAACTCAATTTGGAAAATCCATTCCTGAAAATCTTCTTGTGTGTATGTCATGTTCTACCTCCGTAAAGAATATGTTTATTTAAATTTTTTTCACTTTGAATGACTTATTATTATCCTAGATATCCTTGATTTTGATATTTTCTTAAAAGTATAGGAAAAATAAGTTTGAGTCGGATCCATCCTATTCAGAAAAACTTAGTGGCACAATCTCTACATCCCCAAGATTATCAACTGAGTAACGTTGACTGCCCATTTTAAACCAGCGTTCTAGAACAACATCATAGAGCATGAAGTGAGATTTTTCTTTAATCCAAGCTTCATCAATCCCATAAGGTTTTAAATACTCTAGTTCTTCGTTGGGATTTGTTAGGTAAAAATTGGGTATCGAATCCCCTGTTTTCGACTGACGTGATAATTCTTTATATGCCTCCAAATCTAGTTTTCCCTCATCCTTATGGAGTATATTGTAACTAGCTAAGTCATACGCTATCGACCATTTAGAATCTGAGATTTCGACAGATTGGTTGAGTTTCTTATCATTGTAGTCATATTTAATATAAAGATATCTCCCATCAGATAACAGTTGCTGGTATTCAATAATAAAAGTTTCTTCAAAACCTACAATCACTTTTAAACTTTCATTTTCAGACAAGTCTGCATCAAGTCCTATGGGAATTATCCAGTCTGGATCTCTAAACGACTGACTTCCGTCAACGGCTTTACTGAAATCAGCGAGTCCAGGTAAAACACCACTATTTATCTCTGCATAGTTCATTTCTAAAAAGTCATTACTTAAAGATTCATACACTCCTTTATAATAATACTTTTGATACAAAGGATATAGACCAAATAAAGTTAGAAAAACTAATACAGTTATGACTAGGATTTTTAAAATTTTTTTCATTTATTTTTCCCTTACTAACATTTGGGCCAAGTTAAAAATAGTTGAGATGTAGGTTTCTTTTTCTTTGACACCCTAATTTTTTCAGATTTGAGCATTCAAGTGGGTCGAATGGCTTATCTTTAGAAAATATTTAGCTATTCGAAGCTTCTAATGCCTAAAATACACCTATATTCTAGCAATTCTAAATTTAGAATACTTGATTATTTAAAAATCTTGACTGTTCGAACTGTTTGATAGGCGATTTTAGAATGAAGTTAAGGCGTTCGACGGTTCGAAAAAGTCAAAACTAGCATGCATCCTTTATTTTAATTTCAACTCATAAGACATTTTGCCTATACTCATTATACTATAAATTCTTTGACGTCCGTATTTTACTAATCATATCTGTCAAGATTGTCAGCAAAAAAACTTAGAAACAGGAAACTGGTTTCTAAGTTTTTCTTCTCTATTTTTTGACGAACAATTTTCTACTTTACTCAAATAATTGATAGTAGTCTGAAATCTTCATTTTTGCTTTTTCTTCTTTATTAAGGTCTTGGATGATACGGCCTTCCTTCATGACAATCAGACGATTTCCATACTTCAATGCATCTTCCATATGGTGGGTAATCATCAAGGCTGTCAGATGGTCTTTGCTGACAAATTCATCTGTTAACACCATCAAGGCCACACTGGTCTTTGGGTCAAGAGCTGCTGTGTGTTCATCCAACAAGAGCAACTCTGGTCGCTTTAAGGTTGCCATCAAAAGACTTAGGGCCTGACGTTGACCACCTGATAGAAATTCAATCGGAGTGTCCAGATGTTTTTCAAGACCATTTCCAACCTTTTCAATGGTAGCCTGAAACTCTTCTCTATAGCTTGATAGCCTTCTAGGAAGAAGCCCTCTCTTCTCACCACGAAACTTGGCAATCAAAAGGTTTTCTGCAACGGTCATACGGGGAGCCGTACCCATTTTAGGATCCTGAAAGACACGAGACAAGTACTTAGCTCGCTTTTCTGGTGAAAAATGCGTCACATCCTCGCCCATGATACGGATGCTTCCACTTGTTAAAGGCAAGGTACCTGCAATAGTGTTAAAAAGAGTTGACTTTCCAGCTCCATTTCCACCTAGGATGGTAATGAAATCATGTTCAAAAATCTCAAGAGAAACATCATTAAGAATGATTTTTTCCTCGTCAAAGCCATTTGTGATGACTTTGGTAGCATTTTTTAATTCTACAATTGCTGTCATTTGCTAAACTTGACTCCTTTCAGGTATTTGCTTTTGAAGGTTGGAATCATAAGGCAAACTGCCAAAATCAAGGCGCTATACAAACGCAGATAACTTGTATTAAATCCAAGAGCAATCACTCCCCAAACGAGGAACTGATAAGCGATAGAGCCTACAACGATGGTCATGAGTCGCTCTGCCAAGGTCAAGCTCTTGAACAAAACCTCACCAATAATCAAGCTAGCAAGACCTACGACAATCACTCCAATTCCTCGAGAAACATCTGCGTATCCTTCTTGTTGAGCAATTAAGGCTCCTGCAAGCGCGATAATCCCATTTGAAAGAACCAAACCCATGAGTTCCATACGACCAGTATGAATTCCAAAACTACGAGCCATATCAGGGTTATCACCCGTAGCTATGTAGGCCTGACCTAGTTTGGTATCTAGGAAAAAGAGCATAAGGCCAATAACAAGGGCAACAAAGATAAAGCCAGTCAAGAGTTGATTAAGGTCCGAATCAAAAGGCAAGACATCCTGAATTTGCTTGGTTCCAAGAAGCCCCAGATTGGCACGTCCCATAATCATGAGCATGATGGAATGGCAGGAAGTCATGACCAAAATCCCTGATAAGAGAGTTGGAATTTTTCCTTTGGTATATAAGAGACCTGTCGCCATTCCAGCTAGACAGCCTGCTCCTACTGCAGCCAAGGTCGCTAAAAACGGATTGACTCCTTGTGTTATCAAGGTTACAGCTACTGCTCCCCCTAGTGGGAAAGAGCCTTCAGTCGTCATATCTGGAAAATTCAAAATTCGAAAAGTCATAAAGATTCCCAAACCAAGAATCGCCCAGACCATCCCCTGTGAAATAATGGATACTATCATAATCTTTCACTCATTTCTTTCTTTAGTAAAAATGGGAGGAGATGTGTCCAGCTCCTCCTTTATCTTTATTCAATCACTTGTCCTGCTTCTTTTAGAACAGACTCAGGAATAGTGATTCCAAGTTCTTGCGCTAGTTTTTTGTTGATAACTGACTTACCAGTTGAAAAGACATTAACTGGCGTATCAGCTGGTTTTTCACCTTTCAAAACTTTGGCAATCATTTTACCAGTAGCCACTCCAAGATCGTGTTGGTCAACTACTACAGATGCTAATCCACCTGCTTCTACCATGGCAGTGGCACTTGGATAGATTGGCTTTTTAGCTGTTTGGTTGCTTGAAACAACTGTTGAAAATGCGGATGCGATGGTGTTGTCAATTGGAACCCAGATAGCGTCGACCTTGCTGGTCATAACATTAACAGTTGAAGCAATTTCGTTGGTTGATGGCACGGCAAAGGTTTCGACTTTCAAACCTGCTTTTTCAGCATAAGCCCTGAATTCCTCAACTTGTGATTTTGAGTTATCTTCGCTACTTGAGTAGAGGGCTCCGATTGTTTTAACATCAGGTGTCAAAGCTTTAATGAGTTCTACTTGTTGTTCTGCTGGGTTGTGGTCTGATACTCCTGTAATGTTGCCACCTGGTTTTTTCAAATCTTTGACCAAGTTAGCACCAATTGGATCTGTTACAGCCGCCATGATAACGGGAAGGTCTTTAGTAGCACTTGCAAGTCCTTGAGCAGCTGGTGTTGCAATCCCAACGACAAGATCATTTCCGTTTGCCACCAATTGTTTACTCATGGTAGCAACCTTGCTCTGATCGCCTTCAGAGTTCATAAAGTCGATTTTTACTTGGTTGTCCTTATATCCTTCTTCAGCAAGTCCATCTTGAATTCCTTGGTAAATCAAGTCTAAAGAAGGATGGCTGACAAATTGAAGAACACCAACCTTAGCAGTCTTACTTGCTGTCTCTGTTGTTGTCTTTGTTTCTTGTTTATTTAAACTTGAGTAAATCAAGCTCCCGCTAACTGCAAGTACTAGTGCTGCGATAATTCCAATCAATCGTTTATTTTTCATATTCTTTCTCCTTTTTAATCACTTGTATAATGCTCTTTTCAACAAAACAAGCGACACCATCGTTTAAATTCCATAATCATCCTCCTAAAAGAAAAAGTCCTCACACAAAAACTTGTGTGAGGACGTCGATGCGCGGTGCCACCTCAATTATAGGGAATATCCCTATCGCTCTTTCTCGCATTCACGAGTTGCACTGTAAGGTGTGCTCACCGAATTTTTATGATTTCAAATTCTTTATAACATTCAGCCCAATTTTCATCACTTCCATTTATCTGTTTCCACCAACCACAGACTCTCTAAAAAACTTCAATGATTACTTTCTGAATGTTTAAATTATATCATTTTTCAACTACTTGTCAAGACTATTTTTAGAATTTTTTAAACAATTCAAAAACTTCCTCCTAGTAAAAAGAGGAAGTTTAGAAAATATCAGCCTGAATTACGCAAACCAGTCGCAATTCCGTTAATAGTTGTATGGATTAGTTTTTCTTCGTCAGCTGACAATTCGCCGCGACGTTGACGTTTGATCAACTCCAACTGGATGTAGTTAAGGATATTAAAGTAAGGCATACGATAGTTTAGACTGTCTTTTAGATAAGAGTTTTCTGCCAAGAGTTCGTCATAACCTTCGATAGCTAAAATAACGTCCTTAGTTAATTGCCATTCATCTAAAATAGTGTAGTAGATAGCTTGCACTTCTTCATCTTCACAGAGCTTAGCATATTCAAAAGCAATGTTCATGTTAGACTTAGATAAGACCATGTCTACATTGGAAAGCAAAGATTGGAAGAAAGGCCAGTTTTGGTACATGTCACGAAGAAACTCGATATTCTTCGGATCTTGATCAATAAACTCTTTAAAGCTGGATCCTACTCCATACCATCCAGGGAACATGACACGACTTTGTGACCATGAGAAGACCCAAGGTATGGCACGCAAACCACCGATTTCAGTGATAGTCTTACGAGCTGCAGGACGTGAACCAATGTTGAAGCTTGATATAGCCTTGATTGGGCTTGACTCGAAGAAATAATCATAGAAATGTTCGTTTCCAAAGACCAAATCACGGTAGATATCGTAGCTACGGTCCACTACTTGATCCATAACAGCTTCATAACGATTTGACGTGTTGGTATCGCTCTTCTTCTTGGTAATCATACGGTTAATGGCTGCAGAAACCAACATTTCAAGGTTATAATAGGCAGCGTCTTTGTTTCCGTATTTGTTTCCAATGACTTCTCCTTGCTCAGTCAGACGGATACGGTCCTTGATAGACTTGAGCGGTTGAGATGTGATAGCTTCATAAGTTGGACCACCACCTCGACCAACAGTACCACCACGGCCATGGAAGAAGGTGACTTTAACACCAAATTCATCTCCAATAGCAGTCAGTTGTTGTTGAGCTTTATATAGAGTCCAACATGATGATAAATAACCACCATCTTTGTTACTATCGGAGTAGCCAAGCATGATTTCTTGGTAGTTGTCTTTTGAAGCAATCCATTTTTTAGCCAATGGAAGAGAGAAGTATCTTCTCATGGTTTCTTCCGAGTGATCCAAGTCTTCAATCGTTTCAAAGAGGGGAACAATCTGAACGCGCGCTTTTTGAGCATCAACCAAGCCCACTTCCTTGAGCATGATGGCTAATTCTAGCATATCAGATACACTTGTCGCGTGAGAGATGATGGTTTGGCGAATGACATTTTCACCCAGTTTATCCTTCAACTTGCGAGCAGTTTTGAAGATGGACAATTCTTTCTCAAGCAGTTCTGACTTTTCAGCATAAGTAGCTGAGAGGATACGAGGATCTTCTTCCAACTCTTTTAATAGGAGGGCGCATTTTTCGTCTTCAGAGAGATCGCTATAGTGGTCGTTGATGCCAGCAGATGCTAACAATTCAGCCACACAGGCTTCATGGACGCTAGAGTCTTGGCGCATGTCGATAGAAGCAAGGTAGAAGCCAAAGATTTCAACGGCTTGCATTAACTCGACAAATTCTCCTGAGATCAGGTATTCCCCCTTGTTCTCAAGGAGAGAATCGCGAATGGCCAACAAGTCTTGATAAAATTCATCTGCAGTAGCATATCTAGGCTGAAGATCTTTATCTTCAATGAGATAAGCCTTAGTTGCCTGCATCTTAGCTTGGATATCAAAAAGAGCACGACGATAGAGTTCTTTTTCGCGGTAAATGGAGTTATCTTGTGACTTAAGCGCCATCTCACGAACCTTGTCGCTGACATTCACGATGCTGGTTGAAAGTGAAAATTCACGATAAAGATTATAAATCTTTTCATCGTAGTAATTCATGATGACTTCGCACTGAGTCAAGGCTGATTTGTTGAGGGTTTCCGCTGTTACGAAAGGATTTCCATCACGGTCTCCTCCAATCCACATCCCCATAGTAATTGGTTTTGGATGCTCGAGCTCAATTCCTTGTTCTTTAGCTAGTTTCTTATATTCAGCCGTCAAACGTGGCACAGCATTCAGGAATGAACTTTGATAGTACTCCATCACGTTGGTGATTTCGTTGGTTACCTTCAATTTCTTCTCACGAATCATGTCTGTTTGCATGATAATTTCAATGTAACGACGGAGATCCATGTTCCATTTTTCTTTATTAATCAAACCTAGTTTGACATCACGATACTTGCGCAAAAGAGTATGGATATGGTTGGTCAAGTCCAGCATACTCTTGCGTTGTACTTGCGTTGGATGGGCGGTTAAGACAGGAACGACATTTAACTTTTCTAAAATTTCAGCTGCATTTTCTTTTTCAGCTACCATCTTTATGGTTGTAGACAATTTCCCTAGATAGTCTTGGTCCACATTGTTCTGGTGGTTAATTTTATAGGCTAAGTCCACATCCTCAGATATATTAATCAAGAGTGGAAGGATAGAGAAATAACGAGAAATGTAAATCATTTCTTCATTGGAAAGGCTAGTCACCAGTTCATTGAGCCCTTGATAGTTTTCATTTGTTGATAATTCCTTCAACTGCATGATTTTTTCAAAGGTCTCTGGCGCTAGCATATTTTTTGTGATATCTTCTAGCAGCTCAGTCAAAATCAAGACTTCTTCTTGGATGACGGCTTTATTACTATAGTTTTCTAATTTCTGAAGAGACATATATTTTTCCTTTCCATACAATCCTTACAGACCTTCAACAGTTTGAGATTCGTATTCTCTAATGAGTTTAGCACGTTTCTCGCTGGCATCGATATTTAATACAAGGGCAATGGCTACGGATAATACCAGGAGACTGTTCCCACCTTGTGAAAGGAAGGGGAAGGTCACCCCTGTAGAAGGAATCAAACCAGAAATCCCACCGATATTGACAAAGACCTGAACAAGAATCATCCCTCCGACACCGATAGCAACCATGGAGTTAAAGGGATCCTTAGCTCGAATACCAACCAAGATGATTCGCAAAATTAAGAAGAAGAGTAAAGCCAAAATCATACTCGCTCCTACGAATCCAAACTCTTCGATGACAATCGAAAACACGAAATCCGTATGGGCTTCCGGCAGATAACCACGCTTCTCGATCGAATTTCCCAATCCCAGTCCGAACCAGCCTCCATTAACCATGGCATAGTAAGAATTTGCAAGCTGGTGTCCTGCACCCGCCAAGTCATTAAAGGGATTAAAGAAGGCACTGAAACGTTTAGCAACGTAACCAAATACCGGTATCTGAGAAAATTTTTCAACCCCAACGAGACGAATGACAGACAATACTAAAATTGAACTCCCTGCTAAGAGAGCTAGAATGGTCGAGAACCAACGATAGGCTATTCCACTAACGGTGTACATAATGAGCGCTACCAAGACCAAGATGGTCGCATTTCCCAAGTCGGGGAAAATCCCCAAACTACCAATCAGAACCAGCAGAACAAAACGCCAGTCGTTAAAAGCTCGAGGTAGCCATTGATTTTGGGTCAACACCTGGAAATCATAAACCGCAATCTCATCTTGCTGTTTTGAAAAACGATATGCCAGGTACCAGATGATGATAATCTTAAGGTATTCAGCCGGCTGAATCGTTACAGGTCCTACAGAAATCCATCCATATGCTCCATTGACAGGTGTTCCGACCAGACGCGCTAGGGCTAAAAGAACCATCTCCACAATCATCACGATAAAAATGAGACGTCCATTTCTCAGGAAACCTAATTTTAATTTATAGATTAAGGCAATCAAAACCAAACTAGCTACCCAGAAAATCCCCTGGTTACGTACCAATTGAAAAGCGCTTTTTCCTTCTTCAATTAGGGTTGCACTCGTTGTCGAGTAAACTACAATCAACCCCAAAATTGACAGAAGAAAATAAGGAATCAAAATGGAATAGTTTAGTAGGTGCCTTTTACTAATTTTCATATTTCACCACTCTAATAGGAACAGAGGTGGTTGTCCCTAATTCCGTTTTATTTTCTAGTTTTGATTGTTATTATACCACTTTTTCAGAAAGAAAAAAACTCTTATCCTTTAATCCTTCGAATTTTACTCATTTTCTAGTTTCAAGCAAAAAATACAAACCTCTCTTGAGATTTGTATTTTAAGTTCTTAGTTAGATGAAGAGCTGCTGCTTGAGCTTGAGTCACCACCACCGATGTATTGGGTGAAGATGTTTTGGAAGGCTTGGTCTTTGACTTTGATGTTTGCAGCTTGCAATTCTTTACCAATTACTCCTTGAACAAAAGCTGAATCATTTTGTTTTTGAGTCAAAATGATGGTCTTCAATTTTTCTTTGTAGTCATCCAAGTTAGAAGATTTTTCTGTCTTCTTCGTTACTTTAACGATGTAGAATTGATTGCTGTAGGCTTGTGTTCCAGTAGCCGTAATCACATCAGAAACACCGTTCACATCCAAAGCAAAGGCAGCTTTCTTGACTTGTTCTGGAAGTTCTGTAGAAGCAGAGTCAAAAGTGATTTCTCCACCATTTTCTTTTGTCTTATCGTCGTTAGAGTTGTCTTTCGCCAACTGAGCAAAATCTGCACCTTCTGCCTTGGCTTTCTCAAGCACTTCTTTTGCCTTGTCTTCATTATCCATACGGATGATTTGAGCAGTTACATCTGGTGTGTACGCTTCGAAAGCTTTTTGGTAGGCTTCATCTGTCAATTCACTCTCAGCTGCCTTCTTAACTGCCAATTCAACCAATTTGCTGGTACGGATTTGAGCTTTACGAGCTTCAGGAGTCATACCTGCACGTTGAAGGACGCTGTTATAGCTATCACCGTATTTCTTTTGTTCTTCCGCAACAGAATCATCCACATCTTGTTCAGTCACTTCAGAACCATATTGTTTTTCAAAGACTTTTTGGATAGTCATGTTTAGCAAGACTTGTTGCGCAGTTGGATTGTTCTTTACTTCTTCAAAGAATTGATTTTCTGTAATCACATCACCTTTCATGCTGATCAAATCTTTTCCTTCAGAACTGTTTGAACAAGCTGCAAGTGTTGCTACTGATAAAAGTGTGATGGCTCCTGCCATTAGTTTTTTCTTCATGTTTACTCCTTTTACGGTAAGTGTTACCTTATCTATTTTACTATAATTTCTTAAATTTTTATGAAAATCATTCACTCTCAGGAAGTTGCACATCTGCTACATTCTTACGTAGCATGAGAATGCCATCCCCAAGCGGAACTAGAGTTGCCGTTAAATCTGGATTGTCCAACGTTGCTTCAAAAAGTCTTTGCAAACCACGGTAAATAGTTCTTTGACCACGGCGGACTTCCATGATATCCTTGGCAACATCGCCTCCTTGGAAAATGTCATCCAAGACCACTACTCCACCAACTTCTAATCGTTTGAGGATTTCAGGTAGAAAGACGATGTACTTGGACTTGGCTGAATCCATAAAGACAAAGTCATATGTTTCTGTCAGACTAGATAAAACATCGACTGCATCTCCCTCTATAAGGGTGATTTGCTTACGACTGTCAAACTGGGCAAAGTTTTTCTTGGCAAAGCCGATCATCTCAGGATTACGGTCAATGGTTGTAATCTTTGCATTTGGCGCATGTTCTGCCATCAGGAGGGCTGAAAAACCAATTGCTGTCCCAATTTCCAAAATGTTCTTGGGTTGCAGACTTTCCATGAGAAAACGGAAATAAGCAACTGTTTCATGAGGAATAATGGGAATATTCTCCTTGCGAGCGAAGGTCCCCAATTCTTTCAAGGAACCTGTCACCTGCTTTTGACGCTGGCGCATAAACTCTACGATTTCTTCCTTGACGACGGGACGACGCATATTGTGATTGGCATTTTTACTATAAGACTCTACCATCTTAAGCCAGTCCCAATTTTTCAACAAGGGCTTCAAACTCATTTAAACGGCGTTCAAAGACTGCAAAGGCGTCGTTGAGATAGTCTTCCTTCTCCATATCCACTCCCGCTTTTCTCATAACATTAAGCGGATAGTCAGACTTACCAGCCTTGAGGTAGTCGATATAGCGGTCACGGTCTTCTTGACTTCCATGGACAATCTTCTCAGCCAAGGCTGAAGCAGCTGCAAAACCTGTTGAATACTGATAAACATAGTAGTTATAGTAGAAATGAGGAATGCGTGCCCATTCGTACTGGATTTGAGGATTGTCTTCCTTGCTGAGTCCATAGTACTCTTGGTTCAAGTCAGCGTAGAGTTTATTCAGAAAATCACTTGTCAAGACTTCTCCATTTTGGTCTGCTTGGTGAATGGCATGTTCGAACTCAGCGAATTGAGTTTGGCGGAAGACCGTTCCACGGAAACCGTCCAAGAAGTTATTGAGGATAGCAAAGCGCGTCGCATCGTCTTCTACTTCTTCCAGTAATTTCTCCGTCAAGATATTTTCATTGGTCGTTGAGGCAATCTCAGCCAAGAAAATTGAGTAATCTCCGTAAACATAAGGTTGGGTTTCACGAGTATAGCTGGAGTGCATACTGTGACCTGTCTCATGGACAAGGGTAAAGAGATTATCTAAGTTATCCTGCCAGTTGAGAAGCATGAAGGCATTAGTATCATAAGAACCACCAGAATAAGCACCAGAACGCTTGCCTTGGTTTTCATAAACATCAATCCAACGCTCGCTAAAGGCACGTTTGACACGGCTCAAGTAGTCGTCACCCAAGACTGCCAAGGCTTCTTCTGCCTTTTTCAAGGCTTCTTCGTAGGTAAAGCTGTATTCTACTGAAGATAGTGGTGTGTAAACATCATACATCTTGAGATCTGAAATCCCCAAGATTTTAGAACGAAGTTCAAGGTAACGATGCAAGAGAGGCAAATGCTTGCGAACTGCTGCTACTAGATTGTCATAGACACTCTCTGGGACAAAGTTTGCTGCGAGGGCTGCATGGCGAGCACTCTTATAGTTGCGAACTTTGGCACGGTAGTTTTGCACCTTGACATTTGTCTGCAAAGTCTTAGCATAAGTGTGTTGGAATTGCTCGTAAGTCGCATAGAGGGCTTCATAGGCACTACGACGCACCTCACGATTTTTAGACTCCATCAAACGGATATAAGTGCCGTGTGAGAGTTGCACTTCCTTGCCTTCGTCATCAAGGACATATGGGAAGGTGATATCCGCATTGTCCAAAATAGCAAAGGTTTCACTAGCAGCGCCAAAGATTTCTCCTGCTCCCGCAAGCAATTCTTCCTCACGTTGCGAAAGAACATGGTCTTTCTTTTGCGAGAGCTTGTCAAAAAAGTGCTTGTAAACTTGGAGTTTTGGTTGAGCTTCTAGGAAGGCCTCATACTGCTCCTCACTAATCTCCATAAACTCAGGTTCATAGAATGAAAATGCTTGTTCTAACTGACTGTATAGGGTCATTGCCTTGGCATAGTACTCTTGATACTTGGCTTCACGCGTGTCCTGGTCATTTTTCATATGTGCATAGACATAAAGCTTTTCAACTTGGCGTTCCAAGTCAAGCGAGAATTCTGTAATCTCAAGCAAACTGTCTGCGCTATCCAAGAGATGCCCCTCATACTGAGATGCTGTTTGTACTTTTTCAGTTAAATCTTTCAAGGCTTCTTCCCAAGCCTGGTCTGTTGGGTAGATTGTTGAAAGATCCCATGTATCTTTTTCATTTATTTCATGTCGTTGTAATACCATAAGTTTCCTCCATCCTTTCTATTTTACCACATTTTTTGAGAAATATAAGTGATAAAAGGCTGGTGGATAGAGCTTTTGGCGATTATTTTTCGGATTTTTTTGATAGTAAGCCTGAAAATTTCTATAATAGCTAGTCAAATCCGTTTCAATCTGCAAAAAATCACCCGATTCTATTGGTCTGACTTGGGGATACCAGTCGTCCAGTTGACGGTTTAATAGATTATCCCCTTGCTGATAGGTCTCCTCCTGCTTTTTCATCCAGTAAGGCGTTTGGTAGTACAACTGTTGGCGAATGTAGTGACAGATAGTGGTATCTTGCACAACTGCAAAACAAGACAGTTTTTGTTTCTGATAAGGAAATCGTAAAATTTCCAAGAGATTTCCTTGACCATAGGGAAATTCCTTTACCTGAAAATGAAGCTTGCCACGTAGGTCCTGATGTAAAAGATATTTGAGTCTCAGAACTTGATTTTTGAGATCTAGTTCCCAGGCATAGAAACCCATATTTTGACTAAAATAGAGGAATCCCCTTTGCAGTTGTGTTAATCGCTCTTTTAACCAGAGTTTTTCTCCCAGTAGCCAGATAACCTGATAGCCCTGGCTACGGTATCCTTGGCTTCTATCGCCTAAAAGCTTTTGAGACAAGGGGCTACACTGAACCTCCAGAGCTAGTTTCTCATTTACGAGAACATCTGCTATCTGCTGAATCTCAGGAAGAGCGTACTCTAGGGCAACCTGACAGTCTTTCTTGGCCCAGTGATAAAGGACCTCTTTATTTCCCAAGTGTTCTGGACTTTCATTCTCGAAAATAGCAATACAATCTCTTAACCTTTCATGGGCAAAGTGCGTTCGAATACTCTGTCCTTGGCGTAATCGTAGTCCGCCCCCACAGGCTGGACAAGTATAAGCTTGCTTGGTCACATCTTTTTCGAGAGCATTCACCAAATTTCCCTTGGCATCTCTAGCTACAAACATGGTCTACCTCCTTTTCTTTTCTATTCGAAAAAGAAGTAAAAAAGGCTGGAATTCCAGCCTTTCATGATATTATTTCTTATCTTTTTTGTCTCTTAGAATATTTTTTTAGCATGGGAATGAGATTGGGGATCTGCTCGCTTCTAATGACCAGCACTCCGTATTCCTGGCAGCGATTGGCATAAACAGGATTGATTTTTCCCGTACAAACAATCAACTTGAGGCAACTCTCCCCAGCAAAATGATTGGCGTAGACTTCTAGTTCGTTAATGGCTTCAACTGATAAATCTGTCATCTTGCAAGAGATAAAGGTAATCGAGCGTCCCTTTCTCAGAATGACATCAATCTCATTTTGAACATTGTCCGCCTCTGGAAAGATGCCATTCCAATCAATCTCACCGCCTATCATGCACTCATCAAACAGCTGAGACTCAAGCGCTAAGAGATAGAGATATACCTCTAAAATATGTCCCTTGTTGCGGCAAAAGACTTGAGCTTCTTGACTTGGAAAGCTGTAGCTTACTCGCTCCTTGTCCTCGCTTTCAATACAAAGCATCCCTGCTTCCACAAGTAAAGGAATAAGGGATTTTGGATAGTGATAATACCTGCCATTGTTTTCCAGTATCTTTTCTGTCTCAGCATGCAGGTCATTGGTCTTAGCTAGAGAGAAAAATTGGGTCACTTGATACCAGTGAGCAGGATTGGAAATAGCAGAGCTGGCTAGCTTTTTAATGGCTGCAATTTGCTGATCTGAGTGGATAGGGCGTTTTGATTTGAGCATTTTTCCACCACGCAAGGCTATCAGCTGTTGGATGCTTAGGGTTGGAATGTCCAAGTCTTCTTTTTCTAACTGACCGGCTATCCACTTGTATTGTTTTCCCCGCTCGACATCCATGGCAACGATGGGAAGATGGCGATCCAAGCCGTATTGATAGAGTGATAAGGCTAGTAGCGAATCCCCACCAAAAACATCAAGAAGAACCTGGTCATAGCCTGCTAGAGAATAATCTAACTGGTTTGCTAGTTGTTCTAAGGATAACTGACGAAAGGTCACTCGTTGGATATGAGGTACCTCTTCCATGATAAACTGACGGAGAGAGAGCTTCTCTTCATTGCTTATTTTCGTCAAAGATAGAAAAAGAATCTCGTCACAATCACTGACAAAGGCTTGGTAGACATTCTTTTCCAATACATGCCGATCATACAGTTCCACCAAAAGACTCGTCATTAGATCACCTCCATCATCTACACTTTCTTAAGCCGAGAGAAAAAATAACACAGCTCTACTGCTCATATTTCCTACTTCTAGTATAGCATAAAATCCTGCTTGCCCCAATCAACCAACGCAAACAAAAACGAATAGAAACCTTGCAAAGTGGTTTCTATTCGTTTGTAAATATTTGATTTACTTGACTTTTTTAGCTAACATAGTCGCAAAGCGTAGTTGAATGCGATTACCATTTTCATCACGACGGTGCAGATGTCCTGGGTTTTCATTGTACTTAATCAATTCCCAATCCTTGTAGTAGTCCGCCAGCTCCCCTTCTTTAAAGGTGAATGGGAAGTTGATTGAGCAAGGATAATCCTCTGTATCCATGGCACAGACGATAAGATTGTAACCACCAACCGTGGTGTGCTCCTGCATATTTTGGATAATAGCTGGAATGCGGTCCGCTTGTAGGAACATGAGAACAACAGTTGATACGATAAAATCATAGGCTTGCCCGATGCTGGCTGAATTGATATCATAAAGTCCGACAGGCATGTCTAGATCCTCTTGTTCCACAATGCTTTGCAAGATTTCAAGGGACAATTCATTTTGATCCACAGCTGTCACATCAAAACCATTCTGTGCAAGAAAGAGAGAGTTACGTCCTTGACCACAACCTAAATCCAAGGCTCTTCCGGGTTTTACCGTCTGCATGGCCTCTAGAACCTCTGAATGGACTGGATTGGTATTGTATTTCTTAGGAAAATAATCCTCAGGTTTACAATAAAATTCCAAGTACCATTCTACATCATCTGTGGCTGCCTCTACTCGATGCCAGGCTTGCGGTTGCGCCATGGGATTATCAGCCCCCGATTCAAAGAGGTGCTCAGCTAGAACCTCACCATCCTCTGTCAATTCAATAAACTTGAGAGTTCCTTTCAAAACGGTGATTTTCCCCCAAGTCCCGACTTTAGTATTGTGCTTTTGCTGAACAGCTTCAGGCATGGTCTGTTTATTCCACAAGGGCATGCGTTTATAGGCAATTAGTTTTTCCATTTTACTTCCTCTTCTTATCGCTGGTTAACAGCTTTCATCACACGCGCGATGTCGCGGTTTTGTTCACGTCGCTTGATTGACTCCCGTTTATCATAGTCATGCTTCCCTTTGGCAAGTCCTAAAAGAAGCTTGGCATAGCCATCTTTGAGATAGACTTTGAGGGGAACAAGGGTCATTCCTGTCCCTTTGGTCTCTTGTTCCAATTTTTGAATTTGCTTCTTATGGAGTAGAAGTTTGCGACGGCGTTCAGGTTCCTGGTTCCAGATATTGCCCTCTTCGTAAGGGGCAATATGAACATTGCTCAGCCAGACTTCCCCATTTTTTACTTGGGCAAATCCGTCCTTGAGATTGATACGTGCAGCACGTACACTCTTGATTTCCGTTCCTGTCAGCACTATTCCTGCCTCTAGCGTATCTACGATTGTATAGTCGTGGTGCGCTTTTTTATTTTGTGCGATGACCTTTCCCTCGCCCTTTGCCATGCTTGGCTCCTTTCTTAGCTACTTCTTTGTAAAATGGTTTCTTACCCTTTTTCTTTTTATCTTTTTGTGAATGCTTGTGCTTATCATTCGAGCGCCCTGATTTTCTCTTGTCTTCCTTCTTGTCTGAACGACGACTTGAACTACGACCTCTGTCTTTGCGTCCAGCTTGTTTCAAGCCTTTTTCGATGACATCAAACTCACTTGGGATATAAGAGAAGTCAATCTCACCTGTCATCTTATCCGCTCTTTCTACGCGAATACGAATCTGCTGTCCCACGCGGAAAGTTATTCCTGATTTCTCTCCACGAAGAGTCAAATCACGCTCGTTGAAATGATAAAATTCAGGTAGATTGGTGATGTGAATCAAGCCTTCAACTGTGTTCGGCAATTCGACAAAGAGACCGAATTTGACGATGCTAGACACAACCGCATCGTACTCTTCACCCACGTATTCTTCCATGTACTCAGCCTTTTTCATGGCTTCGACTTCACGCTCCGCCTCGATGGCACGACGTTCACGGTTGGAAGACTGGGTTGCAATCTCTGGAATCACTTGTTCAAAATGCTCTGCTACTTCCTTAGAACGCCCATAGTCCCGAATCATTCGATGGACAAGGAGGTCTGGATAACGGCGAATCGGACTGGTAAAATGAGTGTAATAGTCGGCAGCAAGACCATAGTGACCGTGATTGTGCTCAGAATAGCGAGCCTGCTGCATGGAACGAAGAAGCATCATGGACAATACATCCGCATAGGGTTCTCCCTCAACCGCACGCATGATGTCTTGGAGCGCCTCCTGGCTAATCTCACTGGCAGTCCCATAAATTCGCAATCCAAAGCTCGAAGCATAATCAATAAACTTCTGAACTTTTTCAGCCTTGGGCTCCTCGTGAATCCGATAAATGAAAGGTAGGTCCAGTTTACTAAAGTGCTCGGCAACCGTTTCATTAGCAATCAACATGAAGGACTCAATCATCCGCTCAGCAACACCACGCTGACGAAGAACGATATCCACAGGCTTACCTTTTTTATCCACTAGAATCTTTGCTTCGCTGGTATCAAAGTTAAGGGCGCCACGCTTCTCACGCATGCTTTCTAGAGTTTCATGAAGCTTGGCCATGAGCTCGATACTTGGAACAATTTTCTTAAACTCTCGTCTCTTTTCCTCGTCACCTGCTAGGATATCATTGACAGCGCTATAGGTCATACGAAAGCTAGTCTTGATAACCGTTTGGGTAATGGTGTAATTAACCACACGACCGTGTTTATCAATTTCCATAATAGCAGACTGGGTCAAGCGATCGACTTGAGGATTGAGAGAGCAGATGCCGTTTGACAAACGCTCTGGAAGCATTGGCACCACTCGGTCTGTCACGTAGACAGAAGTCGCGCGGTTAAGAGCTTCCTTGTCAAGGGCAGAACCCTCGGTCACATAGTAGGAAACATCTGCGATGTGAACTCCAAGCTCGATATTGCCATTTTTCAAAGCCTTGATGTGTACTGCGTCGTCCAAGTCCTTGGCATCCGCACCGTCAATGGTAAAGGCGATTTCATCTCTCAGGTCCAGACGACCTTCCATATCCTTTTGAGACGGAGCTTCTGGCACACTTTCTGCTTCCTTGAGAACAGCTTCTGGAAATTCTGAAACAATATCCATGGATTCCAAGACTTCAAGAACGTCAATTCCGACATCCGTTGAATGCCCAACCACATCTAGTACACTCGCAACAAAGAAATCATGTTTCTTGCTTGGGTATTTATCGATAAAGACCTTGAGAACCTCTGTTCCTTCTAGTTTTAGAGCTGGTTTCTTAACATAAACCGGTTGACTGATTTTCTGATTTTTCGAACGGATGTAGCCAGCATACTTGGGCTTTTCCTGATCCAGAACGATTTGCCCGACAACGGTTGTCAGGCTGTGTTCTAAGATATCAATAATTTTGGCTTCTGCAGCAGTTCCCTTGTTGCGGTCAGCGACTTTCTTGATGACCACCTCTACGGTATCACCATCAATGGCATAGTTGACATCGTTTTTTCCTACAAAAAGGTCGTCCTCTTCGCCTTCTATACTGACAAAGCCAAAGCCGTTTTTATGGGCATGAAAAATCCCTTTGAGGGTGATTTCATGTTTCTTCTTTTGGTCCAGACATAAACTGCCATCATCTTCAAAGCGAATCTGGTGCTTTCTTTCCATCAGAGACAGGGTTTTAATCAACTCACGGAAATCCTTGGATCTATCCTTTCCGAGAGCCTGAGCTAGGTCATTTACCGTCACTCGCCCCTTCTCTTGCAAATAATCTTTAATTTTATCTTTCATGTTTTCTTTCTAGATTTTTATAATTTCTTTTTGAGTGATAACTTTCTAAGTGTCATTTAAAATAAAAATAGGCTAAGACCTAGTCTCGCCCATTTCTTATCTACTTGATAATACCGTCAATGCTAAGGCAATGGCTAGCCAGAAAAAGACTAAAATACCTGTCAAACGTTGCATCACAGCTTCAAAACCACGCGCCTTACTACGTTCAAACAAATCACCTGAGCTGGCATCAAATACATTGCTGGATTGGTTCTTAGTTGGTTGCATGAAAATCGCAATCACAATCACAACAGATAATACTAATAAAATGGTTAACAATAGGTTATACATATCAAACTCCTTAAAATCCCTATTATTTTACCATAAAATCTACTTAGATTCAAGATGTAGGGTTACTTTTCTTTCCTTGGGACAATACTTTAACACCTCAATCTTGTCTGGATGAGTTTTGGAGTTCTTACTGGTTAGATAATTCATGCTGCCACAAGAGGAGCACTTGAGATTGATTTTTACTCGCACTAGATTTCCTTTACTTTTAATAACGATCTAAATTGCACTAAGTTACATAAACAACTGAAAGCCACACAAGCTGCTGTCGCATAAAAGACAGCATGGTAGCCCAAATATCCTGCAACTGCGGATCCCGCCATAGGTCCGATCACTCCACCAAGGTAAAAAAAGACTTGGTTGAAGGCGAAAATCCTTGAAATACCTGATTTTGGAGTCATTTTGCTAAGAAGGGCATTGACTCCTGGTATGAGAGCTCCCGTTCCCAAACCAAAGAGAAAACGATACAAGCCAAGTTGAAGGGGGCTGGTTGCATGGGCACAAAGAAGGTAAATGATGACGGAATAAATCTGCGCTGCAACTAACAATCTATGATTCCCTACCTTATCGCCAAGTTTTCCTAGAATTCCTGCACTCATCATGCTAGAAAATCCCATGCTAGATACGATCAATCCTGATACAAAGAGAAGATTCTCAGTCTGCCCTAAGTCCCGCACATAGAGAGCTAGAATGGGACCAATTGATTGAGCTGAAAATTGAATGACAAAGCTAGTCAAAAATAGATTCACTAAAAGCCTAGGATACTTGAAAGAAGAAAATACTTCTTTCGTTGGGATAGCCTTCTCCTTAGCCACTGGCTGAAAATCTTCCTTGATAAAGAAAATGGTTAGGATTGCAGCTAAAAATAAGAAAGCACCTACCAATAAAAAGACATTACGAATGCCAAAAATTTCAGCAATAAAGCCTCCAACAAAGGGACCCGTCAGTGTTCCTGCAACAACACCTGTAGATAGAGTTCCCAGAGCCGCTCCCGACTTATCTTTAGGTACCTGACTGGCAATCAAGGCCGTTGCATTGGGGACAAAACCAGTAAATACACCATTGAGCAAGCGCAGAAAGAGTAGCCAATAGATATTTGGCACGAAGGCCAAACCTCCCATCGTAATGGTCATGGCAAGACCCGCTCGAATCATCATGGGTTTTCGACCATATTTGTCAGCAAGAATACCCCAGATGGGAGAAACTAGAGCTGCTGAAACAGCCGAAACTGAGATGGCTAATCCAGCATAGAAAGCAACTTGGTCTCCTTCAATTCCCAACTGCTCTACAAAGATAGGCATGAAAGGGACGGCCAAGGAAATACTAGCTCCCGTTAAAAAGCTACCGAACCAGGCGACACGAAGATTCTCTTTCCAACTAATCTCTTGCACAGCTATCGCCTCCTTCAAGTAACTTCACTACTTGAGTCACAAGCTGATCGCGACTGCCATTATTATCTAATATATGGCTCGCCAATTTTTTCTTTTTTTCTAAAGACCACTGGGTTGCCAGACGGGACTCTGCTACTTCCTTAGAAAGATAATCCCGTTTCATGAAACGTTCCACCTGAACATCACGGTTCACATAGACCAGCCATGTTTCATCAAACCAGGCACTGTAGTCCTGTTCAAAAAGCAGGGGAATATCCATGAAAAAAATCGTTTCTGTCTGGGCTAACTGTTCTCTCAGTGCAGCCAATTCCTCACGAATAATCTCTCCTTGAGTTATCCTAGACCATTCACGTTCTTCAGGATTTGAAAAGATGAGACTAGCTAGGAGAGAGCGATTGAGTTCTCCATTTTCAAGGATGATTTCCTGCCCAAAGTGCTGAACTAAGAGCTGATAAAGACGACCACCAGGTTTTTGTAGCTGGTGGACGACTGCGTCAGCATCCACCACTTGAAAGCCTTGTTCTCTTAGGAAATTTGTCACAGTTGACTTACCAGAAGCAATTCCTCCTGTAATTCCAATGATTTTTCCCATCAGCCCCTCCTTTGACACTGAGGACAAAAATGAGTTCCCCGTCCACCGAGCTGGAATTTCTCAATCACTGTCCCACAGCGCGAACATGCTTGTCCAGTCTTATCATAGACCTGATGGAAGTCCTGCATGGTTCCGTCTTCCCCAAAGGCATTGGTATAGGTCCGAATGGTGGAACCGCCCTTTTCGACTGCCTGTCCCAAAACAGCAATGGTCTGGTCATGAATAGCTGTCGCTTCTTCTGCTGTCAAAGTCTGGGAAGGTCTTGCTGGATGAATCTGAGCTCGCCAGAGAACCTCATCCACATAGATATTGCCAAGGCCAGCTACCAAGGTCTGGTCTAGGAGATGGGATTTGATAGGCTTTTTGGACTTAGCTAGGGCAGCTTGAAAGACCTGTAAATCAAAGTCTTCTTCGCTTGGTTCAGGCCCTAGTTTTTTAGATACAAAGTAGGCATCCAAAAGGTCGGGTGCCAATAGTTCCATAGTACCAAACTTGCGTACATCCTCATAAACAAGCGTCCCACCATCCTCAAACTGGAAGAAAACATGGGCATGCTTGCGTTCAGGAACCTGATCCGGATAGTAAAAATACTTGCCCTCCATCCGCAGATGGGAAATCAAGACTTTGTCTGTTAGGTAAAAAAGTAGATATTTTCCACGGCGTCCCATTGACTCGATAATCTGACCAGGCAATTCCCTTTGAAACTCTTCCAAATCTGTCTTAATCATCTTGGGATAACGAATTTCTATACTCGAAATCTTCTTTCCCAAAATCAATTTTTCTAAGCCACGACGAACCGTTTCAACCTCTGGTAATTCAGGCATAAGTCCTCCTTCTGTAAAAACAAGAAGCAGGCATGAGCCCACCTCTACTTAGTATTCTTTTTCATTATAGCCAAAGTCAGCCAAATCTAGCTTTTTATCACGCCAGTTTTTCTTGACCTTGACCCAGGTTTCTAGGAAAACCTTGTCCCCTAGCATGAGTTCGATATCACGACGAGCCATACTACCAATTTTCTTAAGCATAGCGCCACCTTTTCCGATGATAATCCCTTTTTGACTATCGCGCTCGACCATGATGGTTGCACGGATATGAACCTTGTCTGTCTCTTCGTCCCGCTTCATAGAGTCAACCACTACAGCAACTGAATGAGGAATCTCTTCTCGAGTTAGGTGCAAGACTTTCTCACGAATCATTTCTGAAACCAAGAAACGCTCAGGGTGGTCAGTGATTTGATCAGCTGGGAAATACTGGAAACCTTCCTCCAGATTTTCACTCAAAATATCCACCAGACGAGATACGTTATTTCCCTGAAGGGCTGAAATAGGAACAATTTCCTTAAAGTCCATCTGGTTACGGAAATCATCAATCTGAGCCAAGAGCTGATCTGGGTGGACCTTGTCAATCTTATTCACCACCAGAATCACAGGAACCTTGGCAGCCTTGAGACGCTCGATAATCATGTCGTCGCCCTTACCACGTGGCTCATCAGCTGGCACCATGAAGAGAACAGTATCCACTTCACGAAGGGTGCTGTAGGCAGATTCCACCATAAAATCGCCAAGGGCTGTTTTAGGCTTGTGAATTCCTGGTGTGTCAATAAAGACGATTTGCTCCTTATCCGTGGTGTAAATCCCCATGATTTTATTGCGCGTTGTCTGCGCCTTGTCACTCATAATGGCAATCTTTTGCCCCATGACGTGATTTAAAAAGGTTGACTTCCCAACATTGGGACGCCCTAAAATGGCTACAAAGCCTGATTTAAATGTCATAATTTCCTCTTATAGTTTAAAATAGTATATCCCAAATGCGTGGGATAAAGATAAGTGCACCAATCACCGCAGCAAGAAGGGAAACCACAAGTACGGCACCAGCCGCCATGTCCTTGGCTTTCTTCGCTAACATAGAAAAGTGATAGTGACTGGCTAAATCCACCACATTTTCAATAGCAGAGTTAATAATCTCAAAGGCTACTACCAAGAAAATGCTCACTAGGAGAAAGAGCCATTCGATTCGTGACACCTGAAAAACAAAACCTGCAAGGATGACTACTAGAGCCGTCACTGCATGTTTTCGCATATTGCGTTCTTCCTTGAAAGCAGTCAGAATTCCTGTAAGGGCAAATTCTAAACTGGATATCAGGTCACGATTTTTCCATTTTCGTTTATTGTCTTGTGAGTCCATAGGCTGTTAAAATTTCTTCTTGTAAACCGAACATCTCCGCTTCTTCTTCCGGAGTGTAGTGATCATAGCCGTTAATGTGTAAAAAGCCGTGTACTGCCAAGAAGCCCATCTCACGCTCAAAGCTGTGGCCGTATTCCTCAGCCTGCTCATGCGCTTTATCGATAGAGATGAACAGTTCCCCAATGTAGGCATCAAACTCAGACATCATCTCTGCTAATTCAGGATTTTCAAGCAAATCTTCTTCATCAAAGGCAATGTTCAACTCTGGTTTATACTCAAGGCTGATGACATCTGTCGGACGGTCCGTGTCACGGTACTCGAGATTGAGTTCATGGCTACGCTCATTGGTCACAAAAGTAACTGCCATCTCCTTGTCTTCTTTTTCTATTTTTTGGGCTGCAAATTCCAAAATTTCTTGGGTTTGTTGCAAGATTTCTTGTGAAACTTGGCCAGTTTCATCTACCATTTCAATATACATGTACTTCTCGATTCTCTTTACTTGGCTTTATTATACCATATTTCCATGATTTTATTCTACCTTTTTGATATAATACTATGGAATACAATCACAAGGAGAGAACGATGTCATTTGACGGATTTTTTTTACACCACATGGTTGAGGAATTACGAAGCGAGTTGGTCAATGGTCGCATTCAGAAAATCAATCAGCCTTTTGAACAAGAGTTGGTCTTGCAAATCCGCAGCAATCGCCAAAGCCATCGTCTGCTCCTCTCTGCTCATCCCGTTTTTGGTCGCATCCAGTTGACCCAAACGACCTTTGAAAATCCAGCCCAACCTTCCACTTTTATCATGGTTTTGAGAAAGTATTTGCAGGGTGCCCTGATTGAGTCAATTGAGCAAATCGAAAATGACCGTATTGTGGAAATCACCGTCTCCAATAAAAACGAGATAGGAGATCATATCCAGGCGACTCTCATTATCGAAATTATGGGCAAACACAGCAATATCCTTCTAGTAGATAAAAGCAGTCATAAGATTCTCGAAGTGATCAAACACGTCGGCTTTTCACAAAATAGCTACCGCACCTTACTGCCAGGCTCAAGCTATATCGCTCCACCAAGTACCGAGTCTCTCAATCCTTTCACTGTCAAGGATGAAAAACTCTTTGAAATCTTGCAAACCAATGAACTAACTGCAAAAAATCTTCAAAGCCTCTTTCAAGGTCTAGGACGTGATACAGCAAACGAACTGGAAAGACTCCTGGTTCGTGATAAGCTTTCTACCTTCCGTCACTTTTTCGAACAAGAAACCAAGCCATGCTTGACTGAGACTTCCTTCAGTCCAGTTCCTTTTGCAAATCGTATAGGAGAGCCTTTTGCCAGTCTTTCTGATCTTCTAGATATCTACTACAAAGATAAGGCAGAGCGCGATCGCGTCAAACAGCAAGCCAGTGAACTCATTCGCCGTGTTGAAAATGAATTGCAAAAAAATCGCCACAAACTCAAAAAACAAGAAAAAGAATTACTGGCAACGGACAACGCTGAGGAATTTCGCCAAAAAGGAGAATTACTGACAACCTTCCTCCACCAAGTTCCCAATGACCAAGACCAGGTTATCTTGGATAACTACTACACGAATCAACCTGTTACCATAACGCTTGATAAGGCCCTGACTCCCAGCCAGAATGCCCAGCGCTACTTTAAACGCTACCAAAAGCTCAAAGAAGCTGTTAAATACCTGACTGAGTTGATTGAAGAAACCAAGGCAACTATTCTCTATCTGGAAAGTGTGGAAACTGTTCTCAATCAAGCTGGACTAGAGGAAATCACTGAAATACGTGAAGAATTGATCCAAACAGGCTTTATCCGTAGAAGACAGCGAGAGAAAATCCATAAGCGCAAAAAACCAGAGCAGTATCTAGCAAGCGATGGCAAAACCATCATTTATGTCGGTCGAAACAACTTGCAAAATGAAGAACTAACCTTTAAAATGGCTCGCAAGGAAGAACTTTGGTTCCACGCCAAGGACATTCCTGGCAGCCACGTCGTCATCTCAGGCAACCTCAACCCTTCTGACGAAGTCAAGACAGACGCTGCAGAACTTGCTGCATATTTCTCTAAAGGACGCTTGTCGAACTTGGTTCAAGTGGATATGATTGAGGTCAAAAAACTCAACAAACCAACTGGTGGAAAACCTGGCTTTGTGACCTATACAGGACAAAAGACCCTCCGTGTCACACCAGACCCAGAAAAAATCGCATCCATGAAAAAATCCTGATTTCACTTGAAATCAGGATTTTCTATTACAAATTTAGTCTGCAATCAAGGTTTCCAATCCAACCTTCATCATATTGGTGAAGGTGTTTTGATTTTCTCAGCCAGTTTTTAACAAGTCTCAAAGAGCGAGATAGTGATCAAAAACTGAGATATCTTCCTCTTTCAAGTAACATGGTTTTGTTACTATCTTCTAAAATTCTTTATTGTCTCAATTTCGAAAATACTTCTCCTATCTTGCCTTCAATGACCAATGTAGCTTGGCTGTCTTGTGGAGTACTGGTTTTATTGATAAGGACCAGATTTGTCCCAGAAAAATAGTTTACTAGGCTAGCTGCAGGATAAACAACCAAGGAAGTCCCACCAATAATCAGCAAGTCTGCTTGCCGAATTGCTTGTGCAGCTTGACTAAAAACATCCATGTCAAGTGATTCTTCATACAAGGTCACGTCAGGCTTGACCACCTTGCCACAGTATAGGCAGTGGGGAACAGGTCCCTCGAGGGCCAGAAAACCAGTTAAGTTATAGAAACGTTGGCAACCTAGGCAGTAATTGCGGTCCGCACTCCCATGCAATTTAAAGACCTTTTGGGAGCCAGCCATTTCATGAAGACTATCGATATTTTGTGTCACAACAGCCTTTAGCTTACCTGTCTTTTCCAAAGCAGCCAGATAAGTGTGAGCAGCATTAGGCTTTGCTTCTGGATAAATCAGGTATTTCTTATAAAAGTCAAAAAAATCTTCTGGATAGCGCTCAAACATGGTCCGAGAAACGAGTTGCTCTGCCGTAAAATGACGGCCTAACTGATGACTATAAACACCATCTGAACTACGAAAATCTGGGATATTAGACTCGGTTGACACTCCTGCCCCTCCGAAAAAGACTATTCTGTGGCTTTTATCAATCAAATCTTGTAATAGTTCTATTTTATCCATCACATCTCTCCTTAAGCTGGGTTCTAAAAAAGTTGAAAATCAATAGTTCCAGCAATCTGATTTTCAACTCTTCCTTTATCATTACTGATATATTTGAGATTAAAGCATTTGAATCAATCTTAGAAATAACCTTATCTCAAAGTAATACGATGTTTAGTCTGCAATCAAGGTTTCCAATCCAACCTTCATCATATCGGTGAAGGTGTTTTGGCGTTCTTCAGCTGTTGTGTCTTCTTCTGGATTGACCAAACTATCAGAAATGGTCATGATAGCAAGTGCATCAACGTGGTGTTGGGCAGCAAGATAGTAAAGAGCTGCTGCTTCCATTTCCACAGCCTTGACTCCCCATTTACCAAGCTCGATGTTCTTTTCAAAGTAGTTTGAGTAAAAGACATCTGATGACAAAACGTTCCCAACGTGGGTGGTCATACCAAGTTCTTTGGCGATATGATAGGCCTTATCCAGCAAATCAAAGCTAGCGATTTGTGGGAAATCGTACTGTGGCCAGTCATTACGGATGATGTTTGAGTTAGTCGCAGCAGCTTGCGCCAAGACCAATTCACGGACATGGACATCCTCGTTTAAGGAACCAGCAGTTCCGACACGGATCAATTTTTTCACTCCGTAGTCCACAATCAACTCACGCGCATAGATAGAAATTGATGGCATTCCCATACCAGTTCCCATGACAGATACATGGTGACCCTTGTAAGTCCCAGTGTAACCAAACATGTTACGCACTTCGTTAAAACATACAGCGTCTTCAAGGAAATTCTCAGCAATAAATTTCGCACGAAGAGGATCCCCAGGAAGAAGAATTTTATCAGCAATTTCACCTTGCTTAGCAGCAATATGGATAGACATAGTTAAGATATAAAGGGCGACAGAGAACAAAGTAAAAATAGGAAACTGACGACGCATCGCAGATGCTAGACAGTTTATCTTTTTTACATAGTTCTCCGCCCGTATTCAGTTCAGCAAATACGGTTTACCCATCCTTTCTTTTATTGTTGTTATGAAAAGTTTTCCGCTCGTGTTCAAATAAAAACACACGCTCTGCCTTTCTTTTTTATTTAGTTTGTTAATGAATCCAAAAATGCGTACAATTTTGCATTCATTTCTTGATAATCGTAAGCACGAATAGCTTCAGGTTTTTCGACAAATGGCAATTGTTTACTTTGCTCTTCCAAAGCAGCTGCTCCATCAGCCGCAATCAAGAGATCGACTGCTTCTGGATCGAATTCCAAGTGGGCTTGGAAGGCATAGTGCTTGGGAGAAAAACGGACAATCTGACGTGGACAACCTCGACTGGTCGCAAGGACAACGGCATCATCCGTCAATCCCGGCATATCACCATGCCAGTGACCAGAATCAAAGCTGGCGCCAAACAAGCTGACATGCGGATCCGCCAATCCTTCAGGCGTTAAATCCACAGGATACACTCCAATTTCCCGCTCTGGACTGTGTTCATACTCCGCGCCATAAGCAACAGACAGGAGCTGCGCACCCAGACAGACACCAACGATGTAGCAATCCGCCTTCATTGCTTTTTGAATAAGTTTAATCTCAGCTTGCGGATCATAGTAAGGGAAGGTTGCGCGATCCTCATCTGGTGATTGTGGTCCTCCCATGACAATCAAAAAATCGATCTCATCCACTGTCTCAAGTAGAGCTTCTCGCTCGTAGACCTTGGACATCGTCACCTGATGACCACGCTCCTGCGCCCACTTTAGATAAGCACCCGGTACTTCAAAAGTTTCGTGCAAGACAAAATGCACTCTCATCGTTTATTCTCCCATCTATTTTGAATCACATAAGACATACTAGCAGCTAGTGCTAGTGGTAGAATCAAAGCCCAGCTCTGTCCTGTAAAACCAAGACTTAGGGCAATGGCAGTCAAGGGAGCTTGTAAGGTCGTCCCTAAAAAGACGGTCGCTCCAAGCAACATTCCTAGAGCAGGATCTAGGTGAATGCCAACGACTGTCAAAAGCAAACTCGCTAAGTAGCCAGATCCAATCCCCAAGGCAAATGACGGTGTCAAGGTCCCTCCGTAAGCCCCATTTCGTAAGAGGAGATAGGTTAGGAACCCTTTTACGGCCAAGGTCAAGGCTAGACTAGAAAGTGGCTGGCCTGATAAGAGGGTTTGGGCTAGAACCTGTCCATTTCCCATAAAAATCGGGTAAAAGATCACAATGCCAGCGAACACCACAAATGCTAAAGGCAGAGCCAAAAGAATGGTCCAATCCTTCCGCCGTTTGCGACTAGCCCGATTGGCTAGAAAACGAAAGGCCAGTGCCAAAGGAGTAAGCAATAGAGCCACTATGACAGCCTGGATAAAACTACTGGCTGACCAATGAACTGGCGACATATGATATATAGCACCATGTCCAACGATTGGCTGGGCAATCCAAGTCGCCAAATAAGAACTAGACAAGACCAGTAAGATATTTTTCCAGTGATAGGCCAACCCTAATGTCTCAAATACAAACAAGCTACTTGCAAAGGGAACCTGATAAACCGCAGCCAAACCTGCTCCAGCTCCACAAGCAATCAAAACTCTTCGCTCTTTGATCGTCAAGGACAAGACTTTCCCCAAACGACCAGCTAGAAGAGCCCCAACCTCACGTGGGGCTCCTTCTTTTCCGACCGAAGCGCCAGCTCCAACAATCGCAACCTGCATAGTTGCATGAAGGAGGTGGGCTAGGGGCGCTGGATCTCTATCTCCAACCAGGTCGATTTGCCTGCGAATAGAGAGAATTTTATAACGCTCTTGTAGAATATACCAAAAACCAGCTGCCAAAGTCCCTGTCACACATAAGACAAGAAATCTACGAAGTCCTCCAGCTTCTTGAAATTGCTGGAGCAGATCAGATCTCTCTTGGCCAAAAGCCAACATTTGCACGCCTTCTAGCAGATAATGACAGGCAATTCCGACTAGACCCGTACCTACTCCCAAAGCAAGAGTTGCAAAAAGCAAACGCCATTCGTAGGGCAGTCTTTGGAGTCGTGCTTTCATCATCTTACAATTCAGCAAGAATAGCTTTCAGCAAACCTTTGAAATCACCCTTGACACGTTCAGTCACTTCCACAACTTCTTCGTGGTTGAGTTCTTCTTGGAAACCAGCCGCAAAGTTAGTAATACATGAAATTCCTAGAACTTTCAAGCCAGAGTGGGCTGCCACGATAACTTCAGGAACAGTAGACATACCAACTGCATCTGCTCCAAGGGTCTTATAGGCACGAATCTCTGCTGGTGTTTCATAAGTTGGACCAGTTACACCGATATAGACACCTTCATCAAGCTTGATACCAAGTTTTTTAGCTACTTGATGAGCTACAGCACGGTATTCAGGTGTGTAAGCTTTAGACATATCAGGGAAACGAGGACCGAAATCATCCAAGTTTTCACCCATCAACGGATTTTGACCCGTAAAGTTGATATGGTCTGAGATAGCCATCAAAGTACCAGGACCATAACCAATACCTCCTGCAGCATTGGTTACAATGACACCTTCGCATCCGAGAACTTTCATCACACGTACTGGGAAAGTCACGACTTCCAGAGGATTTCCTTCGTAGAAATGGAAACGACCTTGAAGAGCCAAGACCTTGCGACCTGCAAGTTCTCCATATACCAATTTACCAGCGTGACCGACTACTGTCGAACGGCCCCAGTTTGGAATATCTGCATAGTCTACTACAACTGGATTTCCAATTTCTTCTGCCAATTCTCCAAGACCTGATCCAAGGATTAAACCAAATTCAGGCGCTTTGATTCCTTTATCTTTCAGAAAAGCAGCTGTTTCCTTGATTTTATCTAAGAATGTCATTCTGTGTCTCCTTTATTATTTTTTAGCATTTGACCGATTTTGTCAAAGGTTTTTGCGTTGCGAATGGTGATGTTGCGATAGAAAGGCATCTTGAGCAAGTACTTGTGATAAGCAGTCTTAGAGTAGGATTCTTCAGAGAATTTTCCCCAGAAAATACCAAGTTTTCCAAAATGAACGACTTCATCTTCCAGTACCAAGCTATCCACTTTCTCAATGACTTGAGCCACATCCAAGCCCTCTGTGTAGAAGAGCACATCTTTTCTAGCCAGGTCTTTGGTCCACCAATCTGGCAGATTCTCCAGCTCTGCTTCATAATCTTCCTGACTCAGCAAAGAAAAACTCTGAATAAATGGATAATGGGCTTCAAAGAAAGCCTCTAACTTTTCAACCAATTGAGATTTTGAGTCTGTCGAAGTAAAGAAAACATTGCCACTGTTGATGTAGGTTTCAACATTTTCCAGCCCCAACTCTGTCAGTTCTTGACGAAGTTGCGCCATGACAACCTTATTTTTCCCACCGACATTAATGCCTCGTACCAGTAAAGCATACCGCGTCATCTTATACCAATTTATCTAAGAAACTTTCCCCAATCATAGCAGTTTCCACACCAAAGTTATCGGCAACAGTCGCTGAGATATCTGCGAAATGTCCAACTGGAATGACACCATTTCCTTTAAAGGCAGGACTGTAAGCCAAAAGTGGGATATATTCACGAGTGTGGTCAGTTCCAGCATAGGTTGGGTCATTTCCATGGTCCGCAGTAATCAAGAGAAGGTCATTCTCTCTCATGGCTGCGATAATTTCAGGCAAGCGTTCATCGAACTCATGCAAGCAATCACGGTAACCATGAGCATTGCGACGGTGGCCGTAAAGGGCATCAAAGTCAACCAAGTTTGTGAAGGAGAATCCTTTTTCAAACTCAGCAAGCCCCATAGTCTTCAATAGTGTATCAATTCCATGGCTATTTGACTTGTTGTGTCCCATGTCATGATTGATTCCTGCCCCATTAAAGATATCGTTGATTTTACCAACAGCATAAGTATCGATACCTGCTTCATTGAGTTTATCGAGAACAGTTGGAGCAAATGGTGAAACTGCCAAGTCACGACGATTTGCAGTACGAGTGAAGTTACCTGGCTCACCTACATAAGGACGGGCAATGATGCGGCCTAGAAGGGCTGGGCGCTCAAGGGTGATCGAACGAGCGTATTCACAGATACGGTACAATTCATCCAAAGGAATGATGTCTTCGTGGGCAGCAATTTGCAAGACTGGGTCAGCTGAAGTATAGATAATCAACTCCCCAGTTTCCATTTGACGTGGTCCAAAGTCATCGATAACAGCTGTTCCTGAGTACGGTTTGTTGGCTTCACGAATGACCTTGCGTCCTGAGAATTCTTCGATTTTCGTCAAAATTTCTTCTGGGAATCCGTTCCAGAAAGTATCGAAAGGTTCCGTAATGTTAAGTCCCATGATTTCCCAGTGTCCAGTCATAGTATCCTTACCAAGGGATACTTCTTCCAATTTTGTTGCATACCCTGTTGGATTGCTTTCAGCTGGTACAGTCTTAAGAGGAGTTTCACGTGGAATATTTCCTAGACCGATTTTGGCCATATTTGGCACATTCAAACCAACTGTTTTTGAAATGTGCCCCAGTGTGTCAGAAGCTCCATCTGGAACCCCTGCATTGACAAAGTTATTAGCATCTGGTGCTGCACCGATTCCTACAGAATCCAATACCACCAAGTGAATACGATTAAATTTTGACATAGTATGTCTCCTTATTACTTTGATTAGTTTGCTTTTGTTGAAGTTAAAACCTGAACTCCTTCTCGTCCAGCTACGATGACCTTATCCACCATTTGATTGAATAAACCGTGCTCTACAACACCAACGACATGGTCCAATTCTTGCCCAAAGGCAATTGGATCTTCAATGACATCCAAGGCTAGGTCAATGATAAAATTCTGCATATCGGTTACAAAACGCTGACCGTCTTTTTCACGAAAACTTGGTTTGTAGCCAGCTCGCTCAAAACGACGAAAAACTTGTTCTGCGCCATACCGAACCACTTCCACAGGCAATTTAAAAGCACCTAGTTTGTCTACCAGTTTGCTTTCATCCACCACCCAAATGTATTCTTTTGATGGTGTCGCTACAACCTTCTCCATGAGAAGGGCACCCCCACCACCTTTGATTCCATTAAACTGGCTATCCACTTCATCTGCTCCATCGACTGTCAGATCGACAAAGTCTACTTGGTCAATAGACTTGAGCGGAATATTGAGTCCTTCTGCCTGTTTACTGGTCACACTAGAAGTCGTTACAGCTGTAATCTGTAATCCTTCTTCCTTAGTCCGACGACCTATCTCTTCTACGAAATAGTAGGCAGTTGATCCAGTCCCCAGTCCGACAACCATACCATCGTTGACAAACTCAGCAGCCTTGATTCCTGCCATTTTTTTCAGATTTTCCACTTTAACACCTCCAATATAGAGCTACATTTATTATAACATGTATCCGTTTTTATTTCATGAATACACTTGAAAAACCCGAACATTTTTATTTCGGGTTTTTGTGACCTATTTAACCATATCAGGATCGTAGTCATAAAATCCTGTATCAAGGAAACGATTTTTTGGATGGAGCTTGCGCACTTCTTCGTCTAGCAAGAAGGCTTGATCATGGCTGAATTTGCCCTCTTGGATCAAACTGCGAGCTTGGATAAAGAGTTTAGCAATCTCAACAAAGTTCTGACCTGGAGTATAGAGTCCTTCTAACTTCCAATGGGTAAAACCATGCTCCACCAATTCTGTCAATTTGGTCATCAAATCAAGGTCATTGTTGGCAAAGATATGGGTACCATGATTGTCTTCAAATATAGAGTAATGACTCTCTGGGTCACTTGGTTCTGCCAAGAAGAGGTCACGTTTACGCGTCTTTTCATCATCGATATGCGTAAAGTTATAGTAGTTTTGCAAGAGCGGACGCTTAGAATGGTGAATGACACTAGCTCCATAAACCAACACTTCAGCAGGAATTTCCAAAATCTCTGGCATCTTGAAGAGCTCAGCAGATGGAATTTCACGTGCCAAGACAGCCTCAGATGCGCCAGCCTTTTGACTCCAGAAGTTAATCTGACGGCTACTTGTCACCATGGTTGAAGCATCGTAGATGGTCTTAAAGGAATAGTCATCACGGTTGACCACGTAAAAGACACCCGCATCTCCTACTGTGATGTAATCTGTCTTGATTTCTTCCAAGAAGTCTAGGAAGGGCTTGATACGGTCCATCATATCTTGGTGCATGAGGGCATTAACCGCAACAATCAATTCTTTGCCTGCTTCATGAACGAGCTTAGCGATGGTGCGTAAGTCTTCATAACTAAAGGTTGTTGGCAGACGAAGACCAAAATCTTTCTCACCGACATAGATACGGTCTACGCCAGCTTCAAGTAGTTGTTCAACTTGTTCAATACTTTCAGCAGTTGCTGTAATGATAATCTTTTCCATAAGGAAAATTATACCACAATTCTCAGAAATCAGCTATGAATACTAAGAGTTTTATAAAAAGTCAAAGTCATTTTTAAAGTTTTCATTCAAAAAGTGGACAGTAACCAGTACCGTCCACTTTCTTTTTTATGCATGTGTTTCTTCAACTAGGTGGCCATCATTCATAACATAGATACGATCAACCTTATCAAGAAGACGAGTATCATGCGTAATCATAACAACTCCTCTACCTTGTTCATGGGCAATAGCAGCCAGCATCTCCGTTACTTGGTAAGCACGCTCGGTGTCTAGACTGGCTGTCGGCTCATCTGCAAGCACAATGCTTGGATTGTTATAGAGCGCTCTAGCAATCGCGGCACGTTGACGTTCGCCACCCGATAGAGCTTTGGGATAATGATTTTGAACTTTTTCCAAATCCAACAAGTCAAAGAGCTCTTTTCGGTCACTTTTGCTATTTTTTCCCTTATCCAGTTTGTCAATCAAATCCAGCTGTTCCTTGACCGTTAGAAAAGGAATTAAGTTTGAAGCCTGGAGAATGAAACCAAACTCTCTAAAACGGAGATCTGTTTTTTCTTTCTCCGTCAAACTGCCTGTTTCCTTCCCTTTGACCAGAATCTTTCCACTCGAAGCTTCCTGTAGTTGTCCTAGAGTTGTTAGAAAGGTCGTCTTTCCAGAACCTGAAGGCCCAACAATAGCTACGAACTCTCCCGCATTTAGCTGAAAATTCGTCTCATGCAGGGCTACAACTTTCATCTTTCCTTCCCCGTAGGTTTTTGTAACTTGAGTCATTTCAATCAATGCTGTCATACTATTCTCCTTATCACTCTGCAATCGCAGTAATCGGGTCCACCTTTAGCAAGCGTGGAAGTGAAATGACACCACCTAGAAGGGCCATCAAGGAAATTACCAAGCTTAGGACGGAGTAAGCTATCCAACTTGGATAGAAAAAGAAGGTAGCTGGTAAGACTAAAATCACTCCTCCGATAGCTAGCAAGGCTAGAGCAATTCCCATACCAGACAAAAGGAAGATTTGACAGAAAAGGGACCATACAATGATTTTGATCTGTATTCCTTGAGCTCGCATTATTCCATAAAGTCCAAGTTTTTGGATGGTAATGATATAAACAAAAATCCCCACAATCAAGCCTGTGATAACAATCATAGCAAGAATCATTCCTGAAAATACATTCACCTGAGGTGTGTAACCAGGAATTTTCGAAATCATTTTTGGAATGGAAATCTGTTTCAGTCTGTCTCCAGCCACTTCTATATCATTTTTCAATACCAAGGCAGAGACGGAACGATTGGCTTTCAAGGTTCCTTGTAAGGTCCAATAAGTTGTCAGACTCGTAAAGACAACAGGCTCGGTGAAAAATTTATTTCCTTGAGTCAAGCCTACAATCTTGTAACTTGTCTCACTTCCATTGAGCTGAATGGCATCACCTAGCCTAATCCCATAATTCTCAAAGGACTGATCCACGACAACCTCATCATTCCCTTCAGGATAACGGCCCTCAATCAGACTCGGAGAGATAAAAGAGTCCCACTCTTGAGCAAAGATGGAAACATTGACCTTTTCACTATCATCGACTAGATTAGTCACAGCGAACATATAGCCCAGGGGAGCAGCCTCTTTAGAACTCTTCTCCTTGTAGTCCTTTTCAGGAATAAAAGATGCCGTCAAATTATCATTTGCGTAGTCAGATAAAACCACACCCGTCGCTTGCCAGTTATCAATAGCGGCTCGGTTGTTACGTACAAGACCAAGAGCTAAACTGGTCATAAAAAAGACCATAAAAGCGATAAGAAAAATGGTAGTGAGAATCAAACTATATCGAAGTTTGTTTCGTAATAATTCTTTGATAGCAAGATACATGCTTATCTCCTTTAACTTTTCCCCAGAGGTAGCAAAATGCTACCCAGTCCAATAGACAGCATCTCTGTCTTATCATCCATTCAAAACAACTCCTACCTCTTTTACAAAGAATCACGGTAGCAACTCAACAAATTATCTTAGGAAAAGCACTTGCTTGCTATCAATTTATATAAGTTATCCCTTCCTCAGTATATTTATAATAGAGAAGGTCAGGTCATCTGTTTCAAGTGTAACATCCATGCTATCACTTTCCCTAGTGGGTGTCAAGAAAAGCAACTTAGAAGATGATATAAGACTTTAGTAGTTTTGTAACAATTCTGTAATAATTCTCTACATAAAAAATGATAAAATAGTTATGTACTGTTAAGGAGAGAATTATGCCCGCAAGAAAATTAGAAGCCTATGAGTTTGAACAAACTCCCGAATCGAATCAAGCTCCGCTTTATCAAGATTATACACCAGAAGCCCCAGTCGGCCCTAACCTAAAAGAGATTTTATTTTTTGTAAATATTGCTTGTTTTTGTATTTTTATGGTACTTTTTAGCTTTATCTTTTTAGCTTTAAAATTAAATACAGCTTTATCATTTATTGCTGCTATGGGGGCAAGCTTGACACTCCTCCAACTCCAACGAAAGATTATTAAACGAAAAATTTCAAAATAAAGGTTGGTACCACTACCAACCTCTTTTCTAGTTAACAAAAAAGACAGTTTTAAAACTGTCTTTTTATTTATTCTTACGTTTGGGAGGAGATTGAATAGCAATCTTAACTTCAAAAATTGTTCCTCTAGGCTTGTTATCTTTAACGGTAATCGTTCCTCGTAAGGCATCTACGATCTGCTTGGCCAAAGATAGTCCCAGACCAAACCCACCTTTCTGACGGGTTCTCGCCTTGTCTACACGGTAAAAACGGTCAAAGATTTTCTTCTTATCGGCAGCTGAGATCCCAATTCCATTATCCGTTACGGATAGATAGAGGTGGCGATCCGTAGCATGGACCACAAACTCAATCTTTCCATCTTCTTCGGTATACTTGATGGCATTATCAAACAAGATGGTCATGAGCTGTTTTAGGAGCAACTGATCGGTCATGAATGGACGATAAATTCGATTTTCATAGTTGAAAACACGATCATTTTCAGAAGCAATCAACTCATAGTTGGCAAAGGTTGTTTTAAAGAATTGTGGAGAAACTTCTGCTATTTCTGGTTTGATTCCATCATCTCGACGTGCAAGGTTGAGAAGATTGGTCGTGAGGAAGCGCATATTGCGAACTTCTTCAAGACTAGAAGCAATGCTTTCGCTGGATTCCATAATCGTTGCCTCTGGTTTTCGAAAGAGAGTCTCTAAACGATTTTGTAAAACGGCCAAAGGCGTTCTCAGTTCGTGACTCGCATTTTCAACAAAGGACTTCTGCTTTTGCATACTTTCCAGCAGAGGTTTGACACTGACACGTGCCAGGTAAACACTGGCAATTAAAGACAGGAGCCAGAAACTAGCCATAACTACAACAATTAAATGCTCGTGGTTTTGGCTGATTTGCTCAAGCTGGCTGGTATTGATTAAAACCGCCGCATATTTGACATTACTTGAAACAGTGGATGAATTGGTTTCCATCAAGACCATTCGGTAGGTTTCTTCCTGACCATAGCTATTGACAACTTGGATTTGGCGAATGTGATTCAACTCTTTCTTGTCCAGCTTGATCTTGTCCAAGCCTAAAAAGCGATTGCCCAGTAAGAGTTGGTTAAAATCCTTATCAAAAAGCAAAACTTCTGTATTAGAGCTAACATTGGTCTTGATTTCAGCCTTGCTGGCATCCGCTGTTGCGGGTTGAATATCCTTGACCTCTTCGGTGGCCCGATTCAGGGCTAACTGGATAACCGCTTGAGGACTACTACTAAGGGCTTGTAGTTTTTCATCTACAGAGGTGTAGAGACTCGAGTGCATGACCTGAAGGATAATCAAGGTCATAGCAGAGAAAATCAGGGTGAACACTCCGAAGTTTCGAATGAAATAGCTGAAATCATCCGCATACCATGTTTTTTTTAGTTTATTGAACATCTTTTAATATATACCCGACACTACGCAAGGTTTGAAGATTTTCAGCAAAGGCTGTCCCCTTCAATTTCTTACGAACTTTTGAAACATAGACTTCTACAACGGAAATCGTCGTATCGCTATCAAATCCCCATAGACGGTCAAAAATTTGCGTCTTAGGAAGAATAACATTTTGATTTTGAAGGAAATAAACCAATAACTCAAACTCTTTTCCGAGTAGTTCCACAGGCGTGTCTTCCACCTTAACCTCATTCGTTGAAAGGTTGACGACAATATCCCCATAGGTCAAGGTGTTTTCGTTAAACTTACCTGAACGTTTGAGAAGGGCTTGGATCCGCATTTTGAGTTCTTCTAGATAGAAAGGTTTGGTGAGGTAGTCATCCGCACCCAATTCAAATCCATGACCCTTGTCATCCAAACTTTCCTTAGCGGTCATGATAAGGACAGGGGTTGTAATTCCTTTTTCACGTAATTCTTTCAAGACTTGGAAGCCATTTTTTTCAGGTAACATGAGGTCAAGCAGAATCAAGTCATAGACGCCACTTTCAGCTTCGTAGAGACCTTCTTCTCCATCAAAGACCTGCATGACATCTGCAAAATCATCTAAAAAGTCAAATACTGAGTTTGACAGACCTAGGTCATCTTCTACTAATAAGATTTTTATCATCAGAAACTCCTCCTTATTATGATTATTATACCAAAATTGCCTTAAAAAAAACTCAACTCTCTCTTCTTTTCAGATAGAAAGTTGAGTTTTTGTTTACATTTTGAACGAATTAAGCTTTGGCATATTGGGCTACAACAGTTTCGACTGCTGCTTTCTCACGCTTAATCAAGTCAACACGCGCTGCGATATCCTTGATTCCCATACGGATGTTTCGGCTAAGAGCAAGGTCAGAGAGTTGTGGTTCAAAGAATTCCTTGTACTCTGCCAAGCGTTGCTCTGTCTTAAATACATGGGCAGGTAGGATAACAAAGCTATCAAAGCTCATGTCCCCACCAAGAGCTGCCTTGATCCAATCCCAGTTTTCACGCGCCCATACCCAAACAGTTTCTTGAGTTGTTTGATGATCTAGGAACTGGTAATACCAAGCAGACAAGTCTTGTGGTTTCACCACAAATTTATCTTTCCATGAGCCGATCAAGGTTTGGATATTGTCCGCATCTGTACTGTATGCAAGAGCTCCTGCCAACTGGCGTTTGAAGACCGCATCCGTCGCATGAGTGTAGAGGTCCAGATAAGTTGCGACCAAGTCCTTAGTCTCATGGTGTTTCATTTCATTGATGAGCACTTGAGCACGAATTGCTGCTGGAAGTCCTGCAAGATTTTCCTTGTGAGCTGCAAAGATTTGACTAGCGACTTGACTAGCTTCTGCATCATTTGAGCGAATCATCATAGAAACAGCCAACTGACGAACCAATTCGTCTTCATCCGATTCACCATCTTTGGCTTCAAAACCAAGACGGGCATAGTTATGACGAGCCAATTTAGCAACCAGACGGTTAAAGGCTTTCTCAGTTTCTGTTCCTTCATCAATAAAGCGCTCAAGGGCAGAAATCACTTGAGAAACAGCTGAAACCACCAGATAAGACTCTTCCTTAGCAAGTTTATCAAGGACTGGAAGCAAGTCTGCATAAGAAATGTGTCCTGCTTCAGCAAGTAAACGACGTTCTTGGACGATTTGCAGTTTGCTTGTGTTATCTAGTGTCTCTAGCTCAGCAAGAACAGCTTCTAACAAGTCTCCTTGATAGTCTGTAATGTAGTGGGCAGTATTTTCAGTGTTGAGACGAAGAGCTCCGTCATTTTCAGTAAGAAGAGCTGCGTAGCCAGGGATTTCGATACTTTCAGTTTCGAGTGTATCTGGCAGGCCTTTCCAGTTGCTGTTGAGTGGCACCACCCAGAGACGGTTCTTATCTTCGTGCTCACCGATAAAGAATTGTTTTTGCGAAATCTTCAAGACATCATTTTCAACTTTGACAGTGAGAACTGGGTAACCAGGCTGTTCCAACCAAGAATCCATGAAAGCTGCAACATCACGACCTGAAGCTTGACCAAGGGCATTCCATAGGTCACGACCAATGGTATTTCCATATTGGTGCTTTTCAAAGTAGGCATGCAAACCTTTAGCAAAATCAGCATCGCCGAGCCAACGACGAAGCATGTGCATGAGACGGCTTCCTTTGGCATAGACGATAGCTCCGTCAAAGAGAGTATTGATTTCATCCGGGTGTTTGACTTCAACGTGAACAGACTGAACGCCATCAGTCGCATCGCGTTTAAGTGCCGCTGGAACACCACCTGTTTGGAAGTCTTCAAAGATATTCCAAGTTGGCTCAATGGCATCGACACAGACATATTCCATCATGTTAGCAAAGCTTTCATTGAGCCAGAGGTCATCCCACCATTTCATAGTCACGAGGTTACCAAACCATTGGTGAGCCAACTCATGTGCTACAACTAGGGCAACTTGTTGACGGCTGGCAAAGGTTGAGTTCTCATCGACAATCAAGTAAACTTCACGGTAAGTGACAAGACCCCAGTTTTCCATAGCACCTGCTGAGAAGTCAGGAAGGGCGATGTGGAGAGATTGAGGAATTGGATATTTAACTCCGTAGTAATCTTCGTAGAACTCGATTGAGCGAACTGCGATGTCCAAAGAGAAATCAAGGTTAGAAAGTGGATGAGCTTTGGTTGAGTAGACACCTACGAGAGTACCATTCTTCGTTTTAGCGGTTACCCCTTGCAAATCACCAGCGACAAAAGCCAACAAATAAGATGACATGCGAGGTGTTGTCTCAAACTTCCAGATACCTGTTTCCTTACGGTTTTCCACATCGATTTCTGGCATGTTCGACAAGGCCACTTCACCTTCCGCTTGGTCAAAACGTAGAGAAAGGTCAAAAGTTGCTTTAGCTTCTGGCTCATCCACACATGGGAAGGCTTCGCGCGCAAAGTGGCTCTCGAACTGAGTAGACAAGACTTCCTTCTTCACTCCATCAACAGTGTAATAAGAAGGGTAAATCCCTGTCATGTTGTCTGTAATTTTTCCTGAAAAAGCAATGACTAATTCAACTTGACCTGCCTCAGTCAGTTCGATATGAAGGGCTTCATTTTCATGGTCAACAGTAAATGGACGCGCTTGACCCACAACTTCTACAGAAGCGATTCCCAAGTCTTTTTGGTGAAGGGAAATACGGTCGCTCTGCGCTTGACCAGTGATGGTCACCTTACCAGAAAACGTCTTGGTCTCACGACTCAAGTCTAAAAATAAATCATAATGTTCAGGAACAAATTTGCTAATAAAATGTTCAACTGCTTGCATAGTTTTCTCCTATCTAAGTTTAAGAGCTAGAGCTCTTCTTCAAACAAACTTATTATATCATGTTTTGCTTAAGAAAAAAGGATTGGACGGCGATTTCCAAAACTTTCTTCCTTCTAGTAGTCTACTGAGGGTAGACCTTGCGAAATTCTTCTAATACAACCTTACTATCAGGTGTAAAAGTCAGACCTGCTTCTCTCAGCCACTCGACGAAACAGTCCTCATGAACCTGACGCCAATAGGCTAAAGATTTGTCACCTTCCCCTTCCTTGAAGGCATGGTCAGCTGACACTTGATGAAAAGGCTGAACGGAAACCTTTGTAATTTCGATAATACAGACAGCCCGATCTTGACTATCTAAAATGACATCAAAGGTCCCTTCTTGTGGCAGGAGTTCGTTATCAACTGCATAAAGATCATAGGCTGATGCAGTTGCCGTCTTTTCACCTTTTAAAACCAAATCTGCCAAGAGATCGGCTTCCACTCCAAAAGTCCAGGCATCGATTTCATCTCCGATCAAGGGATTGATTTGTTTGTATTTATTCCACATTTCTTGCGGTGTCATTTCTTCTCCTGCTTTTCTTTTACCTTCCAATTCATGTAAGAGGTCTTGTCCAATTCTGGAAATCCTCCTAACTCTGCCTTAACTTTTAATACTAGGGGTGAGGCATTTTCTTCGGTCATCTGCTCGATAGGAAGCCAAATTGCATTTACTGAATCATTACTTCCATCAAGAACTTCATGAGGAAGAGATTTTTGAGAGCTCCCGAAATCGAGCACCACATCATAAAAAGCCATGATATGGTGTACTGCGAAATCTTGCCCTTCTTCTTGAACCAACACATCATAGATTCTAGGGTTTGAATAATCGCTAAGAGCATATCCTGTCTCTTCCAGAACTTCTCTCTTGAGAGTTTCTGTCAACCCCTCACCTAGTTCTTGACTACCACCAGGTAAATCAAAACGATGTTGATAAGGTCCTCTTGTTTTCTCAATGCAAAGCAATTTCCCATTCTCAAGGCAAACGCCATAAACACCAAAGTGTTTTTTGATTTCCATTTCCTACTCTTTCTAACAATCCAAGATTGCTACCTCACCTTATCCTTTAAAAGGAAAGAGGCTATAGATTTCATGCTCCTTGATATACTTCTTTAGTATCTCCATATTCTCTTCGATTTTTGTCTGGATATCTGTCTCTTCACAAGTTGACTCATCAATAAAAAGGTGAATCTTCAATAAATCTGCCAAGTATAGCAGACGACGTTCCATTTCTGATTCAGGACTTAGAGCTTGCTCGATTTTTTCAAGCTTTTGCTCTAAGCTATCGCCATTCAAAAATCTCTGATGAACTCTCCTTCTTATTTTTTGAGTGGATTCCTCCCCTTGTTCTAGCGGAGATAAAAGAAGTTTTTTATAGACAAGTACCTGATTTTCTTTTTCTCTTTCCAGATAGGCCAATAAAACCAGAGAACTGTCAACAAAGGTCCAGGTGTTATGATTCCCTTCAAATGGAACCTGTATGATCCTATCTAATAATTCATTAGCCGTTTCCTCTTGACCATCCAGATAAAGTAAATAGGCCAGATGACTCAGTGATTCGAGATAGCCAGCTTGAGTCTTTTTACGCTTTTTTAAAATTTTATCTATATAGAGATGTAGGTCTGGATGATTTTCCACTAGCTCAACTACTTCTGATAGCTTCATCTGAATTCCTTTCTATTATCTTCTCAAAAATTTTAAAACTATTTTAGTTAATTAATCCAACTCTGCTCTACTGAACAAGTCTTTCATAGCTTCAATATCATCGCAAAACTCTTTAAAACCCTGAGCAAATTTAGACAAGGCATCTACCTTGGAAGAATAGGCACAAAACATACTTCCTTCAGGATCAAAGTCGATAGCATCGCTTAATTCCGGCATTTTTTCCTCCAAAAATACCAAAGCCAAGGATGCCCAATCGTAGCCATTTCCTTCAAATCCCTCCTCTTCTCGAGTGTCAAACACTTCCTGTCTATATTCTCCATCAGGGTAATAAATGAGCGATCCGCGAACATTTTGAGGATCCTCATCATATACAAGCAAGTTAAAGGGGGAAATTTTTTCATTTATGTTTTCGTAATCTATCATTTCTTAACTTCTTTTTATATTGTCAATGGACTGCAACATTCTATGTTTGTAACTAGGGTTCAAATGGCATGAAACTATCGTGCTGATGATAATAATTCAAAGCCTCAACCAAGTCTTGGAGACTTGCATCTGGCTTTTCCTCAAGTGCAACCGAGAGAACATCGAACAACTGCTCTCCATAGTAGACTAGTTGAAGACTTTGCTCCACTACATCCGTCGGGTAGACATCACGGTCTTCTACGACATCCGGATAATCTGATACCAAATAGAGCCTATCTAGTGCTAGCTCTCCATCCTCCTTGCCATAGAGGCAAAAATCATCTGAAGAAGACTCGTCCACGCGCATTTGCTCGATTATCTGCTCTAGTGAAAGTTCTTGGTATTTCCGCATCCCTTCTCCTTTTTTCGTATCACTCTTCAACAAAGGAATTCAAAAAATCCTCAAAAGATGGCCATTGACCATACAACTCAGCTTTTTCTTCTAAAACATAGAAGTAAACCTTTCCATAATCCTCTTCCCTTAAGGAAAGAGCATAGTTGCCAGATCCAGGATCATAGGCAAAATGGAGAAGGTCTATTGCCTTAAATCCTTCAGGCACAACCTCATCGTCAAACCATGTAAGAGAATTTCTCATCTCCCCTACTGAATTAAAGGAATTGAAAGGAAAGAGATGACGGTCATCGTGGACACCTATTACCTGGGGTTGCCCACCGTTGTACTTGAGATAAAAATCCTTCATAGCTTCCGGCAATTTCTTTCCAAGAAACTCCTCAAATTGTAAAAGTTCTTCTTTTGAAATCGGCGAATCTGCATCTAGCACCCTAAACATGATTTCTCCCTCCCATTTTTACAATCCTTCCTCTAAAATCTTGTCAATAAAGTCATAGACGTTTGTAGCAACTTTTTGTATTTCCAAGGAGCCAAAAGCACCCAAGTCATTTTCATAAATGCAATCATCAGCATTTTTCTCGATAAAGCAGGCCAAATCTCCTTCCTGTCCAATCATAAAATAATCTGGCTCTACTTCCTCAATCTGATAAGTCTCATTACGCTCTTGAAGATCCTCCTTAGCATACAAACAGATACCTGTATCTCCAATTTCAAAGGGGTCAATCTCTTTCCACTCCGTTAAAAACTGATAGTAGAGATTGGGCAAGACAAATCCAAATTCATCTCTTTTCATAGTTTACCTCCACATATTTACAGAATAGCAACTATGCTACTTCAAGCTCCATCCTCCATCAATCGTTAGGATTTGTCCCTGCATGGCGCTTGCTTTTCCACTTGCTAAAAAGAGACTAACTTCAGCAATTTCACTTGGCTCAATCCAACGTTTGATGGGTGTCTCACTAGCTACCCAGTCAGCTAGTCCACCTGGCTCAAAGTCAGCTGCGGTCATTCCAGTTTTTACTGCTCCTGGAGCGATACCAAAGACCTGAATCCCAGTTTCAGCATAGTCTAGTGCCAACTGCTTGGTAAAGCCAGCCAGGGCATGCTTAGAGGAAGTATAGGCGTGACCACCACCTCCTGCTAGGCTTGAGGCAATCGAACACATATTGATTATGATTCCTTTTTTATTTTCCAACATTTGTGTCAAATAATGCCGTGTCATCTCAACTGGAGTCACATAGTTGATTTCAAAAATCTCTTGAATTTCCTTCGCTGATTGTTCTAGTAAAGGCTTGTAGTCATCCAACACTCCCGCTGTATTACAAAGAATATCAACTTGAGGACACCAGTCAAAAATTGGTTCCAAGTCAAGAGTTAAATCTCTCTGTAAAAAGTGGAAATCACCCTGTAGGAGTGGATTTTCTCTTTGGTCTACACCATAAACTTGATAGTCATTCTCTAAAAAGAGGCGAACTTGAGCTAGACCGATCCCTGAACTTACTCCCGTAATCAATACACGTTTAGTCATGCACTTCTACCCAATCCGTCGCCAAAACATCACAAGGTGTCGGACTCCACATCGAAAACCCTTCCCCTTCTCCAGACACGTTGATGAGGAAATAAGGTGTCACTTCAAGTGCAACCCCGTTTTGCTCGATGGTATCAAAAAGCTGCACATAGTTTTCAGCCCCTCCCCAACCAGTTCGTACATATTTTTTCTTAGCCTTTAATCCAGGCAAGATTTCTTCAAATGTCATGTTCTTCTCCTTTAATGCTACATTCTTAATTTAATTATAACAAAAAACCGTTTTCCAACGGCTTTTTGACTGTATATCCACTAAATTCTTCCTACCACTGCAATCCGGCTTCTCTAATTTCTTTCTTGGAAGCAAATTTACCATTTGGTCTGTGCCATCTTCCGTTTCTATCCCTAAAGTAGCCACCTGAATTTTTTGATTGCGAGTTTGATTTCTGACTTTCTTCTTTTTCTTGTGCAGCCTGACGTGCTTTTTCTTCTTCCTCTTTCGCTTTCTTTTCAGCTGCTTCTTTTTCTTTAGCCTCTTTCTTGGATTTTTCCTCAGCTTCCTTCTTAGCCTTTTCTTTTTCTTCTTTTATCTTTGCATCTTCAACTGTATTTTTAGCAGTACCATCCAAATAATTGATTTCCGCATTAGCTGAAACATTGTCTAGAATAACATGCGTCACAGAATACTGATCAACCTTTTCCTTACTACCACCTAACTTGATTTCCAAGAGTTTGCCATTTTCATCAATTCCCACATACTGCAACTCAATCTGTCTTGGAATCAATTCGTCCTTTTGATAAATCGGGGTCACCTTGTAGTCAAGATAGTAGTTTGGGTGATTGGCCAACCAAGAGTCCAACCGATTTTCATAATAAAGCATACCACTTTGGTTTTGGTCATCTGTTCCAGAATAATTTCCAGCATTGAGCCAGTTAGTCATCGGAACCAAGTTTTTCTTTTCATCATTCAATCCACTAAATTGGTACCCAATCAAATGGCCTCGATTCATTAACCAAGCCTTTTTAGAACCATCTCCATAGTAAAAGCCAACCAACTGGGTTATAACTTATCTTAGGCTCTCTCTTCTCAGTTGGCTCATCGCTGTCCTTGAGTTGAATATGAGCAAACGTCGCGCGTGATTTGGAATCCAATTCTCCAAGTTCTAGCTGCTTTTCATTTTTAAAAGGCAAGAGTCCAGCTTCTTTAAACAACTTTTCATCGAATTTGACTTGCTTCTGTTCGACTTTTTCTTCTGGAACCGCTTGTTCTACCTTATGACCAGAACAAGCAACAAGTGTTGTTACTGAAAGTAAGGCAAGTGAAAGGGTGAGCAACTTTTTCATAATAAACTCCTTTATTTTGTATAATAACTATACTAATACTTCCTTCTACATTTTACTATCATTTTGCTAATTATTCAACAATAAAGAAACTGTTATTATACTATTTTTCTCGCGTGTCCAAAACAAAAACGATAACCACTTTTTCAGTAGTTACCGTTGATTTTTTTGATTAGTCTTTCCCACCAAGTCTACTATTGATGGTCATCATGATGCTGGCTATTTTCTCTCCCCAGTAAGGATCGGAAGCATAGCGAACATTCATTCCTGTTGCCTTGTTTCCAAGGTGGTCTCTGCCGTAGTCGATATAATTCTCACGAATCCACTTGGCCGCACCGAGAATTCCTTTGTCCACATCATCAAAGCTCTTGGCTGAGAGATAAGGGCTAGTATCATAAGCCGCAATACCAAAGAAATTGTTCTTATCTCTGGCAATTTGACTGCGACCCCAAGCACTTTCAAGGGCACTATGAGCCATCAAGTAAAGGGCATTGACACCGTAACGTTCTTCAGCCTCTTTGAAAGTCGCTCCTTTCCCCGCTAGAGGACTATTTTGAATATTCATAACAGAATAAACTTTATCCAACTCAGCTGCACTATAATTACTTGGCTCTCTCAAGTTTTTAAAGAGGAAAGGATTTTTAACCGTAAAGCCATCAAAATGCTCTCCATCAGTTGAGTAGTACTTCTTACCAATAACCATAGCAGATGTATGTGGAGCTACTTTGATACTCGTATAAGGAGAGAGTTCATGGTAGAGGAATTTCCCATCACTAGTATAATGAGGGATAAACTCGCTTCCTTCATCCACTGCTGTCAAATCACTTTTATTCATGAAACCCGAAAGTCCAGAAATATTCACTGGTATTTGGGTGTTTTTCGTAGATTGAGTATCTCCAAGCGAGACAATTGTTCCTTTTGATACATAGCTTAATTTTTCTCCCGAACTACTATATACATATGCAGTGATAGGTTTCACTTTGTAATATTTAGATTCTGAAATCCACTTTCCATTGTTTTGAAAAGAATACTCTTTACCTTTAATATTAAAAGTACCTGTCACATACATACCATCTTCTTTTAGATAGTACCAAGCATCATAATCTTTATCAAAAATCCACTCATTTTTGGCCATATATCCACCTGTTTTAAGGTAATATGAGCCACTCCATTCTCGAGAAGCATAAGCCCCTCCTGTTTTTAAATAAAACCAACTATTGTATGAATTATCAAATATCCATTCTTTTTCTGCCATGGCACCACTGTCTTTTAGATAGTAATCTGTTTTCCACTGATTACTTAGCATTACACCATCAGTATCAAAATAGTACCATATCCCTTTGATTTTTTCCCATTTATTACGAGAAATTTTCCCAGAAGCTGTAGCATAGTACCACTTGTTAGAAATCTTTACCCATGTATTTTCTGCAAGAGCACCACTATTTTGGATAAGATAATCACCAACTAAAGTATTAGTTACCATGATGCCTTCTTTATCAAAGTAATACCAAATACCAGCGATTTTTTCCCATTTATTACGGAGAATTTTTCCAGAAGCTGTAGCATAGTACCACTTGTCAGAAATTTTTACCCATGTATTTTCTGCCAAAGCACCATTGTCTTGAATAAGATAATCATCGATTATAATATTACTAATCATAACACCTTCTTTATTGAAGTAATACCATTTGTTATCGATTTGTTTCCAGTCTAAGACAGGTTGATTATTTTCATAAAAGCGCCAACTTCCCTGCTCCTTCAGCCAACCTTCTTTTTTGCTTTCCCTATCTTTTTCCTTATTTGATAAATCTTCTTTAGCGGGATCTTTCTCTTTTACAACTGACTCTTTCCTAGTATCAACTCGGGGAACTTCTTTTTTCGGAGCAGACTCTTCTTTATTCGGAGCAGACTCTTCTTTTTTCTCAACTACATCTGTTGTCTGAGTTTTTTTTGTAACTTGAGACTCTTCGGCATACACTGCCGATTTTGCAAATCCTGCTATAGAGAGAGCAACAGTACTTGCAAGTAGTATCTTCTTCATTTTATTCTCCTTAGTAAAAAACTATATACATTTTCTAAACCCTATTGTAACATAGTTAACCAACGGAAATATTACAAATTGATGAAGATTCTATTTCTTGTTGACGATAAGGAAGACCTAGCTTATCTCAGACTGGCTTTGACTTCCTGACGGAGATCTTCCAAACTGCTAATGCCATATTTGTCCATGACTTTTGGTAAATGTTCGATGATATCAGGACAGGCATAAGGATTGGTAAAGTTAGCTGTTCCAACTCCGATGGCAGAGGCACCAGCCAGATACATTTCTAAAGCGGCTTCAGCCGAATCCACTCCCCCCATTCCAATGATGGGCAGGTCTGTTGTTTGGGTGACTTGACGGATGAGTTTGAGGGCTACTGGAAAAACTGCTGGACCAGACATCCCACCCGTTCCATTGGCTAGGATTGGTTTTCTGGTTTTAAGGTCAAAGCGCATACCGACAAGGGTATTGATCATGGTTAAGCCACTTGCTCCTGCATCTTCTGCGGCTTTAGCAATAGTGACAACATCCGTTACACTAGGGGTTAACTTAACATAAACTGGCACATCAGAGGCTTCCACAGCTGCTTTTACCACTTCGTAGGCCAAATCAGGATCTTGCCCAATCAAAAGTCCATGATTGCCGTGATCCACATTCGGACAAGAGATATTGAGCTCGATCGCTTTTACATTTGCTGCCTTGGAAATTCCTCGAGAAACGGCAGCGTACTCTTGTTTTGAAAAGCCTGCAACATTTGCGATGATGGGAAGCGTAGGATACTCTCTTTCCAGCCAAGGCAACTTCTCAGCTAAAACAGCTTCTAAACCAGGATTTTGCAGACCGATTGCATTGAGCATACCGGCAGGTGTTTCTGCCACCCTGGGAGTTGGATTTCCAAAACGGGGTTCTAGTGTCGTCGCCTTGATCATAATGGAGCCTAAAAGGTCTAAATCATAGTACTTGGCATACTCCTGTCCAAAACCAAAACAGCCAGATGCTGGTATGATAGGATTTTTCAAGTCCAAGCCCGGGAGAGAAACTTGTAAACGATTTGTAGTCATGACTTTCTCCTTATAATACAACTGTTCCTGTACGGAAAACAGGACCATCTTCACAGACGCGTTGGCTGACCGTCTCACTATCTGGCACTTTTAGAACGCAGGCATAGCAGGCCCCCATCCCGCAAGCCATACGAGACTCTAGAGATAGATAGGCTCTTGGGTGGTCATAAAATCTTTGATTGATGTACTTCATCATTCCTGGAGCCCCACATGAGTAAACAGCATCAAACTGATTTTCTAATTCATTGATGACAACTGACACATTTCCCTTAATACCATACGAACCATCATCTGTCGTAACAAAGACCTGACCATATTGGGCCAATTCGGTTTCGAGAATAACAGCATCCTTAGTCGCAAAACCGAGGACTGTCACTACTGTCACCCCACGCGCATGCAATTCCTTGGCCACCTCAAGCAAGGGTGGAACACCAATCCCCCCACCAACGAGGAGAACTTGGCTCTGATTGTCTAAATCAGACAAGTCAAACCCATTTCCCTGAGGCCCCATCACATCAAGAGTATCTCCCTGACCTAATGTTGAAAAAATAGCTGTCCCAGCCCCCTCAATCCGATAAATAAGGTGACACTGCTTGTTTGCCTTATCGATAGACGAAATTGAAATAGGACGGCGTAAGAGATGGGCATCATCAGGCACACGCAAATGTAGAAATTGGCCTGCTCGCATCGCTTCAACCATTTCTCCTTCTAAGACTAATTCAAAGATTGCTGGCGCAATTTCCTCCTGTGCAACCACCTTCATGGTTTCTAAACGAATCGCACCCAAACGCTTCTTACATGTGGGATTCATGATTTTCCTCCTTAAATTTTAAGGGGATCAGATAAAGAAAAAACCTTGCTAATGCAAGGTCTCAGTCGAGATAGGACAGAACTCATGTGCACACTTAAAAAGTCTCCATAGAGAGTCCCCTATCCCTTTTATCTGACACCTTGTGAGTCTCTCTGGACTCCCCTTAAAGGTTAAATTTGTATTAGTATACTCTTTCAAAGAAAAAAAGTCAAGTAGAAAACGAACATTCTACTTGACCTTACTGGATTATTTTTCACGAATGACTTCGACCTTGTAACCGTCAGGATCTTTGACAAAGTAATAGTTTGGTTGAGTTCCTGGAAGTCCATTAGGGGCTGTCACCTCATAGCCCTTCTCGCTATGTTCTTGATGTAAGGCCTCAAGGTCAGGTGTACTGAGGGCGATATGGGCGAAGCCATCTCCTACCACATAAGGACCGTGATCATAATTATAGGTTAACTCCAACTCGTAGTCATCCCCCTCAAGTCCTAGATAGACAATCGTGAAGGCATGGTCTGGAAAATCTCTGCGACGCAATTCTTTAAAACCAAAAGCATCTTGATAGAATTCGATTGATTTTTCAAGGTTTTCTACTCGTAAGCAAGTGTGTAGCATTTTTGAAGCCATTTTCATTACCTCTTTCATTTGAATAGTTCTATTATACCTTTATTCAGGAAAATTTACTAGAAACTTGAACTAGAGTCCTCTTCTCTACGCTTTCATTCTAAGAAGCACTTTTACGATTTTCCTTGCGTATATTGCCAATAAGGAAAAGTATGATAAGGATAAAAAGTCCCTCGAGGAAGTAGAAAGCAAATTCGCTGTTTATGATTAGTAAGTCTTTGTAATGATAGTTATTACCGAAAACTGAATTTGGTGCGAATAGGATTCGGAACAGTCTTCTTAGGAAAATAAAGATCTGCAATCCATAAATCATAAAGACCTTCTTCACACCAATCATGAAGCCTTGATCCTTTGTAAAATAAGACAAGGCAACTCCATTTAACAAGAGGATAACAGTTATAGCCAGAGTTTCATTTCGTAGAATAGTTGGATCAAAGATATCTAAACGGCTGTGAATGTAAGGCAACGTTTGAAAGAGTAGGAGCCCCAAGATTGCTGGTATGAAAATTTTCTTAAGAGATGGTGGAAATCCAGGACTAAATCTTGTAAAAGATAAGCAAATCACAAGGATTGCAAAAATATGGAAGTAAGCTATGGCAACTCCTGAAATAGTCTGGCTTTGATTTACCAAAGCAGAAAGAAAGCCAGCAGAAAGAAAGATACCGATAGGAATCAGCTTATCCAAAGAATAATCCCACTTCAGCCCCTGACTCACTTGGAAACCATCGATGAAGCTGAAAAATGTAATGAACATAAGGGCACCAATGAGACCAAACGGTAAGGATGGAATGACGAGGGTCAATAACAAGATTAATAGGAACCATGGATGGGGGCTGTAGTAGAATTTCCGTTTTTCCCCCCTAGCAGTCACTCCCTCCTCAATCGGTGTTTGCCTTAATTTTAGCATATAGACGTAAAAGAGTGAAAACATACCCGCATGAACCCATGAATTATAACCCGGTCGCTCTAGAACACTAAGTAGCAAACTTACAATCGTAAAGAGGCCAAAGAAAACCTGAAGAAACTTATTTTTAAAGACCTGTCTTTTTTTCCAATCCAAATAAGAGAGCTTGGCCTTCGGATGACTAAGTTCATAGGCATAAGTCGTCATCTCTTCTAGTTTCTGGTCTGTCTCCTCCGTCATCATTTGGGGAGCCATTTTAGAAGTAGGAAAAGGAGCCAAAACATATCTCAAGAGCTTGCCATCTGTAAACCGATGGTACTCCTTATAGATTTGTTGAAGCAAAATCGTTAGAATGCGTGGTCTTCCTTTAAAGTAGCTTCTCCACTTTTCCCAATCATTGATATCTTCATCGTTCTTAGTGAGTTTATCTATATAAAGATAACCTTCATTGTACCAGTAATCAAAATTTTCTTTTTTGTTAAGTGCATACTCCTCTACCACTGAAGGATAAGAATGGATACTCTTCCAGAAATGGAGTTTTTTCAGGTAAGGATTTGATTCCTCATCACTGTAACGCTCTACAAATTGAAGAACGAGAGCTAACACTTTCGCATTGGTTAAAGGATAGACGTCCACCTTTTCTAACAAATCAAGTAGGAGAGTGTGATCTTTGACTGATTCAAAAAGATATTGCCAATCACGTAAAAGATTGTATTCATCTTGATATGGACTATAGACTAAGAGATATAGTTTTTCCTCAACCTCCGATGGATCTAGAAGATTATAACGGTGAATATCGAATGGTTCATCTGTATTTGAATTTAATTCATCTAAGTAAACCACAAGCTCATCATAGGCTTTTTTATCCTCCTCTCTCATCTCTGGTTCAATCTTCTCCAAGATAAAGGTTAAAACTGGAACGCTAGTAATTATTTGTTTACTGCTATTCAAGAGAAAAAGGACAGTATTAGGAGAAAATGATTGACTGAAAAAATTTATCCAAGTCCCCATCTGATTAGCTCTTTGGGAATCTTCAAGGATTGCTTGACATAAACGATAAGAAGCATACAATTTAGCAGTTTCTTTTTTCGCAGCTTCTAGAGGTTCTCCATTTTTGTTTGCAGTAGCTCTTTTAACCTTCCAATGCTTCAGTTTATAGTAATATCCCCAGTATCGAAAGTCGGGTACATAGTCTTCCAGCAAAGGAATGACGATAGAAAATTGTTCCGATTTGTTGAAAATATAAACATCCATTTCCTCTAAAACGGATTGAACAATGTCCATATCATATTGATACTGATGAAAGAACTGACGCCACAGATGCTCTTGTTCCTCTTGGTTATAACCGTCATTCCCAACAATACTTTCAATCGCATTTCGAATCAAATAGGTTGCGTCATTATAACCGCTAAAATCAAGGGTAGACTTGCTTGTTTCTTCTTGCCTTTTGCCCTCATCATCACCAAAAGTTTCAAAGTTGAGAGTACTCTTAGCACTCTCTTCAGAGTTACCGTTTAACCTAGTTTCCTCATCATAGTCAGTAAAATTATGGGTAGACTTTGGCTCATCCTCTTCTGCTTTAAAGGTTTCAAAGTTAAAGGAATCGCTGGTTTTATCAGTTGATTGCTGATAATCACTGAATTCAAGACTAGATCTTTCAGACTCTTCGTTCTCAGTCTTCGTTTCTTCAGTCAAGTTTTCAAAATTGAGACTAGAGTTAGGCTTTTCATTCGCCTCTTCTTCAAGTTCAGCAGCTTCTTGAGAGTCACTCGCTTTTCTTAGACTATTTTCTGGTCTTGTGTTTCTAGACCTCGCATAAGTCAAGGCTTTTTGGTACGCTTCGACAATTTCTTGGTAAATTTCTGGTTGGTCTTCTGGGTGATAGAGCCGAACCAGTTCAGCATAACGCCTTCTAATAAGCTTGACGTCAGTCGTTGGCTCTATCCCTAAAGTTTCCCATATATTCATAAGGTCTCCTCTTTTACAGTCCTCGCTCTAGGAAGTCTAAATAGTTTGAAAATGATTGATAGAGTTTTGGCAAATGATAAACAGATGCTTGACTGACCTCTTCTTCAAATCGTCTAGTTTCAGCCATTAGCTCATCTCTTCTTCTCCCCAAGAGCATACTGTACACACGATTTGCTTTCTCCATCAAGAAACGATAAACCTCTGTTTCTTGAGCATTGATCTTATAGCGAGTCAACTCTGCTTGCTTAGCCTTGATTTCCTTTTCTGTCAGAGTAACACTATCTTGGAGAATAACATGACTAAAGACTTCCTGTGTTGAATCAATTTTGACTTCTACATCCAAGATTCCATTTAAATCATAGGTAAAACGAACTGTGAAACTTTCATTTACTCTAGTATTCACAGGGACGGGAACTTCTAATTCTCCTAGAAACAGGTTTTGTGATGCCTTCATCATCTCACCTTGATAGACCTTTATCTTGACTTGGCTCTGTCCCAGTTCAGCCGTATAGTACTGCTCGATGCGTGAAGCAGGTAGGGTTGAATTTCGCTCAATAATCGGCGAAAAACGGTCTCCAACTATCTCAATCCCCAGTGTAAAAGGGCAAATATCAGACAGTAATAAATCTCGTATCTCACCCTGACGTTCTTTGATTCCTGCTAGGAGGGCACAACCTCTCGCAATCATCCGATCAGGATCATCAGATACCTGAACCGTTTGATTGATACAGTAGGATAAAAAGTCCTGAACCAAGCGGAGTTTAGAAGTCCCACCAACAAGAACAAAATTATCAGATGACACATAGCTATAGCGTGCATCCATCAAGGCACGGTCCAAAACAGCCTTAACACGAGCCAGCAGCGGTTGACAAAGCTCGTAAAAGCGCTGGTAGCTCAAGTCTAAAAAGTATTCCTGATCTTGGTCCATCACTGTCATCTTCACTTCTTCTTTATCATTCAGTTCCAGCTTTGTCTTTTCAGCCTGTACCAAAATTTTGCTATAAAATTCACGGGAAATAGTATCCTTGGTTAATTGATTGGAGGCTAAAAATTCCTCTGCAATAGCCGCAGTAAAGTCTTCTCCCCCCAAGCGATTGTCCCCTGCGATTGACACGATTTCAACGATGTTATCAAATAGCTCTACAACTGAAATATCCAGAGTGCCACCACCAAAATCGACTACAATAAAAGATTGATCTTCTTGATTGGCCATAGATCTTTTAGCAAGTGCAGCTGCAGAGGGTTCATTGATAATCCGATCAATCTGAACTCCAGCAAATTTCCCTGCTAGTTTGGTCGCATAGCGTTGAGCATCGTTGAAATAGGCTGGTACACTGACAATCACTTCCTCGACCTTTTCTCCAAGATAGGTCTCTGCATCATCTACCAACTTTCGAATGATAAAAGAGCTTAATTCTTCAGCCTTATATGCTCGATTTCCTAGGGTCAATTCATGTTTAGTCCCCATAAAACGCTTGAACTGAGAAACCGTCTTGTCTGGATGAGTCACCAAACGTTCCTTGGCAATTTTCCCAACTATAATCTCATCATTGTCATCCAAGGCCACAACAGAAGGCGTCAAATACTCACTAAAAGCGTTGGGGATCAGCTTGACTTGACCATCTTGATAAACTCCTACCAAAGAATTCGTCGTTCCTAAATCAATACCTACTATCATCTTCTTCTAACTCCAAATCTTTTTAGTTATTCCTATTATACAAGAAATATCCTATTTTCTTTGAAAAAATCTGTGATTTACTCTATAAAATAGAAAATCATTTAAGGAAAACAAAAAAGTTCCACCTTACTCAAGCGGTAAAAACCACAAGAGTAAGAATGAAACAGTTTGTTATTATTTACCAAGTTTTGCTTTCGCTGCATCTGCAAGAGCTGTGAAAGCTGCTGCATCGTTAACAGCCAAGTCAGCAAGCATTTTACGGTTTACTTCGATCTCAGCCAATTTCAAACCATGCATCAATTGTGAGTATGAAAGTCCGTTCATACGAGCTGCCGCGTTGATACGAGTGATCCACAATTTGCGGAAGTCACGTTTTTTCTGACGACGGTCACGGTATGCATAGTAGTAAGAGTTCATTACTTGTTCTTTTGCAGTACGGAACAAGATGTGTTTAGCTCCATAGTAACCTTTTGCTAATTTAAGAATACGTTTACGACGTTTGCGTGATACAACGCCACCTTTAACACGTGCCATGTTTTATTTCCTCCAAATATTTCCTAGAATTGTTTACTTACTGTCAGGCTATTATTTCAAGCGAGTAAGCATTGCTTTGATACGTTTGAAATCTCCTGAATGCACCATAGATGCTTTACGAAGATGACGACGTTGTTTCTTAGTTTTTCCGTGGAAACGGTGAGAAGTGTAAGCACGGAAACGTTTAAGTCCACCAGAACCTGTACGTTTGAAACGTTTAGCTGATGCGCGGTGTGTTTTTTGTTTTGGCATGATTTTTTCTCCTTTATTTAACTTTCTGACAATTATTTTTTGTCAGTTGCTGGCGCCAACTGCATGAACATTTGGCGTCCATCCATCTTAGCTCGTTGTTCGATGATCGCAATATCTTGTGTTGCTTCAGCAAACTCGGCTAAAACTTTTGCACCAATCTCTTTATGGGTGATCATACGCCCTTTAAAGCGAATGGATACCTTAACTTTGTTCCCTTTTTCAAGGAACTTGCGAGCATTGCGAAGTTTCGTTTCGAAATCACCCTTATCGATAACTGGGCTCAAACGAACTTCTTTCACGGTCACAACGCTTTGTTTTTTGCGTTGCTCTTTTTGTTTCTTCTGGTACTCAAATTTGAACTTACCGTAGTCCATAATTTTAGCAACAGGCGGTTTTGCTTGGGGTTGAATCAATACTAAGTCAACATTTGCACTATCAGCCAATGCTTGCGCTTCGCTGAGTGGCTTAATGCCTAGCTGTTCTCCCTCAAGACCGATCAAGCGAACTTCACGTACACGAATTTCATCATTGATGAATAAGTCTTGCTTTGCTATGGTTTTCACCTCTTTTTTATTATTAGAGAAAAACAAGAGCGGACTCGTAATGATACAAGCCCGCACGTTATGATAGCGTTTCTTAGAAACTTTTCATCCGTAGGGCCAGGCAACTTGATGTCACAAGGCGAGAAGCTCTCACTTCTGCTTTTCTCAACTTTTATATGATACCAAGTTTTCTATCCCTTGTCAAGATAAAAAGTCATTTTTTCGAAAAACTTTCTGTTTTATTCTTGATTCTTCTTGATGTCCGCATCAAAAAGAGAGAACCTACTTGGTTCCCTCCTTGTGTTAGTTTTTTCCTCACCTTCCGTATAGGAATGCTAAGACCTATTAAAATCTTCCTTTTTACGTGAACTTCCCCATCTTTCGATAAATAGAATACCCACTAACAAAAGGATAATCAGGCAAGGAAGTAAGACCATCCCCATGCTCCAATTTAGATCTACATTATCAATCTGCTTAGGTAATCTTCCAGATAAAATCTCTACTGAACGCAAGTAAGTAAAGGGAATCAGATGTGCAATACTCTGAAGAGGCTGGATCGTTTGGATACCAAACAATAAGCCAACAATCCCAATGAGAGAAAGAAAGAGGACAGGCATTTTTTGCTTGAAAAAGTAAGCAATCAAGTAGACGACTTCCACAATGACGATAAAGGCTAAGAAAGCTAAGAGCAAGCTAGGAAATAACACATCTTGTATTTTTCCAATAGTTACCTCTTGATTCGTTAAGCTATAGATTGGGTAGGGATAATCTAACTGTCCAAAACCACTTATCAGACTTCCCGCTAAAAAAGAAAATCCACAGATTCCGATAAACAGCACGGTTACATAGCTCATCCCAACTCCAAGAGAGGACATGGCAAATGTCACTTTTGAAAAAGGATATAACTGAGCTGTATCCAGATTATTTTGATATCTTTCTGCGAACAATTGTGTTAGCATGAAAATAATAGCAATCACAAACAAGCTTGGAATGATAGCCTCTAAAATCCAGACAATCTGATCAATCCCATGTGTCGGATAATCTAAACTGTGTGCCTTTATATTCAAGGGATACAAGGCCTGGTAAATCTTTCGTTCGCGGTCAACCGCCATTTTTAAGTCAGAGCTAGAAGTCGGTTCCTTTGATACAATTTCATAACTCTTTTCTTCAGCTTGCCACTGCAAATAATAGGCTTCTTTCCAGCGTCCTTCTTTTAATAGAGTCAGAATTTCTTTCTTTTGCGTCAAAAGATTTTTTGCAAGTCTAAATTTTCTTTAGCAAACTGGTATTCCTCCGAGCTGGTGTCAGACATTTGGGAGAGCTTCTCTTCATTTTCATTGATAGCTCTCTCGTTGGCTACAAGATGAGTTTCCAACCTAGTCTCCAAGCTGACTGAGTTTGCAGTCCGACTATTGAAATAAAAGGTAATACCAAGAGCTGAAACAAATAAAACTAAGATAATCCAGTTTAAGCGACTTTTGAAAACTTTCTTTAACAAAAATAGGCTAATATCTTTCATAACGGAACCTCTTCTATCTGACCCTGACGAATGGTTACCATGCTATCGCAAATCTCCACTAACTCCTCTTTGTAGTGAGAACTCAAAAGAACCAGCTGTTCTTGCCTATTGATTTGTGCCAATCTATCAAAAAACTTCTGTCGATAATACTCGTCTAAACCATTTGTTACCTCATCCATGAGCCAGCATTTCGCCTGACTGAGGAAATACATGGCAATCACCAAGCGTTGCTTCATGCCTAAGGAATACTTACGGATGGGAAGGCTGATATAGTCAGACATTTCCCAGTAATTAATTTCATCCATCAAGTTCAGTTCTGACTTCCAGATGTTTTTGATAAGACGAAGGTAGTCCATCCCACTTAAGTTTCCATCCAGCCATTCAACACTTTCATAATAAAATAAAGAAGGAGGGACTGCGATATTTCCACTACTTATTGGAATTAAGTTGCTAATGGCGCGGAACAGGGTTGTCTTTCCTGAGCCATTGATAGCAAGAAGGCCATAAATCCTACCCTTTTTAAAGGTAAAATCCGCATCTTGCAAGATGACTTGTCGCGTTTTTAAGGTAACATGAGTAAGAGTTATCATATACAGCCCTCCTTTTTTTACTCTTTAACGATTAATAACCTCCGCTGTAGTAGTTTATGACTTCATAACGATAGTAATTCCATCCTTCGCCAATTTTATACTCATCGTAGCCTTTATAACGAGACCATGATGGGATAGAAATGTATTGATGGTTGTGATAATTCATACTATTCTCCAAAGCGGTATTCCAATCATACCGGTAACTTTTAGTGACTGTTACAGCAGATGCACTTGACTGAAAAAGACCAATAGATAACAAACTAGCAAATAAAGCGACTTTTACTGATTTTTCATGGTTATCATTGCATTTGTATCATTAGTATCGAAGACGCTTTCATTATATCGTTTTTATTGCTATAATGCAACAGATTTTAGTTTATTTTACTAATATATAACACTTTTCTTCCTAACGAACACTTTCGATTTGCCAACTTTTCCAACCTTTAAAGCGAATAGCTCCGTTCTGGTCAGTTCGGTAAATTTTACTATTGATAGTTTCCAGTCGTGTCAAGGCTTCCTGATGGGGTAGCTTCGTACGATTGTTCTTTCCAACTGAAATGAGAGTAATTTCTGGTTTGAGTTTTTCTAGGAAAGCTAGATTTGATGAGGTTTTAGAACCATGTTGACCGACTTTTAAGACATCCACCTCTAAGGTAGAGTATTGCTTTAGAAGATCCTTTTCTCCCTTCTCCTTCAAGTTTCCAGTAAAGAGAAAGTGCTTATCCAAAAGCCTCCCATAAAGAAAAAGAGAATCATCATGACTTCCATCTCCCATCTTCCTTGTAGATAGGACTTCTAAGTAACTGCCAAAAATCGGTAAATTCTCCCCCCCTGTCACACTGCGTACCTTGGTTTGAGTCGCTTGTAGTTCTGCCACAAATTCTTTCTGTGTCAAACTTCCTTTTGATACTAAAATCTCCCCGACTTGGAAAGCCCTGGTCACCTCTAGTAAATCTCCAACATGCTCTTTCTCTGTGTTGGTCAAAATCAGCTGGTCAATCTTGTCTACTCCACGACTTTTAAGATAGGGAATCAAGGTTCGCTGGGCATTGCTAGCCGTCGACTTTTGCTGCCAAGCTTGGATTTTTTTGTCGGATTCTGCCTTTCCACCCACATCTATGAGAATGGTTTTCCCAGTTACATCCCTTAGAAAAATGCTTTCTCCCTGCCCTACATCCAGCATGGTGATTTCATTTTCCAGCGGATGCTTGGTCAAGAAAAAGAGTCCTACGATAAAGAGACTGAATCCTGCTAGTCTTTTGATGTTTTTCCTCATGTCATAGACCAAGGCTAATGAAACTAAGAGAAGAATCAAAAGCCATGCGTTGGGTTGTCCAAAGACCAAGGGCCTAGTTGCTAGCTGTGAAACCAAGCGAATGACGCCCTCCAACCACTCAAAGATAAGGTTAAATTGAACGGCAGGATAGACAAAAGAAAAGGCAAACAAGATAGACAAAAGTGGTAAGAAAACCAAGTCAAAAAGAAAGGAAAAGACAAATGTTAAAAGAATTGACCAAGGCTGAAATTCTGCAAAATAAAAGGAAAGAATGGGCAATATTCCCAAGGAAATGACCAGACTTTCTCTGGCAACAGCCTTGAGCCCCTCGCCTTCTTTACTAGTCATGGTCAAGATAAAGGCGTAGGCGCAGGACAAGACTCCTCCTGCAGTTAGGAAAAAGTTGGGCATGATGATAAAGAGAACAAGCACCGTCAAGGCAAAATTGTCCAAACCCTTGTAGCCATGTTGGGCCAGTAACTTTTGGAAGAGACTACGAATGACCGATGCTGAAAATCCTGTCAGACCTGCATAGATAAGGGAAAAGGGATAGGTCAGCCACTTCAACTTTTCTTGAGTCAAGCCCAATCGCAAGAGGTGTTTCTTAAAACCATCCATAAAGAAACCCACCTGCATACCCGACAAGGCAAAGAGATGGATAATTCCAAGACTGGAATAGAGCTCATTCATCTCCTCGAAGTCCGTATCCAGATGTCCCAGCAAGAGCCCCGTCATGTAGTTACGCATAGGGTCGGGAAAATGGCTCTTAATCCAAACAATAGCCTTTCTACGTAGACTCGATAGGTTTTCACCTATATCCCAACTGCTAACTTTTTTAAGTGACTGGATGCTCTTGATAGTCAGTGTCTGGTAAATCCCTTGAGTTTTCAGATAGGCTTGGTAGTCAAATCCACCAAAATTTCTCTGGCCTTCTGGCTCTGACAGTTTTCCTTCCAGTTCTATCTCATAGAGGTCTGTCAAGGCTTGAAATTGCTCTTTCTCTTCCTCGGACTGGAGTTTATAGTAAATTTGGAAGGTACGGCCGTCAGCCTTGCCCCGAAAGGACAGACTATCTCCATTGACTTTGATAGTATCCGGTAAAATCCGTACCCTCTCAACAGAATCCATTAGGTTTTGATTAGCTTGTGTCTGTTGCCAGTTATGAAACAAAAACCAAAATCCAAAAACTCCACAAATCGCTAAAATTTTACCAGCCGATTTCCAAGAAAATTGGAAAAAGAGACAGATGAGCAAAAAAACAAAACCTAGCAGTGCTAGATAGGACACTCCAAAAATGGCATAGTAAAGCCAGAGCAACAGAAAGCTCAGGTAGATTAGGGGGATAGGAAAATTCTTAATCCACTGTGACATAATCTTTTAGCTTTTCTATGGTCTTTGCGCCAATGCCAGAAACTTTCTTTAGTTCATCAACCGACTTGAACTTGCCATTTGCCTCGCGATGGTCGATAATATCCTGAGCTCGTTTTCCTCCCAAGCCTTTGACCTGCTTGAGTTCTTCCAGACTAGCTCTATTGAGGTTGACCTTCTTTTCTTTACTTGTTGAAGGAGTCGTTCCAGAGGCAGCCTGCTGACTAGCTGCTTCTTCTCCCTTAGTTGGAACATAGACAAGAGCCTCGTCACTGACTTTCTGAGCGAGATTTAGCGATTTGCTATCTGCCTCCTCTGTCAATCCACCAGCTTTCTGAACAGCATCATGAACTCGACTGCCAACTGGCAAATCATAAATTCCTGGCGATTTAACGGCACCTTTGACATCCACTGTGATTAGATCTTGTTCAGTAGATTCTTCCTTTTCCTCCTTCTTCACTTCTTTTTCAGACGATGAATCCTTTGAAACGGCTGCAACTTCAGCCTGCAAATTCGTTTCTTTCATAGATGTTTGTGAACTTGGCTTTAGCAGGAAAAAGCCTCCTAAGCCCATACCCAAACAAGCACAGATGGCAATGATTTTATATTCTTTGATTTTCTCGATAATTGCTTCCATATTTTCTCCTCTCTTAAGTTATTCGTAAGAGAAAGAAAAAACAGTCGAAAATTTCTTTTCAACTGCTTATTTATTTGCAAAATAGTCTTCCTTAGTCAAGACATAATAAACTCTTGTGATAATTCGACCTGGTTCTTTATTATCCATTCTGGCATAGGGTTCTTCGTGGGAAAAACGCATACCTGATTTCTCCATGACCTTGCCAGATGCGGGATTGTCTTTGTCGTGAAGAGCGGTCAACTTGTTCATTCCAATCTTCTCAAAAGCCAGTTCAATCACGGCACGATTGGCTTCTGTCGTCAATCCTTGATTCCAATATTTTTGGTTAATAATGTAACCAATAGCTGCTTTTTTGAGAATGGGGTCAATCTTATGCAAATCAATAGTTCCGATAAACTGGCCATTGCTTTTTAGTTCAATCCCCCAACGTCCCAAGGGATTAGCCAAGTAAAACTGAGCAATGTTACTCTTAGTTTCTTCTAAGCTTTGATTTGTTGGAAAAGTGTAGCGTGTATTTTCTCTGTCTGAAGCATACTCAAACATAGCTTCTGCATCATCCAAGGTTACAGGTCGGAGCAATAAACGCTTCGTTTCTATAGATGGATACTGGGCAAATTTAACAAATATTGATTCCATACTTTCCCCTCCATTAGAGCTTGATTCTCACTAGTCTAGCATAAATAAATTTTAATGACAAGTTTTCCTTGATTTTTGAAGCGGTTTCATATACAATAAAATCATCACATTTTTGATTTATGAACTGAAATGTGACAACTAAAACAATCCCGTCAATTGAAAGGTAAGTTATCTCTATGTTAATCGGAATCCCAAAAGAAATTAAAAATAACGAAAACCGTGTCGCCCTCACTCCTGCTGGCGTCCACAGTTTAGTCAGTCGTGGACATCGTGTTCTCATCGAAACAAATGCTGGTCTCGGTTCAGGATTTACTGATGCAGACTATCAAAAGCAAGGAGCTGAGATTGTCGCAACTGCTGCTGAAGCCTGGGCTGCCGAGTTAGTCGTGAAAGTAAAAGAACCACTAGCTTCTGAATACGGTTATTTGCGCGACGACCTTCTCCTCTTCACCTATTTGCACATGGCTGCTGCGCCAGAATTAGCAGATGCTATGTTAGCAGCCAAAACAACAGGAATTGCCTATGAAACTGTTCGTGACAATCAAGGACAACTACCGCTCCTCGTTCCTATGAGTGAGGTTGCAGGTCGTATGGCTGTTCAAATCGGAGCTCACTTCCTTACCAAGCAAGCTGGTGGCTCTGGTGTTCTACTTGGTGGTGTACCAGGTGTTCCAAAAGGAAAAGTAACCATCATCGGTGGTGGTGTCGTCGGTACACATGCTGCCCGCATCGCCCTTGGTCTTGGTGCTCAAGTGACTATTTTAGATATCAGTGCCAAGCGTCTCTCAGTTCTAGAAGAAGTCTTTGGAAACCAAATTCAAACTCTTATGTCTAATTCATTCAACATCGAAGCAAGTGTGAGAGATGCTGATGTGGTGATTGGTGCAGTTCTCATCCCTGGTGCCAAAGCACCAAAATTGGTGACAGATGAGATGGTCAAACAAATGCGTCCAGGCTCTGTCATTGTTGACGTTGCCGTTGACCAAGGTGGCGTTATCGAGACAGCTGACCGTGTGACAACGCACGATGAACCTGTCTATGAAAAACACGGTGTTCTCCACTATGCCGTTGCCAATATCCCTGGTGCGGTTGCTCGTACTTCAACCATCGCCCTAACCAATGTCACTCTTCCTTATATCGAAGCATTGGCTGACAAAGGTTTTGCACAAGCAATTGCTGAAGATGAGGGCTTGCGTCAAGGTGTGACCACTTATAAAGGTTACTTAACTAGCCTCCCAGTTGCTCAAGGCCTCGATAAAGATTATACGTCTATCGACGAACTTGTTTAAAACTAGACACTCATTAAAAAAAGCAGTTCACATCTGAACTGCTTTTTTGCTATTCTGTTTCTTGGTTCTTTTCTTCAACCTTAACTGGAGCTGGTTCATAGGCTCGGATAATCTGAGCAACAACAGGATGGCGAACCACATCCTTAGCTGAAAAATGAACAAAGTCGATTTGGTGAATGTTCTTAAGTTTTTCTTGAGCATCAATCAAACCGGACTTGACATTACGTGGTAGGTCAATCTGGCTGATATCTCCATTGACAATCATCTTCGAATTAAAGCCTAAACGAGTCAGGAACATCTTCATCTGCATGATGGTCGTATTTTGTGCCTCATCGAGAATGACAAAGGCATCATCCAAGGTCCGCCCACGCATGTAGGCAAGGGGCGCGATTTCGATAATTTCACGCTCCATGAGACGGGTCGTCTGATCTTTGCCGAGAATCTGATACAAGGCATCGTAAACAGGTCGAAGGTAAGGATCGACCTTCTCTTTGAGATCACCCGGAAGAAATCCTAGACTCTCACCTGCTTCCACTGCTGGACGAGTGAGGATAATCCTCTTGACTTGCCCACGTTTAAGGGCAGTCACTGCCAAGGTCACTGCAAGAAAGGTCTTCCCTGTCCCTGCAGGTCCGATTCCAAAGGTCACATCATGCTGTTTGACACTATCCACATAAAGCTTTTGACCCAAGGTTTTGACACGGATAGGCTTCCCAGTATTGTCTTTGATAATTTCTTCTTCGTAAAGGGCGACAAACTTGTCGATTTCATCGTTTTTGACCATGCTAATCGCAGTCACCACATCTGGCGTGCCAACGGTCATCCCCCGATTCACCAAGACCATCAAGGCTTGGATAACCTGACGGGCTTCTTCACAGGCAGTCTCTTCTCCCAAAACCTGGACAATCTCCGTACGGGCATGAATCACCACATCGAGCTCTTCTTCCATCAAACGAAGATGGCGCTCATTGGAACCAAAAAGATGGAACAAGTCATCTGGGTGACTTAGTTGAATGTCTATTGAATGTTCCTTCAAATAAAGAACCTCTCTAATCCGTTTATTTCTTTTTATTATAGCAAAGAGAACAATAAAATACTAGCCTCATCTCATTGTCTCTAGTGTTCTAAGTATTCTTGCCAGATGGCGTCAAAGTCTCCTAGGTTAAAAGAGAAGCTGGCATGCTCCTCCAAAAAGCGACTCACCTCATCAAAATCATCCGTGTGTTTTGGAAAAGCTGACTCCTCAAAAGCGAGGTCTGCCAAGATAGCTTTAGGACTGTTACTTTTAGGATTGCGCTCGGTCATGAGCCAAGTGTAAAATGATTTTCTCAATTCTTTCTCCTATCAAGAGTTTTTTAATGACACTTTTCTGATTCTTGAAAATTACTAGACTTAGCCTCTGAAACGTAGTGGTTTATAAAATCTGTTTTCGCATCTGTATAGGCGTCTCGGTTGTGTTCAAATTTTTTCCACAAACTTAGTTTTAATTCCTGATACGCTTGGGCAATATCTGGATGCTGGCAGAGATAATCTCTAAAATAAATCTCGTCATGATCTCCCGTCATTCGCAAATGTAAATGAAAAACTTTCTCGGCAAAGCCCTGCTCTGTATAGCCTTTATTTAGCGAAATCCTGTTAGGACTCTCCGACATCACTAGCCACCCATTCTTCACCAATAAATCCCTAACTCTTGCTAAATCCTCTATTTTACCTACTTCTAGCAGAATATCAACGATATTTTTAGCCCAAATATTAGGGATAGCAGTGCTACCGATATGTTCTATTCTTTTAATAACATTTGCACCCAATATTTTTTTCAGATTTGCTTTTTCCGATTCATACCAGTCTTTCCACTCTGACTTGTGCTCTACTAGAAAAATAGGAAAAAGTTGCCAGAGTTCCTCTAAACTCATTTCTTCAAGTTTCTTTATCATGTCTATAAGGTTTAAATCAACTCTGTCCCAAACTGATCTTGCTTGATTTTACCAGCCTTCATCAAGCCACCGAGTGCTTTCTTGAACTGACCTTTAGAAATGCCAAAGGTTGCCTTGATGTCCTCAGGAGATGACTTATCATTTAAGGTCATGAAACCGCCATTGCTTTCCAAGTAGGTCAAAATCATCTGAGCATCATTTTCCAACATTTCAAAGGAACGTGGTTTGAGGGATAGGTTCAAAGTACGATCCACTTCACGGAAACCAATGACACGCACATCTAACACTTGCCCCAAACGTGGCTCTGCGTAGCGTTCACTTGGGTGAATGAAACCAAGCATGTTATTCTCTGGCAGATAGACAAAGGTCCCTGACAGCTTGAGACGGTAAACAATAGCTGGCCAGTTTTGGTTCTGCATGTTGTTGTAGGCAGGACGAGCCAGACGTTGGAAATCTTCTTGATAAGCCAAGAGTCCCCAGATACGGTCTTTCTTGTCCACTTCAAGGCGGATGTAGAGTTTGTCCCCCTTCTTAGGCCAGAGTTCCTTGAGCTCAGGGAGAATATCAAGCGAAACCACAATTTCCTTATCGGGTAGACTTGTATCCACAAAGACACCCAAGTCCTTACGAACTTCTGTTACGGTTCCCCAACCAAATTGGTCCTGAGTCGCAGTCACTTCTAAGGTTGTCAGGCGAAGTTTTTGCTTCATGTCCGTGTAGGCAAAACCTTTGACCGTATCCCCTACTGTATGTTGACCTTCTTCCTTGGCAAGTGCATAGGTTTGACCATCCTTTTGCACAAAGTAAAAACGGTCATTTTCATCGATGATAAGTCCAACGATAAAACTTGCAAGATTTGTATTCATATTTCCTTCTTTCGAATAAAACTCAGCCAGCAATGCCAACTGAGTTTTTCTGTTTATTTCTTAGACTTCCAAAAGTTCTTTTTCCTTGTTGGCAGTCATATCGTCGATGTGTTTCACAGCATCGTCTGTTACTTTTTGAATATCTTTTTCAAGGGTCTTCAATTCATCTTCAGTGATTTCTTTTGCTTTTTCTTGTTTCTTAGCTTCGTCCATAGCATCACGACGGATGTTACGAATAGCTACTTTGGCATTTTCACCGACCTTCTTCACTTCTTTAGCAAGGTCACGACGAGTTTCTTCTGTAAGAGCTGGAATAACCAAGCGAATCACAGAACCGTCATTAGCTGGTGTGATACCAAGGTCAGAAGCGTTCAAGGCGCGTTCGATGTTTTTCAATGAAGACTTGTCAAATGGCGTTACTAACAAAACACGCGCTTCTGGAATAGTGATAGAAGCGATTTGATTAAGAGGTGTTTCGACACCATAGTATTCAACAGTAATACGGTCAAGCAAGCTTGCATTAGCACGACCTGCACGGATACCTCCAAATTCACGAGCAAGTGAGTGGTGAGACTGAGTCATTCTCTCTTTCGCTTTTTCAATAATTGCGTTAGCCATAATCTTTCTTATTCCTTTTCTTCGATATTATTTGAAACTGTTGTTCCGATATTTTCACCAAATACGACACGTTTGATGTTGCCTGGTTGGTTCATATTGAAGACAACCAAGTCAATGTCGTTATCCATTGAGAGGGTTGAAGCTGTTGAGTCCATGATACGAAGACCTTTGTTGATAACATCACGGTGAGTCAATTCTTCAAACTTAACGGCTGTCTTATCTTTCTTAGGATCGGCATTGTAAACACCATCTACGCCATTTTTAGCCATCAGAATGGCATCTGCTTCGATTTCAGCTGCACGAAGAGCCGCTGTTGTATCTGTTGAGAAGTAAGGTGAACCAATTCCGGCACCAAAGATAACGATACGGCCTTTTTCAAGATGACGAAGGGCACGTCCACGTACATAAGGTTCTGCCACTTGTTGCATAGCAATGGCAGTTTGCACACGCGTATCTACGCCAACTTGCTGCAATGAATCTGCCATCACAAGAGCATTCATAACGGTCCCAAGCATTCCAGTGTAATCTGCCTGAACACGGTCCATTCCTGCTTCTGCAGCAGGCTCTCCACGCCAGAGATTCCCTCCACCAATAACAAGGGCAATTTCAATACCTAAGCTATGAACTTCTTGAATCTCTTTTGCGATTGTTTGAACTGTTTGGATATCAATCCCTACGCCACGTTCACCAGCAAGGGCTTCACCTGATAACTTGATTAAAATACGTTTATACTTGGGGTTCGCCATTTTTACTCTCCTTTTTTCATCCTACCTATTTTATCACAATTTCTAAGATTTTTATAGTACCATGAGCAATTCTTTCAAAAAAATTAGACAGTTAAAAATTCCTCTAAGTCGGTAAGGGCACGCTCTGCAATTTTTTCATAACGAGCCTTCTTATCACGGATACTCTCGCCTTCCAACTCCTTGATAATGCCAAAGTTGACATTCATGGGTTGGAAATGTTTGCTATCTGCATGAGTGATGTAATGAGCCAGACTTCCAATCGCTGTTGTCTCTGGGAAAATAGCCTCGCTTTCTCCTTTAAAGAGTCGAGCTGCGTTAATACCTGCAACCAAGCCTGAGGCTGCTGACTCAACATAGCCTTCCACACCCGTCATTTGACCAGCAAAGAAAAGGTTTGGTTGTTTCTTAGAACGGTAAGTCTGTTCAAGAAGATTTGGTGAATCCATATAAGAATTGCGATGCATGACCCCATAGCGAACAAACTCCGCATTTTCAAGACCTGGAATCATTTGGAAGACACGTTTTTGTTCTCCCCATTTGAGGTGGGTCTGGAAACCAACGATATTGTAGAGACTACCAGCCGCATTATCCTGACGAAGCTGGACGACCGCATAAGGTGTTTTAAATTCTCCATCACGAGGGCCTGTGTAGTCCTCTGGGTACTCCAGACCAACTGGTTTCATAGGGCCATAAAGCATGGTTTTAATGCCACGTTTTGCCATGACTTCAATCGGCATACAACCTTCAAAGTACTTTTCTTTTTCAAAAGAATTGAGCGGAGCTTCCTCCGCATTGACCAAGGCTTCATGGAAATCCATAAACTCTTGCTTGGTCATCGGAGCATTGAGGTAGGCTGCCTCTCCCTTATCATAACGAGATTTGAGATAAACTTTGCTCATATCGATAGTATTGACATCGATAATAGGTGCTGCAGCGTCGTAGAAATAGAAACCATCACCGTCATTGAGGGCATGAATCTTCTCAGCTAGGGTATCACTAGTCAAAGGACCAGTAGCGACAACTGTAATAACATCAGTCGGCAACTCTGTAATTTCATCACGCACCACTTCAATCAAGGGATGATTAGCTACTTTTTCGGTCACCATTTGAGAGAAGCCATCGCGGTCCACCGCAAGGGCCCCGCCTGCAGGAACACGTGTAGCTTCTGCTGATTCCAAGATAACAGAACCCAAGCGACGCATTTCTTCCTTGAGAAGCCCAACAGCATTTGTCAGAGCATCTCCACGAAGAGAATTGGAACAAACTAACTCAGCAAAATTGTCTGTTTTGTGCTGGGGTGTTGACTTGACACCACGCATTTCATAGAGTTTAACTGGAATACCACGCTCTGCGATTTGGTAGGCAGCTTCAGACCCTGCTAAACCTGCTCCGATAACATTGATATAAGATTGAGACACGACACTAATACCTCTTTGGGTGGAATATCAGTCCATATTCAAACAAGCCACTGGATTGTTTGACACCCACAAATCTTTCTAATTTTTCTTTTACTAGTATAACAAAAAAAGGGAAGAAGGCAAACTTCCCTGTTTAGTCGTTGGATTGTTTCTCTTCCCAATCGTGGTAGGCAGCATAGAGCTGACTTTTATTCCACTGGTAGAGTTTCGCAACTTCCTTAATGGCTTGATTTTTCTTCATTCCTTGCTGGATACGAGCTTGGATTTCTGAAAACAAGTCCTCCTCGTCCTTTTCCTCCACATCCTGACTGGCACCTTCAACGATGAGAAGGCACTCACCCTTGAGTGGCGTTTCAGCCACGCTTTCAAGCAATTCAGAGATCTTTCCTCGTTGGTATTCTTCATAGATTTTGGTCAATTCCCTGACCAAGACAACCGAGCGGTCGCCGTAGACTTCTAGCATATTTTCCAATGTATCTGCCACACGATGGGGCGATTCGTAGAAAATCTGAGTTTCTGGATAGTCTTTTTTTGAGTCGAAAAATTGCTTCTGCTGGCCTGATTTTCTCGGTAAGAATCCGTAAAAAATATGTGGTTGTGGCGCCAATCCGCTAGCAATCAAGGCAGAAATCCCTGCAGAGGCACCTGGAACTGTGACAACTGCAATCTCTTCCTCGATGGCTGCCTTGACTAAATCGTGACCAGGATCCGAGATGCTGGGCAGACCCGCATCAGAAACCTGAGCAATACTTTGTCCCGCCTTCAGAAAACCAATCAGATCAGAAATTTTTTCCTTGGCATTGTGCTCATGAAAACTGATCTGTTTGGTCGAAATATCAAAATGCTTGAGTAAGAGACCTGTATTGCGCGTGTCCTCAGCAGCAATCCAGTCCACCTCTTTCAATGTCTGGATGGCACGAAAGGTCATATCATCTAGATTACCAATCGGCGTTGCCACTAGATATAGCTTGCCATAGGGAGACTGCCCCTTAAAACTTTTTTGAATCTGCATGCCTACTCCCTGTACAACAACTCGTCACAGAACATACATTCCTCGTCCTGCTCTCGACGTTGTCCATAAAAATCATTACAAACGTGAAATCCGTCTTTATAGATCCTACGGACGCTTTCACGAACATGCTTGGCCTTGACAGGTGTATCTGCTTCTACCTCGCCCAAGCGTTCACGCAACTTACTGTTTTCCAAGCGAAGAGCTGTATTTTCCTCTACCAGGCTCTTGAGATTTTTCTTGATGGCTTCCACATCGGCTAAGGTCACCAATAACTGTTGGGAAAAATCGTCCAGCGCATCAAATAATTCTTTTTTGTCCATAAACCAGCCCTTTCCTTTCTTTATCCTTCATTGAGTTTATATTTCTTTCAAGACCAGATATTCCATGGCATTTTGAAAGCTGACATTAGCCTGCCACATTTTTCTAGCTTCTAGCAAATCTTGTAAAATCTGTCGGATCCTTGCTTGCAAGAGGTCCTGCCCACAGAGAACTTCAAGGATTCGCAAGACCTGATCCTGCTTTTCCTTATCATCAGCTAAGCTGGCTAATTTAGCCACTTGCAAATAACTCTCTTTTTTCTTGGCTACTAACCAAGTCAGTAAGCGCTCGCTTTCATCAACTATAGTCCAAAAGCTTGCCTGATTGACCAACTTTTCAGCTTCAGCTTGTGATTGACAAAACTGGGCTAAAAGAGTCGCCTTTTTCTTAACCAGTCCCATTTGTTCTAAGAGCAAGATGAGCTTTTCTTCTTGCTTTTTAAAGTGGAAAATCTGGGTCCGACTACGGATAGTCGGCAACACCTTTTCCTCATCACTAGTTAAGAAGAAAATGTAAACTTCACTCTGGGGTTCTTCGATGACCTTGAGCAGAGAATTAGCCGCGTTAGGATGCATTTTCTCCGCCTGCTCGATAATAAAAACCTGCTGCTGACTTTCAATCCCTGCTTGAGAAAACTGACCCACCAATTCCCGAATGCGTTCTGTCTTGATGACCTGATTAACAGGCTTAATCAAGGTGACATCTGGAAATTCTTCCTGCTCAATCAGCTTACAGTTTCGGCATTTCTCACATGGTAGAACGCCTACTTTATCCGTACAAAAGAGGCTCTTAGCCAAAAACTGCGCCATTTCCAAGCTTCCAAAGAAACCTGAAAAGAGATAGGCGTGATTGAGCTGATCTTGTTCTAGGATACGGACAAAGCGGTCAAACTGGTCTGGTTGCCAAGCCTTTAGTTGATCTTGTTTCATTTAGCCAAGCCCATTCTGTCAAATAAGACTGCCTTGGTAGTTTCCACAACTTGGTCCAAGGGAAGACTGGCATCAATCTTAACAATACGATTTCCTTCTTTGTCCAGAAGAGAAAGGTAGCCTTGGCGGACTTTTTTGTGCAAGTCTAAGCCTTCCAAATCCAAACGATTGACCTCGCGATCACTATTAGCAGCAATGCGAGCCAGCCCTTCTTCCACCTCAATGTCAAAATAAAGGGTCAAATCGGGTTTGAGGCCATCTGTCGCAAAGTGATTGAGCCAATCAATGGCATCAATATCCAAGCCACGACCAAATCCCTGATAAGCAACAGAACTATCGATGAAGCGGTCCATAATGACCAACTTGCCAGCTTCAAGGGCTGGAAGAACTTTTTCTACCAAATGCTGCCTACGACTGGCGATATAGAGAAGGAGTTCCGTTTTAGGATCCATCTGCGTATGACTTGGATCCAAAATCACTTGACGAATCTTCTCCCCAATCAAGACTCCACCTGGCTCACGGGTCGTCAACACCTCTATTCCTTTTTCCTCTAAAATTGGGAGAAGAGCCTCTAAAACGCTGGTCTTCCCTGCTCCCTCCGGTCCCTCAAGAGAAACTAAAAATCCTTTTGACATGTCTAACTCATTTCTTTTTTTCTACCTTCTATTCTATCAAAAAAATAGAGGTTTGTGACAATCTTTTTATCTTCTCATTCCATGCACCATAAAAGAGGCAGGCAAAGCCACCTCTTATTTACCTAGTTCTTGTGTTCGTTTATAGGCTTGACCAACTGCATCCATGACTATACCTCTAAAGGCATGTTCTTCCAGACTCGCTACACCAGCAATAGTCGAACCTCCTGGGCTGCAAACTTGGTCTTTCAAAACTCCAGGATGTTGCTGGCTTTCGAGAACCATTTGTCCAGCGCCGACTACTGTTTGGGCTGCCATTTTCAAAGCCCTTTCTCGGGGCAATCCTGTCTGCACACCCGCATCTGCTAAAGCCTCGATAAAAAGGTAGACAAAGGCTGGTCCACAACCTGCAAGACCTGTCGCAGCATCGATTAAGCCATCCCCAAGTTCAACCAAGAGGCCAGCCTTGGCTAATAACTGACAAAAGAGTTCCCTGTCCTCAGCACGACAGTTTGCTGACATGGAATAACTAATCACTCCTTGGCCGATAGCCACTGGTGTATTGGGCATGATGCGAATAATCCGGTGTTGACTTGGCAGAAGACTTGCCAGTTTTTCCAAAGTCAATCCAGCCGCCATAGAAATCAAAAGAAGACTCTCTCTTTTTTCAAGGATGGTCTGGTATTGAGAAAGCAAGTCTGAGAACTGAGCAGGCTTAACTCCTAGAAAAATCACATCTGCTTCTGCAAAAATTTCTTCATTGCTGGAAGCCTGACCACCGAAATTAGTGATGAAAGCATCTACTTTCGCTTGACTACGATTGGCAAGGAGAATCTGAGCACCCGTCTTGGCCTGCAAAACAGCCTTAGCCAAGCTAGCTCCCATATTTCCCAAACCGATAAATCCAATCTTCATCTCTTACTCCCTTATCTGTCCGTCACCAGTAACCACATACTTGTAGCTGGTCAACTCTTTCAAGCCCATAGGCCCACGCGCATGCAGTTTCTGAGTAGAAATCCCCATCTCACATCCAAGACCAAATTGCCCACCATCAGTGAAACGCGTTGAGGCATTGACATAAACTGCTGCAGAGTCCACTTGATCTGTAAAGTAAGCTGCAGCTTCAGCATTTTCCGTCACAATGGCATCCGAATGATGGGTACTGTGAGCTTCAATATGGGAAACTGCTTCTTCTAAACTGCTCACAACCTTAACTGCTAGGATATAATCTAAAAACTCGGTATCAAAGTCTTGAGTCTCAGCTGCTCGACCTGAAAGAAACTGACTTGCTTTGCTATCTAGGCGGAATTGAATCGGTTCCAGCCCAGCTTCTTCCCGACTTGTAACCAGAACTTGCTCCAAGCGAGGAAGGAAATCCGCTGCCTTGTCTTCATGAACCAGCAAAACCTCCATGGCATTGCAGACAGAAGGACGACTAGTTTTAGCATTGTTGATGATCGATAGAGCCTTGTCTTCGTCTGCATCCTTATCTACATAGACATGGACAATCCCAGTCCCTGTCTCAATAACAGGTACGATAGCATTCTGAACCACGGCATTTATCAAACCAGCCCCTCCACGAGGAATGAGGAGGTCTAGATAGCCCTTGGCCTTCATCATGGCATAGCTGCTTTCACGGCTAGTATCTTCCACCAGTTGAATCACATCTGGGTGAATGGTAGTCGTCTCCAAGCCCTTCTTCAAGGCTGTGACAATGGCATGGGCTGTTTGATAGGCATCCTTACCACTACGAAGAACAACCGCATTTCCACTCTTGAGAGCCAAAGCAGCCGCGTCAGACGTCACATTTGGACGACTTTCGTAGATAATACCAATAACCCCCATGGCCACACGTTTTTTGGTGATAAGCAAGCCATTTTCAAGATGACTTGTTTCTAAGACTTCACCAATGGGATCTGGTAAAGCAACCACTTCACGAATCCCTCTTGCCATCGCTTCTATACGTCCCGCATCCAAATAAAGACGGTCTAGCATAACATCTGAGATTTTACCTTTGGCCGCTGCCATATCAAGGGCATTGGCCGCTAAAATCTCCTCAGTAGCTGCCAATAAATAATCAGCCATGGCTAGCAAGGCTTGGTTTTTTACTGCTTCACTGGCAGTATTGATTGATTTTTTAACAGCCTGTACCTGTTCAAATTGTTCTTGTGTACTTACCATCGTTCACCTCTAAAATTCTGTAAAGAGCAGCTGGATTTCAGGAGTGATGGAAATCCAGTCATCACGGTGAATCAAGCCTCCCTTAGCTTTTTGAGAACGGAGCATATCTTCTAGAGCTGAGACGCCAAATTGGACACGTCCCTTTCCAAGAGATTGACCTGTTTCTTTATCTGCTACTGTTACAATATCGTGGTAAGAGAAGTTTCCTTCCACTTCTACCACACCCGATAAAAGGAGACTTTTCCCGTTTTTTGAAAGTGCCTCTGCAGCTCCACCATCTACCCAAATCGTTCCCTGACTTTGTGCATAGAAAGCCAGCCATTGTTTCTGGGTACGAAGTCCCTTCTCTTGCGCAACAAAGAAGGAACCATCCCTAGTTTCTTCCGCTGCCTCAATCAAGGCATCTGATTTCAAGGAAGAGCAGATATAGACTGGCACACCCGACTCCGTCGCAATCGTAGCCGCCTTGATTTTTGTCAGCATACCCCCAGTTCCGTTTGACGAACCTGCTCCACCAGCCATATCAATAATCTCATGATTGATGGTCTCAATTCTCTCCAAACGCTTAGCTGTTGGATCCAAATTAGGATTTCCAGTATAGAGGCCGTCCACATCAGTCAAGAGAACCAAAAGATCCGCCTGAACCATCGCCGCTACCTGGGCACTCAGGGTGTCATTATCACCCACCTTGAGTTCGTCAATGACGACACTGTCATTTTCATTGATGATGGGAATGGCACCACGATGAAGCAATACAGACAAGGCCTGATGGGCATTCTTATAGCGACGTTTATCTACAAAATCATCCTGTGTCAGCAAGATTTGTGCAGAAACGATCTGGCGCATGAGGAGGTTGGTTGTGTATTCCTCCAACAAAAGTCCCTGACCAACTGCAGCCGAAGCTTGTTTATCTGCAATCTTGGTCGGACGTTTTTTAAAACCCAAAGCCCCAAATCCAGCGGCAACTGCCCCAGATGACACTAAAATCAACTCATGTCCAGCCTCATGCAGCATAGCCAATTGCTGGGTAATTGCCTTTACTTTACTTCTTAATAAACTCCCGTCTTCATTTGTCAAGGAGGAGGTCCCCACCTTAAAGACGATTCGTTTGTACTTCATATTCTCACTCCGATTCTTCATATTTATCCATTATAACATGAATACTTTAAAATAGAAAAGACTTGAAATAAAAAAGGTTGAGACAAGACATCTCAACTCTTTTATCTATTCTCAGTTTTACGCAATCTTTCCAGCGTTTCTTTAAAAATCTCTGGAATATCTGCTGTGAATTCCAAGGTCTCACCTGTTCTCGGATGGGTAAAACCTAGAGTCTTGGCATGGAGGAATTGTCCATGTCCTTTCAGTGTTTTTCGAGGACCATAGACTTCATCACCAGCGACCGGATGGCCAATATAAGCCATATGAACACGAATCTGGTGGGTACGCCCTGTTTCCAGTTGAAACTCCACTAAGCTATAATCTCCAAAGCGTTCCAAGACGTGAAAACGTGTTACTGCAGGCTTTCCTTTAGCAGTCACAGCCTGTTTCTTACGGTCTTTTTCACTACGACCAATCGGCGCTTCAATGACACCACGATCATTGGGAAGATTGCCATGAACAATCGCCCAGTATTTGCGGAGAGACTTCTTGTCCTTGAGTTCTTGAGCGAGTGCTAAGTGGGCCTCATCATTTTTTGCAATCATGAGAAGTCCAGATGTGTCCTTGTCAATGCGGTGAACGATACCCGGTCGGAGAACCCCATTGATACCTGACAAGTCTTTGATATGGTACATGAGGGCATTGACCAAGGTTCCGCTAGTATGACCAGCACTCGGATGCACCACCATTCCCTGAGGTTTGTTAACAACGGCTACATCCTCATCTTGGTAGATGATATCTAGTGGCAGATTCTCAGCCACATACTCTAAAACCTCTGGTTCTGGCACATGGTAGGTGACGATATCTCCCTCTTGGACAGTGTATTTTGCTTTCTTGGCTTGCCCATTAACCAAAACTTGTCCAGCCTTGATTTGTTCATTCGCGAGACTGCGTGACAATTCTGTCAGATCCGACAGAGCCTTGTCTAGACGTTGCCCACTAGTTTCAATTTTTATTTCCATTTACTTCCTCTTTAAGCATTGCAATCAATAAAACGATAACACCAACTGTCAAATAGCTGTCAGCAACATTGAAAATCGCAAAGTTGATAAAGTCTAGGTGAAACATATCCACCACAAAACCTTGACTCATTCTGTCGATAAAGTTGCCCAGACCTCCAGCAATTATCAAAATCAGTCCAAAAACCAACCATAGAGAATCCTCCATGTGTTTATGTAGATACCAAATGGCACCTACCATGACGACCAGTGTAATAACAGCAAATAACCACTGCTGATCTTGCAGCATGGAGAAGGCTGCCCCACGATTTTGCAGGTAGGTCAAGCTAACGAGATTGGGGATCCACGAACGAACTTCACCCAGTGGAATCTGCTGGACAACATAATTTTTGACCAACTGATCCAACCCAATCAAAAGCAGTACAATGACTGCTACTATTCCTCTTTTTTTCATGATTTCCTCTTTTGATCAAAATATTCTTGCATGACTTCTACGAAGAGAGTCCCAGCTTGGCTAAGCTCCACTTCCTCACGTTTGACGTAGACCATGCGGTTATCTAGATTATCCTTGAGACGAATGACTGTGATTCCATTGACACTGTCACTATCTAAAAATCCTGAACCTGTCGCATAGGCATCCGTCCGCTCCAAAATACCATTCAAAGTAGCACGGTCGGTCACATTGAACATCTGTGAGCTCGCGCTGGTGTCGACAAAGTTCTCTGAATAGTATAGATACTCATCCTTTTCCTGGGTGAAACGAACTGTTGGTAAATCCGCTAGGTCCTCCATGACCAATTCCTCTTTCTGTGCTAAAGGATGCCCTTCACGAAGATAAATGTGAGTCTGGAAAGGAATTAGTTCAATAACTTCTAAACCAAGCTTTTCAACCCGTTGCATAATTCCTTTTTGATTTTGATTGTTGAGGTAGATAATCCCAATCTCACTGTGTCCTTGGGCTACTTCGTCTAAGATTTGAACAGTAGTTGATTCAAAAATACGGAAGTTTTTGTAGTCAGGATAACGTTCTGAGAAGGCCGTAATGGTTGGTGGCAAGAAGTCATAGTGCTGACTGGCAATGGAAAATTCATCCTTTTCTTCCTCAGGATTGGCATACTGATTTTGAAAAACATCAAAGCCTTTGACCAACTCCTGCGCTTTTTCATAAAATTCCATACCACGACGGGTCAAAAACGTTCCCGAACTCGTCCGACGGAAAATCTTAAAGCCTAACTCTTTTTCCAAATCGCGCACAGAAATAGATAGACTTGGCTGACTAACATACATCTTTTCAGCAGCTTCACGGAAAGTACCACTATTGGCAATAGCCACAACATAGCGTAATTGTTGAATGTTCATCTTTTACCCCCAACTTCTCTATCTGTTCATTATACCATATTTTAGAAGTTTTCCAAAAAGGAAAAAAGTGGCCATCGCAAGTTTAAATCCAACTATTCTCTATTACATTCAAAATGGGTATCAAAACAAAAAATAGGCTCTCCGAAAACTCGGAAAGCCTTATTTTATGCTACTTCTAGCTTCCTCGCCTTTTCATTTTAAGGCTCGGGATAAAAAGGTTCACTGAACCTTTTTATTTAGCGATTGGGTAAACAGAAACCTGCTTCTTATCGCGACCTTTACGTTCAAAGCGTACTACGCCTTCAACTTTAGCGAACAAAGTATCGTCTCCACCACGTCCAACGTTTACACCTGGGTAGATGTGTGTACCACGTTGACGGTAAAGGATTGATCCACCTGTTACAGTTTGTCCGTCAGCTGCTTTAGCTCCAAGACGTTTCGCTTGTGAATCGCGTCCGTTTGATGTAGAACCTCCACCTTTTTTGTGGGCGAAAAGTTGCAAGTTGTTAAGAGTCATTTTTAACATAATGTTTTCCTCCGTGTTAGTTTTCTGTGATAACTCTGGTTTGGACGAACTCAGAAGAGTTCTCCGATAAGTTTGCCATACCTAAGAAAAATGATTCAAAGAATAACTGGGTCATTTCTCTCTGGTGCGAAGGAAGATCCTCTGGTATTTCAACCTTTAGATAGCCACCTTCATCTTCGTTTAATTCTAGGATTGGTTCGTAGCCTGCAAATTTCTCAATGGAATTGATAAAGTTAATGGCAAGCGTAGAAACCGATGCACACACGACATCTAAGCCGTATTCGCCACTTTCGGCGTGTCCAGTAATTTCCGCACTCCTCAGCTCGCCATCTTCGGCTCTCTCAAAGACTGCTTGTATCATGTGTTCTCCTTAAAAATTAAGCGTTGATCGCGTTGATGACAACTTTTGTATATGGTTGACGATGACCTTGTTTGCGGTGGCTACCTTTCTTAGGTTTGTACTTGTAAGTAACAACTTTCTTTTGTTTTCCTTGTTTTTCAACAGTTCCAACTACAGTAGCTCCAGCAACAAGTGGAGTTCCGACAACAGTGTTTTCACCACCAACAAGAACAACTTCGTTAAAAGTAACTTCTTGACCAGCTTCAACGTTCAATTTTTCAACGTAAACTGCTTGACCAACTTCAACTTTAACTTGTTTTCCGCCAGTTTTGATAATTGCGTATGTGCTCATTATGCACCTCCTATGATTTTTAGGGTTTCCCCGTATTTTTGTGAAGACTCGCCTAGCATCGTGGGACGAACCACTTAAAAGAAGAGCTCTAAGTATAACAAAGTTTAAATTTTGTATACGATGAGCAACGATGTTCGTGCGGTTGCACAGGACTGTGCATAGTCAACTCTTCGATTATAGCATATCTTCTTTTTTCTTACAAGCAAAATCAATTAAAATTCAGTTTTTTCTCTCCTTTTTTTCTCCAAGAAGCAAAAAGCATACTGAAGTAAAAGATACTCATCATAAGAGGAACACCTAGAATTGTCTTCTCCTGATAGTAAATCGTCAAATAAGCTGAAAAAACAACTCCGAAGACAAAACTGCTAAGCAAGCTAACAAAAATCAAGCCCTCTCGTAGGAAAGGCGTATGCTTAGTCCGAAAATAATCTCCAAAAGCCAACATGGTTCGTTTGATATTCCCGGTCATAAAAGCATTATTATAGGCAATCCCTGATACTTCTCCAAAAGCAGTTGTCACCAGTCCCATACAGAAGGCCAATGGCGGTACGAGATAGATATTCTCTACAGTTTGCGGCACAAAGCCAATAATTAGGGACAAGACTGCAAGTGGAA